>NZ_JBIBZU010000001.1:167126-752451 GCF_043088245.1 Streptomyces sp. NPDC014623 | reverse complement strand
CGTAAAACGGGCTGCAGAGTGGAATCGCCAACTGTGAAAGTGTCGCCGAACCAGAAAATCCGACACGAAAAAACGGGCTGCAGAGTGGAAACACCAACTGTGAAAGTGTCGCCGAACCAGAAAATCCGACACGAAAAAACGGGCTGCAGAGTGGAAACACCAACCGTGAAAGTGTCGCCGAACCAGAAAATCCGACACGAAAAAAGGCGGCAGGGTGACCTCCCGCCCGGCCTCCCGCCCGGCCTCCCGCCCGGCCTCCCGCCCGGCCTCCCGCCCGGCCTCCCACCCGGCCTCCCGCCCGGCCTCCCGCCCGGCCGGGTAATAGTCGCGGTGGCGGAAACCCGCACAGTGCAGAAGGAGGCCCAGGGGTGGCTTTACGGGAGCGCCGCCCGCCGAGAATTCGGTTCATTGGAAGTCCCGACAGCTTAAGAATGGCGACTGACCCAACAGTCATGCGGAAGCATCGGCTCCGAAAGGAGGTGGGGGATTTGCGCGACGAGGCCGCTGTGCAATATCGTCCCGATCACTAGCGGGGAAGCGAGAAGGCCACCCAGTGCAATGGGTGGCCTTCGATCTCCATTAGCGCCCTGTCGTTGAGTCAACTAGGAGCAACTCATGGAGAACACTATGGTGCCACGCTTCGGCGTAACCATCGACATCACCCCGCGCGAACCCGCGTTCGCGGTAACCGGGGGCGTGGTCGGTGTACTCGGCCTCTGGGTGGGGGCACCCGTATATGCCGTTGCCATCGGGGCGTTCTTCGTTACGTTCCGAGTGTGCGTCCGTGTCTGGAGGAGGCGAGACATCTAGTCAGGCGGCCCCACCACGGCCCAGACATGACTTCAGGCCTCCTACCAGCGAAGAAAGTGCTGGTAGGAGGCCTGAAGCGTCGGGCTTACTTCTTCTTGCCCTGGTTCTTCACGGCCTCGATCGCGGCCTTCGCCGCGTCCGGGTCGAGGTAGGTGCCGCCCGGGTTCAGGGGGCGGAAGTCGGCGTCCAGCTCGTACGAGAGCGGGATGCCGGTCGGGATGTTGAGGCCCGAGATGGCGTCGTCGGAGATGCCGTCCAGGTGCTTCACCAGGCCGCGCAGGCTGTTGCCGTGGGCGGCGACCAGGACGGTCTTGCCGTCGAGGAGGTCCGGGACGATGCCGTCGTACCAGTACGGCAGCATGCGGATGACGACGTCCTTGAGGCACTCCGTGCGCGGACGCAGCTCCGGCGGGATCGTCGCGTAGCGCGGGTCGGCGCTCTGCGAGAACTCGGTGCCGTCCTCGAGCGCGGGCGGAGGGGTGTCGTACGAGCGGCGCCAGAGCATGAACTGCTCCTCGCCGAACTCGGCGAGCGTCTGGGCCTTGTCCTTGCCCTGGAGGGCGCCGTAGTGGCGCTCGTTCAGCCGCCAGGAGCGGTGCACGGGGATCCAGTGGCGGTCCGCGGCTTCCAGCCCGAGCTGGGCGGTGCGGATCGCGCGCTTCTGGAGGGAGGTGTGCACGACGTCGGGGAGCAGGCCGGCGTCCTTGAGCAGCTCACCGCCGCGGACCGCCTCCTTCTCGCCCTTGTCGGTGAGGTCTACGTCCACCCAGCCGGTGAACAGGTTCTTCGCGTTCCATTCGCTCTCGCCGTGGCGGAGGAGGATCAGCTTGTACGGTGCGTCGGCCATGGGTCCGAGCGTAATCGAACCCGTGCGGCCTCCGCGCGCGTGGCCACAGGGCGGACCGGGGGCGGGGCCGGAGGGCGACGATTGACGGGCGGCGTCAATCGGGTGGTGGCCGCGGATCCCGACTTCGTAATGTTCGGACAGTCGTCGGGCCGCTTACACAGGCCGGCGAGCATTCCGCACGCGCATGTCCCGGGGGGAATTCCTTATGTATGTCGCCGGTCTCAGGAAGGCGGCGCACGAGACGGTCGCCGGTCTCCCCAGGGAGTTCTGGTGGCTGTGGACCAGCACGCTGGTCAACCGCCTCGGGGCGTTCGTCGCCACGTTCATGGCGCTCTACCTGACCCTCGACCGGGGCTACTCGGCCTCGTACGCCGGTCTCGTCGCCGCGCTCCACGGGCTCGGCGGGGTCGTGTCGTCGCTGGGCGCCGGGGTGATGACCGACCGGCTGGGGCGGCGCCCGACCATGCTGACCGCGCAGCTCTCGACCGCGGTGTCGGTCGCCGTGCTCGGCTTCATGGTCCATCCGGTGGCGATCGCGGGTGTCGCCTTCGTCGTGGGGATGGCGAGCAACGCCTCCCGGCCGGCCGTGCAGGCGATGATGGCCGACATCGTCCGGCCCGAGGACCGGGTACGGGCCTTCTCGCTCAACTACTGGGCCGTCAACCTGGGTTTCGCCGTCTCGTCGGCCGGTGCGGGCTTCATCGCCGAGTACAGCTATCTCGCGGGCTTCATGGGGGAGGCGGTGCTGACTCTGCTGTGTGCCGTCGTCGTCTTCCTCAAAGTTCCGGAATCCCGGCCGGAGACGGCGCCCCGGGCCGCCGGCGGTGCCGGGCCGGACGACGTGAGGCTGAGTACGGTCCTGCGGGACGGGCGCTACATGGGCGTCGTCGGGTTGTCGTTCCTGGTGGCGCTGATCTTCCAGCAGGGTTACGTGGGCCTGCCGGTGGCCATGGGGGCGGACGGGCTGTCCAGCTCCGACTTCGGTACGGCCATCGCTGTCAACGGGGTGCTGATCGTGGTCCTCCAGATTCCCGTCACCCGGTTCATCCAGCACCGCGACCCGCGCAGGCTGCTGATCCTCTCGTCCCTGCTGGCCGGTTACGGCTTCGGGCTGACCGCCTTCGCGGGGTCGGTCGGGGTGTACGCACTGACGGTGTGCGTCTGGACCCTGGCCGAGATCGTCAACGCGCCGACCCAGACGGGCATCGTCGTACATCTGTCCCCGGCCCACGGCCGGGGCCGCTACCAGGGGATGTACACGATGTCCTGGTCGGTGGCGGCCCTCGTCGCCCCGCTGATGTCCGGCTTCGTGATCGACCACTACGGCGCCGTCTGGCTGTGGGGGACCTGCGCGGTCCTGGGCACCGTGGCCGCGTCCGGCTACTGGTTGCTGATGCGGAACCTGGACCTCCCGGATCCGGCGGCCCCCGTGGCGGCCACCCCGGCCCCGCCCGCCGTGCGGGACGCGGTCGAGCCGGTGGTCTGAGGCCGCACGCGACAGCGGCGCCCCGCGGTGGACACGTGTCCACCGCGGGGCGCCGCTCGGTGCTCGGTCCCGGCCGGCCCTGCTAACCACCGCACTGGCACGGCGCGCCGGACTGGCAGCCGCACCCGCAGCCCGAGCCGCAGCCGCAGGCCCCCAGCAGGGGCAGGTGCACCACTTCGGTAGGGGTCTCCTGCTGGGGTTCGGTCACGGGGGAATCGGCCATGGTCCCTCCTCAGGGGTACGACTCGACGTCGTACGCACACGCATACGACGAACATGTGTACGGCGAGGTGCGGCATGGCGTGCCGCTCCCGCCCCCATTGCATGCCCAGCCCGGAGGGCGCATCAACGGCGCACGAACGCTGGAACAGATGTGCGTCCGCCGTGTGGTGCGATCCCCCTCTACGCCCCCTCCACCGGCGCCGCCGCCTGGATCTCGTCCGCGTGCTCACCCGTGACCAGGTAGACGACACGCTTGGCGACCGATACGGCGTGGTCGGCGAAGCGCTCGTAGTAGCGGCCGAGCAGGGTGACGTCGACGGCGGTCTCGATGCCGTGCTTCCAGCGGTCGTCCATCAGGTGCTGGAACAGCGTGCGGTGCAGCAGGTCCATCTCGTCGTCGTCCTGCTCCAGCTGGAGCGCCAGGTCGACGTCCTTCGTGATGATCACCTCGGCGGCCTTCGCCATGAGCCGCTGGGCGAGCTGTCCCATCTCCAGGATGGTGGCGTGGAGATCGTTCGGCACCGCCGCCTCGGGGAAGCGCAGCCGCGCCAGCTTGGCGACGTGCTGGGCGAGGTCGCCCGAGCGCTCCAGGTCGGCGCTCATCCGCAGCGAGGTGACCACGATCCGCAGGTCGGTGGCCACCGGCTGCTGGCGGGCGAGCAGCGCGATGGCGCGTGCCTCCAGGTCGTGCTGGAGGTCGTCGACCTTCTGGTCCGCGGCGATCACGCTCTCGGCGAGCTTGAGATCGGCGTCGAGCATGGACGTCGTGGCCCGGCCGATCGCCGAGCCGACGAGCCGGGCCATCTCGACCAGGCCCTCGCCGATCGAATCGAGTTCCTCGTGATAAGCGTCGCGCATGGAAGTCCCTCTCCAGATCCTTACTGAGGCCGGGGTCTAGGGCCGACCCCCACGCTGCCACGTTGCGCGGCCAACGCGTCGGGATCCGGCCCCCGAAGTGAACCGTCACTATCCCCTTGGTGAACTCTGGGCGACGAGTGTTCGAGATGGCACCCGGATGGCTGGGAGAGTGTCGCCGAGCCCGCATAACCTGGAGACATGGACGTGAACGCGGCGGTGGCCGCAGCTGCTGCGATCGCCGGGCTGTGTACCGGTGTGATCGCCATGCTGGCGTTCCGCTGGAGCGAACGCGAGCAGAAGCGCCCCACGCGTACGTCCCTGCGGCCCGACGGCAATGCCGCGCTTCCCCCGGGGGTGGACACGGTCCTGTCCGTGCTCAGCTCCTCCGCCGTCGTGCTCGACGAGAGCGACAGCGTGGTCAAGGCCAGTTCCGCCGCGTATGCGCTGGGTCTGGTCAGGGGCGGGCGCCTGGCGGTGGAGCCGATGCTCCACATGGCCAGGGACACCAGACGCGACGGTGAGATACGGCAGGGCGAGCTGGATCTCCCGCGCCGCGGCACGGGCCGGGGCGAGGTGCTCGCCGTCTCGGCGCGGGTCGCTCCGCTGGGTTCACGCCTGGTCCTGCTGCTGGTCGAGGACCTCACGGAGGCCCGTCGCATCGAAGCGGTGCGGCGCGACTTCGTCGCGAATGTCAGCCATGAGCTCAAGACTCCGGTCGGCGCGCTCTCCCTGCTCTCCGAGGCCGTCATGGACGCCTCCGACGACCCGGAGGCGGTGCAGCGGTTCGCCGGCCGCATGGAGATCGAGGCGACCCGGCTGACCAACCTCGTCCAGGAACTCATCGATCTCTCCCGGGTGCAGAACGACGACCCGCTGGAGGACGCGGAACCCGTACGGGTGGAGCAGCTGGTCGCGGAGGCCGTCGACCGCTGCCGTCAGCAGGCCGGTTCGAAGCAGATCACCATGGCCTCGGGCGGTGCGGACGGCCTCTCCGTGTGGGGCAACCGGAGCCAGCTCGCGGCCGCGCTCGGCAATCTCGTGGAGAACGCCGTCAACTACAGCCCCGCCCGCACCCGGGTCGGTATCGCCGCCCGGAAGATCGCCGCCCCCGGCGGGGACCTGATCGAGATAGCCGTGACCGACCAGGGCATCGGCATCTCGGAGAAGGACCGTGAGCGTGTCTTCGAGCGGTTCTACCGCGTCGACCCGGCCCGTTCACGGGCCACCGGTGGCACCGGTCTCGGCCTCGCCATCGTCAAGCATGTGGCCGCCTCGCACGGCGGGGAGGTCACCGTATGGAGCTCGGAGGGACAGGGCTCCACGTTCACCCTGCGACTGCCCGAGTCGGGCGTCGTACGGGGCCGTACCACCGGCGGACCTCTCCTCGTCAACGGCGCTGTTGACGACGACGGGCCGTACGAGACCGATTCTTACGAACCATTCCCCGCCCCGGAGGCTCTTCCGTGACCCGAGTGCTTGTCGTCGAGGATGAGGAATCCTTCAGCGACGCCCTGTCCTACATGCTTCGCAAGGAAGGCTTCGAGGTGGCCGTCGCGGCCACCGGCCCGGACGGCCTCGACGAGTTCGAACGCAACGGCGCCGACCTCGTGCTGCTCGACCTGATGCTGCCGGGCCTGCCCGGTACGGAGGTCTGCCGGCAACTGCGTGTCCGGTCCAACGTCCCGGTGATCATGGTCACCGCCAAGGACAGCGAGATCGACAAGGTCGTGGGCCTCGAAATAGGAGCCGACGACTATGTGACCAAGCCCTTCTCCTCGCGGGAGCTGGTGGCCCGCATCCGCGCTGTCCTGCGCCGCCGCGGTGAGCCGGAGGAGGTCACTCCGGCCGCCCTGGAAGCCGGCCCGGTCCGGATGGACGTGGACCGCCACGTCGTCACGGTCTCCGGCGGCAAGATCGACCTCCCGCTGAAGGAGTTCGACCTCCTCGAGATGCTCCTGCGCAACGCGGGGCGCGTACTGACGCGCATGCAGCTCATCGACCGGGTCTGGGGCGCGGACTACGTGGGTGACACCAAGACCCTGGACGTCCACGTCAAGCGGCTCCGCGCCAAGATCGAACCCGATCCCGGGGCGCCGCGTTACCTGGTGACGGTGCGAGGGCTGGGCTACAAGTTCGAGCCGTAGACCGAGGGCTGCGGACTACGTGGGGGTGTCTTCGCCGAAGACACCCCCACGCGCGCGATCAGTGGGTGGCGGCTGCGTCTTCCTCGCCCGGGGCCGGGTCGGACTCCGTACCCGAGGCCGGGCCGGTCTCCGTGCCCGCCGGGCTCTCGGACTGCCCGGGCGACGGCTCGCCCGCCGTCTCGGAGCCGGAAGGCGTGGCCGAGGGCTTCGCGGACGGCAGCGTGTTCGGGCCGAAGCCCTCGAAGAAGCTGGTCGCGGGGACGACGGAGGCGTCGAGCGCGACGTCGCCCGTCTCGCTGAACGTGAAGGCGACGGACTGCACGCTGCCGGCGGCCCCTGCCTGGCTGCCGTTCTCGATCACGGCCGAGGCGTTGTTCTTCCCGCCGAGGATGATTCGTCCGCCGGCCGGGAGCACGAGCGGGCCCTTGCCCTTGGCGGGCTTCAGCTCCACCGTGGCGTCGGTGCCCGGCAGGGTGACCTTCTCCACGACTTCCTGCTTGGTGCCGTCGTTGAAGAGGGTGGCGGCGATGACCGCCGGGCCCTCGGCGCCCGGCTCGGGCTGGGTGATGATGTTCAGGTTCTGGATCTTGATGGAGTCCACAGCGGTGGCTGCGTTGTCCGGCCTGACCTGAAGCGACTGCGCGTCGTTGCCGGCACCGCAGGCGGACAGCGTGGCGATCGAGAACACGAGGGCTGTGGCGGCGAGGGCGCCGTGTCGAAGGCTGCGGCTCACGGCGGCGGCAACTCCTTGAACGTTCGGACAGCGGACTTCGGACTCTGCGGACAGGAAGGCCCGAGCGGTTGTGAAGCCGCCCTAAGTGTGTGTCAGCGGGCTCAGGTTATCGAGCCGCCGTCCCGGGCCCGCACCCGACCCGCCCCTCGTGCCGTCCGACCTGTGGGCCGGCACCCCGGTGGGCGGCGCCGGACATCTTCCGGCCGCGTCCCGGCCGTCTTCCGGCCATGACGATTCGCACGGTGTTCACAAAACGCGGACGAGCGGTGCGTCGGCCGACCGATGATCGATTTCCGGCCCCGGCGCATTTCCCGCGCATAATCCACCCGGATCCAGGGCGTTGATCAATTTCATTGGCCATCGACGCTAAGAGCCGTACGGGTGATCGAGGTCCGAACGGAGTACAGAAAGTTCACCATCCGGAATCCGGCAAAACGGGACTTTTGACACCTTCTGGTGGGCTTCCGGCCTCTGTTGCGGCGAGGTTTCCGCTTGGTCGTACGCCTGCTCCGACCTGCGAATATCGCCTTCCGGAAGGCTCCCGCAGCACGATCGTGTTGTAGTTGTCAAGCCCCGAGATATGCCCTGACCTGCGAAAACGCCATTCAGGAGAAGCCGTTCTCGTGTTACTCTGGATAGCCACGGAAGGGGTACCTGTCACATGACGTTCAAGGTTGGCGACACCGTGGTCTATCCCCATCACGGGGCCGCGCTGATCGAGGCTATCGAAACTCGCCAGATCAAAGGCGTGGACAAGACCTACTTGGTGCTCAAGGTCGCCCAGGGCGACTTGACGGTGCGTGTGCCGGCGGACAATGCGGAGTTCGTCGGTGTGCGTGACGTGGTCGGGCAGGAGGGGCTGGACCGGGTCTTCGAGGTGCTGCGCGCGCCGTATGCCGAAGAGCCGACGAACTGGTCCCGGCGCTACAAGGCAAATCTCGAGAAGCTCGCCTCCGGCGATGTCATCAAGGTCGCCGAAGTGGTGCGTGACCTGTGGCGTCGCGAGCGTGAGCGTGGACTCTCCGCAGGTGAGAAGCGCATGCTCGCCAAGGCCCGCCAGATCCTGGTGAGCGAACTCGCTCTCGCGGAGAACACGAACGAGGACAAGGCCGAGGCCCTGCTCGACGAGGTCCTCGCGTCCTGAACCGGACGACACCGATGACCGGATGACGCCGGCGAACCGAATCCGGTCGTAGTGAATATGCCGCGGTGCCCGCTGACCAGCCGTCTTGACGGCGAGTCGTCGGGCGCTGCGGCATGTTCGGACCCATGAGAACCGATCCGCGAAAATCCCAGCCCAGAGCCGGTCGGTGCGGCCCCGGGGCCGTCCTCCCGATGAACCCCACCGGTCCCTGCTGCGGCTCGGCCGACCAGGGGTCACGGAAGGGTCCCGGTCGAGCCGAGGCGTCGCACCCGGCTCTCCCCCGACCCGCGGGCCGGGGGCACGCCCAGGCCATACCCATGTGGGCCGTGGGAACAAACCTGCCGAAGCTTCGGAGTGCAACCGATGTCACCGATGTCACCGACACCTGCTGAACCGAACGCTGAACCGAGCCCCTCCCGTACCGCTGCGGTGATTCCCGCAGCGGGCCGCGGTGTCCGGCTCGGCCCCGGTGCCCCGAAGGCGCTGCGTGCGCTCGGCGGCACACCCATGCTGATCCACGCCGTTCGGGCCATGGCGGCGTCCCGCGCCGTCACCCTCGTCGTCGTGGTCGCGCCGCCGGACGGCGCTCCCGAGGTCAAGAACCTCATCGACGGGCACGCGCTGCCCGAGCGCACCGATTACGTCGTCGTCCCCGGCGGCGCGACACGCCAGGAGTCGGTGAAGCTCGGCCTCGACGCCCTGCCGGAGGACGTCTCCGTCGTGCTCGTCCATGACGCCGCCCGCCCCCTCGTTCCGGTCGACACGGTGGACGCGGTCATCGAAGCCGTACGGGACGGGGCTCCCGCCGTCGTCCCCGCGCTTCCTCTCTCCGACACCGTCAAGGAGGTCGAGCCGGGCGAGCCGGGAACGCCGGAGCCGGTCCTCTCGACGCCCGAGCGGGCGCGGCTGCGAGCCGTGCAGACGCCCCAGGGCTTCGACCGGAGGACGCTCGTCCGGGCGCACGGAAGTGTGGCCGTCGACGGCGAGGGCGCCACCGACGACGCGGGCATGGTCGAGCGGCTGGGCTCGAAGGTCGTCGTCGTGCCCGGACACGAGGAGGCGTTCAAGGTGACCCGGCCCCTGGACCTGGTCCTGGCGGAGGCCGTTCTCGCACGCAGGAGGGCGAACGATGGATTCTGAGGCAGTGAACCGGCGGCAGCCGGCTCCCGTGATCCCGCTCGTCGGCATCGGGACCGACATCCACGCCTTCGAGGAGGGCCGCGAGCTCTGGTGCGCCGGGCTGCTGTGGGAGGGCGAGGGGCCCGGGCTCGCCGGGCACTCCGACGCCGACGTCGTGGCGCACGCCGCCTGCAACGCCCTGTTCTCGGCCGCAGGTCTCGGTGACCTCGGGCAGCACTTCGGCACCGGCCGCCCGGAGTGGTCGGGTGCGTCGGGTGTCACTCTGCTCACCGAGGCCGCCCGGATCGTGCGCGCGCAGGGCTTCGGGATCGGCAACGTAGCCGTGCAGGTCGTCGGCCTGCGGCCGAAGATCGGCAAGCGGCGTGACGAGGCCCAGAAGGTGTTGTCCGAGGCCGTCGGCGCCCCCGTCTCGCTCTCCGCCGCCACCTCCGACGGCCTCGGGTTCACCGGCCGGGGCGAAGGCGTCGCGGGCATCGCGACCGCTCTGGTCTACCGCGCCGCAGGCTGACGCAGGGGCCCGCCGGCCGGGACTCCGGCCCCGTCGGCGGGCAGGACGGCCGTGGAGCCCCGCCGCCTTGTTGCACATCGCTTGCACGTACGCTGATATGGCAAGTCATGTGCCGTAGGGCCGAGAGCGAGGGTGAGCGTCAGTGGTGACCGCGACCGCGGGGGCGACGAGGACGCCGGACGCGCCGGCCGATGCGGACGGATACGTCCTGCGGACCGCCACCGCGCGGGACGTCGGTGGTGCGCGGGCCGTCATGCTGGACACCGTCTACCACGACCTGCGCTCGGGTTACGTACCCCGCTGGCACGCCGACATCATCGACCTCGAGGGTGCCTACCTGCGCCCCGCGCGCTGCACCCTCCTGGTCGCCGTGCGGGGTGACGAGGTCGTGGCGACGGGCGCGGTGCGGGACCGGGGCCCGCAGGCCCCGCCCAACCCGCAGTGGGTCGCCGACCGCTTCCCCTCCGGTTCGACGGCCCAGCTGTGCCGGATCTACGTACGCCCCGAGCACCGCAGGCACGGGCTGGCCCGCAGGCTGGTGCGGGAGCTGGGGGGCTTCGCCGCGCGGGCGGGCGGCTACACCTCGCTCTACCTGCACACCGATCCGGCCGTCCCGGGCGCCGAGCCGTTCTGGCGGTCGCTCGCCCGTGAGGTCTGCGACGAACGCGCGCTGCCGGACGGAGGCCAGGGCATCATTCATTTCGAGCTGCCGATGCCCGCCCCAGGGGTCTGACTGTCCGAATATCAGGTGATAATCGTTTCCATATAGGGTCGCCGTCATGCCTACGCTCCGAAGCCGCCGTTCCCCGCTGCCGGCCGTCGCCGTCACCGCCGCCCTGCTGCTCCCGCTCGCCGCCTGCTCCACGCCGGGCGGCTCGGGAGCGTCCGGCGACGCGCAGCGGCTCCGGGTCGTCCTGGCCTTCCCGCCCGCCCAGGCCATGTCCCCCTACGGGGACGACGCGGTCACCCTCAGCCGGCTCGCCGTCATCGAGGGCCTCACCACCCTGGACGAGAACGGCGCGGCCCAGCCCGCCCTCGCCGCGTCCTGGAAGCAGGACAACCCCACCACCTGGACCTTCACGCTCCGCGACGCCGTCTTCCAGGACGGCGCGAAGGTCGACGCCGACGCCGTCGTCCGGTCCCTCACCGCCGCGAGCAAGGCCTCCCCGCTGCCCAGGGCCCTGTCCGACACGCCCCTGAAGGCGACCGCCGTGACGGGCGGGGGCGCGGAGACCGTACGGATCGTCACCGAGGAGGCCGACCCGCTGCTCCCGCAACGGCTCGCCAACCCCTCCCTCACGATCCTGTCCGCCGGCGCCTACAAGAACGGCGAGGTGAACCCCGCCGGCCACGCCACAGGGCCGTTCACCCTGACCGACGTCAAGGGCACGGTCGCCGCCACCCTCGAGCGCAACGCCGACTACTGGGGTGACAAGGCGAAGGCCCCGGGCGTCGACGTCACGTTCGCCGCGGACGGCACCGCCCGGGCCAACGCCCTGCGGACGAAGGCCGTCGACGTCGCCGAATACGTACCGATCTCGCAGGCGTCACTGCTCGGCGACTCGTACGTCCACGCGTTCCCCTCCGCCCGGACCAACGGCCTCTCGCTCAACACCGGACGCGGCGTCTTCGCCGACCCGGCCATGCGCGCCGCCGCCCGTGAGGCCATCGACTCCAAGGCCCTGGTCGACGGGGTGTACGAGGGCCGGGCGGACACCGCCCGGGGGCTCCTCGGCCCCGGCATCCCCTGGGCCGCCGGGAAGCGCACCGCCCCCACCGGCCGGACCCCGGCGGCGAGCCGTGCGGACGTGGCGAGGACGGAGGAGATCGTCCTCGCCACCTACACCAACCGGCCCGAGCTCCCCGAGGTCGCGACGCTCGTCCAGCAACAGCTCGAGAAGCGCGGCTTCACCGTCAGGCAGGTCGTCCGCGACTACGCCCAGATGGAGGCCGACGCACTCGCGGGGAAGTACGACGCGTTCATCCAGGCGCGCAACACCCTGCTGGACACCGCCGACCCCCTCTCCTACCTCGCCTCCGACTTCACCTGTGACGGCAGCTTCAACATCAGCCAGCTGTGCGACGAGCGGGTCGACGCCGCGGTGGACAAGGCCGCCTCGCTGACCGGCACCGACGCCCGCCACCGCGCCGAGATGACCGCCGAGGCCGCCGTCCTCGGCGCCGACGCCCTCGTCCCGCTCGTCCACGAGCGCTTCGTCCAGGGCTACGACGACGCCCGCGTCGAAGGCGTCGCCCTCGACCCGATGGAACGCACCCTCATCACCGCCGACACCCGCGTCGGGTGACCGCGTGAAGTACCTGGCCGGACGACTCGGCGCGCTCCTGGCCGTCGTCGCCGTCGTCGGTCTGCTGCCCTGGCTGACCAGCACCGACCCGGCACTGACCATCCTGCACGCCCGCTACGCGGACCGTCCGCCCACACCGGCCGTGCTCGACGCCATCCGCGCCGGGACCGGACTCGACGGCGGACCGCTGCACGTCCTCGGCGCCTGGGCGTCCGGGCTGCCGCGCGGCGACCTGGGGGAGTCCTGGGTCTCCGGACAGCCGGTCGGCCCCGACGCCACGTCCGCGCTCGGGGTCTCCCTCACCCTCATGGGCGCCTCGCTCGCCGTCGCCGTCCTCCTGGCGCTCGCCCTCGCCGCCGGAACACTCCGGCGGGGCGCCCGCCGCCGGATCGTCACCACCCGGGCGGGCGTCGGTGCGGCGGTGCTCGCCGCACTGCCGGAGTTCCTCCTCGCCGCGGTCCTGGCCACCGTCCTCGCCGTACAGCTGGGCTGGTTCCCCGCCCTCGGCTGGGGCGGCGCGGACCAGCTCGTCCTGCCCGCCCTCGCCATGGGCGTACCCGCCGGTGCGCTGCTCGGGCGGCTGCTGGACGACGCCCTGCCCGCCGCCTTCGCCGAACCCTGGGCGCGCGCCGCCACCGCTCACGGGATGCCCGCCCGCCGGATCGCGGCCCACGCCCTGCGCCGCGCCCTGCCCGCACTGCTGCCCCAGCTCGGCCTCGTCGTCGTCGGGCTCACCGGTGGTGCGGTCGCCGTCGAGACGCTCTTCACCGTCCCCGGACTCGGCGGTACGGCCCTGGCCGCCGCCCTGGCCCAGGACCTGCCCGTCCTCCAGGCCTGCGTACTCCTCCTGCTGCTCCTGGGCGTCGCCGCCGGACTCGCGGCCCGGCTCGGCTCCAGGGCCCTGCTGGGCCCCGCACGGGCCGACGGCGCCCTCCCCCCGCTCGTCGCCCCCGGTCTCCCCGCGCGCCGCGCCGTGGCCGTCGGCGCGGCGGTGCTGGGGGCACTGCTCCTCGCCGTCGCCGTCACGGGCCTGCTGCGCGACCCCCTGCACGCCGATGCCGCCGTCCGCCTCGCGTCGCCCTCGGCGGCCCATCCGCTCGGCACCGACTCCCTGGGCCGCGACGTCCTCGCCCGCCTCGGCCACGGCGCGGCCACGACCGTACTCACCGCGGTCGCCGTCGGCGCCGTCACGCTGCTCCTGGGACTGCTCGCCGGAGCCGTCCGCGCCGGGGCCCTCACCGAGACGGCCAACGCGCTGCCCGCCGTCCTGGCCGGCCTCGTCGCCGCAGGCATCGCGGGCCCCGGCCCCTGGGGCGCGGCCGCCGCCGTCGCCGCCGTCGCCTGGGCCCCCCTCGCCGCCCACACCTCCGCGCTGTACGCACAGGAGCGCGCCGCCCCGCACGTCACCGTGGCCCTCGCCCTCGGTGCCGGGCCGTGGCACCGGCTGCGCCGCCACATCCTGCCGGGCGTCGTACCGCCCGTCGTGCGCCACGCCGTCCTGCGCGTCCCGGCCATCGCCCTGGCGCTCGCCTCCCTCGGCTTCCTCGGCCTCGGGACGCCGGCCCCGGCCCCGGAGTGGGGCCGCATGCTCTCGGAGAACATGCCCTACGCCGAACGCGCCCCCTGGGCTGTCCTCGCCCCCGCCGCCGCTCTCGCCGCCCTCGGCGCGCTCGCGGTGCTGACCTCGGCGGCCGTACGCGGCAAGGGACGCGGGTGACGACGGCCACGGCGCGCACCCGCTCCGCCGTCCCGGAACCCAAGGCCTACCTCCGGCTCCTGACCGCCACCCAGTTCGCCTTCAACACCGGCTTCTACGCGGTCCTGCCCTACCTCGCCGCCCACCTCGGCGACGGACTCGGCATGGCGGGATGGCTCGTCGGACTCGTGCTCGGGCTGCGCACCTTCAGCCAGCAGGGCCTCTTCGTCGTCGGAGGTGCCCTCACCGACCGCTACGGCCCCCGCCCGGTCGTCCTCACCGGCTGTGTCCTGCGCATCGCCGGATTCTGCTGGCTCGCCCAGGCGGGCACCACCGCCACCGTCATCGGAGCCGTCCTCCTCATCGGCTTCGCCGCGGCCCTCTTCTCACCCGCCGTCGAATCCGAGACGGCCAGGGCCGCCGTCGCCCACGAGGCCGGGACCGGAACGCCGCGTGCCCAGGTGCTCGCCGTGTTCTCCGCCGCAGGCCAGGCCGGAGCCTTCCTCGGCCCCCTGCTCGGCAGTCTGCTCCTCCTCCTGGGAGGTGACTTCCGGACGGCGTGCCTCGCCGGGGCCGTGGTCTTCGCCGGCGTACTCGCCGGACACGCCCGCCTCATGCCCCGCCGGCCGCGCCGCGTCCGGGCCCCCGGGGCGCGCACGGTCCTTCCCCGCGAGGTCTTCGCCAACCGGCCCTTCCTCCTGCTCTGCCTCGTCCACAGCACCTACCTCGTCTCCTACAACCAGCTCTACCTCGCCCTGCCGCTGGAGGTGGAGCGGGCCACCGGCTCACAGGGCGCACTCGGCGGACTCTTCGCGCTCTCCTCCCTGCTCGTCGTCGTCCTCCAACTGCCGCTGACCCGCTGGTCCGCCCGCCGCGTCGCACCCCGTACCGCCCTCGTCGCGGGGCTCGCCGTCGTGGCCGCCGGGTTCGCCGCGGTGCCCCTCACCCCGGGCGGACCCGCCGGCCTGCTCCCCGGGGCCACGTTCGTCGTCCTGCTCACACTCGGCCAGATGCTGCTGGTCCCCGCCGTCCGGGGGCTCGTACCGGACCTGGTCGACGACCACCGGCTGGGGCTCGCCACCGGGGCCCTGTCCTCCGTGTCCGGCCTCGCCGTCCTCGTGGGCAGTGCCGGGACCGGAACGCTCCTGGACGCCCCCGGCCCCGTCCTGTGGGCGGTGCTCGCCGCCGTACCGACGGCAGGTGCGGCACTCGCCCTGACCCTGTCCGGCGGAAGGCGCACGCCGGAACCCGGCACCGGCGCCGGCGATTAGCCGGGACACGTTTCCCCGGGGGGCTCCGGGCACTGGTGCGGGCCGACTACCCTTGAGGGGTGACTATTCGCCTGCATGACACCAACGCCCGGCAGATCCGTGACTTCGTCCCGCTCACCGCGGGCTGTGTCTCGATCTACCTCTGTGGCGCGACTGTCCAGGCCGCCCCGCACATCGGGCACATCAGGTCCGGGCTGAATTTCGACATCATGCGCCGCTGGTTCGAATACCGCGGGTACGACGTGACGTTCATCCGGAATGTCACCGACATCGACGACAAGATCATCAAGAAGTCCGCGGAGCAGGGCCGCCCCTGGTGGTCCATCGGTTACGAGAACGAGCGCGCGTTCAACGACGGTTACGACGCGCTGGGCTGCCTCCCGCCCACGTACGAACCGCGCGCCACCGGCCACATCACCGAGATGGTCGAGATGATGCGCGGCCTCATCGAGCGCGGCCACGCCTACGAGGCCGACGGCAACGTCTACTTCGACGTCCGCTCGTTCGAGGGATACCTGGAGCTGTCCAACCAGGACCTGGACGACCTGCGGCAGCCCTCCGGGGACAACGAGACCGGCAAACGCGACAAGCGCGACTTCGCCATGTGGAAGACCGCCAAGCCGGGCGAGCCCAGCTGGGAGACCCCCTGGGGCCGCGGCCGCCCGGGCTGGCACCTGGAGTGCTCCGCCATGGCGCACAAGTACCTCGGCACCGCCTTCGACATCCACGGCGGGGGCATCGACCTGGTCTTCCCGCACCACGAGAACGAGATCGCGCAGGCCAGGGCCTTCGGCGACGAGTTCGCGACGTACTGGGTGCACAACGGCTGGGTCACCATGGCCGGCGAGAAGATGTCGAAGTCCCTGGGCAACTCCGTCCTGGTCGCCGACATGGTCAAGCAGTGGCGCCCGATCGTCCTGCGCTACTACCTCGGCACCCCGCACTACCGGTCGATGATCGACTACAGCGAGGAGGCCCTGCGCGAGGCCGAGTCCGCCTTCGCGCGGATCGAGGGCTTCGTCCAGCGAGTGGTGGAGAAGGCCGGGCCCGTCGAAGCCGCCGTCGAGGTGCCGCCCGCCTTCGCCGACGCCATGGACGACGACCTCGGCGTCCCGCAGGCACTCGCGATCGTGCACACCACCGTCCGGCAGGGCAATTCCGCCCTCGCCGCCGACGACAAGGAAGCCGCTGTCGCCCGCCTCGCCGAGGTGCGCGCGATGCTCGGCGTCCTCGGCCTGGACCCGCTCGACCCCCACTGGGCCGGTGAGAGCGACCGCGGCGAGGATCTGCACGGCGTCGTCGACACCCTCGTACGGCTCGTGCTCGACCAGCGCCAGTCGGCACGCGAGCGCAAGGACTGGCCCGCCGCCGACGCCATCCGCGACCAGCTCAACCAGTCCGGCCTCGTCATCGAGGACAGCCCCAGCGGACCCCGGTGGACACTCGGACCGCGCTGAGCGGACTCGCACCACGCGTGAGCAGCGCAAATGTGCCGCCCGGCCGTCCGGGCGGCACACTTTGAACTTGACGACGTTTTTCTGAAGCAACGAAACAGGTAGGTCATGGCCGGGAACAGCCAGCGCAGGAACCGCCGCACGTCCAACAAGAAGGGCATGCAGGTGGGCAGCGGTGGCCAGCGACGCCGTGGTCTCGAAGGCAAGGGACCGACGCCGCCCGCCTCCGCCCGCAAGGGACACAAGAAGAACAGGGTGGCGAACGCCCAGGCCAAGCAGGCCGCCGCGCGCCGCCCCGCCCCGCGCCGAGGTGGCGCCAAGGGCACCTCGGAGATGGTCGTCGGCCGCAACCCGGTCTTCGAGGCACTGCGTGACGGCGTGCCCGCCACCACGCTCTACGTCCAGCAGTACATCGACAACGACGAGCGGGTCCGCGAGGCCCTCCAGCTCGCCGGTGAGCGCGGCAACATCCACCTGATGGAGGCGCCGCGCCCCGAGCTCGACCGGATGACGAACGGCCTGAACCACCAGGGCCTCGTCCTCCAGGTCCCGCCGTACGAGTACGCGCACCCGGAGGACCTCACCGCCGCCGCGTACGACAACAACGAGGACCCGCTGATCGTCGCCCTCGACGGCGTCACCGATCCCCGCAACCTCGGCGCGATCGTCCGCTCCGTCTCCGCCTTCGGCGGCCACGGCGTCGTCGTGCCCGAGCGCCGGGCGGCCGGCATGACGGCGGGGGCCTGGAAGTCCTCGGCCGGAACCGCGGCCCGCACGCCCGTCTCCCGTGTCACCAACCTGACCCGCGCCCTGGAGGGCTACCAGAAGGCCGGCCTCACCGTCGTCGGCCTCGCGGCCGACGGCGAGCACACGGTCGAGGACCTCCAGGCACTGGAGGGCCCCGTCGTCATCGTCATCGGCAGCGAGGGCAAGGGCCTGGGCCGCCTCGTCGGAGAGACCTGCGACTACCGGGTCCGGATCTCCATGCCGGGCGGCGCCGAATCCCTGAACGCCGGTGTCGCCGCGGGCATCGTCCTCTACGAGGTGGCGCGCCGCAGGGCGTGAGACCCGCCGGCGTGCGGCAACCGGGCCTGACAGCACTCAAGCGGTCAGGCCCGCCAGCCGCGCCCTCATCAGTACCGCGATCGTGAAGCCGTCCGTGATCCGCCCGTCGCCCACCATCGCCTCGGCCTCCTCGAACGGCACCGTCACACACGTACGGATCGCTTCGCCGTCCTCCAAGGCACCCGTCCCGGCGATCCGCGCCGCGAAGAGCGACACCCGGTCGGCAGTCGTACCCGAATCCGGATGCAGCGTACCGAGCGGGACGACCTCCAGCACCTGGGCGCCGATCTCCTCCTCCAGCTCCTTGGCCGCGTTCTCCTCGGCCGACAGCCCCGGCGTGCCGAAACCGCGCGGAACCTCCCAGTGCCAGGAACGCGTCGCATGCCGGAAGTGCTCGATCAGGACCACCCCGCCGTCGAGCAGCGGGAGCACCGCGCAGCCCGGAGCCGGGGTGGCGCTGACCGACCGGATGTACGAACCGGTGGACCCGTCCGGGAAGCGCACCGGATCGCGCAGCAGCGTGAGGTAACGGTCGCTGTACAGGACACCGCCGGCCTCCGTGACCGCCTCCGGATCGCTGAGGATCTCGATGCCCCCGGACTGGTTCACGAACAGGTCAGGGCGCTCGACGCGCAACCGCTCGTAATGCTCGGTACTCATCTGGTGTGTTTTCCCGGGCTCCGTCGTGTTCAGACATGCGGCGACTGCTGATCGGCCTGCCCCCGGCGCGGACTCGACCCCGTCTCCACGACACGGCCCCCGTAGGACTTGAGGATCTCCTCCCAGTCCTTCCTGACGTTGCGCAGCTGGAGCGAAGGCAACGTCAGCGAATGCCCGAGACCACTGCGCGCACCGCGGCCCTCCCGGTCGAAGAACTCCAGCCGCATGCTCAGCGCACCCGCCAGAGCCGTGGCCATCTGGAGCGAGCCCGCGAGCAGGGACACCTCCTCGCCGGCCGTCACCTGGAGCGCGATCCCGGCGGACTCAAGGACCAGCGCCACCTTCATCTCGCGTTCGAAACCCCGCTGCGTACCGCTGACCTTGCGTGCCGCCCGAAGCATTCCCCGGTGCAGCCCGGCGACTTCACCCGTGCCCGCCCGGAACTCCTCCGGAGTGGGTATCCGCCCGTCCCGGAAACTGCCCCGCACGAACGAGTCCAGGGCGTTCACATAACCGTTCCACTCCTCGGTGGTACGCAGACGCGTGATGTCGGACAGCGACAGCGACCCGTACGAGCGGGGTCCGTCCACCGCCCGGTGCAGCGCGTCGGCGAACACGTCGCGCAGCAGCAGGCCGATCTGTTCCGGGTCGTCGGGACGGCTGCGGACGTCGTCACGCAACTCCTGGAGCGTGGACCTCGGTGGTGATCCCGGAGGCGTCAGGGCGGTGACACCGCTCGCCTTGGGCACGCCCAGGTTGTACAGGAGGTCGATGAGCTGTTTCGTCGCGACGACGTGCTCGCCCTCCCTCAGCAGCCCCTCGTGCACCTCTGTGCCCGGCCGCGTCAGGAACTCCTTGTACACGGCCTCCCTGGTGATGGTCGCGTAGAGGTCCTGCCGCGTGGCCCATCGGGCGATGTCCGTGAGGATGCCCTCCTTCAGGGCCCGCGCCTGGGCGAGGGAGATGTTCAGATGCTTCCTCAGCGGAGCCTCACGAAGCCGCATCAGAGTGGTCAGCCTGCTGGAGAAGAACTGGTTGATGCTCTCGGTGGCCTCACGGTTCGCCTCGTCGTCCCAGTCGAAGCGGACCAGGGCCGGCTCGGCCTCGTCGGAGAGCAGCCGCTGCCACGCCCGGTGCACCTGCGCGTCGCTCGTCCAGGCGAACTCCGCGGCCGGATCACGCTCGGAGTAGAGGAACGGGACCAGCGCCCTCCCGTTCAGCAGGTGGATGAAGGCCTGGCGTTCGGACGGATCGGCAGACGGAAGGTAGTTGGCCGAAACCGCTTGGTTGTTGATGAAGTACGCCCGGTTGACCACCAGGGTCCCGCTGTTGACCAGCGCGCGGCGCAGCTCGGCGGCGGAGGCGTCCACATCGTCCGGAGACCTCCCCGACGGAGCGTTCGCGTGCTGCCGTGCGGCGGCGAGATCACCGGGAAGCCACTGGTTGTCCAACGCCTGTGCCATGACCGGATAGCGGGAGAGGTCCTTGAATATGAGCTGTCGTCCGGCCACTGTGTCCCATTCCCCTGCGCTCAATGTCCCCGGAAGCTGTGGTGGTTGACGTACGACAGCTGTACGGGAGTTCCCGGCCGCCGCAGGTTGGCCGGATCTTGACGGGTCTCGGACACTCTGGACGCGTCAAGGCAGTGTCCTAATCACACATCACTCGGTTAGATGAGTGTGGACACCAGAACGCCTCGGTTCGACGACGACCAACCCGCCCTGAGCATGACGAAGGTGGACAGCGACCCCGCGCAGGTCATCGTCAACCACGCCAGCTTCCGGGTGCAGCTCGCCCCGGGCCGGCGCACCCGCCTGCGCCCCGTGGACTCCGTCCGGCCGGCCAGGATCCCCGCCATGAGCGACGCGGGCGCCCGCAGGCGGGCCCCCGTCGTATGGAGCGGCAGGTCCGAGCCCGGCGATCCCGGGGCCACCGGGCTCCTGCAGGCCGTACGGAACTCCACCGCCGGCCACCTCGACGTCCGCCCCGGCGGCGACTTCGGAGCGGGTCACGACGACACGGGCGGTGGCACGCAGGTCATCCCCCGCCTCGACGACACCCAGCCCAACCCCCTGTTCCGGGCACCTCGTCGCCCCGGGGACGGCCGCACCGGACCGCTGCTGCCTCCCATGCGGCAGGCCGTCGGCGCCTACGACGCGGTCGGGACACCGGCCCACGACGCGTACGACGTCACCTACGACGACGCTCCCGCCTCCGAGGACCACGACGGCACCTCCGCCGGGGGAGGGCGCCACGCCAACGACTCCGTCCGGCACGCCTACTACCCCGGCCGCCGGATGAACCTCGGCGTCGTACTGCTCCCGCTGCGCGTCATCCTCGGCTTCATCTCCATCTACACCGGCATGGGCAAGCTCTGCGACCCCGCCTACTTCGACGGCGGCGACCGCGGCTCCATGGCCAAGTGGCTGACCTCACTGCACCCCTGGACCGCCGCCGAGCCCCTGCGCGACTTCGCGCTCTCCCACCCCGTCGCCGCCGGGCTCTCCGTCGCCTTCCTCCAGATCGCCGTCGGCGTCCTCACCGTCCTCGGACTCTGGCAGCGGGTCGCAGCGGCCTTCGGGGTCCTGCTCTCCGCCGCCCTCCTGGTGACGGTCAGCTGGCGCAACGCCACCTACAGCACCCCCGACGTCATCCTGCTCGCCGCCTGGAGCCCACTCGTCATCGCCGGCGCCCCCGTCTACTCCCTCGACGGGCGTCTCGCGGGGGAGGCCTGGCGCACGCTCGGCCCGCGCACCGGGATCTGGGACCTCCGCCGCCGGGTGCTGCGCCGCGGCACCGTGGTCGCCACCGTGGTCGTCGGCCTGACCCTGCTGGTCGGTTCCATGCTCGGTGGAGCCGTCCGCTCCACCGAGGTCGTCACCGTGCCGGGCCCCGACAGTCACCCGACCAACCAGCTGCCCGGCTCCCCGCTCCCCGACGAGTCCGCGGACAAGAAGCGAGAGCCGTCCTCCACCCCGGACGGCCGTACCCCCGGGACGGCCCCCTCCAGCGCCCCGGACACCCCGTCGGCCGAGGAGTCCGCCCCGGGTCCCGGCTCCGGGCGCGAATCCGGTCCCACGGCCGGGGCGAGCACCGGCGGTGAGCCCAGCCAGACCCAGGGCACCGGTCAGGCGCCCGTGGAGGAGCCGGCCCCGCAGGAGCCTCCGACGGGGGACGCGGGCCCCAGCTCGTCCGGTTCCGCAGCCTCCGGCGGCACGAGCGGCGGTTCGGGCGACGGCGGCGGGTCCTCCGGCGGATCCGACGGCGGGTCCTCCGGCGGCGCCGGCCAGAATCCCATCGGCGGCCTGCTCGGCTGACACCGCACACCACGAGGGCGGTCACCGGACATCCGGTGACCGCCCTCGCCCACGTCCACGGGCGGGTCAGCCGCCCGTGTGGACACCCAGTTCCTTCGCGGCCTCCGTGAGGTCCTTCGCGGTGTCGATCGCCCGCCAGTACGCCCCGTGCGGCAGCGGGAAGCCGGCCAGCCGGCGCTCACGGGCCAGCCGGGGGAAGGTCGTCCGCTCGTGGTCCCCGCGGTCCGGCAGCATCGCGGTGAAAGCGGGCGCGAAGACGTACACACCCGCGTTGATCAGATACGGCGACGGCGGTGACTCGATGAAGTCGGTGATGTGCCCGAAGGCGTCCGTCTCGACGGCGCCCCACGGGATCCGGGGGCGGGCGAGAGCGAGCGTCGCGGTGGCGTCCCGCTCGGCGTGGAAGGCGGCCATCTCCCGCAGTGAGAAGCGGGTCCAGATGTCACCGTTCGTCGCGTACCACGGCTCCGACGGATCGGGCAGCCGAGCCGCGGCATGCTTGAGACCGCCGCCCCGGCCCAAGGGCTCGGTCTCGACGACGGTCGTGACCCGCAACGGAAGATCGGCCGAGTCCAGCCACTCCTGCAGCACACCGGCAAGATGGCCGCACGAGATCACGGCGTCGGTGACGCCCTCGGCGGCCAGCCAGGACAGCTGATGGCCGATGATCGGGGTCCCGGTCCCCGGGATCTCGACCATCGGCTTGGGACGGTCATCGGTGTACGGGCGCAGCCGCGAGCCCTGACCACCCGCCAGGATCACGGCCTGCGTCGGATACGTATGCATGCCAGGCACGATATGCCGTGCCCGGACACACCCGGCTCAGCTGAACTGCGCGACGCCCGAGGCGAACGAGGTGTCGCAGACCGGACGGGAGAAACGGTGGGCACGCGTCGGGCCGTACTGGTCGACGGCGGCCTTGCCCAGCGCCTTGGCGATCGACATGCAGTGCTTCGCCAGGGAGGGGCGCCCCTCGACGGCGCGCTGAAGGCTCGTCAACGCGGCACCCGGGTCCTTCTCACGGAGCTCCAGCAGGAGCTTGTCCCGCAGGACGTCCTGAGGGGCCCGGGCCTTCGCCTGCTTGGACACGGTCTCCGAGGCGGCGGTCAGCAACTGGGTCTCGGTGTCCTGCCCCGACCACTGCACGCGGGTGACCGCGAGGGTCCCGGACAGGACCATGACGACGGGCAGTACAAGAGCTAGGGTTCGGCCGATTCGGCGCGCGGTGTGGGTCACGCAGCCGAGGGTAGCGGCCAGTGATGACTTGGCGACATTTCGTCACCCCTGCGGGGGGTGGTTCGAGTGGTCCTTTCGAATCGCGCGTTGACGTCTCGAGGTGAACGCCCCGATGCGTCAAGCCATTCGGCACCGGTGGGCTCCCAAACCCGATGCCGCCTCGCGGCGTGCGAACGGCCCCGCGTCCTCGGAGGACGCGGGGCCGTGACGGCAGGTTCGGACGGATCAGGCGGTCAGGCGCTCACCGGTCGACGTGGCGAAGACGTGCAGCTCGTCCGGGCGCGGCACGACGTGCAGCTCGGTGCCCTTCTCCGGGACGGCACGGCCGCCGACACGGACGACCAGGTCCTTGTGCTCGCCACCGACCTGCGCGGCACCGTAGACGAAACCGTCGGCGCCGAGCTCCTCGACGACGTTGACGGAGACGGCCAGACCGGCCGGGGCGTCGGAGGAGGCCTTGGAGAGGCCGGTCGCGGCGGCGCCGCCGTGCTCGACGATGTCGAAGTGCTCGGGGCGGATGCCGACCGTGACGGTGGTGTCGCCGCGGTTCGCGGCGGCGGTGAGCGCCTCACGGGAGACCGGGACGACGCTGTTGCCGAACTTCACACCGCCGTCGGTGATCGGGACCTCGACGAGGTTCATCGCCGGGGAGCCGATGAAGCCGGCCACGAAGAGGTTCGCCGGGCGGTCGTACATGTTGCGCGGCGAGTCGACCTGCTGGAGGAGACCGTCCTTGAGGACCGCGACGCGGTCACCCATGGTGAGGGCCTCGACCTGGTCGTGGGTGACGTACACGGTGGTGATGCCGAGCCGGCGCTGCAGCGAGGCGATCTGCGTACGCGTCGACACACGGAGCTTGGCGTCGAGGTTCGACAGCGGCTCGTCCATGAGGAAGACCTGCGGCTCACGCACGATCGCGCGGCCCATCGCCACACGCTGGCGCTGACCACCGGAGAGCGCCTTCGGCTTGCGGTCCAGGTAGTCGGTGAGGTCCAGCATCTTGGCGGCCTCTTCGACCTTCGCCCGGATCTCGGTCTTGTTCACACCGGCGATCTTGAGGGCGAAGCCCATGTTGTCCGCGACGGACATGTGCGGGTAGAGCGCGTAGTTCTGGAACACCATGGCGATGTCCCGGTCCTTCGGCGGCAGGTGCGTGACGTCGCGGTCACCGATGCGGATCGCACCGCCGTTGACGTCCTCGAGACCCGCGAGCATGCGCAGGGAGGTCGACTTGCCGCAACCGGAAGGACCGACGAGGACGAGGAACTCACCGTCCGCGATGTCGATCTCGAGCTGGTCCACAGCCGGCTTCGTGGAGCCGGGGTAGACGCGGGACGCCTTGTCGAACGTGACACTGGCCATGACGATGCTTCTCCTCAACCGGCAGGAACGTGCCGGACGATCCGAGTAGGGAGTGGTGTGGTCCACTGGAGTGAACCTGAGGTGACGCTACCTGGCGTTTTCGAATCTGTCAGTAGTCCGAGGTCTCGAATACCGCGCTGGTTCAGGTGCCGGCGTTGGTTACACTGCTCCCGTACGCCTCCTTAGCTCAGTCCGGCCAGAGCAACGCACTTGTAATGCGTAGGTCGTCGGTTCGAATCCGACAGGGGGCTCGGTGGAACCCCAGGTCACGTAGCCCGTGACCTGGGGTTTTCTGTCGCTCAGGGCGTGACGGGGCACACGGTCGGGGTGCCGTGACTGTGCCTGCGTGAGCGATGCGTGAGCGGAGCCGCTCGGGACCTACTTCTTGGGCTTCTGCCGCTTGGTCTTCTTGGCGGACCTGGTCTGGGCTTTCGCCCTGTCCTTGGATGTCCCGCCCTTGCTCTCGCCGGCCTTCTTGGCCTTCTCCTTCTTCGCGGCCTTCTCGGCCTCGGCCTTGCGCTGGAGGGGGACGAGCTTGGCTGTGGCCTCGGCGGCGCTCCGGCCGACGTGGGGCAGGACGCTCTGGTAGACGTCCCGTGTGATCCGGGTGTCGCTGTGTCCGAGGGTGTCCGACACGATCTTGATGTCGATACCGGCGGCGAGCATGAGGGTCGCCGCGCCGTGGCGGAGGTCGTGCAGTCGGATCGGCGGGAGGCCGGAAGCGGCGACGAGGCGCTCGAATAGGTCGGTCACCTTGCCCGGATGGAGCCAGGAGCCGTCTTCCTGGGTGAAGACGTGGCCGGTCTCGACCCAGGCCGTACCCCATTTCTCGCGATCTTGGCCCTGCCGTTCGCGGTAGCGCTTCAGGACATCGACGGTGTCGTCGTCGAGTGCGACCACGCGGTAGCCGCTGTCGGTCTTGGGATCGGACACCTCGATTCCCCAGCCGTCCTGGACGAGCTGGGAGGAGACGGTGAGGGAGTGGGTGTCGAGGTTCGTCTCCGACCATGGCTGCCCGCACGCCTCGCCCCGGCGCAGGCCGCGGAAGGCGATGAGGTGCCACATCGCGTACAGCCGGTCCTCAGCGACGAAGTCGAGGAAGGCGCCGGTCTGCTGGGGTGTCCAGACCATGACGGGCGACGGCTTCTCGCCCGTCTGCTCCCACTTGGTGACCCGTTCGTCCGTCCACACGAGCGCCTTCGGCTTGCGTACGGGGTCGATCTCGACGTGGGCGGCGGGATTGAAAGTGATGATCTGCTGCCCGATCGCGTCGTTCAGCGATGCCCGGAGGGTTGCCTTGACGTGCTGGCGCGTGGCGGGCCCAGTGATGCGGCGGAAGGGCGGCATCTCGTCGATGGCGGCCTTCATCGTCTTGCGCCGGGCACGGTTCTCCACGCCCTTCCACGGCACGGTCGCCATCTCGTCGATCGCGGCTCGTCGCTGGGCGTTGTCCTCCAGGACCTGGGCGTTGGCGTCGCGGATGTCCGTGAACATCTCGCTGAGGTGGCTGACGCGCAGCCGGTCCAGACGCCGGTTGCCGATGTGCGGCTTCAGGTGCACGCGGATGTCGGTCTCGTAGCGGTTCAGGCCGGACTTGCGTATGCGCTTGCCGGCTAGCCAACGGTCGAGCCACTCGGCGACGGTCAGGCTGCCGATGAGGTCCTGGCCGGCGTTGAGCCGCCGCCTCGTCTCCTCGACCTCGGACAGAGGCGACCGTTCGCGACTGACTTCGGCCAGCATCTCGGCGATGAGGTCGATGCCCTCCGGGTCGTCCGACTCGGCCAGCCCCAGGAGAGCGCGTACATGGTCGAGGTCGGCCTGGGCCGCCTTGAGACTGCTGTACCCGCCCCGGGCAAAGGAGCGCCGGCTGCCGTCCCCGCGGCATGGCAGCTCCTGGCGTACGGAGTAGGTGCAGTGGTTCCTGCTGTTGCGCTTGGGGCAAGAGGTGCCGAGTTCCTTGCCGGTCTTGGGGTCGCGGCAGGAGCAGCGGCGATAGGTGGAGCCCTTCAAAGATCGTTCTCCTCGGTGGTATCGGGATCGGTCCCGGGTGAGTCGATTACGTCGGCCACGTCCGGCCAAAGAAACGGGGGTGTGACGCCCTCTTCCTCGATGAAGGCGCGAACTCTGCGCAGGCGGCTTGCGGCGCCGTCGGCCGCCTCGGCGGCACGGGCTTGGGAGCGGAGGGCCTCGGCCTTCCGGTCGGCATTCGGCGCGGTCTGTGCGTGGTAGCGGGCGTACTCCTCGTCGCGTCGCGCGCTCCGCAGTCGCTCCTGGGCGGCTTGGTGGGCCCGGAAGTAGCGGAGCATGTCGTCGTCCGCGCCGAGTTCGGTCTCCTCCCCGGTGAACCAGCGCAGCGCGTCCAGGGGGGAGGCGGAGTCCTGGAGCGGAAGTCGCTGCACGTCGTCGACGTAGCCGACGGGGTAGATGAGGCAGATGGGCGGCGTGTTCAGCGCCTGGGCCAGAACCATGACGTCGACCAGGGGCAGGTTGGAGCGGCGCCTGGACTCCATGTTGGCGATGACGTTGCGGGGGATGGGGTGACCCATCTCCTCGCACTTGTCGGCCAAGTCTTGTGCGCTCCAACCCAGTTCCCTCCGTCGTCTGCGGACCTCTGCAGCGACAGTGGCCATGACTTGGTCCACCCACTCCAGGACGTCGTCCTCGTCGTCGGCCTTCTTGGATCTATGGTCGCTACGGCGCTGTGTCATTAAGACACATTAACTCGCCTAGCGTTGATTCCAAGACCTGGAGACGGGCGCGGCAGCCGCGTTCGCCGTGGGCTCAGTCATGGATGGAGCGCGTATGCGTGAGAACGAAGAGGCCGGCCGAGTGAAGGGGATGAGTCGCGGGGAGCTTCTGGAGCTTCCTGCGGCCGTTGACCTGGAGACGGGCAACCGGGCGCTGGGGCTTGGTCGGAGCAAGGGGTACGAGCTCGCCAAGCGTGGCCAGTACCCCTGCAAGGTGCTCAAGCTCGGGAACGCCTACCGGGTGGTGACCGCGGACCTGTTGGCCCTGTTGGGCCTGGCGGCTTGAGCGCCGTAGATGCTTCTGCGCTGAGCTGACACAGAAATGCTGGACTGCTGCGAGGTGCGGACGTACTGTCCGTGTTCCCCGAAGGGCGGCGGCCTGTGTTTCCCGAGGGAACAGGCCGTGCGTTCCCTGAAGGAACGCGGGATGCCTGGCCACGGGACGGCCAACCACCCGCCAGAAGGAAATGGGCCCCCGGCGGTGCAACGCCAGAGGCCCTAGGACTCCCCAGCAATCCCATGAGAACCGACCCGGCGGCAGGGGCGTGCAAGCCCGGCGCCGCCAGACGAGGAGCCGCCCAGTGCAACCCGAGAACCCCGAGCCCTATTCCGCCCCCGCCCGAGCAGTCTGGCCCGCCACGGCCGTCCCCGGCCGGCCCGGCGCCCACCTGCGCCCCACGCAGGACGACAGCGCCACGGTGGACCCGGGCGAAGGCGCGGCAGACGGCAGCGCCAGCGAGGAGGACCCGGCGAGCGGACTGGAGGCCGTCCCGGACGCGGAACCGACACCGGGCACCAAGTTGCTCGACGAACTGCGCTCCCAGATAGCCCAGTTCGTGATCCCACCTTCTTCCGAGGCGCTGGACGCGATCACCCTCTGGGTGGTGGCGACGCATCTCCAGCCCGCGTGGCAGCACGCACCACGGCTGGCGGTGGTGGGGCCGGCCAAGCGCTGCGGCAAGTCGCGGCTCCTGGACGTGCTGACCGAGACGGTCCACGAGCCGATGCTCACCATCAACACCACACCGGCGGCCATCTTCCGCTCCATCGACGGCGAGGAGCCGCCGACGCTGCTGGTGGACGAGGCCGACACCATCTTCGGACCCAAGGTCGCGGAGAAGAACGAGGAGACACGCGGCCTCCTCAACGCCGGCCATCAGCGCGGCCGGTACGTCACCCGGGTCGTCGGCAACGACCACATCCCGCATAAGTTCGCCACCTTCGCCATGGCGGCCATCGCGGGCATTGGAGACCTGCCGGACACGGTGATGGACCGGTCGGTCGTCATCCGCATGCGCCGCAGGGCCGAGGGCGAGAAGGTCAAACCCTTCCGCTCGCGGCGCGACATCCCGGCCCTGCACGAGCTGCGCGACCGCATCCACACCTGGGCCCGCCCGCTGCTGGAGGATGCCGCGAGTCAGGAGCCGGGTATGCCGGTCGAGGACCGTGCTGCCGACACGTGGGAGCCCCTGGTGACTGTCGCCGATCTGGCGGGCGGTCGCTGGCCCCGGCTCGCGCGGGTCGCGTGCGCGCGGATGGTCGCCGCCGAAGTGGCAGCCGAGGAGGACCACCCCAGCGGGGCGCGCATCCTCGCCGACATCCGGCGGGTCTTCTTCGCCCAGCGGGAGGCGGACAGCCTCTCCACCGAGGATCTCCTGCACTACCTGAACGCGGATGCCGAAGCCCCGTGGGGCGAGCGGGGGCGCTATGGCCTGACCTCCCGGGAGCTCAGCGGGCTGCTGCGCGACTACGACATCCGGCCCGGCAACGTGCGCATGGCCGACCGGTCGCAGCGCAAGGGCTACACCCGCAACAAGTTCCTCGACGCTTGGCGGCGGTACTGCCCGACCGTCCACCCAATCGCCTCTCGCGGTGACGGCTGAGCCGTGCCCTCCTTGGTTGCCGTACTTGCCGTCCCTGCCGTGATCTCGCAGGTCAGAGCACACACCGGCAAGACGGCAGCCGAGGGCAAGACGGCAACGCAGACGTCCCCGTGCTGGCAGCCCGCCACGGGGCACCGCCCAGATCCGTCTTGCCCCGTCCCAAGCGTCCTTGCCGTATCACCCCTGGCCACAGCCCTGCCTGCCGGGACGGCTGCCGCAACGCAGCCGTCCCGGCAGGAGGCAAGCCGACCCAAGGCAGAGACCGAACCGCAGCCGCCGCCTCCTTGTTCCGAGTCGGGACAAGACGCTGGCGCCGCCCTGCCGGGACGGCACGTCCGGAGCGCTGCCGTCCCGCGCTGACCTGCACGTGCAACGGCCGAGACGGCAAAGACGCCCCACACCACTACCCCCAGGAGCTTCCCGCTTGACTGCCCCGCACCTCACCACGCAAGCACCAGGAGCACGAGACGACGCCCGCAGCGAAAGGCAGCCGAAGGAGCGTGTTGACGCCGAGCAGCTCGTGCTCGGCGTGGCCGGCATCGTCATCGTCGCCCTGACAGCCGGAGCGTTCTGGCTCTCCTACGCGCACCTCGCCGACGTCGCCGGCCAGCACGGGCTCGGCACATCCCCCATCCGCCGCTGGGCCTGGCCCGCCACCCTGGACGCGTTCATCATCGCGGGCGAACTGCTCATGCTGCGCGCAGCGCTGCGCCGCGTCACCGACCCCTGGGCGATCGCCGTGACCGCCGTCGGATCGGCCGGCTCCATCGCGTTGAACGTCGCCGGGGTCAGCGGCACCGGAAACGCGGGCACCGTACCGTTCCTCGACTACGTGGTCGCAGCCGTTCCTCCGGCCGCCGCGATGGTCGCCTTCGGCGTCCTGATGCGACAGATCCACCAGCTCGTCGCACCGCAGGACGACGTCCCGGACACCGGCTCCGTACAGGTCCTGGAACGGTCGGCCGGCGACATCAGCCACAGCCACTGGCCGGCTTGCGCACCTGATGGTGCGCAAGCCCCGAGTGACGAGCGGACGGAACCTGCGCCCCAGGTGCCGGAGAGCAAACCGAGCGGTGGCCGGCCGCCGAAGGCGACCATCGCGGAGCTGACGGATATCGGCCGGGCCACCGGTCATCAGCACGGCAAACTCACGCGCGGCCTGCTCCGAGCGGCCGTGAAGGACCGGAACCTGACGATCGGCAGTGAGCGGCAGACCGAGGTGATGGAGAGGCTTCGGCCGGAACTCGAAGCTGCCGGTATCGAGGTATCCAGGCGCTGACGCCGAGCCGGCTCGGGTGACCGGAACCCTTCCGGCCGCCCGGGCATCGGCCGACCGGCCCGCAGATTTCCACACCTGTGGACACCGCGATGGCCGCGCCGCGCAGACATCTTGGCCCCGCTCGCCCCGCCGCACTTGGAGCATGTCCCTTGACTCACGACCAGCACCTGCCCGATGACACCCATGCTGAGCTGTCAGCGTCACCGCAGTCCCCTACGCTGACAGAACGTCTGCGGCAGGCGTTCGGACGGACGGCTCCTGGCGGAGCCAGTAGTACCCCGAGTCCGACTCCTGGCCGGTCTTCGGGGGTCTCCGCCCCGGGGGTGGCGGAGACGGCCCAGCGCCGGGGGGCGCCGGACCAGGTGCCCGTGGCCGAGGAGGGCCTCGACCTGGACAACCTTCATGCCACCCAGCAAGCGATCCTCCGCCCGACGCCTACTGACGTTCCCGCCGTCGGCCAGCTCTCTGTGCAGGGTGTCCAGCCAACGATCCGCCGGTTCACCGGCGACGCGCGCCTCAAGCGCGTCGGGCCCTTGCGCTTCACCGACGACGAGCGCACCAGCCTGCGCGAGGCCGCAGCCGAGCATGGCTACAAGGGCGCATCCGGCTTCGCCGCCGACGTCGTCCTCGCCTTCGTCGACGGCCGCTTCACCGCGAACCTCCCCCTGTCCGAGGACCGCCGCCGCACCCACATGTTCCGTGCCCACGTCCTGCGCGCCCTCAACCGCATCGGCGTCAACGTCAATCAGATCGCCCGCGCGCTCAACAGCGACCTCAACCCACCTGGCATTCGTCAGCGCCTCGACGAACTCGACCGCTTGCTCACTCTGATCGCCGAGGCCCTGCGTCAGCCCGCCGACACGAGGGAGGGCTGATCCGCGTGATCGCCGCCATCAAACCGGCCGGCTCCAACACCCGCGGTCTGCTCGCATACCTCTACGGCCCCGGCCAGCACGACGAACACCTCGACCCGCACCTTATCGCCGCCTTCGCCATGCTCGGCATGCCCGACCCCGGCCGCGACGAACACGCCACCCTGACCGAACTCGGCCACCACCTTGACGAGCCCGTACGCCTGCGCAACAGCGAGTTCGGCAAGCCTGTCACCGATCACGTCTGGCACTGCCCCGTCCGCGCCGCACCCGAGGACCGCTACCTCTCAGACACCGAATGGGGCGAGATCGCCCAGCGCATCGTGCAGGCGGCCGGCATTGCCCCCGAAGGCGACGACCTGGCCTGCCGCTGGATCGCCGTACGCCACGCCGACGACCACATCCACATCCTCGCCACCACCGTCCGGGAGGACGGCCGCCGCCCCAAGCTCCACGGCAGCGGCGTACGCGTCGGCGACGAGTGCCGTCAGATTGAAGAGGACTACGGGCTCCGCCGCCTGAAGAAGGGCGACCGCACCGCCGAGCATCGCCCCACCCAGGCCGAAATGCACAAGGCCGATCGCCTCGGCTGGGAGCAGACCAGCCGCCAGTGGCTCCAGGACCGCATCCGATCCGCCATCCCCCATGCCACCAGCGCCGAGGAACTCCTCGCCTACCTCGAAGCCGACGACATCCTGGTCAAGCCCCGCCGAGGCCCCTCCGGAGACCTCCTCGGCTACGCCGTCGGCAGGCCCGGCGACCTCAACAAGGACGGCGAGCAGATCTACCACCCCGGCGGGAAGATCGCCCCCGACCTCACCCTGCCCAAGCTCAAGGCCCGCCTGGAAACCATCACACCTGAGGAACACCCCACAGCCCGCCGCAACCGGCCTACCACTGCCTGGCATCAGGCCACCGAAGCCCTCGACACCCTCGGCCCAGAGGCCACCACCACGGGTGCCGACGAGGACGCACGGACACAGGCGAACATCAGCGCTCTGGGCGAACTGATCGAAGTCACCGCCCAGGCAGCGCCCGCCGACCACCGTGCCCAACTGCGCTCAGCCAGTGTGGCATTCGCCCGTGCCCAGCGGTCACAGGTGCGTGCCGAGGACCGTGCCGCCCACGCCCTGCGGACCGCGGCCCGCGACATCGCACACACCGCCACCGGGCCCGACGGCAGCGCCCTCGCAGTCCTGACCGCCGCACTCCTCTGGGCCGCCATCCTCGCCGCACGCTGGCACGAGGCCAAGGGCCACGCCCACCAGGCCGACGCTGCCCGCCAAGCCGTCCAGCACCTCCAGTCGGCAGCCGACGCCGCGCTCGCTCCGACGCTCACCGAACTCGAAGCCCGGCGCCCTAGTGAAGGGACCCGCCGCACTCTTGCCAACGACGTACGCGCAGCCGTTCCCGAACACGCCGAGCGGATCCTCGCCGACCCGGGCTGGCCCGGGCTCGCCACTGTTCTCGCCGACGCCGAAGCCAGCGGCCACAAGCCCCACCAGCTCCTCACGGAAGCCGCAGCCCGCCGAGAGCTCGGCACAGCCCGCCAACCGGCCCGCGTCCTGATCACCCGCATCCAGCACACCAGCCGCAACCCCGCACCGAACCGCCGCGCCGAAGCAGCCCGCCTACGAAGCACCACCGCGTCAGTCTTCAGCACACCGTCTCCCGGCACCCAGCCGCCCACGGCAACAACAGCCCCCACGAGCCAGCAGAGCCGCCCCCGCCGCTAACCCTGAGGAGAGCGCGTTACCCAGAGCCCCGTCAGGGTCACGAACCCACCCCAGCCACACTCCCCACAGCTCATCCCCGTCTCATCAGGCGACGGCTACCTCCCGCTGCAGAGGCGGGTGGCTGGGCGGCTGCACTCATACACGTACCTCTTGCTCAATAACCCGAGCGATCTCTGGCCAGGGAACGAGCGGAGGGCCCAAAAGCGACCAATAGTCGTAGAGGTCTCGGACCACGGCGCTGACACCGAGGCGCACAGCGTTTGAGTCGATCGAACCGATAACCCATCGTGTGATTCCACCTGCCCCGCGGGCCGCAGGAGCGATCCCGTGGCCCAGAAGGAGGGTGGCGGTGCGGATGGCGTCCAGAGTTTCTGTTGGGGCCGCCCGGGCGAAGCGACCGTAGATCATTTCGTGCCAGCGCATTTGGGTGCGCGCCCAAGCAAGGCGCTCCAGCCCCGTTCCTAGGTCGACGGCCAGGCGATCCGGGTTCTCGAGGTTCCACAGGAGGACGAGGTCTCCGAGCGTGAGGTCCAGGTGCCGAAAGCGCAGCGTTACGCCGCCGACCTGTCGTCGTCGCCACGGAGTGACGCTGCCGTAGATGCTCAGATGCCGGGCATGGAAGCCGAGCTGGGAAAGGACGGACAGCCAGCTGTCGAGAATGGATCCGTACTCGTCCAGGGTCTGCACGGGTTGGACTCTGGAGATGTTGACGAAGGATGTCAGGGCTCCTTCGCACAGGACGCCAGCGGTGTCGCGTGGGCCTGTGAAGCGTACGACGGGCTGAGGGAGAAACCCGGTCCGGTACGTGTGTGGCTTGCCCTCTTTGAGGAGGGGGTCGAGGGCTTGGACCGCGGAGATGGTCAGTTCGGTCTCGCGTCCGCATCTGAGCGGGAGGCAGGCGGCGCGTGGGGCGCCGTCCCTTGCGAAACCGTTCTCCAGGCGGTCGAGGAGCTCCTTCCAGGAGGGCGGGCGGCGAGGTGGTCTGTAGGGGGTTCCGCGGTGGGGATGGCGGATGTCGATCCGGGAGTCGGCAACGGTGAACTCCCAGTGCCTGCCTAGCGCCGCGCGGAGAACGGCGGGTATCCGTCCCGACAGCGCTTCATTGGCCGTGCCGGTCATGCTGATCCTGTCGCCAGTGCTCGAAAGTGCCGGACAGGATCGAAGCGGTGCTGACCGATCTCCTGGATCTGCTGGTGATCGAGCGTTGCCGCTCGTTCGATGGCACGAGCCAGTTGGCGGGCGGCTGTCTCGTCGTCCGCACCGGGGTCGGCCACGGTGATCGCGCCGGTGCGCTCGCACAGTGCCGCTTCTGCGCAGGTGCCCTCGCGCCAGGTGAGTGCGGCCATGGGCGTGCCGGCCCGTAAGGATTCCCCGAAGACTGCGGCGCCAGCTTCCACGTAGGTGCGGGCGTAGGTGTAGACGAAGACGGACGCGTCACGGATGGCAGCGGTCTTGGCAGCGCCGCCGAGCTCACCGACCCACTCGACATGGTCTGCGCTGAACAGTCGGTCGTAGCGCCGCACATAGTCCGCGTTGAAGACGGGGCCAACAACTCGTACCCTGTGGCCGAGTAACTGGGCTGCCCGTACGGCTATGTGTGGCGCCTTCTCCTCGTCGATCCGGCCGAGCCAGACGAGATCGGCTCCGGGGACCGCCGGGGGTTCCTCCTCGTGGAGACCGAGGTGAACGGCAAGCTCGGGGATTGGTTGGTGAGCGGCGTACCTCTCGATCATTTCCGGCGAGTAGCAGTAGAGACGTGACCGCTTGCCATCGAAGGCTGTGTCTGCGTGCTGGAAGATCGGCGAGTGCTGGAACGTGGCCACATCGCAGTCCAGCGCGGCCAGAGTGCGGGTCCAGGCGGGGAGCGAGGGATATTCGTGTCCAACGACCAGGAGGTCGTATCCGGTGCTGCGGAGCTCACGCTCGGCGAGGGTTCCTGTGGTGATGTCCTCCAGCCGGACGGGCTTACGGACCCAGTCGTTCTCCAAGTCCGTGAGCCAGCCCGGCCCGAGGAGGTGTACGTCGGCGCCTGCGGCCCGGGCGCCTACGGCGACCGCCCACAGCCATCGTTCGATCCCGCCGTACCCGGCGGGTGGAAAGGCGTAGCTACCAGGGAAGTCGCAGACGCCGACGAGCACGTTATGCCTCCGGTGTTCCGTCCGCCGAGATACGGCGGAAGCCGAGGTACGGAAAGAGCGATTCGGGCAGGACCAGGGAGCCGTCCTCCTGCTGGGACTGTTCGAGAAGCGCGGCAACGGTTCGGCCCACGGGGAGGCCAGAGCCGTTAAGCGTGGCGACGAGCTTGGGCTTGCCGTCCTCACCGCGGGTGCGGATGTTCGCGCGGCGGGCCTGGAACGTGCCGAAGTTGGAGATTGAGGAGATCTCGCGGTACGTGTTCTGGCTCGGGATCCAGACCTCGATGTCGTACGTGAGCTGGGCGGAGAAACCCGTGTCGCCGGCAGCGAGGGTGACGACCCGGTAAGCGAGGCCGAGTTCCTTCAGGCATGCCTCGGCATGGCTGACCATCTTTTCGAGCTCGGCGTCAGCGTCCTTCGGGTCGACGATTCGGACCATCTCCACCTTGGAGAATTGGTGCTGGCGGATCAAGCCCCTGGTGTCGCGCCCGTACGATCCGGCCTCCGAACGGAAGCATGGCGTGTGGGCGGTGAGCGCCAACGGCAGCTCGGCGGGAGGGATGATCTCGTCGGCGTAGAGGTTGGTCAGTGGCACTTCGGCGGTCGGGATCAGGAACAGCTCCCGGTCGGCGACGCCGGTCTTGAACAGGTCTTCCTCGAACTTCGGCAGCTGCCCGGTGCCCGTCATGGTCTTTCGGGTGACCAGGTACGGAACCGCGTGCTCGATGTACCCGTGCCGACGGGTGTGGAGGTCGAGGAAGAGCGTGGCCAGCGCCCGCTCCAGCGCTGCTCCGGCGCCGCGGGAGACCGCGAAGCGTGGGCCGGAGAGCTTCGTCGCCCGTGCGAAGTCGAGAATGCCGGTGGCCTCGCCGAGGTCGACGTGGTCCTTCGGCTCGAACGGGAATGCCGGCGGTGTGCCGACACGCCTGACCTCGACCGCGAACTCATCGGAGTCACCATCGGGTGCGGCGTCGTCCGGCAGGTTCGGAATGCTGAGGAGGAGGTCGCGGAGCTGTTCCTGGACCTGCTCCTGCCCAGTCTCGATCTCCCGGATCTCGTCCTTGAGCTCGCGAGCGCGCTCCTTCAGCTTGGTGATGTCACCGCCCTGCTTGGCCGTCTGCTGGACCTCGCTTGCCACCCGCTTGGACTCCGCCCGCAGCTCGTCGGTCGAGCGAATGTTCTGGTTGCGCCGGGACTGGAGGTCCTCCAGCGCGGACAGGTCCAGTGTGTAACCGCGACGAGCGAGCCGACGAACCGCTTCGGCACCCATTTCAATCAGGGCGCGGGCATCATGCATGAGGAAGATCCTTCTGATCCGGCGAGTGGGATGCGGATTCGACGGTAGCAACCGCCGAGCCTCCACCGATCCGCAATACGGACGCGGCACCGTCGTCCTTGGCCTCTTGGTGTCGGCCATCCCGGTCAAGATCGCCCAGCAACGCCGTGAGCCGGTCAGGCAGCTCATCGTCAGGGATGACGATCGGATCGAGATAGGGCGCCTCCGTAAAGAAGAGCGGCATGGCTTCATTTGAGCAGCGGGTCTGCTGCCAGAGGAGCACCGAGATCAGCAGGCCATGCCCTACGAGGACACGGGGCCCAGGGCGCTCCAGGGCGGAGAGCAATCCCACGAGCATTCTCCGGATGCCCTCTCGCTGGGATTCGGTTCCGCCCTCTGGGCGCTTCGTTGAGCCGTGGCCGTCGAGCCAGACCGCGTACTCCAGAAATGGGCTGCCTTCAAAGATCCCGTAGTCGAGTTCGTTCAAGCGAGGGTCGATGATCAGCTTCGATGCCGGAACTCCCATCAGCAGAGATGCTGTTTGCTGAGCTCGGGGAAATTCGCTGGTCAGCCACGTCCGTACCGTGTGGAGAGGCAGGGTCGCCCAGCCTCGGCTGAGCGACTGCCGCCCCTCCTCGGTCAGCCGGATGGGCTTGGACGGATCACCATTGACCAGATATCGCCTGCTGTAGTTCGTCTGCCCATGGCGGAGGATGTAGGTGGTCACGAGTCCCTCCTCGGGATCGACGCCGAGAGGCTGGAGAGCACTTCCGACATGCGTTGCGCTCTCGGGTCCGCGGTCTCCACGTAGAAGAGGAGTCCGTCGACGGCCAGCGCTCTGCACCAGGGGGCGAGTACAGGGACGGGGATCCGGGAGATCCGGGCGGCGGCGGCAAGCCGCCTGTCGGTTCCGCGCCCGAGGTCGTAGTAGACAGTCCAGAAGGCCCAGTCGAATACCGCGTCGCCCACCATGGGCAGCGGATCCAGCAGGCGCGGGTGCCCCAGCCAGTCGAAGGGCACGTTCTCGCGGTATAGGTCTGCGTGAAGGACGGTCGTGCGACCGGCGTCTTCCCGTAAGCCGGATAAGGCTGGGTACGTGGCGTCGACGAGCTGGCGCCATGAGCCGAGGCAGAGTGTCTGTGTCCGTCGCTGGATCCGCGGCAGCATTTCGGTGCGGATGTGGTCTGCGAGGTGAGGTAAGGCACCTCGCAGGGTTCTGCGGCGGCCGATGGTGTGCAGCCCTTGGAGGGCGGCAGCGACCATCTGCATTTCGCGCGGAGGCCGCTGAGCACCACCGGGGCGGCCTGCCACCAGTTCGAGGGCGGCTACCCCAAGATCGTCCGCGGTCTCGACGACGTCCACCGTCGGACCGCCGGCCCACAGCTGCAGAGCGCTGATCTCGTGCCGGTATCGGGCAGGGTCAGCCCATGCCTTTAGCAGCAGCGGGCAGCCGTGGGGGGAGGTGGCCAACGCGATCACTGAGGCGTGTCCGGCGTCGTGGTAGCCGCCGAGAGACAGCTTCCAGCGCTTCGCAGCTTCTTCCAGCAGGCCAGGTACCGCAGCCAGCCACATCTGCGCACCCGGCCCGTAGTGGTCGAGCAATCGCTGTCGGGATCCTGCTGGAATCTCTCCGAGTGTCCGCGCATTCATCAGCTCAGCACAATCCCGTCGGAAACAAGCTCATCCGTCAGAGCCGGGAACTCCCCGAGAGCTTCCGTGATCAACGCCTGCACCTTGTCGACCTCGGCATCGGGCGAGGACAGCCGAACGAGGATGCGCCAGGGCTGATCCAGCCGCTGCCCCGTGGTGCTCACCAAATGCACCTCAGCATGCCCCCCGGTCGCTTCGTGAAGCCGGTTGGCGAGCCGCTGCGCAGCCACGTTGTACAGCTTGCCGACGTGATAGACCGGGTTCTTGCCGTTGGCCCCCTCCAGGTTCATCGGCCTCAGCGGCGTGATGAGGCCGTTTACGCGGTTGCCTCTCCCCACCACGCCTTCGTCACCGGATTCGATCGAGCTGCCGGTGTAGGTCAGATAGAGCTCGTCCTTCTCCGGCACGTCGCGTGCGTTCAACCGGAAGCGAGCCTTGGAGCCGGGCAGCCGTAGTCCGGCAAGCCGGTAGCACTCGGCGAGGATGCTCTCGGTGTTCCGGCGGTACTCCGCGCGGCTGCCCACGTGACGCGACTTCTGCGGGACGCACAGCACGATGTCCGCTTGGTCCCCGTCCCAGTACCCCATAAGCTTGACGTCCGAGCCGCACCAGGCGCGGGAGAGCGTGAATTCGCTCTCGCCGGAGAAATGGTCCACCAGCTTGCGGACGAACGACTCGAAGTGGTTCTCCGGCGCCCATCCGGTGCCGAGGGAGGTGTCGTTCGAGAGCCGCACGCGCCGCTCCCGCAGATCGTCTATGGAGCGCGGGTTGAACCAACGGGTTCGGTCCGGCACCGCATCCCCGGTGAGGACGGCACCAGGGCTGGAATTGCTGGTGATGTTGAAGGCGATGTCGAGGTGATTCGAGACCTCGGCGAGCCGCTCGGCGAAGAAGGCCCGCACCTCGGCCTCCACGATCTCCCTGACCGGGATGGGCTCGCCACCACACATTGGCGCCGCCCTGCCGTTGACCAGAACCCGCACCGGCGAGGTCATCCCGCCGGCCCCGTAGCGCACCTCGCTGGCTCCTCCGAGGAGCGCGAGTTTGTCGAAGTTGTGGTGCAGTACGGCGCCGAAGTGCTCGACCGTGTAGCGGCTGTAGGCACGGGACAGTCGCTCGGCAAGATGGTCGGCCAGGGTGTCTGGGTGGCCGAGTCCCTTGCGTTCCACGATGGTTGTCGCGTTCGGCTGGGCCATGCCGGTGTCGATGACGAGATGGCTGTTGTCGATGGTCATGCTCGTACGAGGCATCACGAACTCCCTTTCCGGGGGCAGAGGCGGATGAGCGCAGGCGTCAGCACGCCTGGCCGAGCAATGAGGGGCAGAGTCAGCGAGGAACGCCGGCAGCGCGGAGGCGGACGATGGTGTGGGCCAGCGACTGGTACGCGGAGATGTCCTGCTCGTCGGCCGCGAGTCGACAGACCTCGTGGACGGTGACGAGCCGGATGTCTTGGGGCCGACGGCGATCGAGCCATAGGAGCAGCCGCCAGGCTAGAACCGGGCCGCTGAAGGGCAGCCGGGTCACGAGATCGACCGGGATACGCGCGGGTGGAACGTCCTCGTACAGCAGGTCACGTATGAGGTGGAAGACCACATCGGTGTAGTCCAGGACGGCCGGTCCGCGGGCACTCGCCTCCCAATCGACCACGTGCAGGCGATCGCCGTCGACGAGGAGGTGCTCGGCCTTGAGATCGCCGTGCAGGTGAACGACCGGGTGCGCATCGATGGTTTGAAGGGCCGCGCTCAGCACCGACCACCAGGGCAGTCGGTGACAACAACTGGAGAGCTGGTCCAGAAGGAACTGGTGAGAGGAACATAGATCGACACGCCTTGCTCCCCAACCTGAGCCTGGTGTGACGCCAGCAGTGGGCCGGTGAAGTCGCCCACTCACAGCCACGACGTGACCGATGTATCGCTCAACCGCCTCACGCGTGCCTATCGAGCACGGCGTCCCGGTCATCGTCCGGAAAACGGTCCAAGTGCCGGCTTCGCCTCCCCCGGAGGCAAGGACGAGCGGAACCGAGATCCCCCGTAAGGCGGCGCGCTTGATCGTTGCAACTTCGCGCCGACGCCTGCCGTCGGGATCGATGCCCACGTAGACCTTCAAGAAGGCACTGCCGTCTGTGGCGTGCTGCGTTCTCGAATACGACTTGTGGACTGCCGGCCCGAACGGGCCGAGACCGTGCTCGGTCCACGGCTCGGCCACCCCTGTACCGCCCATTCCCCGCACCTCCACCCCGCCGAATCCGCTTCGCCTGAAGCGGCTGTCAGTGCTGCCGACATGCTTATGCAGAGTCCCCCGAGGCCAAGCCGCCCGGTGCTCCTTGGCTCGAGGAGATGCCATCTTCTACGCACTAGAGGCCCTATTCGAGGACTCTGAGAGGCCACCAACAGGACTTCTGGAGGGCTTCCTTGCCTGACCGGGGATGATTTTGCGCCGTTACGGGGACATCGCATGCCACCCTCTGACGAGAGTTCGTTCCCCGAGGAGATCCATGTCCCGTATCGCAGGCAACACCCGCCTCAAGGCCGCCCGTATGGCTGCCGGATACAACTCCCAACAGGCCCTGGCTGACGCGATCACCAAGGCCGCGCCCAAGCTCGGCATCCGAGGTCTCGCTGTCGGCGTCCGCCAGATCAGGCGCTGGGAGTCCGCCACACCGCCCTGGCCGCAGCCAGACGTACACCGAGTCCTAACCCACTTGCTGGGTCAAAGCATGGAGGACCTCGGCTTCACCCCTCCCTGGGGAACTGAGGGGCGTCAGCCCGAAGTGGCAGCCAGCGACATCTCGCGCCGACGCCGGCCCGGAGCGCGGCTGGCCTCAGTCCCCGCCCAGTCAACCACCGCGACGCAGCCGGCCACCGTCGGCAAGGACTTCGAAGCCGTCACACGTTCCCACCGGCACCTGTACTGGTCCGTGGCACCAGCCACCCTGCATCCCGCAGTCATGGAGCACGCTCGGCTTGGCTGTGCTTTGTTGCCCGAGACAGCGAACCCCACCCGCAGAATCCTCGCCGCCGCCCTGGCCGAGTCCTACCTGCTTGCCGGGCGCATCGAATTTTTCGACCTACGCCAGCCCGACCAGGCATCCGAAACGCTCCTGCGTGCGCTCCAAGCCGCAGGCGAGGCCGACGACCCAATCCTCGGATCGGCAGTCCTCGCCCATATGGCCTTCATACCTGGGTGGGCAGGAGACCGCGACGCAGCGGTCGAGCGCATGGTCGCCGCCCGTACTTACGCACGCCGCGGAAGTGGCTCCGCGGAACTCTGGGCCTGGCTCGACGCGGTCGAGGCTGAATGCGAGACTCGCTGCGGCAACCCACGCACCGCACTGCGACTGATCAGCCACGCGGAGGACACCCTTGCCGCAGGCTCCGAGCACCCGACACCGATCTGGATGGACTGGTTCAGCTCCATGCGTCTGGCTGCCTTCAAGGGCAACACGCAGCTCAAGGCCGGCCACCTCCCCCAGGCGCGGGAGACCCTTGGCCAGGTCTTGGACGGCCTGCCGCCTACAGCCGACAAACAGCGCACCGTCATCCTCGGTGACCTCGCAGCCGTTGAAGCTGCGGACAGCCGACCGGAAGAGGCATGCCGCTACGCAACCCAAGCCCTCGACCAGCTCGCGATCACCTGGTACGCCACCGGCATGGACCGCGTCCGCGAGGTCCGGCGCACGCTCGCCCCCTGGCAGAACGAGCAATGCGTCCGTGCCCTCGACGACCGCCTCTACGACTGGGGTACGACAGTCAGCGCTCTCCAGCGTTGAACTTAGCGATCTTCCCCGGCAACTCCGCCAACGAGTCGATCCGCATCGTTGTAATCGTGTCGGCGTCTGGATCACGCTGCTGGATCGTGCCCCAGGGTCCACGCCGGATCAGCGCTGTCAGCAGGCCGGCCTGCACGGCCGGGCGGATGTCGTTGTCGAGGCGGTCGCCGACGTACAAGATCTCGCCCGGCTCGGCAGGCGTCGCCTCGATCACATGCTTGAAGAAGGCCACGTCAGGCTTCGATGCCCCCCAGTCGTCACTGGTAGCGATCAAATCGGACGGCAGATCCAGCCCTCGCAGCAGTCCACCCGCCCGCACCGTCTGATTCCCGGCTATACCCACCCACAGCCCGGCCTCACGCAGCGCAGTCAGCGAGGGCCGCACATCGGCGTACAGGTCGTCCTCGCCGAACCACTCAGGCTTCCCCGCCGCCGCGCGCTTCTCGCGCTCCTCGGTCAGGTCGAATCCTGGCTGGAACTCCTGGAAGGTCTCCCGGTAGTCCCGGCCCTGGGCGATGACTGCCCCGAACATGGCGGCGAAGGTATGCCGCGGCACCCCCAGCCAGTCCGCCCAGGTCCCGTACTCCCGCGTCTCATTAACGAGGCACTCACCGACGTCGAACACCACGGCACGAATCATGCTCCGCAGGTTAGACGGTTCGGCCTGTAGTAGTACTAGCGACTACGCTCGGTGTCCGAAACTGACCAGGCTGTCGTATCGGATCTACATCAGGCAGAAGGGTTCAGTTCTGCCTTCGGATGAGACGCTCGTCCCTTTTCGCCGAGCAGTGCCTGTGGATAACCGCAGGAGTTGATGCCGACGAACTAATATAGGCCACCTCGCTGACCGCGTTCGCGGTCAGCTCAGTTGTTCCTGCCCCGACCCAGTGGACTTGTTGCGATCTTGCTGGGATGTTCGTGAGCGGAGACGGACTCGCTAACGTGTTCGAGTCCGGTCCGTCGCGAGTGCAGCCGAGCGCGCGGCGGGCGGTGCGCACGTATGGAGGACTAATGGCCAAGCTTCAGGTTGCCGAGATCTGCGCAGGTGCTGGCGGGCAGGCTCTGGGGTTGGAGCGCGCCGGATTCGAGCACGCTGTCGCCGTGGAGCTCGACCCAACGGCCGCGGAAACCCTGAAAAGGAACATGCCGGGCTGCGATGTGCGCACTGGGGACGTGGCTGACCGGTCGGTTTGGAACCCTGAGCAGTTCTGTGCTGAGCACGGCACCCCGGACTTGATCGCCGGCGGCGTCCCCTGCCCGCCCTTCACTATTGCGGGCAAGCAGCTTGGCGCCGCTGACGAGCGAGACCTGTTCGCTTGGGCGGTCGGGCTGGCCGAGCGGGTAAGGCCCAAGGCCCTTCTCCTGGAGAACGTGCGAGGGCTCAGCGCGAACCGTTTCGCCGCCTACCGGCAGAACGTCCTGGACACGCTGCAAGACGCTGGCTACGTAGCGCAGTGGGAGCTCTTCCACGCTGCGGACTTCGGCGTACCGCAGCTGCGCCCGAGGTTCGTCCTTGTGGCGCTCCAGCGCGAGTACGCACCTTATTTTGCCTGGCCGAAGCCTCTGGAAGGCGAGCGTCCGAAGGTCGGTGAGACGCTTTACGACCTCATGGCTGCCCGTGGCTGGAAGGGCGCTGAGGAATGGGCCGAGGGCGCTGACGACATTGCGCCGACCATCGTCGGCGGTTCTAAGAAGCACGGAGGGGCGGACCTGGGGCCGACCCGTGCCAAGGCTGCCTGGGCCAAGCTCGGGGTCGATGCCCATGGTGTGGCGGATGAAGCACCAGGCGAGGACTGGGAGCCTGCCGAGGGGAAGCCCGGGCCGAAGCTCACGGTGGAGATGGTCTCCCGCATCCAAGGATGGAAGCCCGAGGACAAGTGGGTCTTCGAAGGGAAGAAGACCAGCCGGTACCGGCAGGTCGGGAACGCCTTCCCCCCGCCTGTGGCCGAGGCCATCGGCCGGTCTATCGCCCGCGCGCTGGACAAGGAGGGCGCTCCGGCGAAGTTGGTCGAGGACACGGAGACGGTGCACGATCCTGTGTACAAACTGCTTCGCGCGGAGGCCGAGAAGCAGAGGTTCCTCGGCATCACCCAGATCATCGGACGCCTGGAGAAGGCGGGCAAGCGTCTGTCTGAGCCTGAGGTCGAGCGGCACATCGCGCATCTCGAGAGGGACTTCGAGATCCGGAGGGAGCAGCGTTCCGGCGGTACGTACGCCTACAGCCTCGGAGAGTTCAAAGCCTTCGTCGGCCAGGAGGGGCACCAGCGGCACGAGCTGTTCTCACTGAACCAGGCGAAGATCAGCTGACCACCCGCTGAGGGTGTACTTGAAAGCGGGGTACGGTGTTCGCGGGGCCTAATGGGGCCGCCGCGACCCCGCTGCCGCCTGCCGCCGAGACCTCACCGCGTCGATTACGGTGTCGGCGCACGCCTCGGGATCGAGGTGTTCCCAGAAGCGCAACACGAGCCAGCCCTCGTCGGCCAGGCGCTGGTCGGTGTCCCGGTCGCGCTGGACGTTCCGCCCGATCTTGTCTTCCCAGTACGGACGGTTGGTCTTCGGCATGACGAAGTGGGCAGGGCAGCCGTGCCAAAAACACCCGTCGATGAACACAGCCACCTTTACCGGGCGGAAGACCATGTCAGCTGTGCGCCGCATCTTGGGCAAGGGCTTGGCCGCCACCCGGTAGCGCAGCCCCGCTGCGTGGACGAGTGACCGCAGCAGTAGTTCTGGAGCCGTGTCGCGGCTCCGGTTGCCCAGCATGCTGCGCCGGTTCGCGGCTGACGAGGCCCACGATCCCTCGGGTGGGACCCATGGGCCTGTCTGGGGCCCCGACTCCGGCACTGTGCTGGGCTTGCTGTGACCGTTCATATTTCCGGCAGTCTCGGTACTTCTTCTTCGGGGTCGTCGGCCGTGGCCAGGACCCACTTCTGTTCGTCCAGCTCTACTGTCGGTGCCCCTGCGTGACAGGCCCGTGCAAGGGCCAGGCGGGCACTGACGGATTCACCAGGGCCCGGAACCGGCAGCCCCAGGACTTCGGCGATGCGCCCATGGCGGCTGTAGTGACCCAAGATCACTATCCCGCGGGGCTGGAGCCTGGAGCGCGATCCGCCGTTGTAGCGGACGCGCTTCATGTAGTCCTCCTGCATAGCCACCGTAGCAACGACATTGCGGCTGACCCTGCGCCCCTGCGCTCGGACGAACAGTTCGTCCACGCGGCGTTGGCCGCTCTTGTGGGAGAAGACAGCTGTGATGTCCGCCTGGGAGAGGCGCAGCAGCATGTTCTCCTGGAGGGGCGCATCGCGGAACAGCCAACGCACTGCGCCCCGGCCGGCCGAGTTCAGTGTTTTCTTCGCGTCGCGGTTGCCGCCGTTGTTGAGCCGCTCGGGCAGTGCCCGTACGAGTCCCACCGACCACTGGGACTGCTCGTCGCTGGCCCAGACGACGAGCAGCAGGTGCCCGTGGGCTTCGGGCGGGATCATCCACTGGCCGAGGGTCTGGGAGTACTTGCAGTCGACGTCCGACCCGGCGATCGAGTAGTCCATGCTGGCGCCGTCCGCGAAGCCGAATTCGCGCTGCACGTTGATCTCGATGAGGGTCCCCAGGTGGGCCTTCTCGGTCTTGAAGAGCTGGTCCCAGCGGAAGCGCCCGGTGTGCTGGCCGTCCAGCAGCATGTCGATGCTGCGGCGGACCGCGCCGGCGAACCGGCTGCCGTCCGGGTCCGCGCGAAGGATCTCCTCGGCCACCGCCTCCAAGGCAGGGTCGTCGCTCTCACCAACTGGCCACAGGGGCGCCTGCACGCTGATCGTTTCGCCGTCCACAGCGGGACTCTATCGGCAGAGGATGTGCTGGGGCAGTCGGTTGCGGGACGGTGCTGGCAGACTGCTGGGCGTGATACGCGAACCAGCAGAACTCCTGGTCGGCGACGACGGGCAGCTCGTACTCCCTCTCGGACTCCTAGCGGAGGCGGGGCTCGATGCAGGCAGCCGCCTCCTCGCTTTCAGCGACGGCGACGGGCGCATCGTGCTGCAGCGGGAAGCGGACGCCATCGAGCGGCTCCTCGGCGAGGGCGCGCTTTGACGAGCACCGGAGGGGGCTGGTGGCGCCCGCTACGCCGGGCGCTCCTTGAGGTGTTCCAGCAGCGCCTGGACGTCGGCCGAGTTCATCCCTGCTGCCATCGGGGCCTCGTCCTCCGGGTCGGCGAGCTGCTGCACCTCGGGGTCGTCGAGGATGCTGCCCATGAACTCCAGCTTCTCGGCGAGCCGCATCGAGACGACATCATCGACACTTCCCACCGAGGTGAGGACGGTGACCCGCGTCTCCGTATCCGGGGCGAGGCCCAGGCGATGGATGCGGTCCAGGCTCTGGAGGAACCGGCCTGCCTGGAAGTCGCGGTCGACGTACACGGCGTCATGGCAGACCTGGTGGAGGCTGATGCCCTCACCCAGGGTCGCCGGGTTGGAGATGAGGACGCTGCAATCCGGGTCCTCGCGGAAGCGGCGCAGCTCCTCCTCCCGGTCGGGAGTACCCCCGTGCACTGCGGCGGGCTGGAACGGTGCGAGCAGTGCTTGCAATGACGTGATGCTCCGGACGAAGCCCGTCCACACCAGGGTCTTCCGGCCTGCCGCGGCATTGGCGGAGACGATGGACAGCGTCTCCGTGTACTTGGGCGGCAGTTCGTAATCGGGGAGCTTGCGGAGGAGGGCCGCCAGCGAGTCCCCCTCCGGAACATCCAAAGGCGGGACACGGAAGCTCAGCGGCTCGTAGCGGGTCGAGCCGCCGACGAGGAGCGCCGGACTGGTCGCGGCCATGAGCAGACGCAGGACTGCCTTGCCGAGTGCCTCGAGATCGCCTCGGTCGGCTGCTGCGCGCGGAGAGAACTTGCCGATCAAGGCGTCGTAGATCTCTCGGTGCAGGGGAGGCATGCGGAGAGGGCGGACGCGCAGGTCGACAGGAGGCAGCCCCAGCTCTGCCTTGGTTGTCCGGGTGTAGAGGGGACGCAGCACCTGGCTTGCATGGGCTAGGTCGCCACCGTCTACGGCCTGGGTGACCACGCGCCGCCCGTGGCCGGGCCAGACGAAGGAGAGCAGGTTCTCCAGGTCCTTCGCCCCGTTCGGCGCCGGGGTACCGCTGAGGATCATGCGCACGCGGCTGAGCGGCCCCAGCGCCATGCAGGCCGCGCCGTAGACGCCCGCGCCGCCGAGCTTCATACGGTGGGCCTCGTCGAGGATGAGCATGGCCGGGGCTGCTTTCAACCACTGCGACAGGCCGGCGAGCGCCCGGTCGAGCCGCTCGTAGTTGAGGAGGAGGATGTCTGCTGACGGAGGCACCGACTTGCCGAGTACCTGTACGTCCAGAGGCGAGGAGAAGCACTCTCGCGCCTCCAGTTGCCACGCCTCATAGGCCGACTTGGGGCTGACCACCAGGATGCGGTTGACCGCCCCCCGCTCCCGCAGGGCCGAGAACACGGCCAGGGAGACGCGGGTCTTGCCGGCACCGGGCACGCTGAAGTTGGCCCCGTGGCCGACCGAGAGCAGCCGGGCGATGTCCCGGAGCTGGAAGGGGGTGAGGGGCCCCGTCCAAGCATCGCCCAGCAGGGTTGGCACCTCTTCCGGGGCGACGCTCTCCTCGCCCGGTGTGCCGTTCAGCAACCGGTCCGCCGTCTCCGCGGTGTCGAGCATCTCGCTGACAAGGGCGCGGAAGTCGTCCTCCCAGACCACGCTCTCGGGCTGCGGCCATGCCGCTAGGGAGCCGAGACTGGCCAGGAAGCTGTCGATAGGGACAGCGGCGGAGAGGCGGTCGGTCATCCGGCCACCGGGGAAGCTGGCGATCATCTGTCCCAACTCGCCGCGGCACTCGGGAACGGTCCTGAGTGCCGCTTGGGTGCGAGTGGTGTCGAAGCCGATCACCAGACTGGGCTGATTACCCACTCAGCGTGCCTTTCCTGTGGCATCGAGGAGCCACGACAGGCCGTCGCCGGGTTCGCCGACAGTCCGGCGGGCTTCGATCGCGAGCTTCTCCAGTCTCTTCCGCAGTTCGACGATGGCGTCGTCGAAGGCTTCCTCGTCGAGGCTTCGCTGCGAGCGGGAGAGGACGAGGTCCGTGACGCACTGCTCGATGCTGCGGTTCGCGTCGGCGAGGCGAGCTGGGGCAGCTTGCTTGCGCTTGGTGATGCGGGCGTCGCGGCCGGCGTCGGTGATGGCTTCATCCATCGCCTTGTGCATGCGCTTGACCTCGTCTTGCGCTGCAGTGACTACCTCCGCCGGCGCGGAGCTGCCGGCTTGGATGACCACCCGAGCGTGGAGGACGGTATCCGTCAGGGCCTTGGCCGCGGAGACAGCCTGGCTGGGGCCTTGCACCGCACGTCCTAGACCAGGGATCGCGACGCCTTCCTGGGCGGTTGCGGTTGCGGTTGCGGAGGCGGTGACTATGCCCGCCGGCAGGGTCTTGGACAGATACGTGTCACGGAATGCGGCGTCGATGAAGCGCACGTCCGTCTTGGCGAAGCCCAGGAGCATGGCGGCCAGACGGTTCTCCACCAGCAGATCTGCCCGCTCAGGGTTGGCGCTGTACTGCTTCTCATAGGCGCGGTGCAGCTCGCGGAACTTCTCGGCCTGTTCCTCGAACGCGACCAGCGACAGCCGCTCTCCGGAAGTCTCGCTGCGCTTGACCAGTTGGCGGATGAGGGAGAGCACCCACTGGTCCTGCCGGACCCGGGCAGCGGTGGTGCGGAAAGTGGCGGCGATCGCCGCGAGCGGGGTGCCTTGTTCGACCAGCTCCTCCACGGCGAGCAGCCGGTTGATGTACGAGTAGTCCCGCCGGTGCTCTTTCCGCAACTGCAGCGAGAGCTCGATGGCAGCGATGTCCCGCCAGTCGCAGGAAGGGGGCAGCACGGCCACGCGCATGGGGTAGGTGGGCCCGTGGAGCTTCAGGAGTGCGGCGCGCCGCGTGTTGCCGTTGACGAGGATGCCCTCGTGGGTGATCAATCCGGGATCGGTCTGCCCGAAGTCCTTCAGACTGGTGAGCAGCTCGTCGAACTCGGGGTCGGTCCTTGCCGGGTCGTGCGGGACGACTTGCAGCAGACGGCCTAGGTAGGTCTGGCTCTCCGTACTCCAGGAATCGGCCTGGAGAGCTGCGGACTTCTCGGGGTCATGACCGGCCTGTGCACGGATCCGATGGGTCGCCGGGTTGTAGTACAGGTCGCCGACCTGCATCTCGATCACTTCGAGGTGCTCAGGCTTGCCCCGCCACTCGACGGTGAACGTCTCGCGGGTGCCGCTGCCGGCCGCGCTCTCGGCGAGCCGGCCCCGGACGATGGACCGGTTTTCCTCTGCCCTCGGGGGCAGTCCGTACTCCATTGCCATCTCCGCTGTCCTCGTTCCTGCTTCTGTTCGTCCTGCTTCGGCCACTGTCCGCACCTGCCGGATACTCAGTCGAGTCCGAGCTTTTTGCGCAGATGGGTGCGCGACTCCTCGGGCAGGGACCGGTAGTCGCTCCAGAGCTGTTCCAGCCGACCGAACCGCCGCTCGCCGGCTTCCATCCAGCCGGACAGTACCTCGCGCTCGATAGAGCTGAGTGCGGCGGCTTCCCTGAGGACTCGGTCGAGGTCCGCGACCAGTTCCCTGCCGCCGATGCGGCACCGCTTGCACTCGGTGATCAGCTCGGTGGCCTTGGTCCCGTCGGGCTTCAGGACCTCTCGACGTGCGATGTCCAGTTGAGCCGCTTCGTAGGTGTCGGCATAGGTCTCGCCTGGGGCGATCCCGCAGGAGCGGCACATATAACCATCCCGTTGGAGCACCTCGCGCCGGCGCCCCGCGCCGATGGCCGTCGTACCGGTCTTCCGGGTGGCGCGGCCCGGTTCCCAGACGGGGTCGCCGCGCTTCACGAAACGCTGTTCGTGCGAGTCGAGGCTGGCGTCCTCCCTGTTGGTGTCGATACGCCACCCGAAGTCCCGGAGGTCCCGCATCCGCCGGTCCACTTGGGACACCCCGGGAAACGCCTCGCGTAGCGCCTCCTTGGTAAAGGGTTCTCCCTCGCCGACCTCTGCGACCAGCCAGAGGGCGACCCGCTTCATCGTTCCGAGGCTGTCATCGCGCCACGATGGCGTCACAGTGCCCCCCGCTCCATGCAGTGTTCCGGTGCAGTCCTGGATATGTGTCTCAGGCTGCGGCTCCGGATCATTATTAGCACGGGAGGCATCGCTTACTCCAGTAGTTCCGATGTCTTTACATTTCTTGCTGAAGTAAAGATCCGTTTTGACCCTTAAATGCGCATTTATGGATTCATTCTGACCGCTTCCATTAATACATCGACGTAAAAACGTCTGATCGTCCCCTGGTGTCGCAGGGAGGGGCTAGGCTTCCGGTGATCACGTAACCCTGCTGATCTCTGGCGAGCGAGAGGCTCTTTTGCATGCCGTCACTCGGATCGATCAAACGCTCCTGCGTGGGCGAGGCTGCGGAGGAGGTGAAGGCTTTCGCGCTCGCCTTCCAGGAGGTGCTGCCCCAGGTCCTCCCCGGAGCGACCATGGCCGAGAAGGCTCGGGCTCTTGGCGTCTCCTCTTCCTTGCTTTCGCACTGGCTGCATGGGCGAAGGCTGCCTCGGTCGGGAATCTCGCGCGCACTCGGACCTTTGGTGCAGGACGGACGGGTGGGTGAAGAAGGCCGGACTGGTCAGGTGCTTGCTCGCCTTGAGGGGCTCCTGCAGGCGGCGCGGAGTGCGTCTTGCCGCCGCTGCGCGGGTGAATGCGCCTGCCGCCAGAAGTCGCCCCAGGGGGACCGGCGCAACGAAGTGGACGGCCGTGCCGACAAGGGGGACCGGCGCAACAGCGGCAGTACGGGTATGGAGGATTCGACACTTCCCGGCCGCCTGGCGGCACTCTCCCTCGCCGACCGGGCCGCCTCCCTGTGGAGCTTGGGGGCGAGTCTCGATGAGGACGGAATCGGCGAACTGGTGGCCGCGCTGGGGCGTGTCCGAATGCGTTCCGAAATGGAGGTGATCCTGCGTTCTGCGGAATATGCGGGCAGGGATCCCGTAAAAATCACGCTTGCTGCCAGCATGTGCCTTAATGCGGAGTCGGGTGATCATCCGTGTTACCCGAAGGTGTGAAGGCGGGGTATTCTGTGCGCGCTCCTGCGCTGAGTGGCGCTCGTAATTCATGTAGCGCTTGCTCCCGTGCGCCTCCGTGCAGGCAGAGCAGGGAAGGCCGGCCAGAGGCTGCGAACCGTGGTCCAACCTCCCCTGCAGGAAACGCCCTGCTTCGAATCGAAGACAAGAAGGAGTTCCCGCTAATGAACTGTACGGCCTACCTGGCCAGGGTTGCCAGGAAGATCAAGGCTGTCTGGATGCGCAAGGGCGGCACCGGTGGTGGTGCCGTCTGGTGCTCGTGGCGCAAGATCCTGCGCCGGCTGCGCTTCCTCCGCTGGGCGCTCGCGGTCCAGATGCTGAAGGGTGCCGCCTACGCCGGCGGCGCCATCGCGATCCAGGTCATCGCGGCGCGGTTCTTCATCCGCTGACGCCGCCGCGCCGCCGACCCTCTGGCTGCAAGGCCCGGCAAGCCGGTATCACGTGAGCATTGCGTGAGCGGACGGTACGGAAGCAGGCGGCACCCCGTGATGCGGTTGAGGGTGCCGCCCGCCTGTGACCTGCGAAAACGGTACCGAACGGCATGTGCCGGCATCGTTCGTCACGATCGTGCAGGCCCTTGTAATGCGTAGGTCGTCGGTTCGAATCCGACAGGGGGCTCAGCGGAAAGCCCAGCTCAGATGTTCTCTGAGCTGGGCTTTCCTCGTTCCGGTGGTTGTGTCGACGTCACCGGGGGCGGGCCCTGCGGGTGGAGGCCCGGCGCTGCGGGGAATCCGAGTGCGGCCCGTCAGTGGCATCGGCGGGCGTGGAGACGGGCGGCCTGGCGTGTCAGGTGGTCGCGTTCGGCGAGGTTGGGCGCCTTGTGGGCCGCCTCGGCGTACAGCCGGGCCGCCGTCGCCAGGTCGCCGTCGCGCTCGTGGAGGTACGCCGCCACCGCGGCGTGGCGGGGGAGGGGATGCGCCTCGCCCGAGTGGCGCCGGGGGTTCGGGGAGGAGGTGTCCAGTGCCGCGAGCGCCGCCAGGCCGGCACGCGGTCCCTCGGCCTCCCCGACGGCGACCGCGCGGTTGAGCCGGACGACCGGGCTGTCGGTCAGGCGTGTGAGCTCGTCGTACCACTCGACGATCTGTGCCCAGTCCGTCTCCCCGGCGGTGGGCGCGTCGGCGTGGAGTGCCGCGATGGCGGCCTGGGCCTGGAACTCGCCCAGACGGTCTCGGGCGAGGGCCGCCTGGAGGATTCCGACGCCTTCGGCGATCAGCTCCGTGTCCCATCGGCCGCGGTCCTGTTCGGCGAGCGGCACCAGGCTGCCGTCGGACGCGGTCCGGGAGGCACGCCGGGCGTGGTGGAGCAGCATGAGGGCGAGCAGCCCGGACACCTCGGGGTGGTCGATGCCGGCCGCGAGCTGCCGGGTGAGCCGGATGGCCTCGGCGGCGAGGTCGACGTCACCGGAGTAGCCCTCGTTGAAGACGAGATAGAGGACGCGCAGCACGGTGGCGACGTCGCCGGGCCGGTCGAAACGCCCCCGGGCTCCCGGTTCCGCCCGGGCGGGGGAGGTGCCGGTGCCGGTGCCGGCCACGGTGCGCTTGGCCCGGCTGATGCGCTGCGCCATGGTCGCCTCGGGCACCAGGTAGGCCTGGGCGATCTGGCGGGTGGTCAGCCCGCCGAGGGCACGCAGCGTGAGCGCGACCGCCGATGCCGGGGTCAGGGACGGGTGGGCGCACAGGAAGTAGAGCCGGAGTGTGTCGTCCACCGCGGGCGCCGGGCCGGGCGCCGGCTCGTCCTCGAAACGGTCCTCGCGCCGGCGGCGTGCGGTGTCGGCGCGCGCCGCGTCGAGGAACTTGCGCCAGGCCACGGTGACCAGCCAGCCCTTGGGGTCGCGGATGGGCTCTCCCCCGCCCGAGGGAGGCCGGGAGTTCGGGGAAGGGCCGGCCGCCCGGGCCCCGAGGGCCTCCACCAGCGCGTCCTGGACGGCGTCCTCGGCCGACGCGAAGTCGGCTCCGCGGCGGACGAGGACAGCGATCACGCTCGGCACGAGGCTCCTGAGCGAGAGCTCGTCCATCGGTGACGTCACTCCGTGATGGTGGGCGGCGCGGTCAGGAACGGGCGCACCTCCAGCCATTCGTGGATCGGCTTGCCGCCCGCTCCGGGGGCGGCCGACAGCTCCCCGGCCAGTTCGACGGCGCGCTCGTAGCTGTCGACGTCGATGATCATCCAGCCGGCGATGAGGTCCTTGGTCTCCGCGAACGGTCCGTCGGTGACCGGCGGGCGCCCCTCACCGTCGTAGCGGACCCATGCTCCCTCGGGGGCGAGCGCCTGACCGTCGACGAACTCGCCCGTCTTCTCCAGGCGGGCCGCGAAGTCGTTCATGTACTGCATGTGTGCTGAGATCTCCTCCGGGCTCCACCGGTCCATCGGCACGTCGTTGGCCGGGGCCGGGGCGCCGCGGTAGTGCTTCAGCAGCAGGTACTTGGCCATGGTGGTTCTCCTCGGTGAGGGTGCGGCCCATTGTGGTCGCGTTCACCCCGGGGACGGAGCCGGACGCGCGTTCTCGACATCGCCGTCCGGATTTTTTGGAACCGCGTCCGCCTCCGGCGCCGGCCCCCTCGTCAGTGCCGCCCCGCGATGCGGTCCGCCGTCTTCGCGAGGCGGTCGGTGCCGAGGTGGGGTGAGGCGGATTCGCGGCGGTCGGCGGTGCGGTAGGCGGCGTGGAGGGTGTGGACGCCGAGCCAGCGGAAGGGTTCGGGTTCCCAGCGGCGGACCTTGTGGTTGACCCAGGGGAGGGCGGTCAGCTCGGTGGGGCCGGCCTGGCCGGAGTCCTGCTGGATCAGGTCGCGCAGGGTGCGGGCGGCGAGATTGGCGGTGGCGACGCCGGAGCCGACGTAGCCGCCGGCCCAGCCGAGGCCGGTGCTGCGGTCCAGGGTGACGGTGGCGCACCAGTCGCGGGGGACGCCGAGCACGCCGGACCAGGCGTGGTCGATGCGGGCGCCCGCGGTGGTGGGGAAGAAGCGGACGAGCAGGTCGCGCAGGGCTTCGACGGTGGCGGGCCGGGTGCGCCCGTCGTTGTCGGTGGCGGAGCCGTAGCGGTAGGGGACGCCGCGGCCGCCGAGGGCGATGCGGTCGTCGGCGGTGCGCTGGGCGTACATGTAGGCGTGGGCCATGTCGCCGAGGGTTTCGCGTCCGTCCCAGCCGATGGTGTCCCAGAGGGACTCGGGGAGGGGCTCGGTGACGATCATGGAGGAGTTCATGGGGAGCCAGGTGCGGCGGTGTCCCTTGAGGCCCGCGGTGAAGCCCTCGGTGCAGCGCAGTACGTAGGGGGCGCGGACCGTGCCGTAGGGGGTGACGGCGTGCTTGGGCTTGATCTCGGTGACGGGTGTCGACTCGTGGATCGTGACGCCGAGGGCCTCCACGGTGTCGGCGAGGCCCTTGACCAGTTTGGCGGGGTGCAGGCGCGCGCCGTGCGGGGTCCAGCTGGAACCGACGGCCCCACGGACGCGGATGCGCTCGGCGGTCTCGCGGGCGCCGCGCAGGACGCGGTCGGTCTCGCCGAAGGCGATCTCCACGGAGTGGAAGTCCTTGAGGCGGGCGAGCTGGGAGGGGGTGTGGGCGACCTCGAGGACGCCGCCGTGGTGGATGTCGGCGTCGATGTTCTCGTGGCCGGCGGTGCGGATGACCTCGCCGACGGTGTCGTTCATGGCCTGCTGGAGGCGGACCGCGGCGTCGTGGCCGTGCAGTTGGGCGTAGCGGTTGCGGCCGGCGATGCCGTTGTAGAGCCAGCCGCCGTTGCGGCCGGAGGCGCCGTAGCCGCAGAACTTGGCTTCCAGGACGGTGATGTCGAGGAAGGGGGCGGCCTTCTTGAGGTAGTACGCCGTCCAGAGCCCGGTGTAACCGCCGCCGACGATGCAGACGTCGGCACCGGTGTCGCCGGGCAGGGGTTCGCGTGGGGCGGGGGTGCCTTCTTTCGCGTACCAGAACGAAATGCCGCCGTTGACGGTACTGACGGTGCTCATGTGTCCCCTGCTTGTCCGTGTGCGGCCCAGTCGCTGGGGGGACGTTACCTCTACGCTCGTGGGGTGATCGACGTACCGGGCGGCCTGGTCGTGAACCTGAGCGAGCACAAGGGTGCGCAGGGGCGGGCGTTCGCCGTTGCGTTGCCCGCGCTGGCCGGGAGTTTCCTGGAGCGGTGGGGGCTGCGTCTCGACGGGGTCGCGATGAGCGGGGTGTGCGCGCTGGTGCTTCCGGTGGTGCGGGAGGCGGACGGCCGCCGGGCCGCGCTGAAGCTGCAGATGGTGGATGAGGAGACGGTGGGGGAGCCGGTCGCGCTACGGGTCTGGGGCGCGGCCGGGGTGGGGGTGGTGGGCCTGCTGGAGCATGACCCGGCGACCGGGGTGATGCTGCTGGAACGACTCGACGAGCGGCGGCCGTTGGCCGATGTGGCGGATGCGCGGGTGGCGGTGCGGGTGCTCGCCGGGTCGCTGGCCCGGCTGGTGCGTGTACCGGCTCCGCCGGGGATGCGGCGGCTGGGGGACGCTGCCGCCCGGATGCTGGAGGAGGCGCCCGGGGCCGCCGCGGGACTGGTGGACGAGGACGAGCGGCGGCTGCTGCTGGACTGTGCGGCTGCGGTGCGGGAGGTGGCGGGGGAGCCGGGGGACCGGTTGCTGCACTGGGACCTGCATGACGGCAACGTCCTGGCCGGGCGCGCGGAGGAGGGCCGGGCGGGGGAGTGGGTCGTGCTGGATCCGAAGCCGTTGAGCGGCGATCCGGGGTTCGAGCTGTTCCCGGCGCTGTACAACAGGTTCGACGCGTCCGAGGTGTTGTGGAGGTTCGATCTGCTGTCCGGGGTGCTGGGGCTGGACCGGGAGCGTGCGCGGGCGTGGACGTTGGGGCGGGTGCTGCAGAACGGGCTGTGGGGGGTCCGGGGCGGGGCGCGGCGACTGGCGGCGGATCACGCGGAGATCGCCCGGCAGTTGCTGGGACGGAGATGAAGGACGGGGGGCCTGCCCGCCTGTCTAGGCTGCCTCCCATGATTCGTACAGCCACTGTTGAAGACGTTCCTGCCATCCACGCCATGGTCCGTGAGCTCGCCGAGTACGAGAAGGCGCTCGACGAGGCGAACGCGACCGAGGAGCAGTTGCGTGAGGCGCTGTTCGGCGAGCGCCCCGCCGCGTACGCGCATGTGGCGGTGTCGGACGAGGACGGGGAGGTGGTCGGGTTCGCCCTGTGGTTCCTCAACTTCTCGACGTGGCGCGGGGTGCACGGCGTGTATCTGGAGGATCTGTACGTGCGTCCCGAGCGGCGCGGCGGTGGCTACGGGAAGGCGTTGCTGACGGAGCTGGCGCGGATCTGTGCGGAGCGGGGTTACGGGCGTCTGGAGTGGTCGGTGCTGGACTGGAACGCCCCGTCGATCGCTTTCTACGAGTCGCTGGGTGCGCGTCCGCAGGACGGATGGACGGTGTACAGGTTGACGGACGGGGCGCTGGCGGAACTCGGGGCTTCCTGAGGTCCCTCGCGGTACGAGGGCGGCTTGCCCGTCATGCCGCGCCTTTCCGGGGCCTTGTGCCGCTTCGTCCACTTCTCGGTCGGGCGGGCTCTCCGGGCGCTGGTGTGCGGTCGCGCCGGCCCGGGTGGCCGAGCCCGAACAGGTGCTCGGCGTGGTGGATCACGTCGGCGCGCGGGGCGCCGGGGAGAGGGGGCCCGGGTCCGACGAACTGTTCGCCCGGCGGGGCGCGGGGCGGGTCCTGGGCGGTGAGGCGTGTGGTCCAGCAGGTGGCGTCGGGGCCGGGGCCGGGGCCGGGTCACGGCGGCGGGTCCGCAGGGTGAGGTCGAGCAGGGCGGTCCGGTCGCCGTCCCGGGGTCAGGGCGGGGTCTTCCAGCAGGGTGCGGGCGGAGTCCAGCCGGTTGGCGACGAGCACCGGTGCGCTGGGCCGGAGACCGGTCAGGTCCCCGGGGCCGATGTGTTCGGCGGTTTCGACGCGCACGCCGGGATCCCGGGCCCGGGCCGGGCCGGGGGTGATGCCGGTGGTGTGCGCCACGCTGGGGGCATGGCACGTACAGGCGGCAGGAGCAGCAGGAGCGCGGGTGCGAAGGACGGGGTGGCCGAGGCACGGCGGCCGGAGGTCCGGTTGCCCTCGCTCGTGGCGTACGACGGTGAGGGTCTGGAGCCCGACGGGGATTACGACGGTGTGCGGTTCGAGGAGACGGATCTGGCCGACGCGTCGGGGCCCGGGGCGCGCTTCATGGACTGCGAGCTGCGCGGCTGTGACCTGGACCGCGCGGAGCTGGCGCGGGCCAGGTTCGTCGACTCGGTGCTGACGGGCGTGCGGGGGGTGGGCACCGATCTCGCGGGGGCGTCGCTGCGGGATGTGGAGGTCGTGGACGCGCGGCTGGGCGGGGTGCAGCTGCACGGTGCGGTGCTGGAGCGGGTGCTCGTGCGGGGCGGGAAGATCGATTACCTGAATCTGCGCAAGGCGCGGCTGAAGGACGTCGTGTTCGAGGGGTGTGTGCTCTCGGAGCCGGATTTCGGTGAGGCGCAGCTGGTGCGGGTGGAGTTCCGGGACTGTGTGCTGAAGCGTGCCGACTTCAGTTCTGTGCGGATGGAGTCCGTCGATTTGCGGTCGGTCGCCGAGCTGGACATCGTACGGGGTGTGGAGCGGCTCGCGGGGGCGGTGATCAGCCCGTCCCAGCTGATGGAGCTGGCTCCGGCGTTCGCGGCGCAGATCGGGGTGCGGGTGGAGGCGTAGGCGTCGCGGGTCTCCGGGTGCCGTCAGAGGCGGGGGAAGCGGGCCTGGAGGTCCCAGACGACGGGATTGTCGGCGAGACCCTCGTGCATGTCGGCGAGGTCGGCGATCAGGTCGTGCAGGAAGTCGCGGGCCTCGCGGCGCAGCAGGGAGTGGCTGAAGGTGAGCGGGGGTTCGTCGCCGGGCATCCAGTCGGCCTCGATGTCCACCCAGCCGAAGCGCCGTTCGAAGAGCATCCGGTCGGACGATTCGGTGAAGTCCAGCTCGGCGTACTGCTGGCGGTGCGAGCGGTTGCCCCGGGGGTCGCGGTCGATCTGTTCGACGATGTCGCAGAGCGCCCAGGCGAAGTCGAGTACGGGCACCCAGCCCCAGCCTGTGGATACTTCGCGGTCGGCCTTGGTGTCGGCGAGGTAGACGTCCCCGGAGAACAGGTCGTGCCGCAGCGCGTGGACATCCGCGCGGCGGTAGTCGGTCTGCGGGGGGTCCGGGAAGCGCCGGGAGAGGGAGTAGCCGATGTCGAGCACGGTTCGATGGTGTCATGCCGTGCGGGCGTCCCGCGCCGTCCGGTGCTCCGGGGTCCCGTCGGCTGCGGGGGCGGTGCCGACCGTCTGGGGGGAGGGGAGCGGGGCCGGGGGGCTACGGGAGGAGCCGTTGTTCCTTGGCGACGGCGACCGCTCCCGTCCGGGTCTCCACGCCGAGCTTGTCGTAGATCCGGCCCAGGTGGGTCTTGACGGTGGCCTCGCTGATGAAGAGGGCCCGCGCGATGTCACGGTTGCCGAGGCCCCGTGAGAGCTGGCCCAGGATGTCTCGTTCGCGGTCGGTCAGGGTGGGCCGGGGGCTGCGCATCCGGGCCATGACCCGGCTGGCGACCGGTGGGGAGAGCGTGGTGCGGCCCTGCGCGGCGGCGCGGATCGCGGAGAAGAGCTCCTCCGGGCGTTCGGCCTTCAGCAGGTAGCCGGTGGCTCCCGCCTCGATGGCGCGGGTGATGTCGGCGTCGGTGTCGTACGTCGTGAGGACGAGTACGTTGGCGGTGCCCGCTCCGGCGGCTGTGATGCGGCGGGTGGCTTCGACCCCGTCGATGCCGGGGCCCAGCTGGAGGTCCATCAGGACGACGTCGGGGCCGAGCCGGGCGGCCAGGGCGACGGCTTCCTCGCCGCTGCCCGCCTCGCCCACGACCTCGATGCCGGGTTCCCCGCCGAGGAGGGCGAGCAGCCCGGCCCGTACGACGGTGTGGTCGTCGCAGAGCAGGATGCGGACGGGCGGAGTCATGCGCGTTCCTCCGAGGCGGGCCGGGTGGTGGAGTGGAGGGGGACGGTGGCGGACAGGACCGTGCCGTCACCCGGGGCCGATTCGACGGTCAGGGTGCCGCCGAGCTGCTGGACCCGGACCCGCATCGCCGGCAGCCCGTGGCCGCGTACGCCCTGGGGCGGGCGGGGCCCCGGCCGGCCGGGGCCGAAGCCCCGGCCGTCGTCGGCGACGTCGAGGACGACCCGGTCACCGAGGTGGGTCAGGGTCAGCGCGGCGGCGGTGGCCTCCGCGTGCTCGGTGACGTTGGCGAGGGCGCCCTGCGCGATGCGGAGCAGCGCCGACTGCACCCGGTCGGGCAGCGGGGCGGCCGGGTCACCCTCGACATGACAGCGGACGGTGAGGCTGCCGCGTGCCTGGGCGGTCTCCCGGGCGGCGAGCGTGTGGAGTGCCGCCTCCAGACCGCCGCCCTCCGCCAGGTCGGCCGGGGCGAGGTCGTGCACGAAGCGGCGGGCCTCGGCGAGACTGCGCTCCGCGATGCCGGTCGCCGTGAGGACGTGACGCCGGGCGGTGGCCGGATCGGTGCCCCAGGAGCGGTCGGCCGCCTGGAGCAGCATCTGCTGGCTGGAGAGGCCTTGGGCCAGGGTGTCGTGGATCTCCATGGAAAGCCGCTGGCGTTCGGCGAGCGTCCCCGCGCGGCGTTCGGTCGCGGCCAGTTCCCGCCGGGTGCGCAGCAGGTCGTCGATCAGCTCGCGCTGATGTGCGGCGAGCTCCCGTTGGCGTACGGCCTGGCGCTGCATGTGGACGAAGACGGCGGTGGCGACGGCGGCGACCGCGGGCGGGGCCAGGACGAGATTCGGGTCGAAGCCCGTGGCGAGCCGCAGTTGTGCGGCGACGACGAAGACGGTGAGCAGGGCCACGAGCGCCAGGGCGGCGCGCGGCGGCAGGATTCCCAGGCCCGTGTAGAAGAGCGGGACGGCGCACCACGCGAAGCTCGGCGCGAGGACGACCAGGACCATCCACACCACGACGAGGACGCCGAGCCAGGCCAGCCGTCGGGGGGTGGGACGGGAGCCGAGCACCGGGCCGAGGAGGTACAGCACGGCGAGCACGGCCGACAGCGCGATGATCCAGGGGGTCCGGGTCTCGCCGGGATGGCGCATCAGGAAGCGCGTGAGCGAGGCGCCGAGCAGCAGGAAGAACGCCGCGTGCATGAGGAGGGCCATCCACCGGGCGTCCGGGTCGTCACCTGGCGCGCCCTTCCGGTCCGTGGCGCCGGTGGTGCCCGGGGAGCCCGCCGCCTCCTGCCGGCCGGTGGTGTCCGGGCCGTCGGCCGCGCCCTTCCGGTCCGTGGCGCCCGTCGACGCCGTCCGCTCCGCGTCCGGGTCGCTTCCGTTCCGCCGCACCTCGTACCCCGCGCTTCCTCGACCAGGACCTGCGCTGCCGCATCGCCGCGCTGTTGCCTCCCGCGCTGTTGCTGACCTGCGCGGACACCCCATGGTCACCCCCCGGGGCCACCTCCGCATCAACCGATCGGCTGACGGGGCGGTCAGCCGGCACGGGTGCGGCTTCCAGCCGGTACGCCGACGGGGCGGGCCCGCATCCGGCCGGAGGATCGGTACCGGAAGCCAGACGGTTCGAGGCCGGACCGAAAACACCCGAGGAGTCCCACATGAAGAAGATGTCGCTGCGCACCCGTGTCCTGGCCGGTGCCGTCGCCGCAGCCGCCCTGGGGGCCGGAACCTTCGGCGCGATGTCCGCGAACGCGTCCGCCCCGGCCGCCGCGCCCGCCGCCGCAGTGAGGGCCGACGTCTCCGACCGGAATCTCCAGCAGTCCACCCACCTGACCGTCGCCGCCGCGACCAAGGCGGCGCAGGCCGCTCTGGACGCCGCGAAGAGGGAGAACCAGCGCATCTCGGTGGCCGTCGTCGACCGTAACGGCAACACCGTCGTGACCTTGCGCGGTGACGGTGCGGGCCCGCAGTCCCCCGAGTCCGCCGTGAAGAAGGCGTACACCGCGGTCTCCTGGAACGCGCCCACCTCGGAGCTGGTCGAGCGCCTGGAGCAGGCACCGAACCTGAAGGATATCCCCGGCACCCTGTTCCTGGCGGGCGGCTCGCCCGTGCAGGTCAAGGGCGCCCCGGTGGCGGGTATCGGTGTGGCGGGCGCCCCGAGCGGCGCCCTGGACGAGAAGTTCGCCGTGGCGGGCGTCGCCGCTCTCGGCCGGTAGCGGGCGGCGCGACCCCGGGGCCGGGGCCGGAACCGGTCGCGGGCCCGGAGAGGTCCGGCACACCGCCCGAGGCCGGCCGGCTCCCGGGTTCGACGGGGTGGCTTGACGTTCACACCGGTCCAGGCGGCGCCTCCGCTAGGTGAGGCGGATGCCGGACGACGCGACCGGACCGCGAACGCACGGGAGCCCCCGGCCGGCCTGAGCCGGGCGGGGGCTCCCGTGAGGAGGCCGTCTACGTCAGAGGTTGACGCCGAAGTCCTGGGCGATGCCACGCAGGCCCGAGGCGTAACCCTGGCCGACCGCGCGGAACTTCCACTCGGCGCCGTTGCGGTAGAGCTCGCCGAAGACCATGGCGGTCTCGGTGGCGGCGTCCTCGCTCAGGTCGTAGCGGGCGATCTCGGTGCCGCCGGCCTGGTTGATGATGCGGATGAAGGCGTTCCGCACCTGGCCGAAGTTCTGGCTGCGGGCCTCGGCGTCGTAGATGGAGACCGGGAAGACGATCTTGTCGATGTCCGCCGGGAGGCCCGCGAGGTTGACGTTGATCTGCTCGTCGTCGCCCTCGCCCTGGCCCGTGACGTTGTCACCGGTGTGGACGATGGTCTGGTCCGGCGTCGCCTTGTTGTTGAAGAAGACGAAGTGGCCGTCGGAGAAGACCTTGCCGGCGGCGTCGACCGCGATCGCCGAGGCGTCGAGGTCGAAGTCGGTGCCGGTGGTGGTGCGGACGTCCCAGCCGAGGCCGACCGTGACGGCGGTCAGGCCCGGGGCCTCCTTGGTGAGCGAGACGTTGCCGCCCTTGGACAGGCTTACAGCCATGGGAAGTCCCTTTCCTCGTCATGTGCGGGCTTCGTGCCATCACGAAAGCTACCGTCACCCGTCCTAACGCAGACAAGAGACCACGAGGTTCCTGCTCGCTTTACTTTCTTTGCCGAACTTCTGGCCGAACGCTCGCAAAACAAGGTGACGGACCGGCCGCGGGCCGGGGAACATGGGTGTCATGTCCGGGCCCTATGTCATCCGCGGTTCGGTCTCCCTGCCGGAGGCCGAACTCATGTGGCGTTTCTCGCGGTCCTCCGGGCCCGGCGGGCAGCACGTCAACACGAGCGACTCCCAGGTGGAGCTCCGCTTCGACCTCGCGGCGACCTCATCCCTGCCCGAGGCGTGGAAGGCCCGCGCGCTCGAGCGGCTGTCGGGCCGGCTGGTCGGCGGTGTCGTGTCCGTACGGGCCTCGGACCACCGCTCCCAGTGGCGCAACCGTGAGACGGCCGCCGTGCGGCTCGCCGCCCTCCTGGCGGAGGCCACGGCGCCGCCGCCCAGGCCGCGCCTCAAGAAGAAGATCCCGCGCGGCATCAACGAGCGCCGGCTGCGGGAGAAGAAGCAGCGGGGCGACACGAAGCGCGGGCGCTCCGGCCGCGACTGGTAGGCGTGCCGGGCGGAGGGCTCGGGTCAGCCCAGTTGCCGGTAGCGGCCCTTGAAGTACGTCAGGGGCTCGCCGTCAGGGCTCGGCAGCGACGCCTTCAGCACCCGGCCGATCACCAGCGTGTGGTCCCCGGCCACGACGCGCTGCTCCGTACGGCACTCCAGGGTGGCCAGGGCCCCGTCCACCAGCGGGGCTCCCGTGGTCCCGCCCCGTGTGCACGGGATGTCCGCGAACAGCAGCCGGTCGCTGATCCGTCCCTTCATGGCGAACCGCCCGGCGACGTGCCGCTGGCCGTCCGTCAGTACCGACACCGCCCACAGGGGCTGTTCGGCCAGCAGGTCGTCCATCCGTGAGTCGTTGCGCAGGCTCACCATGACCAGCGGCGGGTCCAGGGAGACCGACATGAAGGCGGTCGCGGTCATCCCGACGTCCTCGCCCCGGCCGAGCTCGTCGAGCGGCGGCTCCTGGGCGGTGATCAGCACCACGCCCGCGGCCAGACGGGACAGGGCGGCACGGAATTCGTCGTTGCTCACCCCTTCAGCATGGAGGACGGCTTCGGGGCGCGGGGCGGGAGGAGTCGTCTGGGGCACACCGGGCACGCTAGTGCCGCCGGGCCCGGCGTCGCATCGGGCCAGGGGACCAGCCGGGTCCTAGGACTCCGGGACCATGCGTCCCGATTTGCGTTCGGTAAACAACGGGAACCCCTGGAGGTGTCTCGGGCGTTCTTTGCCATCTCTTGTGACTTGAGTCACAGAGGGCGATATTTGTTGACCCTGTGTACCGGGTGCGCAGCTCACTGTGATTCAGTGGCCGTGACAGTGCAACAAGTACGTCGATATGAAACCTGGAGTTGCTGTCGAGGTCTCGGGGAGTGCGAGCAATGGAGGCCGAGTCGGAGCCGTACGTCCGCCTTGCGACCATGCGGCAGTTGCACCAGGCCGTCGCTGATCTCAACACGGCGCGGAGCCTGGCGGACACGCTGCAGTCCGTGGCCGACGGCATCGTCACCGGCCTCGGTTACGAGCTGGGCTGTGTGAACCTCGTCCGTCCCGACGGCGATCTCGTGGTCGCCGCGTTCGCCGGCGACAACGCCGCGGAAGCCCTGATCACCGGCCGTGTCGGCTCCCGTGAGTCCTGGGAGCGCAGGCTGTCGATGGGTGAGGCCTGGGACGAGCTCCGGTTCATACCCCACACCGAGGGCTGGGTGCTCCTCGACGACGACGTACCGCAGTGGCACACCGAGGGCCCGGAACCCCGTTTCGAGGACGAGTGGCATCCCCTGGACCGCCTCTACGCCCCCATGTACGCCTCCGGTGGAGGTCTGGACCTCCTGGGGGTCCTCTCGGTCGACAGGCCGCGCAACGGCCGCCGTCCCGGCGCCTGGGGCCGTGAGGCCCTCCAGATGTACGCCTCCCAGGCGGCCATTGCGATCAGTAACGCTCGCCTCCGAGCAAATATGCAGCGCGCCCTCGTCAGACTCGAGCGCGAGCAGCAGGCGCTGCGCGCCAGCGAGGAATCCTTCCGCCAGGCCTTCGAGTACGCCCCCAGCGGCATGGCCATCGCCGAAATGGGCGGTGACCAGCACGGGCGGCTGCTGCGCACCAACGACGCGCTCTGCCGGCTCCTGGGGCGGCCGGCCTCGGTCCTGCGCCGTTACTCCTTCGCCGACCTCGTCCATCCCGAGGACATCGGCACCCTGCTCCGCACGTCCGCCGAGGGCGGGCGGGCGGAGCTGCGGCTGGGGCGCAGGGACGGCACGTACCTCTGGGTCTCGCTGCGCAACTCCGTCGTCGCCGACACCACGGACGGCCCGCGCTTCCTGCTCACCCATGTCGAGGACATCGAGGAGCGCAAGCGCAACGAGCTGAACCTCGCACACCGCGCCTCGCACGACGCGCTCACCGGCCTGCCCAACAGTGCCGAGCTGCGCTCCCGGCTCAGCGCACGCCTGTGTGAGAGGCCTCACTCGCTCACCTCCACCGCGATCGAGGCGCTGGACGCGGCGTACGGCGATGTCGGGAGCTCGGCGCAGGGGTACCGGATGGACGGCTACGAAGGGGAGGTCGCGCCGGGCGTCGGTCCCTACGACCACCATGTGCACATCGAGGCGCCCGATCCGGAACACGACGACGGGACCAAGGGGCTCGCGGTGCTCTTCTGCGACCTCGACGGCTTCAAGTCCATCAACGACCGCTTCGGGCACCACGCGGGTGACGCGGTTCTCATCGAGGTCGCCCGCCGCCTCACGACCTGCGTACGGGACGGTGACACCGTCGCGCGGCTCGGGGGTGACGAATTCGTCGTCCTCGCGGACGGCCTGGGGGCGGCAGATGCCGCGGATCTGGCCGTACGCTTGCGTAACGCCATCATTCCGCCCATCAGGGTGGACGGCCGGGCAGTCAGGGTCGGGGCGAGTTTCGGTATCGGCTGGGCCGAGTGCGGCATGACGGACGAAGAGGTCCTGCACTCCGCCGACCAGCGGATGTACGTGGAGAAGCGGTCCCGATCGAAGGTTCACCGCAGAGCAGGCTGACGTTAACGCCCTGGCTGTTCCCGTACACCGCCCGGTTTTCCGGGGGGCCGGAGGCAATTCGACGCGTGCTCCGTTCGGGGTAGGCTCGGCCGGTCGGCGACGGCTGGCGACATGGTGAGGAGTGACCCAGGGATGACGGCCGGAAACAACGGCGCGAGCAAGCCCGAGGACGACGATCCGTTCGGCTATCTGTACGCGGACGGGCAGGCGGCAGGCGCACAGCCACCCGGGCAGGGTGGTTACGGCTACCCCGGTCCGGCGGCGCAGCCCGGCAGGCCCAGAACGTCGTACAACCAGGTGCGGGCGGTCGGCGAGCGCCAGTACGGGCAGGTCCCGCCGCAGCCGGCCTACGGCCAGCAGCCGCCGCAGTACGGCCGGCCGAACCCGCAGTACGCGGCGCCGGAGACCTATCCGGGTGGCGCGGTGACCGCGCAGCACGGGTCGGTGCCGGGCGGGGGTGGCAGGAATGCCGGTCCCGGCCGTGGCGGTCCCAACACGAAGGCGCTGCTGATCGCGGCCGTCGCCGTGGTCGCGGTGGTGCTCGTCGGTATCGGTGTCGCACTGATGACGGGCGACGACAACGACGGAAAGAAGGCCGAGGCCGGTTCCTCGGCGGGTCCGGCCGACGGGGTCGAGGAGTCCTCGAAGCCCGAGAAGTCGACGGAGCCGTCCCAGGAGCCCGTCGACCTTCCCGAGCAGGACGCGGCGACGCTGACGCTCGGGGGCACGGCCTCGCTGGACAACACGGTCAAGGGCGCGAAGAGCGCCAACGGCCAGTACATCAGCCTCAACGAGGTCGGCCGGTCGGCCACCTGGACGGTCGATGTGCCGGAGAGCGGCCCGTACACGCTGTACGTGACGTACGGCGTGCCGGGCAGGGACGCCAAGACGTCCCTCACGGTCAACGACGAGGCGCCCCGCTCCATCAACATGAAGAACTTCGCGCGTGCCGCGGAGGGCGACCTGGAGAAGGGCTGGACGAGGACGTACGCGTACGTCCAGCTGGAGAAGGGGTCGAACAAGCTGATGCTGTCGTGCAACGAGGGCGACTCGTGTGACGCGAACCTCGATCAGCTCTCGCTGAAGTCGGGTCACGTCAAGAGTTAGCCCGCCGCGGGAACCCGGCACCGCCGCGTCCCGGTCGTCGCCCGGCGAGCCGGGACGCGGCGGTGTGCGGGCACCCCCGGGGGAACGGCGTGTGTTCCCGCCCGCAGAGGTGGGGCCCGGGTGTTCTCAGGCTGCCGGCGCGTGCTGTTCGACGGTGACGCGGGCCAGCAGGTCCTCGTAGTCCGCGGGGTCGAACTCTCCGGCCGCCGGGGCCATCACGGTCGCCGTGGACAGGGCCACCGCGCGGGCCAGCCGGTCCGGCCAGCCCAGCCCTTCGGCGAGGGCGGAGAGCAGCCCGGCCACGGCGGAGTCGCCCGCGCCCGTCGGGTTGCCCCGCACGGCGGACGGCGGGGCCGCCCGCCAGATGCCGTCGGGGGTGACGGCGAGGAGCCCGTCCGCGCCCAGCGAGGCGACGACACTTCGCGCGCCCCGGCGGCGGGCGTCGCGGGTGGCGCGCAGGGGCTCGCGGGCCCCGGTGAGCCGGGCGAGCTCGTCGGCGTTCGGCTTGACGAGGTCGGGGCGGGCGGCGATGCCGCGGCGGAGGGGTTCGCCGTCGGTGTCCAGGAGGACGGGTACGCCGGCGGCGCGGGTGAGCCGCACGAGTTCCGCGTACGCGCCGACGTGGATGCCGGGAGGCAGACTGCCGCACAGGGCGACGGCCTCGGCCCCGGGGAGCAGTTCCCCGAAGGTCCGGAGGAAGGACGCCCATTCGTCGGCGCCGATGTGCGGGCCCGGCTCGTTCAGCTGGGTGGTGCCGCCGCCGGAGCGGTCGACGACGGCCACCGTGCGGCGGGTGTTGCCCGCGACGGTGACGAGCGCGTCGGTGGGCCGGTGGGGGAGCGCGCCGAGGAGCTCGCGCAGGACGGCTCCGGTGGCGCCGCCGGTGAAGCCGGTGACGACGGTGTCGTGGCCGAGCGCGGAGAGCACCCGGGCCACGTTGACGCCCTTGCCGCCGGGGCGTTCGGTCACCTCGTGGACGCGGTGGCTGCCGTGCGGGACCAGGGCGGGGACGGTGTACGTCAGGTCGAGTGCGGTGTTCAGCGTGACGGTGAGTATCACCTGCGCCTGCCCCCGTTCCCCGGTGGTCCCGTTCCCGTGCGCCGTCTCCGCACGGCGCTCTCCTCGGTGATCATGCCAAAGAGGCGGCGGCCGTCCCAGGTCCAGGGGAGAAACGCCGTCTCTTCGTTACGTCTTCGACCGGCCGCCCGCGAAGGACCGCTCTCATCCGGTGAGGGGGTCCACGATCCATTCGCCCCGGCGCATGACGCCCTTGAGGGCGAAGTCCGCGTCCAGGACCACCAGGTCGGCGTCCTTGCCCGGGTCCAGCGAGCCGACCCTGTCGTACAGGCCGAGCAGGCGGGCGGGGTTGGCGGAGATGGACCGGACGACGTCGTCGACGGGGATCCTGTCGATCGTGACGGCCCTGCGGAACGCGGTGTCCAGGGTGAGGGTGGAGCCCGCGATCGAGCCGCCCTCCACCAGGCGTGCGACACCGTCCCTGACCTCGACGGCGAGCGGTCCGAGCTCGTAGAGGCCGTCGCCCGCGCCGGCCGCGTCCATGGCGTCCGTGATCAGGGCGACCCGGTCGGCGCCCGCGTGGTGGTAGGCGAGCTCCAGGGCGGCCGGGTGCAGGTGCGTCCCGTCGTTGATCAGCTCGACGGTGACCCGCTCGTCCTCCAGCAGGGCCGCGACCGGCCCCGGGGCGCGGTGGCCGATGGCCGGCATCGCGTTGAAGAGGTGCGTGGCGACGGTGGCGCCCGCGTCGATCGCCTCGACGGTCTGCTCGTACGTGGCGTCCGTGTGGCCGACGGCGGCGATCACCCCGTGTTCGGCGAGCAGCCGTACGGACTCGACGCCGCCCGGGAGTTCGGTGGCGAGGGTGACCATCCTGGCGCTGCCCCGGGCCGCGTCGAGCAGCTTGCGCACCTCGGCGGGGTCGGGGTCGCGGAGCAGTTGCTCGCTGTGGGCGCCCTTGCGGCACGGGGAGATGAAGGGGCCCTCGAAGTGGATGCCGGCGAACTCGCCCTGCTCGACCAGTTCGGAGAGCATTCCGGCCTGGCGGGCCAGGGAGTCCATGTCGCCGGTGACGGTGGAGGCGACCATGGTCGTCGTGCCGTGTTCGCGGTGCGTCCGCGCTCCGGCCAGGACCTCCTCGGCGCTGCCGGTGACGAAGGACGCGCCCCCGCCGCCGTGGTTGTGCATGTCCACGAATCCGGGGACCACCCAGTGGCCCGAAAGGTCGACGGTCCGGGCGTCGTCCGTCGTGCTGCCGGCGATCCGGGTGCCCTCGACGATCACCCGGCCGTTCTCGACGGTGCCGGTGGGAAGCACCACCCGGGCCCCTGCGAGGACCATGCTGTCTGCGCGTCCGGCCATCAGGCGGATACCTCCGTGGAGAGTAGATCCCAGGCGAGCAGCCCTGCGCCCAGGCATCCGGCGGTGTCCCCGAGGGCCGCCGGGACGATGTGAGGCAGCTTCTGGAACGTGACCCGTTCCTCGACAGCCGCTCGCAGTGGTGTGAACAAGGTTTCCCCCGCCTCGGCGAGACCGCCACCGATGATGAGCGTGCGGGGATCCAGCAGGGTGAGCGCGGTGACCAGTCCGGCGGCCAGCGCCTCGACCGCGTCCTGCCACACGCGCCGGGCCTCCGGGTCGCCCGAGGCCACTGCTTTCGCGCAGTCCGCGGCGTCCGCACCGGGGTCGCCGGACGCGGCGGCCCAGGCCCTGGACACCGCGGCGGCCGAGGCGAGGGTCTCCAGGCAGCCGCGCTGCCCGCAGCCGCAGTCCGGGCCGTCCGGCCGGACCACGATGTGACCGATCTCGCCCGCGTAGCCGTGGGCGCCCGCCTCGATGGTGCCCGCGATGCCGATGGCTCCGGCGATACCGGTGCCCAGCGGCACGAACATGAAGCGGTCGGTGCCCCGCCCGGCGCCGAGCCGTCCTTCGGCGAGGCCGCCGGTGCGCACGTCGTGGCCGAGTGCGACCGGTATGCCGCCGAGCCGTTCGCCGACCAGCTTCCGCAGAGGCAGGTCGCGCCAGCCCAGATTGGAGGCGTAGACGGCGATCCCGCGTTCCGCGTCGACGATCCCGGGCACGGCGACGCCCACGGCGGCGGCGCCTTCGCCGAGGTGTTCCTCGCCGTGGGCGTACAGATCCGAGGCGAAGCCCAGGATCGTCTCCACGACGGCCGCGGCGCCGCGTTGCCTGCCGGTGGCCCGGCGCGTCTCGTGGAGCAGGGTGCCGTCGGCCCCGACCAGAGCGGCCTTCATTCCTGTGCCGCCCACATCGAGGGCGATGACGTGTCTCACGGAAGACAGTTTCGCCCGACGACCCCTAAAAGGTCTAGTCCACTATCCTGGTTTGTTGAGTACCCATACAAAACGGCCCTGCTAGATTGCCGAATCGATACACCGGTGGTGTAGACCTCCGTGTGGACGTGAGGCAGGCTCGCGGGTCCGTCGCCGGAGCGGCGAGGCCCGCGTCGAACGACGTAGGGATGGACAGGGCTGTGCAGCGGCGCTTTGTAGGTCTGACCGCGGCAGTGGCCGCACTCGGTATGACGGCGACGTTGACGGGGTGCGGTTCGGACACCGGAGACGGCGACGTCACGCTGCGGCTGGTGGCGGCCGATTACGGCACCGACGCGGCGACCAGCTCCCAGAAGTACTGGGACGACGTCGCCGAGAAGTTCGAGAAGGACAATCCCGGCATCGACGTCGAGGTCAGCGTCTACTCGTGGAAGGACGTCGACCGCAAGGTCGCCGAGATGGTGAAGGCCGGCGAGGCCCCCGACATCGCGCAGATCGGGGCGTACGCCGACTACGCCCGGGCGGGCAAGCTCTACACCTCCGCCGAGATGCTCGCCATCCGCACCGAGTCCAACTTCCTGCCCTCGCTCATCGAGGCGGGCGAGGTGGACGGCAAGACGTACGGCCTTCCGTTCGTGGCGAGCACCCGGCTCCTCTTCTACAACAAGGGCCTGTTCGCGAAGGCGGGCCTCGACGCCCCGCAGACCTGGGACGACATCCGGCGTAACGCCACCGCGCTCGAGAAGGACGGTGTGACCTACCCCGTCGCCCTGCCGCTCGGCCAGGAGGAGTCCCAGGCCGAGACCCTGATGTGGCTGCTCGGCGGAGGCGGCGGCTACACGGACGACATGGGCAACTACGCCATCGACTCCCCGGCCAACATAGCGACCTTCCGGTGGCTGAAGGACAACCTCGTCGGCAAGGGCCTCACCGGGCCCGTCGCCCCCGGGGAACTCGACCGGGCGAAGGCCTTCGAGGCGTTCACCGAGGGCGAGGTCGGCATGCTCAACGGCCACCCGACGCTGATGCAGGAGGCCGAGAAGAAGGGTGTCGAGGTCGGCATGGTCCCGTTGCCCGGGATCGAAGGGCCGACCAAGGGCTCGATGGGCGTGGCCGACTGGATGATGGGCTTCAAGCAGAACGGCCACCGGGTGGAGACGGGCAAGTTCCTCGACTTCGCCTACAAGGACGAGAACGTGCTGGCCTTCGCCGACCAGTACGACCTGCTGCCCGTGACCAGCAGCGCGTCCGACGTGATGGCGGCCGACAGCACGCACAAGCCGCTGCACGCGTTCCTGGCGGCACTGCCGAACGCACAGCTGTATCCGTTCGGCAAGACGTCGTGGGCGCAGACCAGCGAGATGATCAAGAAGAAGATCGGCTCCGCGGTCGAGCCCGGCGGCAACCCGGAGGGCGTGCTCGTGGAGATCGGGTCCCTGGCCCGGCAGGCGGAGAGCGCCGAGTAGGTAAGTTGGTCGATATGACCGCCCACCCATCTGACCCCCCTGATCCCCCGGCCCCGCTCACCGACCAGGAGCGTGCCGTGCTGGCCCTGGAGCGGCAGTCCTGGCCGGGGCCGGGGGCGAAGGAACGGGCGGTCCGGGAAGAGCTGGGCATCTCGCCGGTCCGCTATTACCAGCTGCTCAACGCACTCCTGGACGACCGACGCGCCCTGGAGGAGGACCCGGTCACGGTGAACCGTCTGCGCCGGGTCCGCGAGGCGAGGCGGGACCGCCGCTGAGCCGACGCCCGCTCCGCCGGGCACGGGGCGGGACCGGGCCCCCGGGCGGGGGGAAGGCCGTCGGGTCCGGCAGGCACTCCCGGGCACCGATACGCTCTGCCCATGGGCAACCCGGCACACCCCCTCCCGACCCCGTCCACCCAGGCCGGCCGCGAAGGCCTCGCCGCATTCCTGGCCCGTCCCTCCCGGGCGGTCGTCGCACTGGATTTCGACGGCACCCTCGCCGACATCGTCCCGGACCCGGAACAGTCCCGTGCCCACCCCGGCGTCGTCCCGGCTCTCTCCGCCCTCGCGCCCCTGATCGCCGCCGTCGCCGTGATCACCGGCCGTCCGGCCGACACCGCCGTGCGGTACGGCGGCTTCGCCGGAGCGCCGGGCCTGGACCGCCTCGTCGTCCTCGGGCACTACGGGGCCGAACGCTGGGACGCCGCCACCGGGGCCGTCCACGCACCCGCCCCGGACCCCGGGGTCGAAGCGGTCCGGGCGGAGCTTCCCGCGGTCATGGCGGGGGCGGGGGCCGGCACCGACAGGGGCATCTGGATCGAGGAGAAGGGCCGTGCGGTCGCCGTGCACACCCGCCGCGCCGCCGATCCGCAGGCCGCTTTCGAGGCCCTGAGCGTTCCGCTGGCCGCCCTCGCCGCCCGTCACGGTCTGATCGTCGAGCCGGGCCGCCTGGTCCTGGAGCTGCGCCCGTCGGGCATGGACAAGGGCGTGGCGCTGGAGGAGTACGTGAAGGAGACCGGCGCCGAGACGGTGCTCTACGCCGGTGACGACCTCGGTGACCTCGCCGCGTACGCCGCCGTGGACAAGCTCCGCACCCAGGGCGCCGCCGGCCTGCTGGTGTGCAGCGGCACGGCGGTCCCCGCCCTCGCCGAGCGCGCCGACCTGCTGCTGCCGGGTCCGGCGGCGGTGGCGGAGCTGCTCGGGGGCCTGGCCCGGCAGCTCACGCGGGGCTGACGCCTCCGCTCCGCAGCGCGTCGAGCTGGTCCAGGAACCACTGCTGCGGCGGCAGTGCGGTCGCGGCGGCGGCCAGGCGCTCCGTGCGGGCGCTCCGCTCGTCGGGCTCCATCGTGAGCGCCTCGTGCAGTGCCGCCGCCGTGGCCGACACGTCGTACGGGTTGACCACGATCGCGTCCTCGCCCAGCTCCTCGTACGCCCCCGCTTCCCGGGAGAGCACCAGTGCGCAGCCGCTGTCCGAGACGACCGGGACCTCCTTGGCGACCAGGTTCATGCCGTCGCGGATCGGGTTGACCAGGGCCACGTCCGCCAGCCGGTACGCCGCCAGGGAGCGGGCGAAGTCGTCGTCGACATGCAGCAGGACCGGGGTCCAGCCCTCGGTGCCGTACTCCGCGTTGACGGCGTCGGCGACCCGCTGGACCTCCGCCGTGTAGTCGCGGTAGACCGCGAGGTCCTGCCGTGAGGGGTAGGCGAAGGCCACGTGCACCACGCGCTCACGCCACTCGGGGCGCTCCTCCAACAGCGCCCGGTAGGCGTGCAGCCCGCGGACGATGTTCTTGGAGAGCTCCGTGCGGTCCACCCGCACGATCGTGCGCCGGTCCGCGCCCACCTGCTCCCGCAGGATCTCCATGCGGTCGTCCACATCCGCCTCGCGGGAGCGGCGGCGCAGGAAGTCGGCGTCCGCGCCCAGCCCGTGCACCCCGATCCGGGTGCGGCCGGTGCCACCCAGGATCTCCGTGCAGCAGCCGATGAACGCGTCCGCCCAGCGGCGGGTCAGGAACGCGGCGCGGTCGGCGCCCAGGATGCCCCTGAGCAACTGCTCGCCGATGTCGTCGGGCAGCAGGCGGAAGTAGTCGACGGGTGCCCAGGGGGTGTGCGAGAAGTGCCCGATCCGCAGGTCGGGACGGAGTTCGCGCAGTATGCCGGGGACCAGCGAGAGGTGGTAGTCCTGCACCAGGACCGCGGCGCCCTCGGCCGCCTCCTGGGCGAGTGCCTCGGCGAAGGCCCGGTTGTACGACTCGTAGGAGGCCCACTGCCGGCGGAACTCCGCGTCGAAGACGGGCTCCAGCGGTGTCTGGTAGATCATGTGGTGGACGAACCAGAGCACCGAATTCGCGATGCCGTTGTACGCGTCCGCATGGACCCCGGCGTCGATGTCGAGCATCCGCACACCCGGCTCGGACACCCCGCGCCGGACCGCCTCGCGGTCCCCGTCGCTGAGGGCGGCGCACACCCACAGCTTGTCGTCGACCGCGCTGAGGCCGGAGACGAGCCCGCCGCCGCCCCGTTTCGAGTCGAGCGTGCCGTCCTCCCGCAGTGCGTACGACACGGGGCCGCGGTTGGACGCGACGAGGACCTGGGCGGTGTGCTCGGAGACCATGAGCGGAACCTAGCCCGATCCGGAGGGTGTCAAACGTGGGGGGTCAGGCCGCGCGGCGGGCCGCGTACTCCGCGATCTCCAGCATCGGCGGACGTTCCTCGGTGTCGACGGCGTGCGTGTGCGGTACGAAGCCGTTCTCGCCCCGCTCGAACTGGGTGATCTCGGGCCGCACGATGGTGGCCCGGGAGAGGCGCAGCTGCGCCGTGCGGTAGATCGTCGCCGCCATCCTGCCCAGCGCCTGGCCGTCCTGGTGGCGGTGTCTGCGCACGCCGACGTCGACCTGCGCCAGGGCGTCGAGCCCCACCGTGTTCAGGGCGTCGACGAGCAGGCCCAGCTCCACTCCGTAACCGACCGGGAAGGGAAGCTGTTCCAGCAGGGAGCGCCGTACCGCGTACTCCCCGCCGAGCGGCTGGACGAAGCCGGCCAGCTGCGGCCAGTGCAGATTGAGCAGGGGGCGGGCCATCAGCTCGGTGACGCGGCCACCCTGGCCTGCGGTTCCGTTGAGCGGCCGGTCGTACATCGCCTTGACGAAGTGCACTCCGGGCTCGGTGAGCAGCGGGCCGACGGTGCCGGAGACGAAGTCCGGCGAGAAGTCCTTGAGGTCGGCGTCGACGAAGCAGACGATCTCTCCGCTGGTCACCAGGAGTGACCGCCAGAGCACTTCGCCCTTGCCCGGGACGGTGGGTATGCGCGGCAGTATCGCGTCCCGGTGCACGACGCGCGCACCGGCCTCGCGGGCGACGGCGGAGGTGCGGTCGGTGGAGCCCGAGTCGATCACCACGAGTTCGTCCACGAGCGGGACGCGTTCCATGAGCTCGCGCCGGATCGTCCCCACGATCGCCCCGACGGTCGCTTCCTCGTTCAGCGCGGGCAGCACGACGCTCACGGTCGTGCGGTGCGGATCCTGCGTCCTGGCAGCCACGAGCCGGTCCAGCGGGCGATCGGCGGCTGACCAGGAACGCCTGCTCAACCAGCGTTCCATCTCTTCCAGCACGGTCGGTTCTCCCTGGGTGTGATCCATCTCGCGGTACGGACGACTGGTTCCGGCGTCCGACGTGTCGGTTACAGTCTGAGCAACGCGGACGAGCCTCGCACGTCGGGGTAGGTCCGCAGACAAATGCCCGGACCCGTGGTCCGGTGCCACAGCGCTCATCCAGAGGGACTGAGGGAACGGCCCGTCGAAGTCCCGGCAACCCTCCTGCCGACCGCGAGGTCACGGTGGGGAAGGTGCCAATTCCGTCTTGTGGCGAGATACGTCGCAAGGAAGATGAGGAGAAAGGGCCTCCGCCATCATGGCCGTGCAGACAGTTGCAGCGAACACCAATTCTTCCGCCGTGGACCTCGGTCCCGCCGCGGCGCTCTCCTGCCGCGAGTGCGGCGAGCGTTTCGAGCTCGGTCCCATCTTCGCCTGCGCGTCCTGTTTCGGGCCGCTCGAGGTGGCGTACGACCTGCCGAGCGGCTCCCCCGAAGAGCTGAAGAAGCGCATCGCCGAGGGGCCTGACAACATCTGGCGCTACGCGCCGCTGCTGCCGGTCCCCTCCGACGTCGCGGACAAGCCCAACATCAACCCCGGTTTCACGAAGCTGGTCAAGGCCGACAACCTCGCCCGCGAGCTGGGCGTGACCGGTGGTCTGTACGTCAAGGACGACTCCGGCAACCCGACGCACTCCTTCAAGGACCGTGTCGTCGCCATCGCCGTGGAGGCCGCCCGCGCCTTCGGGTTCACCACCCTCTCCTGCTCCTCCACCGGCAACCTCGCCGGTGCGGTGGGCGCCGCCGCCGCCCGGGCCGGCTTCCGCTCCTGCGTGTTCATCCCGCACGACCTGGAGCAGGGCAAGGTCGTCATGGCCGCGGTGTACGGCGGCGAGCTGGTCGGCATCGAGGGCAACTACGACGACGTCAACCGCTTCTGCTCGGAGCTCATCGGTGACCCGCTGGGCGAGGGCTGGGGCTTCGTCAACGTCAACCTCCGGCCGTACTACGGCGAGGGCTCCAAGACCCTGGCCTACGAGATCTGCGAGCAGCTGGGCTGGCGGCTGCCCGACCAGCTCGTCATCCCGATCGCGTCCGGCTCGCAGCTCACGAAGATCGACAAGGGCCTGCAGGAGCTGATCAAGCTCGGCCTCGTCGAGGACAAGCCGTACAAGATCTTCGGCGCCCAGGCCGAGGGCTGCTCCCCGGTCTCCACCGCCTTCAAGGCCGGCCACGACGTCGTGCGCCCGCAGAAGCCGGACACCATCGCCAAGTCCCTGGCGATCGGCAACCCGGCCGACGGCCCGTACGTCCTGGACATCGCCCGGCGCACCGGCGGCGCCGTGGAGGACGTGAACGACGAGCAGGTCGTCGACGCGATCAAGCTGCTGGCCCGCACCGAGGGCATCTTCGCGGAGACCGCGGGCGGGGTGACGGTCGGTGTGACGAAGAAGCTGATCGACGCGGGTCTGCTCGACCCGGCCCTGACCACCGTCGTCCTGAACACCGGCGACGGGCTGAAGACGCTCGACGCCGTCGCCCCCACGACCGGGCTGGCGGCGACGATCCGGCCCAGCCTGGACGCGTTCCGCGACGCGGGCCTCGCCGCCGCCAACTGACCACCCGAGACCGAAGGAAGGCACCCACATGAGCGTCAAGGTCCGTATCCCCACCATCCTCCGCACCTACACGGGCGGTCAGGCCGAGGTCCCGGCCGAGGGCGCGACCCTCTCCGAGGTCATCGCGTCCCTGGAGCAGAACCACCCGGGCATCGGCGCCCGCGTGCTGGACGACCAGGGCAAGCTGCGCCGCTTCGTCAACGTGTACGTCAACGACGACGACGTGCGCTTCGAGGGCGGACTGGACGCGGCGACCCCGGACGGCGCCGGCGTCTCGATCATCCCGGCCGTCGCCGGAGGCTGACCGCCGCACGGCCCCGGGCGGCCGGGCGACCGGCTGTCCGCATGCACGGCGTGAACACGATGACCCCCTCCGCGAGAGAAGCGGAGGGGGTCATTCTGCATGGTTGAGCGCGGTACAGTTGGGGAAGCCCTCGCAGCTGCCCATGCCGCCCGCATATGAGAATGCGCCCGGCCGCGAAAAGAAGCAGCCAAAGTACGTGAACTCCTTGTGGCATAAGTGGCCTTTGTCAGGCCCGACTTGCCCTGGAATATTACTGATTCCTCCAATGCGTGCGGTCGCGTGTGCCCAGAATTCTCGTCCGATTGACCTGTTGCAGAGGGCAGTTGGGCAGATACATTCAGCCGCGGTCGACGCGTTCCGGCGCACGCCACCCTCTCCTGTCGGAGGGTGAGTTCTGACCCGGGCCCGCGAAGTGCGGTCTCGTGCAAGGGCCAGTAATAGGGGAGTTAGGCATGGCTCAGGGCACCGTCAAGTGGTTCAACGCGGAGAAGGGGTACGGCTTCATCGCGGTCGACGGTGGTGCGGATGTTTTCGTCCACTACAGCGCGATCCAGATGGACGGGTACCGCACCCTCGAAGAGGGTCAGCGAGTTGAATTCGAGATCTCGCAGGGCCAGAAGGGGCCGCAGGCGGACATGGTCAAGCTCGCCGTCGGCTGAGCTCGGCGCGGTCGTCCGACGACACCACTCACACACGCGGGGCCCGTACCTCTCACCAGGGGGTGCGGGCCTCACGTGCGCCCGCACGCGCCTCGGATGTTGTCCACAACCGGGGGGTGACGCTTGCACTCGCAGGGGTCGAGTGCTAATCATTGGCGTTAGCACTCTCCAGGTGAGAGTGACAGAACTTGGACCGGGCCGGTGAGGCCCGCAGGCCCAGTGGTGCAAGGAACCACTGAGCACGCTGGCCGTCCGTCGCGGGCGCCACTCGGTCCGGAGAAATCCACCCCTGTCCGGGAGGACCACTTCACATGGCCAAGATCATCGCGTTCGACGAGGAGGCACGGCGCGGTCTCGAGCGCGGGATGAACCAGCTCGCCGACGCCGTCAAGGTCACCCTCGGCCCCAAGGGCCGTAACGTCGTCCTCGAGAAGAAGTGGGGCGCGCCCACGATCACCAACGATGGTGTTTCCATCGCCAAGGAGATCGAGCTCGAGGACCCGTACGAGAAGATCGGTGCGGAGCTGGTCAAGGAGGTCGCCAAGAAGACGGACGACGTCGCCGGCGACGGTACGACCACCGCCACCGTTCTCGCTCAGGCGCTCGTCCGCGAGGGCCTGCGCAACGTCGCCGCGGGTGCCAACCCGATGGCTCTGAAGCGTGGCATCGAGAAGGCCGTCGAGGCCGTCTCCGCCGCTCTGCTGGAGCAGGCGAAGGACGTGGAGACCAAGGAGCAGATCGCTTCGACGGCCTCCATCTCCGCTGCCGACACCGAGATCGGCGCCAAGATCGCCGAGGCGATGGACAAGGTCGGCAAGGAAGGCGTCATCACCGTCGAGGAGTCCCAGACCTTCGGTCTGGAGCTGGAGCTCACCGAGGGTATGCGCTTCGACAAGGGCTACATCTCGGCGTACTTCGCCACCGACATGGAGCGTATGGAGACGTCGTTCGACGACCCGTACATCCTGATCGTCAACTCCAAGATCAGCAACGTGAAGGACCTCCTTCCGCTGCTCGAGAAGGTCATGCAGTCGGGCAAGCCCCTGCTGATCATCGCGGAGGACGTCGAGGGCGAGGCTCTGTCGACGCTGGTCGTCAACAAGATCCGTGGCACCTTCAAGTCCGTCGCCGTCAAGGCTCCGGGCTTCGGTGACCGCCGCAAGGCCATGCTCGGCGACATCGCCATCCTCACCGGCGGCACCGTCGTCTCCGAGGAGGTCGGTCTCAAGCTGGAGAACGCCGGCCTCGACCTGCTCGGCACCGCCCGCAAGGTCGTCATCACCAAGGACGAGACGACCATCGTCGACGGTGGTGGCGACAGCGACCAGGTCCAGGGCCGCGTCAAGCAGATCCGCGCCGAGATCGAGAACTCCGACTCGGACTACGACCGCGAGAAGCTCCAGGAGCGCCTCGCGAAGCTGGCCGGCGGCGTGGCCGTCATCAAGGCCGGCGCCGCCACCGAGGTGGAGCTCAAGGAGCGCAAGCACCGCATCGAGGACGCGGTGCGCAACGCCAAGGCCGCCGTCGAGGAGGGCATCGTCGCCGGTGGTGGCGTGGCTCTGCTCCAGGCCTCGGCCGTCTTCGAGAAGCTCGACCTGACCGGTGACGAGGCCACGGGTGCCAACGCCGTGAAGCTCGCGCTGGAGGCCCCGCTCAAGCAGATCGCCGTCAACGGTGGTCTCGAGGGTGGCGTCATCGTCGAGAAGGTGCGCAACCTGCCGATCGGTCACGGCCTCAACGCCGCGACCGGCGAGTACGTCGACATGATCGCCGAGGGCATCATCGACCCGGCGAAGGTCACGCGCTCCGCCCTGCAGAACGCCGCGTCCATCGCCGCGCTCTTCCTCACCACCGAGGCCGTCATCGCCGACAAGCCGGAGAAGGCCTCTGCGGCCGCTCCGGGCGGCATGCCGGGCGGTGACATGGACTTCTGATCCTCGGATCAGCAGCTCCACGCGGTACCCGTAGTACCTGTACGACGCCGGCCCCCGGGATTCTTCCCGGGGGCCGGCGGCGTATCCGCCCGCGCCTGTCCGGGGGCTCCCGGAGACCGGTGCCGCCCGCGGAAGCCCGCCGTTCGCGCGGCGGCGGAGCGCGGTGTGCGGCAGTTCCCGGTGAGGACCGGCGGCTGTCCGCCGTCCGCCGCGCGAGCTGGGGCCCGTGCCCGGTGTCAGGATGGCCCGGTGAACACTGCGCAGAACCAGGGAGCACCTGTCGTGCGTCCCCTCACCGATGCCGACGTCCCCACCGCGGTCGACACCCTCGCCCGCGCTTTCGCCGACTATCCCTACACGCGGCACGTGATCGCAGCGGACGATCACGAGGAGCGGGTCCGGCGGTTCCAGGAGCTGTGCCTGACCCGCATCGGCATGGTGTACGGACGGGTCTGGGTCGCCGAGGGAGGCCGCGCCGTGGCTGTCTGGGCCGTTCCCGGCCGGGATCCCTCGCCCGCCTTCGCCGAACTCGGGCCGGTCCTCGGCGAGCTCAGCGGCGACCGGGCCGCCGCTTCCGCAGCCGCGGACGCGGCCGTTGCCCCGTACCGGCCCCAGGAGCCGGGATGGTTCCTGGAGACGGTGGGAACCGCCCCCGAGGCCCAAGGGCGGGGCCTCGGCAGTGCGGTGCTGGCTCCCGGCCTCCGGGAGGCCGAGCGCGCTGGGCATCCGGCGTTCCTGGAGACCTCCAGCGAGGCGAACGTGCTGTTCTACGAGCGTCTGGGCTTCAAGGTCACGGCCGCGGTCCAGCTCCCCGACAGCGGCCCGCGCACGTGGTGCATGCGCAGGTCCCCACGCTGAGGGCCTGGAGTCGCGCCTCGAACGTGGCGTACGCGGACCCTCTTGTCGTCGTTCCGGTACCCCACGGGTGTGAGAGCGCTCTCGAAGCCTGGGGCCGAAGCGATCCTCAGCGTGTCCTCCCCGTCAAGACTCGAACGCATGACAACTTTGCGTAGATGCCAACTGCCTTCTGTGTCAGCTCTATTGACACTTATGTTTCAAAGGTTTTACTTTCCTTGGCACTTGAGAGCGCTCTCGAAAACGCTCCGACCCCCCCCATGACGAGGTGCTGCCCATGCAAGCCTCCTTCTCCAGACCAGCAGCGGCGACGCTTCTGGCCGTCGCCCTGGCCGCCGTCGGTCTGGGCCCTGCCGCGTCCCCGGCGGCAGCCGCCACCATCCCCGCAGGCTCCGGCAGTTACACCGACAGCCGCCCCGCCGGCACCTCCGGTCCCACCACCGACACCGGCGCCCCCGTCACGCCCAAGCTCACGGCGGCGGCCAAGGACAAACCCGTCCCGACCAACGACTGGTGGTCCTCGCTCGCCTACCAGCGGTACGGCGGCAATCCGTATTCCACCCCGATGTACGGGCACCCGCTGACCTACCAGGCGACCTCCGGCGGACTGGAGGTCGGTTACCCGACCACGCCCGCGGTCGTCGGGGACGGCCGCCAGTACGAATACGCGCACAAGGCCGACCTCACCGTCGGCCTCAGCGGTCTGAACTCCCCGGACACCAAGGCCGACGCCTGGTCCGACTGGACGGTCACCCCCTACTGGTCGGACGGCGCCCGCACCCTGCGCACGACCATCGGGCACGGCATGCCCTTCGTGTACGCCAAGGGCTCCGGTGGTGACGCCCGCATCACCACGGCGGGCACCCCCGCGGTCTTCGCGGACAGCGGCAACGTCCTCGGCATCACGGTCGCCGGCCATCACTACGCCCTCTTCGCCCCGACCGGCAGCGACTGGACCGTCTCCGGCTCCACGATCACCGCGGGCCTCGGTGGCAAGGACTACTTCTCGCTGGCCGTGCTGCCGTCCACGGACGCGCTCGCGACCTACCGGAAGTACGCCTTCAGCTTCGTCACCGGATCCAAGGTGGCCTGGGAGTCCACCGGCGGCACGGTCAAGGCGACCTACAGCCTGACCACGGAGGCCAAGGAGGGGACCGAACGCGGCACGCTCCAGGCGCTGTACCGCCACCAGTGGCTGCACACCTCCGACGCGCTCACGCCGTACACGTACGTCTCCCCGCGCGGCACCATGAAGGTGCGGGAGTCCGCGTCCTTCACCACCAGCCAGAAGAACCAGGGCGTGCTGCCCGCCCTGCCCGCGTCGAGCGGGGTCGACAAGGCGCGGCTGACCGGTTATCTGAACGAGGTGGCGAACGCCTCCGACCCGTTCTCCGGGGCCAGTGACACGTACTGGACCGGCAAGGCGCTCGGCCGCCTCGCCCAGCTGGTGCCCGTCGCCGACCAGATCGGCCAGACCGGCATCCGGGACAAGCTGCTCGGCCTGATGAAGGGCCGCCTCCAGGAGTGGTTCACGGCGGGTGGCGCGTCCGAGTTCAGCTACGACAAGAGCTGGAAGACGCTCACCGGCTACCCGGCCTCGTACGGCAGCGACACCGAGCTGAACGACCACCACTTCCACTACAGCTACTACGTGTACGCGGCGGCGGTCATCGCCCAGTACGACCAGGCGTGGTCCGCGGACTCCGCCTGGGGCACCATGGTCAAGACCCTGGTGCGGGACACCGCCAACCCCAGCCGCACGGACAGCGCGTACCCGTTCCTGCGCGGCTTCGACGTGTACGCGGGCCACAGCTGGGCCTCCGGCCACCAGGGCTTCGCGGCGGGCAACAACCAGGAATCCTCGTCGGAGTCCGTCAACCTCAGCGCGGGACTCGTCCTGTGGGGCGCGGCGACGGGCGACACCGGGCTGCGTGACCTCGGCAGCTTCCTGCTGACCACCGAGTCGGAAGCGATCACGCAGTACTGGTTCGACGCCGACCAGCAGGTCTTCCCGGGCTCCTTCGGGCACGACACGGTCGGCATGGTGTGGGGCAGCGGCGGGGCGTACTCCACCTGGTGGACCGCGAACCCGGAGGAGATCCACGGCATCAACGTCCTCCCCGTCACCGGTGGTTCCCTGCACCTGGCCCGCGAGAAGGCCGCCGTCAAGCGGAACATCGCCGAGATGGAGCGGGAGAACGGCGGGCCGGCCGTCGAGTGGCGCGACCTCCTGTGGGAGTTCGAGTCACTGGCCGACCCGGCGGCGGCGAAGGCCAAGTGGGACGCGGGGAACGCGGGCTACACCCCGGAGCAGGGTGAGTCCAAGGCGCACACGTACCACTGGATCACCACGCTCGACAGCCTGGGCGCGCCCGACCTGACCGTCAGCGGGAACATCCCGACGTCGGCGGTCTTCACCAAGAACGGCGTCCGGACGTACAGCGCCCACAACCACGGCTCCACCGCCCGCACCGTCACCTTCTCCGACGGCGCGACCCTCTCGGTGCCGGCCCGTTCCACGGCGACCGGCACGGGTACCGGCGGCGGGGACCCCGACCCGGATCCCGAGGAGCCGGGTCCGTCGACCGGCAACACCTTCCGGCTGAAGTCGGGCGGCACCCTCACCACCGCCACGGACGGCGCGGCGGGAGCCGACACGCTGGCCTCGGCCGACGGCGTCAACCGGGACGGCACGCCGTACAGGCCGACGGTCTACGAGGTCAGGAAGGTCGACGGAACGCTCGCGGCGGGCACGTCCACCGCCTTCCGCCTGCGGGTCGACGCGGGCACGAAGGTGGGCCTCGCCTCGCAGGTCAGGGTGAGTTACGACCTCACCGGCGACGGTACCTTCGACCGGACCGAAACCTTCCGCTACTTCGCGACCGACCCGGTCACGGGGTGGGAGGAGTACACGCAGGCGGCGGGCACCAAAGCGGTGACCGGAAGCCTGGGCAACCTCAAGGGCGGAACGGTCCGCCTGGAGATCTGGAACGCGCTGGGCAACGGCACGTCCCAGGTGCAGACCGGTACGGACGCGGCGGTCGTGAAGATCCCGTTCGTCTAGGCCCCGGTGTGCGGCGGGTCCCGGCCTCACTCAGGCCGAGGCCCGCCGCACGAGCGTGGTCGGGGTGATCACGGAGTCGGGGCGGCCGGCTCCCGCGCGGGCCTTGTCCAGACCGCGCAGCAGCAGCCGGGCCATCAGCCGCCCCTGGCCCTCGATGTCCTGCCGGACGGTGGTCAGGGGCGGGTCGGCGGCCTCGGCCACCGATTCCATGTCGTCGAATCCGACGAGGGCGACCTGCCCGGGCACCGCGATCCCGCGCTCGCGCAGCACCCGCAGGGCTCCCGAGGCCATCAGGTCGCTGGCTGCGAACACCGCGTCCAGGTCGGGCCGCCGCTCCAGCAGTTCGGCCATCGCCCGCGCCCCGCTCTCCACGGTGAACGCGCCTTCGGTGACGAGCGTGGGGTCCGCCTCCGGCAGGACGTCCCGGTAGCCGTCGAGCCGGTCCATGGCCGAGGTCTGGTCGGACGGCCCTCCGATGTACGCGATGCGCTCCCGGCCGAGGCCCCGCAGGTACTGCACGGCCGACCGCGCTCCGCCCCGGTTGTCGGCGTCCACGTACTGCACGGCCTGTTCCCCGGGGCCCGCTGTCCAGCTCGGCCGGCCCCCGTAGACCGTCGGCACCCCGGCCCGCCGGGTGATCGCGGGCAGCGGGTCGTCGGTGTGCAGGGAGAAGGCGAGGGCACCGTCGACGTGGCCGCCGGACAGGTAGCGCGCGATGCGGTCGTAGTCCGCGGGCCCCTCCACGATCAGCAGCACCAGCTGGGTGTCGCTGGCGGCCAGCTCCTTGCTGATGCCCCGCAGCTGCAGGGAGAAGAACGGGTCGGAGAAGATCCGGATCTCCGGCTCCGCGATGACCACGGCCACCGCCCCGGTCCGCCGGGTGACCAGCGTCCGGGCGGCGTGATTCGGGATGTACCGGAGCTCCTCGACCGCGCGGCGCACCTTGTCCACCAGCGGCTTGCGGACCCCGTCGCCGCCGTTGACGACCCGGGACGCGGTGGCCCGCGACACCCCCGCCCGCGCCGCGACGGCTTCCAGGGTGGGCCGGGGCCCGGGGTGCTGCTCGGACAAGGCGGGCGCTCCTCGTTGCTGGGCGGCGGCTCGGGAGGACGGGGCACCGCCGGGGCGCCTACAGCCTAGCGCCGGGGACCGTCAGCGGGGGTGAGAGCGCTCCCCGCCGGTGCCGGAGCGGCCCCGCCGGAGCCGGACGCCGGCCCTCCCGGATATTCCGCCATTCTCTGTCATGACCCTGGCGGAACGCGCCATCCGCCTCCACAATGCGGGTGGGAGCGCTCCCACCCGTGGGGGTGCTCCGCTCCCTGCCCACCGCATCCGTTGACGAAAGGCCTTCCCGGTGAATGCCTCACCACTCTCCGCACGGCCCGTGCGCGTCCGCCCCCGGCACGGGAGACGCGTGTTCGGGATGTCAGCCGCCGCCTTGTTGTTCGCGGCGGCGCTGGCGGTGCCCGGCACGGCCGGTGCCCAGGAAGCCGAACCAGGTCCCGAGCAGATCACCAACGGTGACTTCGCCGCCGGTACCGCTCCCTGGTGGTGGACGGCGAACGCGCCGTCGGCCGTGTCGGACGGCCGGCTGTGTACCGAGGTGCCCGCCGGCACGGCCAACGCCTGGGACGTCATCGTCGGCCAGAACGACGTCCCGGTCGTGGCGGGTGAGAGCTACGAGCTGTCCTACACGGCCAGTTCGACCGTGCCCCTGACCGCCCAGACCCGGGTCCAGGAGGCGGCCGAGCCGTACACGTCGGTGCTCGCCACCGCGGACCCGGTGGGTACGGAGGCCACCCGGGTGACCCGTACGTTCACGGCCTCGGCGGACCTGCCCGCCGCGTCGGTGCAGTTGCAGATCGGCGGCGGTGAGCGGGCGGCGACCTTCTGCCTGGACGACGTGTCGCTGCGGGGCGGGGCCGAACCGCCCGTGTACGTACCGGACACCGGGTCGCCCGTCCGCGTCAACCAGGTCGGGTACCTGCCCCACGGCCCCAAGAGCGGCACCGTGGTCACCGACGCCGACGCGCCGCTGACATGGACCGTGAAGGCCGGGGACGGCTCGACGGCCGCCACCGGCACGACCGTTCCGCAGGGCGAGGACCCCAGCTCACGGCAGCGGGTCCACACCTTCGACTTCGGTGACCTCACCACGTCGGGCGACGGCTACACCGTGGAGGTCGACGGTGAGGTGAGCGAGCCGTTCTCGATCCGCGGTGACCTGTACGACGGGCTGCGCTCCGACGCGCTGGCGTACTTCTACCACAACCGCAGCGGCACCCCGATCGAGGCGGACCTCGTCGGTGAGGAGTACGCGCGCCCGGCGGGCCACATCGGTGTCGCGCCCAACAAGGGTGACACGGACGTCCCCTGCCAGCCGGGGGTCTGCGACTACCGGCTGGATGTGTCGGGCGGCTGGTACGACGCGGGCGACCACGGGAAGTACGTGGTCAACGGCGGTATCTCGGTGGCCCAGCTGATGTCCACGTACGAGCGCACCCTGACCGCCGCAGACGCCGAGTCGGCCGAGCTCGGCGACGGTGAGCTGCGGGTGCCCGAACGCGACAACGGGGTGCCGGACATCCTGGACGAGGCGCGCTGGGAGATGGACTTCCTGATCAGGATGCAGGTACCGGCGGGTGAGCCGCTGGCGGGCATGGCGCACCACAAGATGCACGACGCCGCGTGGACCGGGCTGCCGATGAAACCGCATCTCGACCCGCAGCAGCGCGAATTGCACCCCCCGTCGACGGCGGCCACGCTGAATCTCGCCGCCTCGGCCGCGCAGTGCGCCCGCCTCTACGCCCCCTTCGACGAGGACTTCGCGGACCGCTGCCTGCGGGCCGCCGAGACCGCGTGGGCCGCGGCGAAGAAGCACCCGGACGTGCTCGCCGACCCGAACGACGGCACCGGAGGCGGGGCCTACAGCGACAACGACGTCTCGGACGAGTTCTACTGGGCCGCCGCCGAGCTGTTCACCACGACGGGCGAGGACACCTACCGCCAGGCGGTGCTCTCCTCCAGCCTGCACGGTGACACGGACGCGGTCTTCCCGGCGGGCGGCGGCATCTCCTGGGGCTCCACCGGCGGGCTGGGCGTGCTCACGCTGGCCACCGTGCCGAACGGTCTGACACCGGCGCAGCTCGGTGAGGTCCGCTCCGTCGTCACCACGGCCGCCGACCGCTACGCCGCACAGTCCCGCGCGCAGGCCTACGGGCTGCCGTACGCGCCGAGCGGCCAGGACTACGTCTGGGGTTCCAACAGCCAGGTCCTGAACAACATGACCGTGCTGGCCACGGCCCACGACCTGACCGGTGAAGCCGTCTACCAGGACGCCGTGCTGCGGGGCGCCGACTACCTGCTCGGCCGCAACCCCCTCAACCAGTCGTACGTCACCGGCTACGGCGAGCGGGACTCCCACAACCAGCACCACCGCTTCTGGGCGAACCAGAACGACCCGTCGCTGCCGAACCCGGCGCCCGGTTCGATCGCGGGCGGACCCAACCTCACGGCGGTCGCCTCCGGCGACCCGGTGGCGGCGGAGAAGCTGACCGGCTGCGCGCCCGCCATGTGCTACATCGACGACATCGGCTCCTGGGCGACCAACGAGATCACCATCAACTGGAACGCGCCCCTGGCCTTCATCGCCTCCTACCTGGACGACGCGGGTGACGGACGGGCCGACCAGGCCCGTAGCTGCAAGGTCGTGTACTCCTCGCACCCGTGGAACAGCGGCTCGACGGTGACGGTCCGCGTCCAGAACACCGGTGCGGAGCCGGTCTCGCCGTGGTCGCTGACCTGGCTGCTCTCCGGGGAGCAGCGCCTGAGCCACACCTGGAGCGCGGAGTTCGCCCAGTCCGGCCGTACGGTCAGCGCCAGGCCGCTGTCGTGGAACCGGACCCTCGCACCGGGTGCGGCGGTCGACTTCGGCTTCAACACCTCGGCGGCGGAACCGGCGCCGGACCCCGGGTCGTTCAAGCTGAACGGCCGTGCCTGCGCCTCGGGCTGATGCGGGCGTAGCAGTTCCCACGGGCCCGGGCGGGCCGTCCTCCGGAGGGCGCCGCGTCCGGGCCCGTACCCCACGGGCGCGTCCGGTCCGCTCCGACCGGGGGACGAACCCGGCCCGGACCGCCACCACCGGCTTCCGCACGCCGTCGGTGGGCACGGCGCCGGGCGGGCCTGCGGCGGTGTGCGCGGCTTCGCGCGCCGACGCCTGCTCCCGCCGCGCTCAGGACGTGGCCCGCCAGAAGCCCGGCGCCCGTAACGGTTCAGGGGCCCTCCGGCCGCGTAGGGGGTGCCTGCCCGGACCGCTCGCAGTTCCCGTCCGGCACGCTCGGCGCGCCGGACCGGGACCGGGGCGCTCCTGCGGTCACCTGCACCGGAATCCGGCCGAGCCCCAGAGGCGCGGGGGGCGGCAGCGGGGCCGCCGCCCCGGCGCGGAAGGACTGGAGCAGGTAGGCGACCAGGCGCCTGGACGCGGCCGGCGCGTCGTCGCCCGCCCCGGTGGTGGCGCCGCAGTTGGCCAGCATCAGCAGCGTGATGTCGTGCACGTGGAAGTCCGGGCGCAGCCGGCCGTCGTCCTTGGCCCGCCGGATCAGCAGGGCCAGGCCCTCCTCCGCGCGGGCGCGCTTCTCGGCGTATTCGGCGTGTTCGGGGAACTGCGCGAGGAACGCCTCGGTGAAGCCCCGGTCCGCCGCCTGCATCATGCAGACCTTCTCGACGACCGAGCAGAAGCCGCGCCACGGGTCCGGGTCCGCCAGCCCTTCGTCGAGGACGGCGGCACAGTGGGCCAGCTGTTCGGCGAAGGCCTCGGAGACCAGCGCGGCGCGCGTCGGGAAGCGCCGGTAGAGCGTGGCGACCCCGACCTTCGCGCGCCGGGCGATCGCCGCCATGGGCACGTCGATCCCGTGGAGGCCGTACGCCTCGCGGGCCGCGGTGAGGATGCGCTCGCGGTTCCCGCGGGCATCGGAGCGCAGTGCACCGGGAGGCTTCTGATAGGGCTGAGCAGCCATGTTTCTCACTTCGGTTCATATGGAGGGGGTCGTCCACTTACCCGTCTAGCGTGGGACGTATGGACGATATGCGCGCAGCGCTCTACGACCGGTACGGCCCTCCCGAGGTGCTGTACGAAGGCAGGATTCCCGTGCCGGAGCTCCGGCGGGGCGAGGTGCTGGTCCGTGTCCACGCGGCGAGCGTCAACGGCGGTGAGCTGTACGGACGAGCCGGACGCGTCCGGCTGGTGACGGGCCGCAGGTTCCCTCAGCGCACCGGGCTCGACTTCGCGGGCGAGGTGGCGGCGGTGGACCCCGCGATCACCGGACTGAGACCGGGCGACCGGGTGTGGGGGCTCCTGGGCCGGAGGTTCGGCAGCGCCGCGGAGTACGTCGCGGTCCGGCCGCGCCGCCTCTCGTACGCCCCCGGGAACATCACCCTCGTCGAGGCCGCGTCGTTGCCCGCCGGGACGACCGCCGTCACCGCGCTGGAGACCGAGGCGCGGCTGAAGGCGGGGGAACGGCTGCTGGTGCGGGGCGGCGCGGGCGGGATCGGCAGCATCGCCGTCCAGCTCGGCAAGGCGCTGGGCGCGCACGTGACCGCGCTGGCCGGCGGGAAGAACCTCGACTTCGTCCGGCAGCTGGGGGCGGACGAGGCCTACAGCTATACGACGACGGGTCCGGGCGACCTGGGCTCCTTCGACGTCGTCCTGGACACGGTCGGTACCGAACACCGTTCCTTCCGGCGGCTGCTGGCCCCCGGGGGGCGTATGGTCTCCATCGCCTTCGACATCGACCACCCGGTCGCGAGCCTCTCCTATCTGCTCGCCTCCACGGTCCACGGCTCCCGCCGGGTCCGCTTCTTCAGCGGCAACCCGAAGCATGACCTCCTCGCCCGGCTGGCCAGCCATGTGGAGAGCGGTGCGATCCGTCCCGTGGTGGACACCGTCCACCCGCTTGCCGGGATCGCGGCCGCACACCGGGCGCTGGAGGCGGGGGGCGTACGCGGGAAGCACGTGATCCAGGTGGTCTGAGACGCCCCCGCGTCACACACCCAGCCCGGCGTCCCGCGCCAGCAGGGCGGCCTGCACCCTGTTCTCGCAGCCCAGCTTGGCGAGGATGCGGCTCACGTACGTCTTGACCGTGGCCTCGCTCATGTGGATGCGCTGGCCGGCGTCCGCGTTGGACAGGCCCTCGCCCAGGAGGGCCAGGACCTCCTGTTCGCGGTCCGTCAGCTTCTCCAGCCTGCGCCGGGCGTCCTCCGCGCGCTGTGTGGTCCCGCCGGAGGCCAGCGAGTCCACGACGTGCCGGGTGGCGCCCGGCGAGAGGTACGCCTCCCCGGCCGCCGCCGCCCGCACGGCCCGCATGAGCTCGGCGGGCGCCGAGTCCTTCAGGAGGAAGCCGGCGCTGCCCTCGGCCAGGGCCCGCAGCACGTTGTGCCGTTCCCCGAACGTCGTCAGTATCAGCACCCGCACCCCGGGGACGGTCCGGCGCAGTTCCGCCAGGGCCGTCAGCCCGTCCATGACCGGCATCTGGATGTCCAGCAGTGCGACGTCGACCCGCTGGGACCGGGCGAACTCGACCGCCTCACGGCCGTTCGCCGCCTCCGCGACGACGTCGATGTCGTCCGCCGAGGACAGGATCATCCTGATGCCCGCCCGGATGAGCGGCTCGTCGTCCGTCACAAGAACCCTGATCACGACTCTCCTGAGCGGTCCTGGGCGGTCAACTCTGCGGGCATGCGGCCATCATCCCCGATCGCCGTGCCTGCCGGGCTCCGGGCTCGTGTTCCCTCAAGCCGTCTCGAAGGACTTCTTCTCGATCAGCTTGCCGTCCTTGAAGCAGAACCGGAACACCGGCTCCGCGTCCCAACTACTGCCGAAGTCGGTGGAGAGAAGGGTGAGGCACTTCGCGCCGGCGGGCACGGGCGGTGCGCCGTCACCCGGGCCGGTGTTCAGGAAGGAGTCACCCTGCGGCAGCTGCTCGCGGACGGACTTCTCCGACTGGCCGATCGTCACGGCGTCGTACTGCGCCGGGTCGATCATCGCCTTGTCCGCCTCACGTACGAGGAAGACGCCCGCGACGACCACCACGATCACGAGCACGACGGCGACCAGAGCCACCACTCCGCACCCGATGGCTATGCCGTTGCCCCTCTTGTTCCTGTTCACTGCCTTGGCCAACTCCTTCGGGAGACCGTTCCAGTCGATGACCGGATCACTCTCACCTGCGGGGCCCGCCGGTTTCTGCGCCCGAAAGTCGTCCGGCGGAGCGACGAACGTCGTCCTCGCGTCACCGGGCGACGTGTACGGCAGGACGCCGGCCAGCCGGAAGCCACCGTCAGCCGTGGGGCCCGCGTGCACCATGCCGCCGACGAGCCGGGCCCGCTCCTCGAGACCGGTCAGCCCCTGGCCACCGCTCGCCACGGCGCCGCGCCCCGGTTCCGCCACCGGGCCGTTGGCGACCTCCACGACGAGCGAGTCCGGCTCGTACCGCAGGCCGATGGTGATCGAGGCCCCCGGCGCGTGCTTATGGGCGTTGGTCAGCCCTTCCTGGACCACGCGGTACGCCGCGTGGTCGGCGGTCGGAGCGAGCGGACGCACCTCGCCCGAACGCCGGACCTCCACGTCCGTGCCTGCCCTCCGGGACGTCTCGGCCAGGTTGCCGATGCCCGCCACTCCACGTGACGGCGCCCCCGGGGACTCCTCGCCCGCGCCCTGGGAGTCCCCCTCGGCGGGGGTGGCGGCCGTGCCGTCCCTCAGCACGCCCACCACGTCACGCAGTTCGTGCATCGCGGCCACCGACGCCTCACGCAGCACGCCGACGGCCTCGCGCTGCTGTCCGGTGAGCGCGCGGTCCACCTCCAGCGCGCCGGTGTGCACGGCGATCAGCGCGAGTTGGTGACCGAGGCTGTCGTGCATGTCCTGCGCGATGCGCTGACGCTCCAGCATCCTGGCCTGCCCGACGAGCATCGCCCGCTCGCGCAGGAGCTGGGCGTTGTACTCGTGGAGGGTGTCGGTCAGCGTCCGGCGCTGCGACCAGTAGCGTCCCGCGAGACCGGGTACGAGGATCGCGACCAGCAGGAACATTCCGGCGAGTGCCAGGAGCGACAACGACGTGCGCGGTTCCGACAGGACGCTCAGACCCAGGGTGAGGCCGTAGGCGAGGCCGAAGACCCCGCATGCCCTGCCGAGACCGTCGATCCGTCTCCCGGCCGACCAGGCGACGACGAGGAGCAACGGCGCGAAACCGATGAACGGCGCGGAGCCGGCCCCGGTGGCGAGCAGCACGGAGGCGGGCAGTCCACGGCGCAGGAGCGACAACAGGCCGGCTGCCAGGCCGATACCGACGGCCTGTACGGCGCTCTTGTCGTCCGTGAGCCCGGCGCCCACCGCGAGCAGCGTGAGGGCCAGGCTCAGGAGCGATTCGCCCACGACGCGCCTGGTCGGCCACATCCCGGGCGCGAAGAGGGCCCTCCCCGGTACGGCCGACCAGGACGCCAGGCGCGCCCTCACCGCCGATGTCCGGGGGTCGGGGGCGGGGGTTGCGGGGGCCATGGAATCCACACGAGTCACGCGCCCACGGTAGAGACCCCCGGCAGGACGACGCTGTCACCGTTCGTTGCGACGGAGGGCGACGAAAGTCGTTGCCCCTGCGGGGGGTTACGCGTGCTTGAGGCCGGCCACGAAGACCGCCCAGGCACCGGTCCGGAACACGAGCGCCGGGCCGTCGGTCATCTTGGAGTCACGGACGGGGACCATGCCGGGGTGGCCGTCGGCGACTTCGAGGCAGTTGCCGCCGTCGCCGCCGCTGTAGGTGGACTTGCGCCAGTGCTCAGCGGAGAGGCCGTAGTCAGAGCTGCTGATGTTCATACGAGTCATCCTCCGCTACGGATCGGATCAGGGCCAGGGAAGTTTCCGGTGACAATGCGCTTGCCACCAGCAGATCGTAAGTCAGTTCGTACTTGCGGACCATGGAGGGCTCGTCGAGCAACTGGCCGGAACCGAGCCCGTCCAGATAGGCGAGCGGGGGCGCGTCGGGAAACGACATGAGCTTCAGGCCACCGTCCAAGGCAGCATGTGCGCCTGCGGAGAACGGCAGTACTTGGACGATCGCGCGGTGCCGCCGGGCCAGCCCCACCACATGGCGCAAGGCCTCCGCCATCACCCCCGGCCCGCCGACTCGTCGACGTAGAACCGCCTCGTCCAGCACGGCCCACAACAGGGGCGTCGTTGGATCGCTCAGCAACTGGGCCCGTTCCAGCCGCGCCGCCACCAGGTCATCGATCACGTCCTCCGTGGCTGTGGGCTGGTATGCCCGGAACACCGCTCGCGCGTAAGCCTCGGTCTGGAGCAGGCCGGGGATCAAGAGGGGCGCGTACTCCCGGATCGCGGTCGCCAGGCGCTCCGCCTCCGCCGCCTCCGCGAAGTGGTCCGGGTACTTGGACTTCTTCAGGGCCGCGCAGTTCCGCGTGAAGAAACCACCCGCGTCCAGCACTTCGTCCAGCTTCTGGGCCTGGTCCGCCTGCATGCGACGCGTACCGGCCTCCAGCTGCCCGATGAAGGAGCCGCTGACGAACAGTGGGGCCCCGAGATCCTCCTGCGAAAGGCCTGCCGCCTCCCGCCGGTGGCGTAGTTCGGCACCCAGGAGGGCCCGGGGCGAGGAGGAGGGGTCGAGCTTCTTGGGTCCGGGCATGGCGACTCCGAGGGGCACACGTGCGGGTGTTGGAACTGCACCTCTTCCACGGTAGCGAGGAATTGGCCACGCTGTGTATGCATAGCAACTACTCAGCGTGGAAATGGGGAAGATCATGATGACGGCTACGGAACGGCGCAAAGAAGCAGCGGACAGAGTGCGGGCCGCGGAGGACGCGGTGGCGCGGCTGCGGGCCGGGCTCGCGGGGGTCGGCGTGAAGCTGCCGTCGTTGCGGATCGACCCGGTGTCGTGCGCGGGCGACGAGCCGGCGCCGCTCGTCGACCTCGGCCGGTGCTCGATCGAGACGGCGCTGCGGCTGAGCGCACAGCTCGAAGCGAAGGCGTCTCATGACAGTTGAAGGACTGGAGCCGTGCAAGCCGGAGCCCGGCACGTTCGCGGTGGACGGCAGGGACGGCAGGGTGGGCCGGGTGATGGGCCGCGTCGGACCGTACGTACAGCTGCGCCCCCCGGGCGGCGGCGCGGAATGGGACTGCCCGCCGGAAGCTGTCCGGGCGGCTCCACCGGGGCTCGTGCTGCGTGCGCGGGTGAAGGAGGTCAACTGGGAGGGGCGGCTGCCGTCATGAGCGGGGAGCGCCTGGCGTGAGGTCGTTCCGGCGGTCGTGGCCGGACGACCGCCGGGCCGGCCGTTGGTGGAGCACCGCGAGGACGGTGTGCGCTGCCGGAAGGGCCAGGGCGCCGGTGGGCAGCAGGGCGACGGCGATCGGGACGAGGAGCCCGGCGACGTGGGCGGCGTAGGTGTTGTCCGGGCGCCACTCCAGGAAGAGGGCGACCGTGCCGGGGCGCAGGGGCCGGTGAGGTGGAGCAGCGCGTACACGCCGGCGGTGGGCCCGCCCGGACGAAGAAGTACCGCGCCCACGCGCGGGCGGGGTCCCGATGCACCTGCTGATCGACCGGTTCGACACACGCGGGGCGATGGCCACGCTGTTCACGGAGCCGAACGAGGACGGCACGTACAAGCGTTCCGGCCCCGTGCCCTTCGGTGAGCCGCTCCTGCTGCCGGGCCCCTTCGACGTGATCCTGCCCACGGGCGGCTTCCCGGTCTGAGGGAGCGTGGGGCGTTGCGCACTGAACAGCGGGGCCGGCTCCATGGAGGAAGCCGGCCCCGCCTCTGCGCACGGTGCGTCAGGTTCTACATGCGGTAGCTGTCGTAGTACGTGCCGACCTGGTCGTGATAGCCCGGGTCTCCCGCATGCTTGTGCTTGTCGAACTCCGGGGAGTCCTTGATCTGGTCCTTGGTCAGGTCGACGAAGATCGTCCTGTGCTCGGTGTCGATCCCCTTGACCGTGCCTGCCGGGAGCAGGACGCTCTTGCCGAAGATCCAGACACCGGTGTCGACGACGATGTGGGCCGAGCCCACCTCGTCGGAGTGCTTGTCGACCTTGCCGATGCTTCCGTCCGTCGCCTCGACCGAGAATCCGGTCAGGTCGGCGCCTGCGGTATGACCGCTCGTGGGCTGGTAACCCCACAGATGGTCGCTCATGTTCGGCTCCTTCCTCGACGGTTCGTCCGGCACGCGCATCACCTCACGATGAGGGCGAGTGCCGCTCACATATCGACTGCCCGGGCTTTTGCGGTCCACACATGGTGAATTCGGTGAACGCAGCAATAAGCGCGGGCGGCTCAGAACGTGAAAGTTCTGAGCCGCCCGCGCTTATTGCCGGTCGGGGTGTTTACCAGCGGTACCACCGGCCGCGCTTGCCGCCGCTGGCTGCCGGGCGCACGAAGAATCCGATCAGCCACACCACGAGCACGATCACCGCGATCCACCAAAGCGCCTTGAGTGCGAAACCGGCACCGAAAAGGATCAGAGCGAGCAAAAGAACGAGAAGCAGGGGAACCATTGTTATCAACCTCCGAGGCATCTGGTGCCCGACGATCCATTTCCTACACACACGTGTTCCCGGGGAAAAAAATTCGCGACCTTCTCGTGACCATTCGCGGCCGGTCCGCAGGGTGCGGTCAGATGCCCGCCGGCTCCTTCGCCGGGCTGTCGCCCGAGCCGGGCGCCGAGGTCCCGCCGGCGGCCGTGACCGTGGAGGGGACCGGTTCCTGGGAGACGTCGAACTCCGCCAGCAGCGCCTTGCTGAAGCCGAAGAAGTACGTGGCGACGAAGCCCGCGACGTAGCCGGCGAGCAGGCCGCCCGCGTAGACCGCGACGGTGGAACCGAGGCCGTGGTTGCCGTCGAGGAGCGGGAACAGGGCCCAGCCGGACGGGCCGATGGCGGTCGAACCGACCGAGTCACCGAGCTGGTTGAACAGGCCCACGAAGCCACCGCCGAACGCCCCGCCCACGCAGGCCGTGACGAACGGGCGGCCCAGCGGGAGCGAGACGCCGTAGATCAGGGGTTCGCCGACACCCAGCAGGCCTGCGGGCATGGCGGACCTGATGGTCTTGCGGATCGACTCGTTCCGGGGGAGGCGGAGGTAGACCGCGGCCGCCGCGCCGACCTGGCCGGCCCCGGCCATCGCGAGGATCGGCAGCAGGACGGTGAAGCCCTGCTGCTCGATGAGTGTCGTGTGGATCGGGATCAGGGCCTGGTGCAGGCCCAGCATCACCAGGGGCAGGAAGAAGCCGCCGAGCAGGAAGCCCGCGCCCGCGCCGCCCGTGGAGAGCAGCCAGTCGGCGAACGTACCGATGGCGGAGGAGATCTCTCCGGCCACGTACATCAGGCCGAAGATGGTGACGAGGCCGGAGATCAGGACGGTCAGGGTCGGGGTGACCAGGACGTCCAGGGCTTCCGGCACCCAGCGGCGGCACCACTTCTCGACGTACACCGCGAGGACCGCCGCACCGAGGGCGCCGAGGACGCCGCCCTGGCCGGGTGCGAGGGTCTGGCCGAAGGCCTCGATGTCCGCGACGCCGGGGAAGACGATGATCGCCGCGACCGCACCGCCGAGGACCGGTGTACCGCCGAACTCCTTCGCCGTGTTGTAGCCGACGAAGACCGCGATCAGGGCCATGAAGCCGGAGGCCATCGCCGCCAGCGCGGGGGTGACTGCGGTCAGCCGACCGAGGTTCACCAGCAGGCCGTTGAGGCCGGCGATGATGCCGCAGCCGATCAGGGCGGGGATCAGCGGGACGAAGATGTTCGCGATCCTGCGCAGGAACAGCTTGAACGGGGTGGAGTTCTTCGCCTTCTGCTGAGCCTTGAGGGCCGCGCCCTTGCCGGCCAGCTCCTCGGCCGTGCGGACGGGCGCGGAGGTCTTCGACGCCCGCCCCTCCTCGACCAGTTGCTCGAACTCGGGGGTGACCCGGGCGACGGTGCCCGGGCCGAGGACGATCTGGTAGGTGTCGTCCTCGACCACGCCCATCACCGCGGGGAGGGCCCTGAGGGCCTCGTCGTCCACGAGCGAGCGGTCGTGCAGGCCCAGCCGGAGCCGGGTCATGCAGTGGGCGATCGAGCTGACGTTCGCGGCGCCACCGACAAGCGGCAGGAGCGCGGCGGCAGTGGCGCGGTTCTTGTCTTCAGTAGCCATGTGCGTGGTGCCTTGCTGTGCGGGGAGTGGTGCGTCAGGTGGTTCGGACGGCCGCGAGGGCGGCGCGGAGGTGGCCGTGGGAGTCGGTCAGGAGCGTGGCGGCGGTGGGGCCGTCGACCCCGCCGAGGATGGTGAGGATGGCGTTCTTCACCTCACCGCCGGTCGCGGCGAGCGCGGCTTCGATCTCCTGGTCGGAGGCGCCGGTGGCGAGGGAGACGATCCGGCGGGAGCGGGCGCGCAGCTTCTCGTTCGAAGCGCGTACGTCGACCATGAGGTTCCCGTACGTCTTGCCCAGCCGGATCATCGTGATCGTCGACAGCATGTTCAGGACGAGCTTCTGCGCCGTGCCCGCCTTGAGGCGGGTCGAGCCGGCGAGCAGCTCGGGCCCGACGACGATCTCCAGGCCGTGTTCGGCCGCCGCTGCGAGCGCGGAGTCCGCGTTGCACGAGAGACCGATGGTGAGGGCGCCCTTGGCGCGGGCGTGCTCGACGGCCCCGATGGCGTACGGGGTGCGGCCGGAGGCGGAGATGCCGACCACCGTGTCGTCGGCGGTGAGGCCCAGGCCGTCGAGGTCGGCGGCGGCCAGCTCCTTGCTGTCCTCGGCGCCCTCGACGGCTTTGACCATGGCGGAGGGGCCGCCCGCGATCAGGCCGATGACCTGGGACGGGTCGGTGTTGAAGGTCGGCGGGCACTCGCTGGCGTCGAGCACACCGAGACGGCCGGCGGTGCCGGCGCCCGCGTAGATCAGCCGGCCGCCGCGCGCCATGCGCCCGGCGGTGGCGTCGATCGCGGCGGCGATCTGCGGCAGCTTCTCGGCCACGGCTGCGGGGACGGTGGCGTCCTCGCCGTTCATGATGCGGGCTATCTCCTGCGTCGGCAGCCGGTCGATCTCGGCGAACTCCGGCCGGAACGCCTCGGTGGTGAGCGTGGCGAGCTGGGCGCGCAGTTCGCCGTAGCCGCCGGGGGTGGTCGCGCCGGCGTTCGCGTCGGTGGTGGAAGGCATGAGCAGCGCTGCTTTCTCGTCTTCGTACGGTCGTGGGGGCGGGTGCTCGCCGGGGTCAGCGGCTGCGTGCGGTGTGGCGGTGGGCGAGCGCCTCGTAGGAGGCGGACAGCGCGGGTGCGGCCGTCTCGTACGTCCGCTGGGCGACTCCTATGAAGAGGCAGTCGACGACGAGGAGCTGGCTCGTGCGGCTCGACATGGCGGCGGGCCGCAGCTCGCTCTCCCTGGCGGTGGACGTGGTCAGCACGTGGTCGGCGTACTGCGAGACGGGCCCGTCCGGGCGTCCGGTGATCGCGATCGTGGCCGCACCGCGGTCGAAGGCGACCCGGAGCGGCTCGATGACGTCACCCGTGGAGCCGGAGTGGGTGATCGCGATGGCCACGTCGCCGGGGCGGAGCTGCACCGCGTTGGTCACGGCGAGGTGCGGGTCCGTGTGGGCGTGGGCTATGAGGCCGATCCGGAGCAGCTTCTGCGCCAGGTCCTGGCCGACGAGGGAGGAGGCGCCCACACCGTAGATGTCGATGCGGCGCGCGGTCGCGGCGGCGGTCACGGCGGCCCCGAGCTGCACCGTGTCGAGGCCGGCGGCCGTGTCGGCGAGGGTCTGCTGCTCGTCGTAGGCGAGCTTCGCGACGACGTCCGCGATCGGGTCGTCGACCGTGATGTCGGCGGTGACGGCGGGCGCCCGGCCGGACTGCTGATGAGCGGCGAGGCCGGCGAGCGCGAGGCGCAGGTCCCGGTAGCCCGGGTAACCGAGGAGGCGGGCGGTGCGGACGACGGTCGCCTCGCTGGTGCCGGTGAGCTCGGCGAGACCGGTGACGGTGAGGGCGGCACACCCGGCGGGGTCCCCCGCGACCGTTTCGGCGACCCGCTGCATGGAACGGGTCATGGACGGGGCGAGGGTCCGCACCTTGGCGGCGAGAGCCGCGGGGGCGGGCGGCGAGTCCGGGCTGAAACTTTCCTTCACGTCATTGGTCACCCTTGAAAGTTATTTCCAACCTTCCGCCCCGTCAATCCCTCCTCGGCCGAAGGGGAGTTGCGGGTGAAGAAGTGGGTGATATGTCTGTTTGTGGAGTTCCGGGCTTCCGGTGACCCGGCTCGGGGCGGCAGGCGGCGGGGGACAATGGGGCCATGGAGTTGAACAGCCTGGAACAGGAGCTGCACACCGCGCGTGCGCTGGTGATGGCCGACCTCGTCGCGGGCGATGTGGCGGAGGCCAGGATCGTCTCGATGGTCGAGGACGCGGTGGCTCACCGGCGGTGGTGGGCCGAGCAGTGGCCCGAGGGTGCCTCCTTCGTCACGGGGCTCGTGGCGCAGGACGTCCAGGACGCTCTCCTGGAGCAGTACGGGCGCTGGCCGCTGTGCCCGGTGTGCACGGAGGGAGGGCCGCACGCCCTGGACGTCGAACCGGAGCTCGGTCCCGATCCGCACTGGGTCTGCACCAAGGCGACGGTGTCCGTCGCACGGGTGGGAGCGCTCGCCGAGGTGTTCCGCCGGTGACCGTCTACATCGACCCGCCGACCTGGCCGGGGCACGGCCGCATGTGGTCGCACCTGGTCAGCGACGAGTCGTTCGCGGAACTGCACGCCTTCGCCGCCGCGATCGGCTGCCCGCCCCGTGCCTTCGAGCGCGACCACTACGACATCCCCGAGGCGCGTTACGCGGACGCGGTGCGCGCCGGGGCGCGGGAGGTCGGGTCGAAGGAGATCGTGCGCCGGCTCACGGCCGCCGGGTTGCGGCGCCCGAAGGGGCGGCCTGCTCCGGAACGTCCCGCCCCGGGCTGACGGCCCGTTCCGGCCCGAGCGCCTGTCCCGGGATGCTGTGCGCCGGGGTGCCCGCGACCCGTCGGGACGGCGCACCGCCGCGCAGCCGCATCGAGACCGTCACGGCCGCCAGGCCGAGCACCAGCATCGCGGCGCCGGCCCAGGCCGTGGCCCGGAAGCCGAAGTCCGCGTCGATCACCGCGCCGCCCAGCCACGGGCCGCTCGTGTTGCCCAGGTTGAACGCGGCCGTCGTCGTCGCCCCCGCCAGCGTCGGGGCCACACCCGCGACGTCGAACATCCGGGCGTTGAGCGCCGGAGCCGTGTAGAAGGCGGACAGCCCCAGCAGGAAAGCCAGAACGACCACCGCGACCTGGTTCGACGCGAAGAGCGCCAGCGCCACCAGGAAGACCGCCGAGGCGCTGATGCCGCTCAGCAGCACACCGAAGAGGTGCGCGTCCGCGACCCGGCCCCCGATCGTCGTACCGATCAGCGCGCCGACGCCGAACAGCCCGAGCACCCACGGCACCCAGCCCGAATCCAGTCCGGCCACATCCGTCAGCAGCGGCGCGAGATAGCTGAACGCGCAGAACACGCCGCCCGCCGCGAGAGCCGTGATCACGATCGACAGCCACACCTGACGGTCCCGGTAGATCGCGACCTCCCGCTTGAGCTGCGGCTTCTCGTCCGGCAGCGGAATGCGCGGGATGCGTGTGACGACGCCGGCCAGCGCCACGGCGGACGCCGCGCCCACCGCCCAGAACGCCGAACGCCAGCCGAAGCTCTCCCCGAGGAACGCACCCAGCGGCACTCCCAGGACGTTGGCGATCGACAGTCCGCCGATCATCACGGCCATCGCCCTGGCCCGCGCGTTCACCGGCACCATCGCGATGGCGACCGCGGCGCCGACCGCCCAGAAGCCGGCGCACGCCAGCGCACTCATCACCCGTGAGACGAACAGCACCTCGTACGTCGGCGCCAGCGCGCCCGCGATCTGGCCCAGTCCGAAGACGGTGATGAGCGCGATGAGCGTCGTACGCCGGGGCAGCCGCAGCGTGGCGACCGCCAGCAGCGGGGCGCCGACCACCATGCCGATCGCGAAGGCGGATATGAGGAGCCCGGCCTGCGGGATCGACACGTCCATGTCGTCGGCGATGGGCGGCAGGAGTCCGGACAGCATGAACTCACTGGTACCGAGGGCGAAGACCGAGAGGCCGAGGATGTAGACGGCCACCGGCATGCGGGGGCGGCTGGAAGCGGAATCGGGCATGACAGTGGCCAACAGTGCTTTCGTCCCTGTCATTCCCCTGTCTCAGCGCGTGAGCAGCGCCAGTTCGGTGGTCAGGTTCTGCCGCGCCCTCGGCTCCCACTCCGCCGCCCCGTGGGGCGTACGGAACAGCTTCGGCAGCTCCAGCAGGTGCCGGAGGACGGCCGACCGCCCTTCGCGGAACGCGCCGTCCGGGACGAAGCCGTACTCCTCCCTCACCTGCGCCGCGTACGCCGCGTACTCCTGGGGGGCCGCCGCCAGGATCGCGAGATCCGCGTCGCACAGCACCTCGCCGTTGGTGTCACCGTCCGCCGGGTCGTGCGTGACGGTGAGCCGGACCAGCCGGGCGACCTCGGCGGTCGCCGCCTCGGGGACACCGGCCTCGGGCAGGGCGCGTTCGGCGAGCGCTGCGCTGCGCTCCTCGTTCTCGGAGCGGTCGGGGCGGTAGACCGCGTCGTGGAACCAGACGGCCAGGCGCACCAGGGCGGGGTCGGAGGCGTGGCCGGCCAGGGTGTCGACGTGGTCCAGCACCTGGGTCAGATGGGCGGTGGTGTGGTAGCGCCGCTGGGGTTCGGCCCAGCGCGCGAGGAGGGCGTCGGCGTACGGGCCCGGATCGGGGCCCGGCCCGCCGCGTGCGGCGAGCAGGGCCTCGTGCCAGCGGCCACGGAGTGCGCCGCCGGGGGACGGGCTCTCGGGGGTGCCGCTCTCGGGGATGCCGCTCTCGGAGGTGCTGCCGGATGTGCCGGGGGCGCTGTCGCTCATAGGCCGAGGGTAGGACGAAGGTCCCCCGCGTCCGGGTGGTGCCCTCCGCGCCCGGGTGACGCCCCGCGCGCACGGCCGGCCCGGGGGACGGGCCGGGTGTTCAGTGACCGGGCGCCGTGTCCAGGGCCAGAGCCGCGTACGTCGCCAGCCAGTGGTCCGAGGAGAAGTCCCCGGAGGACACCGTCGGCAGGCCGAGCGTGAGGTGGGCCTCGGCCGAGGTCAGGAGCGCGTTGCGGGCCGGGCCGTCCGGGAGCGCGCCGGCGATCGAACGGAGGGCGGCCGCCCGGCTCAGGGTGAGGCCGAGGAGGTGGCCGATCTGCGGATCGGCGTGATCGGAGACCACCGGCGGGTCGAGCAGCGTGGAGTCGGGCGCGGTGGAGACCAGGGCCGGCAGGAACGCGGCGAGCCAGGTACGGAATTCCGCCACAGGCAGCACCCGCCGCATGGCGTCGGCCTCGGCCAGGGCGGGGGAGAGGAAGTCCTGGCCGGAGGGTTCCCAGTGGGCGGGGGCGTCGTGGTCGTCGGTGAACCAGGCCCGCAGCCGGTCCGTCGCCGCGTCGAGGACCGGTGCCGGCAGCCCGGCGGTCCCACCCGCGTCGAGGATCAGCCCCAGGCCGAAGGCGCTGTTGTTGTGGACACCGTGCCGGACCGGGTACGTGGCCTTGGGCAGCCAGGCTCCGAGCAGGTCGCCGACCGCTGCCACGCCGGGGGCCAGGGCGTCGGCCCAGCGGTCGCCGTCGGGCGTGGCGAGGGCCCGGCACTCCGCGGCGAGTGCGATCAGCCAGGCCCAGCCGTAGGGACGCTCGAAGTGCGGCCGGCCGCGCAGGTAGGACGCCTCGACGGAGATGTTCCCAGGAGTCAGATGGGTGTCGAGCACCCCCCGGATGCGGGTGGTGAGGGTGGCCGGGAGATCGCCGGTGGCGGAGAAGCGGCGCACGATGCGAACGAGCAGCCAGTGCATGTGCACGGTGGAGTGCCAGTCGTAGCCCCCGTAGAAGGCGGGGTGCAGCGTACGGGGCGCCACGAGTTCCTCGGGCCCGGTGTAGAGGTGTGCGGGTGCGTTGGGGTATTCGCGTACGACGTTGGCGAGGGCCAGCTCCGCGAAGGGGACGGCGTACGCGGCGGGGAACGTGGGGGACATGGGGGACTCCAGAGGGACGGGCGAACGGCCCGGGCCGGGGGCGGTCCGGCGCGGGCGCGATCCGGGCGGGGGAGAGGGCGGGCCGGGTCAGAAGGCGAAGAGGGCCATGATCACGATGTTGCAGACCAGCAGGGCCGCTGCCGTGGGGAGCTGGGCCTTGATCGGGCCGTACTGGTCCTTGAGCTCCAGGAGCGCCGCCGGGACCAGATTGAAGTTGGCGGCCATCGGTGTGACCAGCGTGCCGCAGAAGCCGCACAGCATGCCGACCGCGAGGACGGCGGGCGCGTTGCCGTTCATCTGCTCGATGAGGACGGGCCAGCCGATCGCGGCGGTCATCACCGGGAACGCGGCGAAGGCGTTGCCCATGACGATGGTGAACAGCGCCATGCCGCAGCAGTAGACGGCCACGGCCACGAGCTTCTGACCGTCCGGCAGCAGTGCCTCGCTGATCCTTCCGACCTGTTCCCCGACGCCGGCGGACTGGAAGATCGAGCCGAGGACGGAGAGCAGCTGCGGCAGGATCAGCGCCCAGCCCATCGATTCGAGCATGTTGCGGCCGGAGTGCAGCGGTACGGAGAGCCTCCGTTCGCGCAGGAGCACCATTCCCACGACCAACGCGGCGACGGCGCCGACACCCAGGCCGAGAATGGTCTCGTAGCCCGGCTCCAGGACCGGTTCGCCGCCGATCTTCCAGTTCTTCACCAGCGTCGCGCAGATCATCGCGACGACGGGGATGGTGAGGGCCGGCAGGAACAGCTTGTTGCCGAGGAACGCGGCCGAGGCCACGCGCTTCTCTCGGGGAGGAGTGCGTGACTCGCCCTTGCCGGTGAGACCGCAGCCGCCCAGCACGATCAGGACCAGGACGGCGACACCCAGCGGTTCGGCGGGGAGGGACTCGTCGACGACGCCCGTGGAGTAGAAGAACGCGGCGCCCAGCAGGCCCCAGAAGCCGGCGGAGCCGAAACGCCTGGGGTTGGTGCGGTCCATGACCATCTGCGCGGCCATGACGAGGAACACCGCGCCGACCAGCCAGAAGAAGTACTCGGACTTGATCACTTGGCTTCCTCCTTACCGGGCCCGGCGTGTGCCGTCAGGTCGTTCTCGGTGGCGGCGACGGCGAGCTCGCGCTCCAGCTGCCGGTCCAGGTTGAGCAGGCGGGCCCCGTGGATCAGGAAGGCGCAGATCGCGGAGGGGATCGCCCACAGGGCCAGGTGCAGGGGCTCGAGGTGCTGGTCGTACGTGGAGTTCACGAAGCCGGTGATCAGCAGGATCGAACCGATGGCGATGAAGCAGTCCTCACCGAAGAACACTCCGATGGTGTCGGCGCCGGAGGCGTGCGAGCGGACCTTCTCGCGCAGCTTCTGCGGCAGCGGACGACCCGCCTTGGCCTCGGCGGCCGCCTCGGCCATCGGGGCGATCAGAGGCCGCACGCTCTGCGCGGGGCCGCCCAGGCTGGTGAGGCCCACGGAGGCGGTGAGCTGCCGTATCAGCAGGTAGAGCGTGAGGAAGCGGCCGGTGGTCAGCTTGCCCAGCTTGCCGATGAGGGTACGGGCCTGCTCCTGGAGTCCGTAGCGCTCCAGGAGCCCGATGACGGGCAGGGTGATGACGAAGACCGTCACCGAACGGGAGGAGGCGAAGCTGCTGCCGAACGTGGCCAGCACCTCCTGCGGCGAGAGCTTGCCGAGCAGCCCCGTGACGATGCCGGCGGCACCCACCACGAGCAGAGGATTGCGACGGGTGGCGAATCCGAGGATCACCACGAGCACGCCGAGGAGAACGATCACGCGTCGGCCTTCTTCCGCGCAGGGGCGTGGCGGTGCACGCTCCTGCTCAGACGGGGGTATTAACGCGAGACCTTAGGGTCTTGTTCAACAATCCCACAAGGGTGTGAGCTACATCGATCGGATTCGGCGTCACGGGAGGGAGGAGGGGCAGGTTTTTTTGCCCGGTTCCATGCGCGTGTGGGGCGAAATGCGGTCACTCCGGAAGGGGGGCGACGGGGCGTGGATCATGGAACAACCCGGGCTACCGCTCCGTGAGTCGTTGCGCGTACGCCTCGGCCAGCTGGCGTCGGGAGTCCTCCAGGTAGAAGGCGAGCATGCGTTCGGCACCGGCCGCGTCCCCGCCGGCCAGTCTGTCCGTGATCTCACGGTTGCGGGTGAGGTAGGGCTCGTGGAATCGGCGGGGGTCGGCCATCACGTGGAAGGCGAGCCGCAGTTCGGCGAGGACGTTGCGCATCAGTTCGTCGGTGCGGGGGCTGTTCGCCAGGCCGGCCAGTGCCTGGTGGAAACGGATGTTGGCGGTGGAGCAGGCGGGCCAGTCGTCACGGAGTGCGGCCTGCTCGCCCGTCGACACCGCCGCCTCGACCGCCGTCAGGTCGAACGGTGGCTCGCCCAGGGTCCGCAGGGCGGCGCACTCGACGAGGAGCCGCACCCGGTATATGTCGACCAGGTCGTCCACGGCCAGGACGCGGACGAAGACGCCCTTGTTGAGGCGGTGTTCCAGGAGGCGTTCGTGCGACAGCAGGCGGAACGCCTCGCGCAGCGTGTTGCGCGACACGGCCAGGGCGCCGCTGATGCTCTCCTCGGACAGGCGGCTGCCGGGCGGGAAATAGCCCTCGGTGATCCGGTCCCGCAGGATGGCGCTGACCCGCTCGGCCGTACCGGACCGCTCCAGGGAGACGCTGTGTGCCGCCAGTTCCGAGAGGTCCGGCGTGCCGCCGGTCCTCCCGCCGTTGCCTGTCCCCGCCATGCCCCGCCCCTTGTCCGGTGTGCCTGCCGTACGGTCGTGCCCGTCGCGTCCGCCGCCGCCGGAGGCCCAGGGTGTGCCTGGTGTTCCGTCAGCAGTGCGCAGACGCAGTGCCCAGTGAACCGTACGGGCGTCCCGGGCGGCGGACGGACCCTTGTCAGATTGTTGAACAATCGCTAGCGTGCGACTGTGACGGATCTGACGAATGTGACGCGCCAGGCGCGGCCGATGGACCTCAACGCGGACCTGGGGGAAGGGTTCGGGCGCTGGACCCTCACCGAGGACGAGGCGCTGCTGGCCTGTGTCACCAGCGCCAACGTGGCCTGCGGCTTCCACGCGGGCGACGCCTCCGTGATGCGGCGGGTCTGTGACACGGCGGCGGAGCGGGGCGTCCGCATCGGCGCGCAGGTCTCCTACCGCGATCTGGCCGGGTTCGGGCGGCGCGCCATGGATGTGCCGGCTGCCGAGCTGACCGCCGAGATCGCCTACCAGATCGGCGCCCTGCGGGTCTTCGCGGAGGCGGCCGGTTCCACGGTCTCGTACGTGAAACCGCACGGCGCCCTCTACAACCGTGTCGTCCACGACGAGGAACAGGCCGCCGCCGTCGTCGCGGGCGTGGTGCTCGCCGGCGGCAGCCCCGCGGTCCTCGGACTGCCCGGTTCGCGCCTGCTCGCGCACGCGCAGGCGGCAGGCCTGACCCCCGTCGGGGAGGCCTTCGCCGACCGCGCGTACACCCCGAGGGGCACGCTCGTGCCGCGGAGCGAGGCGGGTGCCGTGGTGCACGACGCGGACGAGGTCGTACGCCGCAGTGTCGGCATGGCCGTCGACGGTGTCGTGACGGGGGCGGACGGCAGCCGGGTGGCCGTCACGGCCCGGTCGCTGTGCGTCCACGGGGACACCCCGGGGGCCGCGGCGCTCGCCCTGCGGGTCCGGGCGGCGCTGGAGGACGCGGGCGTCCGCGTGCGGGCGTTCGCGTGAGCGGCGTACGGGTGCTGGAGGCCGGGCCCCGCGCCCTGCTCGTGGAACTGGCCTCCGGCGAGGACGCGGAGGCCTTCCACGCGGAGCTGCTGCGCCGCCGGGCCGCGGGTGAGCTCCCCGCCGTGCGTGAGATCGTGCCCGGCGCCAGGACGGTGCTGCTGGACGGGGTGGAGGACCGGGCGCTCGCCGGGCGGCTGCGGTCGTGGACCGTACCGCCGTTGAGCCGGGCGGCGGGGGAGGCCGTCGAGATACCCGTCGTCTACGACGGTCCGGATCTCGCCGATGTGGCCGAGGCGTGGGGCGTCGCCGTCGACGAGGTGTCCCGCATCCACGCCCGTACGGAATTCCGGGTCGCCTTCTGCGGCTTCACGCCCGGCTTCGGGTACCTCACGGGGCTGCCCGGACATCTGCGCGTGCCGCGCCGGGCCACGCCCCGGACCCGGGTGCCGGCCGGGGCGCTGGCGCTGGCCGGCCCGTACACCGGGGTCTATCCGCGCCCGTCCCCCGGCGGCTGGCAGCTCATCGGCCGGATGCCGGAGCCGGACGCCCTCTGGGACCCGAAGCGTGAACCGGCGGCGCTGCTCGGCCCCGGTACCCGGGTGCGTTTCGTGGCGGCGGAGGTGCGCGGATGAACCCGGGGCTCGAAGTCGTCCGGGCGGGAGCCCTGACCACGGTGCAGGACGGGGGGCGGACCGGCTGGGCGCACCTCGGCGTACCCCGGGCCGGGGCGCTGGACGGGCCCGCCCGGCGGCTCGCCAACCGGCTCGTCGGCAACGCGCCGGACGCGGCGGTGCTGGAGACCACCGTCACGGGGTGCGCGGTCCGGGTGACCGGCGCCCGGCCGGTGCTCGCCGTCGTCGGCGGGGCGGGGTGCCGGGTCACCGTGGACGGCCGCCCGGCCGCATGGGGCGCGCCCGTCCGCGTCCCCGCCGGCTCGGTGCTGGAGGCCGGACCCGCGGTGCACGGGCTGCGCGGTTATCTGGCGTTCGCGGGCGGCCTGGTGCCCGAGCCGGTGCTCGGCAGCCGGTCCGCCGACCTGCTCTCGGGGCTCGGCCCGCCGGTCCTGCGCGACGGTGACGTCCTGCCGCTGGGCCGGCCGGGCGACACCCCGCGCACCGGCGTCGTGCCCTGGCCGGGCGCACCCGCCGAGCTGGTGCTGCCCCTGTATCCGGGTCCGCGCGACGACTGGTTCACCGAGGCGGCTCTGCGCACACTCACCACCGCCGTGTACCGGGTCTCGGAGCGGAGCAACCGCATCGGCCTGCGTACGGAGGGCCCCGCCCTGCGGCGTGTGCGGGACGGCGAACTGCCCAGCGAGGGCATGGTGCTGGGAGCCGTGCAGGTGCCGCCGGACGGGCTGCCCGTGGTCTTCCTCAACGACCATCCGACGACGGGGGGTTACCCGGTCGTGGGCGTGGTCGCCGAAGCGGCGCTGGCGGGGGCGGCACAGGCGGTCCCGGGGACGCCGGTGCGGTTCGTCCGGGCGTGAGGGGAACCCGTGAGCGGGCACCTGCCGGCAAGAAACGGCCGAGCCCCCTTCTCCGGGCGCCCCGCACGCGTTACCGAAGCGTAACTTACTGATGAGTTACCTAAGGTAACGCCGCGGTGCTAGCTTGCGCTCACCTTCATCGGAGCAGAACGAGGAGTGAGCCGTGAGTCCGCGCAAGACCACCCGTTCGAGCTCGACCGTCAACACCCCCCACCTCCTGGAGCCCCGTCGGCGGGGACGCCGCACGGGACGCCTGCTCGCCGCGTCGGTGGCCGTCGCCGTCTGCCTGGGAGCGGCGGCGATACCGGCCTCGGCCGCAGGGCCCGCCGGTTCGGAGCCGGTGGTCTCCCGGGGTGTGACCATCCCCGTCTTCTACGACCCGCCGGCGGAGCTGCCCGCCGCCGACGGGTCCCTCGTCCGCACGGAACCGCTGCCGCTGGGCCTCAGCCTCCCCGGTCTGGACGGCCGCCGGCTGCCCGGCACCGCGACGCGGCTGATGTACAAGTCCACCGACGCGGGCGGCGGACCCGTCGCCGTCACCGGCGCGTACATCGAACCGTCCGCCGCGTGGCGGGGCGGTGGCCCCCGCCCGCTGGTGGCGCTGGCCTCGGGGACCATGGGCCAGGGTGACCAGTGCGCACCCTCGCTGTCGCTCCAGCACCCGCTGACCATCGGCGAGGGCACGGTGTCCATCGGCTACGACAACCTCGCGGTGTACCGCTTCCTCGCCGCCGGAGCCGCCGTCGTCGTCACCGACTACGTGGGCCTCGGCACCACCGACCGGCTGCACACCTACGTCAACCGGGTCGACGAGGGCCACGCCCTCCTGGACGCGGTCCGCGCGGCGCGCTCCGTCCCCGGCACGTCACTCACCCCGGAGTCGCGGGTCGGCCTCTACGGCTACAGCCAGGGCGGCGGAGCCAGCGCCTCGGCGGCCGAACTCCAGCCCGCCTACGCCCCCGACGTCGCCCTGGCCGGCACCTACGCCGGAGCCCCGCCCGCCGACCTCACCGAGGTCATGAAGGGCATCGACGGAAGCGCCCTGGCCGGTGCGCTGGGCTGGTCGATCAACGGCTTCGCCCAGTCCGACCCGTCCCTGAAGGCGGTGATCGACGCGCACACCAACGACGCCGGCAAGGCCGCACTGAAGGACACCTCGACGATGTGCGTGGGTGACGCGGTCTTCGGCCACGGCTTCACGAACAGCAAGAAGTGGACCGCCGACGGCAAGCCGATCGCCGACGTCATCGCGGCCGAGCCGAAGCTGCAGGCGGTCCTCGACCAGCAGCGCATCGGCACCCTGAAGCCGGCCTCCCCGGTGCGCCTGGCGACCGGTGTCCACGACGACATAGTCGGCCACCAGCAGTCGCGGCAGCTCGCGGTGGACTGGTGCCGCAAGGGTGCGAACGTGACGTACGAGGCCGTCCTGCTGCCCAATCTCGGGGACAAGATCCTCACCAACCACCTCGCCCCCTACCTGGCCGACCAGGGCGCTGCCATCTCCTGGATGACCGACCGTCTCTCCGGCAAGAAGGCCGTCTCCAACTGCTGGTCGATGCCGGTCCAGCCCTGACGTCCCCGCCCCCGTGACCCCCGAGGCCGCGGCGCGTCCGTTCCACGGACGCCGCCGCGGCCTCGCGTATCTTCACCCGTACGTGCGCGCGGGGAGCTGCGCCCGGGGTGGCTGACCCGTAGTCTGGTTATTGGACTAGACCTGTAGTGACAGCCGCTCCGACGGAATGGAACACCATGAGCAACCGTGCACTCCTGGAGGTGATCGCTCTCGACGCGGAGGACGCGGTCGCAGCACAGGCGGGCGGCGCGGACCGCCTCGAACTGGTCACCGACATGGCGGCCGACGGCCTCACCCCGCCCGTGGCGGTCTTCACGGAGACCAAGGCCGCCGTCGACATCCCGCTGCGGGTCATGCTCAGGCTCACGGACGGGTTCGCCGCGGGCGACATCCGCCTCCTCGTGGAGAAGGCCCACGCGATGCGGGCCGCGGGGGCGGAGGAATTCGTCCTGGGCTTCCTCGACCAGGACGGGCACGTCGACCTGGTGGCCGTCGAGCGGCTCGTGGCCGAGCTGGACGGCTGCCCGTGGACCTTCCACCGCGCCATCGACCGCGCGGCCGACCGTGACGTACTGCGCAAGCACCTCGCGGACCTGCCGGGGCTGGACACCTACCTCACGGCGGGCTCGCCGGGCGGAGTCGACGCGGGCATGGACACCCTGGTGGCCGAAGCGGGGCACGCGGACCTGCCCGGCTACGAGCCGCAGATCATGGCCGGCGGCGGCCTGCGCCTCGACCATCTGCCGCGGCTGCGCGCCGCGGGCATCGAGGCCTTCCACATCGGGGGCATGGCGCGGCCGGGCGGCTGGAGCGGCCCGGTGGAGGCGGCGGCGGTCCGGGAGTGGCGCGCGGCGCTTGACGGGTGACGGGGCCGGGGACGCTCCGGGGCGGAGGGGCGTGGCCCCGGGCCGGCGATCACCGGCCCGGGGCCACGCCCGGCTCCTCGCGGTCAGCGGTTCTGTTCGGCCTGGCGGCGGCGCCGGGTGTGGGCCACCGCTCCCGCGGCGAACATCAGGGCGGCTCCCGTCAGCGAGACCGCCGTCGCGGCGGGCAGGTAACCGGCCGAGGAGTCGTCGGCGGAGGCGACCAGCCGGGCCTCACCGGCCGGGGCCGCGTGCCCGGCGTGCTCCGCGTGGACCGGTACGGCCGGCGTGCCGGCCTTCTCCGCGGCCTTCGCCAGCTCGTCCGCGGACATCCGGCTGCCCTTCATGCCGGTGACCTCGCCCTTGCCCCCGTCGAAGACGACGTCGGAGCAGGAGTAGAAGTTCTCCTGGCTGTCCGAGCGGATCCAGTGGATGAAGATCATGTGCTTGCCGGTCTTGCCCTGCGGGAGCTGGAGGTTCCAGTAGTAGTTGCCCCCGTCCGAGCCCGCGCCACCGGCCTGCGGCGGGTTGTTCACGGTCTGGGTGAGCGTCAGGTCGCCCCAGGCGAGGGGCTTGTTCGGCGTCCAGCCGTCCTTGGTGACGTAGACGTTGAACTTGCCGGGATGGGCCGCCCAGTTGCTGTACTTCACCTTGGTGGTGGCACCTGCGGTGAGGTGCGTCGTGGGCCAGTCGCTGCGGGCCGCGTTGTACGCGGAGAAGTTGTACGGCCCCCGGTGACCGCCGCTGCAGAGCTCGCCGTCGGGGATGTACCCCGTGGTCCGGCCGCCGCCGTTGGAGTCCAGGACGCCGAACCAGTTGTACAGCGGCGTGGTGCCGGTCTGGGTGACCGCTGCGGCACAGGCCGGGTTGGACGGCATCTGGTTCCCGCTCGCGATCATGTCCTTGTAGCACAGGTAGCTGCGTGAGCCCGGGTCCATGGCGACGCCGTGGGCGGACGCGGGGGTGGACAGACCGGCCAGGCCGAGAGTCAGGAGGCCGGCCCCCATGAGGCTCAGGGTGCGGGGAGCGCGCATCCGGGCTTTCCTCCGAATGATGTGTCGCATGGCCATGAGGTTGATCTCCTTCGGGATTCTCTGGGTGGGGCAGATGACCCTGGTGACCTGTTCGTGCGCATGGAGCCCGTCCGTCACGGGCCCGGTCGCCGACTGGGCGGCGCGCCGTGCGGGTGGGGGAGGGGGCTCGTGGGAGCGCTCCCAAGAAAGTAGCGCGCACCGGGTGGTCTGTAAACGCTCCGCGCAACGTCCCGCAGAATTAAGGGACTTGATCACCAATGGGGATGGCGGGACGGTGCGGCCCCGACGCCGCCCCGCCCCGCCAGTGGCCCACCCGTCTACGCCAGTTGTTCCGGCAGCGGTGCGGCGTGCAGGACCACGAGACCCGACACGGCCCGGGTCAGAGCCACGTACAGGCGGCGCAGACCCGTGCGTTCGTCGGGTTCGCCGTCGACCACGGCCGCCGGCTCGTCCAGTACGACGTAGTCGTACTCCAGACCCTTCGCCAGTGAGGCAGGGACCAGGGTCAGCCGGGAACCGGCCGTCGTCTCCTCGCCGGGCGAGAGGCAGCCGTGGCCGGCCGCCGCGAGGGCCGCCGACAGGACCGGGACGCGGGCGTCGGCGGCGATCAGGCCGATCGAGCCCTCATGGCGCAGCGACTCCTCGCACGCCGCGACCACCGCGGCGTCCAGCTCCGCCGCCGCCACCTCACGCACGGCGAGCGAACCGGGCGCCTCACGCACCGACTCCACCGGGGCGAGGCCCGGGGAGATGGCGGGGAGCAGCCGGGAGGCGTACGCGATCACCTCGCGCGGCACACGGAAACCGGCCGTCAGCTCCTCCACCACCGCGTCCGCCTTCCCCAGGTGGAACAGCGCCTGCTCCCAGCTCTGCGTCGACCACGGCGTCGTCCCCTGGGCCAGGTCGCCGAGCACCGTCGCCGAACCGGTCGAGCAGCGGCGGCCCACCGCGCGGTACTGCATGGGGGACAGGTCCTGGGCCTCGTCGATGACGACGTGGCCCAGCGAATGCGTCCGGGTCACCAGGTCGGCCGCCTCGTCGATCAGGACCGCGTCCGCCGCCGTCCACTTCGCCGACTTCACACTGCGGGCGGGCCGGGGCATCAGGATCTGCTTCTGCTCGTCGCCGGTGAGGATTCCCTCCGCGTGCGCGGCCAGGAAATCCGCGTCCGTCAGGATCCGCAGCACGAGCTTCGCCGGGTCCACCGCCGGCCAGACCGCCTTCACCGCGGCCTTCACCGCCGGATTGCGCGCCACCGCGTTCTGCACCCGGTCGTCCGGCGCCTCGCCCGCCTCCTCCATCCGTACGAGGACGGCGTGCGCGATGCGCTGTGGAAGGGCCTCGTGGGCTGCCCCGTACCGCATGTCGCGGGCCAGCAGGTCGCCGGTCATCTCCTCGATCTCGTGGGCCGGGACACGCCAGCGCCGCGAGCCGCGCACCACCACGACCGGCTCCGCCGGAGGAGTCACGTGCGAGCGGATCGCCCGCCGCAGGACCTCCGCCATCCGGGCGTCACCCTTGATCACCGCGGCGGCGGACTCGTCCGTGCCGCGGATCTCGACGCGCGCCGCCACCAGGTCCTCCACGGTGGCCTGCCGCACCTCCAGCTCACCGAGCGCCGGCAGGACCTGCTCGATGTAGTGGAGGAACGACCGGTTCGGGCCGATGACGAGGGTGCCGGTGCGGGCGAGGCGCTCGCGGTGCGCGTAGAGGAGGAAGGCCACCCGGTGCAGACCCACGGCCGTCTTCCCGGTTCCGGGCCCGCCCTGGACGCAGACCGTCCCGCCCAGCCCACTGCGCACGATCTCGTCCTGCTCGGGCTGGATCGTCGCCACGATGTCGCGCATCGGACCCACACGGGGGCGCTCGATCTCCGCCTGGAGGAGCCGGCTGGTCTGCTCGGTCTCCGCCGGGTCGGTGAGGTGCTCGTCCTCGTACGCGGTGAGCTCGCCGCCGGTGTAGCCGAAGCGGCGGCGGCGGTCGACATCCAGCGGGTTGTTCCTGGAGGCCTGGTAGAACGGCTGCGAGACGGGCGCGCGCCAGTCGATGACCATGGGGTCGCCGTGGGCGTCGTGGACGTGGCGGCGCCCGATGTAGAAGCGTTCGCCCTCCCGTCGCCCACCGCCGCCCCCGGCCGAGGCGCTACGCGCCGGCCCTCCTGACGCGCCCTCCGCCTTCTCGGCGCCGGCCTCGTGCAGATAGTCGAGGCGGCCGAAGAACAGCGGGGTGTGGGAGAGGTCGGCGAGCGCTTTGATGCGGTCGTCGATCTGCGACTGCAGGACCGCGGCGTTGACCCAGTTCGCCGTGACGTCGCGGATGTCGAGCGCCTGTACGTCCTCGCGCATGGCGCGCAACGCGGCGCGGGACGCGGCGAGATGCGCACGCTCCCTGACCAGTGGATTGCTTGACTCTTCGTGCGCGGGCACGGTGTTGCCTCCGGCTGTTCGACGCAGGACGGCGGACAGGGCCGACCGCCCGGTCCGCTCGGGGACGTTCACACAGAGATGCGCACGCGGGGTGGGCGCGTGCGCGGGGTGTCGGCCGGTTTCCGTCCGGTCGGCGGCGCTCCCCCGGCTGCCGCCCGCTCGAAGGGCGGGCCGGTACCACGGTGCGGGAGGCGGGCAGACCGGCGATTGTATCGACAGCGCCCCCGGTGGTCGAACGCATAAGGAGCAGGACGGGACGCCGGCGCCGTGTCCGCCCCGTAGGGGACGCCGTGCGACCTCCGGCCTACCCGGGCCCCCGCGCGCTTCGGTCCGCAGGCCGATGCCGGGGCGCGGGCGGACGGAGCACCATGGAACACATGAGCACCCTCTACCTGAACCCCCGCAGGACCGGACCCGCGCACGGCGCGACCGCGGCCACCGGTCACCCGCACAGCCACCGCATGGGAGACGCGGTGCGCGCCGTCGCGGTCTTCGCGCGCGCCGCGTTCGGGGTGGCCGTTCTCGGCGAGTACGCGGAGGAGGCGGGCGTGGTCCGCCGTCACCGCTGAGCCCCGGCGGGAACGGCCCCGCCCCTGTCAGCTCTCCGTGAGCAGCTCGTCCGCGTCGACGATCCGGTACGCGTAGCCCTGCTCGGCCAGGAACCGCTGGCGGTGCGCCGCGAAGTCCTGGTCGATCGTGTCGCGCGCGACCACCGAATAGAACCGTGCCTCGTGCCCGTCCGCCTTCGGCCGCAGCACCCGCCCGAGCCGCTGCGCCTCCTCCTGGCGCGAACCGAACGTCCCCGACACCTGGATGGCGACCGTCGCCTCCGGCAGGTCGATCGAGAAGTTCGCGACCTTCGACACGACCAGCACGCTGATCTCGCCCTGGCGGAACGCCTCGAACAGCTTCTCGCGCTGGGCGTTGCTCGTCTCACCCTTGATCACCGGGGCGTCCAGGTGCTCACCGAGCTCGTCCAGCTGGTCGATGTACTGCCCGATGACGAGGGTCTGCTCACCCCGGTGCTTGCGTACGAGCGCCTCGGTGACCTTCCGTTTCGTCGCCGTCGTCGCGCAGAATCGGTACTTCTCCTCGGCCTCGGCCGTCGCGTAGGCGAGGCGCTCCGAGTCCGTGAGGTTCACACGGACCTCGACGCAGTCGGCGGGCGCGATGTAGCCCTGCGCCTCGATCTCCTTCCACGGGGCGTCGAACCGCTTGGGCCCGATGAGCGAGAAGACGTCCGACTCGCGCCCGTCCTCGCGCACCAGTGTCGCGGTGAGCCCCAGGCGCCTGCGGGCCTGGAGGTCGGCGGTGAACTTGAAGACGGGCGCGGGGAGCAGGTGCACCTCGTCGTAGATCACGAGGCCCCAGTCGCGGGAGTCGAACAGCTCCAGGTGCGGGTAGATCCCCTTACGGCGGGTGGTCAGCACCTGGTACGTGGCGATGGTGACCGGCCGGATCTCCTTGCGCGTACCGCTGTACTCGCCGATCTCGTCCTCGGTCAGCGAGGTGCGCTTGACCAGCTCGTGCTTCCACTGGCGGGCGGAGACCGTGTTCGTGACCAGGATCAGCGTGGTCGCCTTGGCCTCGGCCATCGCACCGGCACCGACGAGCGTCTTGCCCGCGCCGCAGGGGAGCACGACGACACCCGAGCCACCGTGCCAGAACCCCTCGACGGCCTGCTTCTGGTACGGGCGCAGTGCCCAGCCGTCCTGGTCGAGGTCGATCGGGTGGGCCTCGCCGTCGACGTACCCCGCGAGGTCCTCGGCCGGCCAGCCCAGCTTCAGCAGCGTCTGCTTGATCTGGCCGCGCTCGGAGGGGTGCACGGCCACGGTGTCCGGGTCGATGCGCGCCCCGACCAGCGGCTGGACCTTCTTGGAGCGGAGGATCTCCTCCAGCACCGGCCGGTCGTTGGACGTCAGCACCAGCCCGTGGACGGGGTGCTTGGACAGGGTGAGGCGGCCGTACCGCGCCATCGTCTCGGCGATGTCGACGAGGAGCGCGTGCGGCACGGGGTAGCGCGAGTACTCCACGAGCGCGTCGACGACCTGCTCGGCGTCGTGCCCCGCGGCGCGGGCGTTCCACAGGCCGAGCGGGGTCACCCGGTAGGTGTGGATGTGCTCGGGGGCACGCTCCAGCTCGGCGAAGGGCGCGACGGCACGGCGGCAGGCCTCGGCCAGCTCGTGGTCGACTTCGAGGAGCAGCGTCTTGTCGCTCTGGACGATGAGGGGTCCGGTCACGCGCGTCGGCCCTTTCCGGCGTGGGGTGGCCGCACGGGTGCGAACGGCCAAACGTCCAGTGTGCCGCATCGCGGCCGCGACCGGGCGGCTACGTCGAGGGCATGAGGCGGGGCCGTTCACGAGGAGTCACACGAAGGTTTCCTCCTCGTGGCTTCATCCTGGCCCGCGGGTGCGGAGGGCACGCTCCGCGCATGGCCTTCTCGCACCGTCTCGCCACCCTGGCAGCCGTCGCCGCGATCCCGCCGGGCATAGCCGCGACCGGCTACGCGCCGGCCGACAGCCCCGTACGGCCGGAAGTGCCCGGCCGGGTCGAACCGGACACCGGCTCGCCCTCGGGCAGTCCGGGCCCGGGCACGGCGAGCCGTCCGAACCCCGGCGGCACGGACGGTGCAGGGCCCGCCGACGGGGTCACGGCGGTGCCCGGCGGCCGCTCCCGGCGAGGTGCCGGCCCACGCGGGGTGAGGCCGAGCGGGGCCGTAGCGTGGAGGGATGGACGCGAAGGAGACCGCGGGGCGGGCACCCGGCCCCGGCGACCGGGACTTCCCGGCCCGACACGCCCCGGGGTGCGCCGGACTCGGCGAGCTGGACGCGCTCGTCACGGGGTGCCGGGCCTGTCCCCGGCTGGTGGCCTGGCGGGAGGAGGTCGCCGGCGTCAAGCGCGCGGCCTTCCGGGACTGGGAGTACTGGGGACGCCCGGTCCCCGGTTTCGGGCCTCCGGACGCGGCGGTGGCGGTGGTCGGGCTCGCGCCCGCCGCGCACGGGGGCAACAGGACCGGCCGGATGTTCACGGGCGACGCGACCGGCGACTTCCTCTTCGCCGCACTGCACGAGGTGGGCCTGGCCTCGCAGCCCACCTCGGCACACCCCGGGGACGGACTCGCCCTGCGCGGTGTGCGGCTCACCTCCCCCGTGCACTGCGCTCCCCCGGCGAACAGACCCACCCCGGGGGAGCGTGACGCCTGCCGCCCGTGGCTGGCCGCCGAGCTGGACCTGCTGAGCCCGGGACTGCGCGCGGTGGTGGCGCTCGGCGGGTTCGGCTGGCAGGCCCTGCTCCCGGTGCTGGCCGGGGCGGGCTGGCGGACGCCTCGCCCGCGTCCCGTCTTCGGCCACGGGGCGCACGTCGTGCTGCCCGCCACGGAGCGCAGGCAGGAGCTGCACCTGCTGGGCAGTTACCACCCGAGCCAGCGCAACACGTTCACCGGACGGCTCACCCTGCCGATGCTCACCGACGTGCTGCGTGAGGCCGCCGTCCTCGGCGGGCTCCCGGTTCCGTGATCCGTCAGGCCGGCTGTTCGTCGGCGAGCTCCGCGACGCCCGTGATCCGGTGCAGCGGATACGTCCGGACCTCGTCGGCCGTGTGGTCGTACGCCGTCACGAAGCCGCCCTCGACCTTGACCGGGGCGATCACACGCTGGCTGGCGGCGCCGTCCGCGTTGACGTAGCCGATCCAGACCGCCGAGCCGGTCATCGCCGCCGCCTGGACCGTGGCCAGGGTCTCGGCGGCCGTGGTGCGGGGCAGGGAGCCCGCCGCGTCCGTGCCGGAGGTTTCCTTGCGCACGGCTCTGGCGGCCGCGTCACCGGCCCGGACGGCGCGGACCGCGGCGGTCAGCAGTGCGGTGTCCGGGACCGGCGGGCCCTCGGGGACGGGGACGGGCGGCGTGCGGGGCGGTGTGCGGCGGGCACCGGCCCGGGTGATCAGGACGTCGCCCTCGGCGGATTCGGCGGCCGGGGCGTACCCCATCTCGCGCAGCCCTTCGAGCAGCGCCCCGGGGTCGGCCTGCGCGGCCAGGACGGTCGGTGCGAGCCGGCGCAGCCGCAGGGGGGCCGCGCGCTTGTCCGCCAGGATCTCGTTGAGCACGGCCTCGTCGTCGCAGCGGACGTACGCGGAGGCGGCGCCGATCCGCAGGTGCCCGTGGCGTCGGGCCACGTCGTCGATGAGGTAGCTCAGCGGCTGCGGCACCGGCGTACGGCTGTGGGTGGCCAGGAAGGAGTGCAGGTCGGCCGCCGCCTGCCCGGCGTCGAGCGCGCGGCGTACGGAGCCGGGGGTGAAGCGGTAGACCGTCGCGCCGCCCTTGGACTCGACGTCGGCGAGCACCGAGAGCATGCCGGCGAGCGGGCGTTCCAGCGGGCCGGGGGCGACGGCCGTCAGGTCGGCCTGGAGCAGCACGTGGTCCAGGGGCTCGGGGAGCAGCGGGGCGAGGCGGGCGGCGGCCTCGCCGGGGCCCGCCCCGAGCAGTGCCCGGGTCTGGGAGGCGAGGGCCCCGCGGCCGGTGATCCCGAGCAGTTCCGCCTCGTCGAGCGTCCACAGGGCGATCCGCGAGCGGAGGTCGGAGGCGTCGCCCGGGGCGGCCGGGCCGCCCGGTGCCGACGCGCGCAGCGGACGTTCCCAGCTGAGCCGGGCGAGCAGGGTCTGCGGATCGGGTGCGGTGCCCGCCGGGAGCGAGGCGCACAGGTCCAGGACCCGGCGGCGTACCCCGGGTGCGGCCGAGCGGTCCAGGTCGGGGCCGAGCGCCGACAGGGCCCGGCCCTTCGCGTCCTGGCCCCCGATCAGCCCCGCGGTGCGGGTGGCGGCGAGCCAGGCGGTGGCGAGGTGGGTCCAGCGGTCCTGGGCGGGGAGGTCCAGCCACTCGTCGGAGGCGGGCGTCGGCGCGTACCGTTCGTCGGTCTCGCCGTCGGAGGCCAGCAGGCCCGCCGCGTAGGCGAGTTCGATCCAGAAGGCGGCGACGGGCTCGGGGACGTCGAGCGCGCCGGCGGTGCGCTTCAGTTCGCGCACGCTCAGGCCGCCCGCGCGCAGGACGGCCGGGCCGCCGTCGTTCCAGAGCTTCAGCAGCTCCTCGACGGTGGACAGGGCCGTGTAGCCCTGGCCCGCCGCCGCTCTGTCCACAGCCTGGGGGTCGCGCTCGGCCGCTGCCACGAGTGCCGGCGGCACGGGCTCGGGGACCCGGTGGGCGCGGCCGGCCCGCAGGTGCAGTGCCGCCTCGCGCGGCAGGACGACGGTGCGCGTCGACACGGGCAGCAACAGGCCGCGGTCGCGCAGCCATTGCACGGGCGGTGCGGGATTCGGGGTGACCTCGCCGTAGGGCGGTCCCCAGACCAGCCGGTCCAGCACGGCCAGTGCCTCGACCGGTGCGGTGTCCAGCAGTTCCGCCATCCTGGTCCGGTCCGTGAAGAGTCCGGTCAGGGCGGCGACGGCGGACACCGGGTCATGGGTGGCCGGCAGCCCGGCGGCGGTCAGGATCTCCTGGAGCCTCCCGGGTGACATCCCGGCCGTGGCCTCGGCGACGGTCGGGCCGAGGCCCGTGGGGGAGGGGTGCTGCGGGGACGGGACGAGCAGCTCGCGCGCGGTGCGCACGAGGTGCAGCCGGGTGTCCTCGCCCCACACCAGGGCCTGTTCGCGAAGGGTGCCGAGAGCCGCGGGCAGCGCGGCGGTGATCGCCGCGCCCGCGTCGCCGCGCCCGTCGCCGTCGTCCCGGCCGTCACCGGTGAGGAGTGCGAGCAGCGTGTCGTAGGGAGCCGGGTCCGGTGCGACGGCCAGCGCCTGGGCGGTCTGCAGGGCGAAGCGGTCGAGGTGCTCCAGCGCACGGACGACGGAGGCACGCGTGCCGGCCCGTGTCGCCAGCTGGGTGATGTCGTTCGGCACGGGGCTGAGCAGGTCGGGGCGGGCGCGCAGCAGCCCTGCCAGCGATTCGTCGCCCCGGGCGCGCAGGGCCTCGGCGAGCGTGCGCGGTGGTGTGGTCGTCCCCATCCGTCCCACGGTAGCCCCTGGAACGCTACCGTCGGGGCAGGGAGGGTGGAGGGAGGACCATCGCATGGGGATCGAGAGCGACCAGCTCGTCTACGACTACCTCAGCCGGGTCGGTGACCTGGCCCAGCAGCAGCAGTTGCCCTCGGGTGCCCGGATGCGGCTCGTGGCGACGCTGCGGGGCGAGATCGACCGGCAGCGCGGCACGGACGGCTCGGACTCTCCGGCAGCGGTCCGGCGCATCCTGGGCCGGCTCGGCGCGCCGGGTGAACTCGTGGCCGCGGCAGCCGGGTCGGATGACGGGTCGGTGCCGTTGCCGTCGCCCCGGGCGGAGGCGTCCACGGGTGCCGCCGGTCCGCGAGGAGTGCCACGGGCACGGCGGAGTGTGCTGCGCAAGGACGCGTCGCGCAAGGACGCGTCGCGCAAGGACATGCTGCGCAAGGACGCGTCGCCGCAGGCCGAGGAGGTCCCGGGCGCGGCGCCCGGGACCGGGGAGCCGGACCCGGGGGCGCCCGCCTCGGCGGTGCCGGTACCGGGGGAGCCGTCCCCTGGCTGGCCGTCGGCGTCCGCGCCGCACATGGCGGGCCTGGGCCAGGCGCCGTCCGGGGAGGAGCCCGAGTGGTGGCGGATCGAGCCGGGGCCCTTCGGCGAAGGCGCGCAAGGCGTTCAGGGTGTGCAGGGGCCCATGAGCCCGGGCACGGCGGTGCCGGGATTCGTGGGCGGGCTGGAGAGCCCGGAGCTGTTCGGCATGCCGGGCACTCCGAAGGCCCCGGGGCCGCGCACTCCGGCGGAGGGGAAGGAGCCCGTGCCGGCGGAGGGGAAGGAGCCCGTGCCGCCGGTGCCCCGGCCCCGCTTCAGGCTGCGGCCGCGCCGCCCCAGGGCCGTCGCCGCGGACGGCGGGGCGGCCGTGCGGCCCCGCCTCTCGAACCCGTTGCTGCTGCTGGCCGCCGCGCTGCTCGTGGCCGGTGCCGTGCTCGGCTCCTGGCTGGCGCTCGGGGGCGGCTGGCTGCTGGCGTACAGCTCGCGCAAGTTCTCGCGCGCGGAGGCGAAGTGGGTCGCGCTGGGCCTGCCGGGCGTGGTCGTGACCGGGGCCTTCGTCTGGCTGTGGGGGCGCACGGAGGGCCGTTGGGGCGAACCTCTCCCGAGTGGTGCCGTGGGGGACGCGATGGCGGACGTGTGGCCCGTGGTGGTGCGGGTCGCCGCGGTGACGTCGGCGCTCTACCTGGTGTGGCGGGCCCGCCGGCTGGCAGGGTGAGGTGAAGGACGCACACGGCGGAACAATCGAGTGTACGATCGTACGCATGCCGACGGACTACTTCGCCAACGATCCGCGCACCCATCTCGAGCGCATGCTCGCGGGCGACCTCTACATCGCCGACGACCCGGAGATCGCCCAGCGGCAGCAGCGGGCGATGCGCCTCGCGGCCCGCTTCCAGGCCGCCTGCACCGAGGACGCCGAGGCGGCCAGGGCGATCCTGGCCGAGCTGCTGGACTCGGTGGGCGAAGGCGTCGACCTGCGCCCGCCGCTGTACGTCGACTACGGCAGCAACATCACCATCGGCGCCCGCACCTTCGTCAACTACCACCTCACCGCGCTCGACGTCGCGCGCATCACCATCGGCGAGGACTGCCAGATCGGCCCCAACGTCCAGCTCCTCACCCCCACCCACCCCGTGGAACCGGGGCCCCGGCGGGACAAGCTCGAAGCCGCCCTCCCCATCACCATCGGGGACAACGTCTGGCTCGGCGGCGGAGTCATCGTGTGCCCCGGGGTGACCATCGGGGACAACTCCGTGATCGGCGCGGGAGCCGTCGTCACGAAGGACATCCCCGCCGGCGTCGTCGCCGTGGGCAACCCCGCCCGCGTCATCCGCAGCGTCTGACCCGCCGCCATGGCCACCGGACGCACGGACCCGCAGCGGCGCGAGCGCATCCTCGCCGCGACGCTCGACCACATCGCCGAGGAGGGGGTGGCCGGCGTCTCCCACCGCAAGATCGCCGGGCGCGCCGACGTGCCCCTGGGCTCGATGACGTACCACTTCAGTGGCATCGACGACCTGCTGCGCGAGGCCTTCACCCGTTTCGCCGACCACATCGTGGCCGTCTTCGAGCTGCACCTGGGCCGGGCCCGTACCCCCGAAGAGGCCCGTGAGGCCGTCACCGAGCTCATCCATGTGCTCTCCGAGGGACCCCGCCGGGATCTCGTCCTCACCCAGGAGCTCTACACGCTGGCCGCCCGGCGCGACGAGTACCGCGAGCTCACCCATGCGTGGATGAACCGCAGCCGCCGCCTGCTGGAACAGCACTTCGACCCGGCCACCGCGCGCCAGCTGGACGCGCTGATCGAGGGGCTGGCCCTGCACCGGTCCCTCGACACCGAGCCGCAGGGCCGCGAGCTGACGCGGCTGGCGGTGCTGCGCATGACCTCCGGCACCTAGGCCCCCGGACCGCCTGTGGGGCGCGGACCTGACACCGCGTCCCACAGGCTTCAGCTCTTTACGGCCTCACCCGCCCGCTTCCGCGGGGCCCCGGTCCGGGGAACCGGCCGGACGGAGGCCGAGCACGGTTCCGGTGGTGACGGCGTGGACGTGGAAGGCGAGGAGCACGGGGGGCACGCCTCGTTCCACCCGGCTTGGAGCGGTCGGCACAATGGATGCCATGCCCCTGCACCCCCTGACGGTCGGTTTCGACCTCGACATGACGCTCATCGACTCCCGGCCCGGCATCAAGGTCGCCTACGAGACACTGGCCGCCGAGACGGGTGTGTACATCGACACCGACCTGGTCGTCAGCCGGCTCGGCCCGCCGCTCCAGGACGAGATACGGAACTGGTTCCCGGCCGAGGAGGTCGACGAGGCGTGCGACCGCTACCGCGCGCTCTACCCGGACACGGCGATCACGCCGACGACCGCGCTCCCCGGCGCCCGGGAGGCCGTCGAGACCGTGCGGGCGCTCGGCGGGCGGGCGATGGTCGTCACCGCGAAGTACGAGCCGAACGCCAAGCTGCACCTCGCGCACCTCGGTATCGCCGCGGACGTGCTGGTCGGAGGGCTCTGGGCCGAGGGCAAGGCGGAAGCGCTCATCGAGCACGGCGCGCAGGTCTACGTCGGCGACCACACCGGGGACGTCCGCGGGGCGCGTGCGGCGGGCGCCCTGTCGGTCGGCGTCACCACCGGCCCGTGCGACGAGGAGGAGCTGCGCACGGCCGGCGCCGACGTGCTCCTGGCGGACCTCACGGCGTTCCCCGCCTGGCTGCGGGCCTTCGCGGGGGCGTGACGCGCCTCGCGGGCCGCTACCTCGCGGCGGTGCGCTTCGGGGAGTTCTCCCACACCGAGCGCACCACCCCCGCGGCCGCGATCAGGAAGCCCAGGCCCATCAGCATGCACACCGCGTAGGCGAGGGACGGGAACGGCTCGGTGCCCAGGAACAGCGGGGCTACGGTGACCAGTGTGGCCAGTGCGCCGATGAAGAAGACGATCGCGCCGGCCTGTACGAGCCGGTCGCCCGCGCCGGAAGGAGTAGTACTCACCCGGCCAGGGTAGTCCCAGCTCGGCGGAACCATCCGGCGACGTCTTGTGTCCGGCCCCCGGGCCATTAGCCTGGGGCATGGCGGGTCCCGGACCCGCTGTACTGCTATCCGGAGCCGTATCGCGGCTCTCCCGCGCACCGACGAGTACGAGGACGAGGACAGACGTGCCCACGGGTAAGGTCAAATGGTTCAATTCGGAAAAGGGCTTCGGCTTTCTTTCGCGCGACGACGGCGCCGACGTCTTCGTCCACTCCTCCGTGCTCCCGGCCGGCGTCGAGGCGCTCAAGCCCGGTCAGCGCGTCGAGTTCGGAGTGGTCGCCGGCCAGCGCGGTGACCAGGCCCTCTCCGTGGTGATCCTCGACCCCACGCCGTCCGTCGCCGCCGCCCAGCGGCGCCGTCCGGACGAGCTGGCCTCGATCGTGCAGGACCTGACGACGGTGCTGGAGAACATCACGCCGATGCTGGAGCGGGGCCGCTACCCCGACAAGGCGGCGGGCGCGAAGATCGCCGGCCTGCTGAGGGCGGTGGCCGACCAGCTCGACGTCTGACGGCGGGGCCGGACCCCGCCCCCGGGGCCCGGCCTGCCGCAGGTCAGCGTGCGGTGACGGAGAACGCGTCCGGGGCCAGTGCCGGTACGAGCCCCTCGGCCGCCGCCCGGGTCAGCAGGCCCCGGACCGCCGCGTAACCGTGCTCGCCGAGGTCGGCGGTGAATTCGTTCACGTAGAGCCCGATGTGCTGCTCGGCCACGGCCGGGTCCATCTCCTGGGAGTGCTCCAGGACGTACGGACGCGAACGTTCCGGGTCGTCCCAGGCCATCCGCACCGACGTACGGATCGATTCCGACAGCCGGTTCAGCGTCTCCTCGCCCAGCGAGCGCTTCGCGATGATCGCGCCGAGCGGGATCGGCAGCCCGGTCGTCTCCTCCCAGTGCTCGCCCATGTCGGCGAGACTGTGCAGGCCGTAGTTCCGGTAGGTGAAACGGGCCTCGTGGATCACGAGGCCGGCGTCCACCCGGCCGTCACGCACCGCGGGCATGATCTCGTCGAACGGCATGACGACGATCTCGCCCACACCGCCCGGCACGGCCTCGGCGGCCCACAGCCGGAACAGCAGATAGGCGGTGGAGCGCTCGCCCGGCACGGCGACGGTCTTCCCCGTCAGGTCCGTGCCCGGCTCCTTCGTGAGGACGAGCGGCCCGCAGCCGCGCCCCAGGGCGCCGCCGCACGGCAGCAGCGCGTATTCGTCGAGCACCCACGGCAGGACGGCGTACGACACCTTCAGCACGTCGAACTCGCCGCGCTCCGCCATGCCGTTGGTGAGGTCGATGTCGGCGAAGGTGACATCGAGGGCGGGCGCGCCGGGAACCCTCCCGTGTGCCCAGGCGTCGAAGACGAAGGTGTCGTTCGGGCACGGCGAGAAGGCGATCCGCAGCGCGGGGAGCGGCGCGCCGGCGGAGCCGGCCGCGGTGCCGGTCGCGGTGTCAGTCACGGTGTCGGTCGAGTCGGTCATGCCGGTTCCAACTTTCCACTACAGGTGCGGTCTTCCCGAACGCCGCGGTGAGGGCGGCCAGGGCGTCGCCGACGCGCCATGCCGCGCGGTCACGCGGCCCCACGGTGTTCGAGACGGCCCGGAGCTCCAGCGCCGGGACACCGAACCGGTCGGCGGCCTCCGCGACGCCGAAGCCCTCCATGGCCTCGGCGACGGCCCCGGGATGCGCGGCCAGCAGCTCGGCGGTGCGGGCCGCGCTGCCGGTCACGGTGGAGACGGTGAGCACGGGTCCCGGCACGGCGCCGGTGGCCTCCACGACGTCCCGCACGAGGGATCCGGGCGGCAGGAAGGTGTCCCTGCCGAAGCCGAGACCGGTGACCGGCACGAAGCCGTCGGGGGTCTCGGCGCCCAGGTCCGCGGCGACGATGCCGGTCGCCACGACGAGGGCGCCGACGGGCGCGGCGGGTGCGAAGCCGCCGCCGATGCCGGCCGAGACGACAGCCGCGTACGGCGCCGTGGCGGGCGCGGCGGCCAGGGCGAAGGCGGTGGCGGCCGCCGCGGCGGCAGGGCCCGCGCCGCCCGCGAGGACGTCGAAGGGGCCGGCCCGGTGCAGCTCGGCGCCCGGTACCTCACGGACCTGCGGCTCGCCCCCGAACGCACGCGTGACCGCTTCCCGTTCGGCCGGGACGGCGGTCACGACGAGCACCCGCACAGCGATACCTCGGGGTCGGAGGGCGGTCAGAGGGTCAGGACGTCTTCGTGAGCTGGAAGTGCCAGATGCCCGTGAGCTTCTGGCCCTTGGTCTCGACGACGCTGATCTGCGTCTTGTCCGCCGTGGTCTCGCCGGTCTGGCTGGCGAAGAAGGCGCTGCCGGGGATCGACCGGTAGGTCTTCTTGTACGGCTCCTGCTCGGCCTGCTGGCCGTTGATGAAGAGGGTCCAGCCGTTCTCCGCGACCTCGGGGTCGACGCCGAAGCGGACCTTGTCGTCCATCGCGACCTCGACGGACCTCTTCGCCTTCTTGTTCAGGCAGCCCTGGATCTCGGACTCCTTGAGGGCCTTGCCGTCGTTGTAGCAGGAGGCCTCGGTGTTCACCGAGTCCCCGCCGACCGTCACGGTGGCGAGCGGCGTCGGCTTGTCGCAGGCGGACAGGACAAGGAGTCCCGCGGACACGGCACCAAGAGCGACGCCGATTCGACGGCCCTTACCGGAGAAGAACGCAACGGTCATGCGCCGAAGGTTATCGGTCGGTTCCGCTCATGCCACGCGGGGGTGCGGTGAGCCGCGCCGCGAGGCCCCCAGGAGGCCCCGTACGGATGCGGTCGCGCCGAGGGCGAGGAGTGCGGCGGCGACGGACATGCCGAGCACTCCGTTGAGCGGCAGCGCGATGCCGATCGCACCGCCGGCGACCCAGGACATCTGGAGCAGCGTCTCCGACCGGGCGAAGGCCGAGGTCCGCACCTCCTCCGGCACGTCGCGCTGGATCATCGCGTCCAGCGACAGCTTCGACAGGGCCTGTGTGAAACCGGCCACCGCGGCGAGGGCGGCGACCATCACCGTGCTGAAGAACACCGCGGTGAGCGCGGCGACCCCCAGGGCGAGCCCCAGCACCGACGCGACGATCACCTCGGGGCCGCGTGCCCTGAGCCAGGAGCCCACCGCCGTGCCGCAGGCGTTGCCGGTGCCGGCCGCCACGCCGACGATGCCGAGCGAGACGGCGGCGCTCTGCCCCGCCAGGGGATGTTCGCGCAGCAGGAACGCCAGGAAGAAGATGAGGAACCCGGAGAGCGCGCGGTGCGCGGCGTTGGCCTGGAGGCCGTGCAGGACGGACGGCCCGACGGACCGCAGCCCGGGCGGTTTCTCGCGTCCCTTCCTGCCCCCGGCCCTCGTACTGCCGCTCCTGCCGTCCTTGCTCCTGCCGCCGGTGACGGCCGGACGGGGCGCCTCCTCGTGCGGGACGGCGAGACGGGCCTTGCGCTCACCCTTCGCGGAGTCGACCTTGTGGGGCAGCGTGAAGGCGAGGACGGTCCCGCCGAGGAAGACCGTGCAGGCGCCGTAGAGCGGCCAGGGGGATCCGATGCTCTGGAGCCCCGCTCCGATCGGCGCGGCGATCCCCGTCGCCAGCAGACCGGCCAGGGTGACCCGTGAGTTGGCCTTCACCAGGGAGAAGCGGGGGGGCAGGAGACGGGGCACGACGGCGCTGCGCACCACTCCGTACGCCTTGGAGCAGACCAGGACGCCCAGGGCCGCCGGATAGAGCTCCAGGCCGCCCGTGGCCACCGCGCCCGACATCGTGATCGCGAGCACCGCCCGGGCGAACATCGCGCCGGCCATCGCGGCGCGGCGGCCGTGCGGCAGCCGGTCCAGGAGGGGGCCGACCACCGGGGCGAGCAGGGTGAAGGGGGCCATCGTCACGGCGAGGTAGAGAGCGACGCGTCCGCGTGCCTCGTCCGTCGGTACGGAGAAGAACACCGTCGAGGCGAGCGCCACGGTGATCATGACGTCGCCGGCACCGTTGACCGCGTGCAGCTCGATCAGCTTTCCCAGGCCGGACTCACCCGCCCCGTGGGCGTGGGTCGCCTTCCTGATCCCCCGCGCGGTGCCCGTGAACGGGGCGCGCAGGGCACGGCCCATCGCCCGGACCGCCCTGCGGAGCGGACCGGACCCGTCGGACGACCTGGCGGCAGCCACGTGGTCATAGTGCCCCACCCCCCGCCGTCACGAACCCATGATCGGGCCGGGGCCGCTCCGCCGGGCGAGTCGTCCCCGCCCGGGAGACGGCCGGGAACGGCTTGGACGCCCCGCGTTCCCCGGGCGGGTCCGCCGCCGCGCGGCGGCGGACCGGTGACCGTCACGGAAGGGTTCCGGGGCTGTTTGGGACGGGCAGGTGGGCGCGGGGCGGCGGAGAGGGTAGCGTGCACTCACGCGCCACCGGCGGTTGTTCTTGGCCGCGCGCCTCTCCGCGATCCCGCAGAATGGGTGGCAGAAGGCGCGCCCGAGGCAGGCACAACGGGTGTGGACGTCGACGCGGCCCCCAGGTCCGCTCCGCCCACACCTGTCATGGCCGAAATCGGACATCGATGGAGCTGCTGGCGCGCTCGTGAGACGGCGTATGGAGAGAAGCGAGACCTGTGAGTGCTGCGACGACGCGAAGCCGTACGGCCCGTACCCCCGCCCCTGACCGTCTGTGCGCCGAGGCGGTAGACCTCGCGCGCGCGGCGGCGGAGGAGGCCGCCGCGCCAGGAGTGGTGGGTGAGCACGTGGCCCTGGTCCCCGAAGGTGACCGGGTCGTCACGCACTACTTCGAGGCCAAGGAACCCGGCTACCGGGGCTGGCGCTGGGCGGTGACGGTCGCCAGGGCCTCCCGCGCCAAGAAGGTCACCCTTGACGAAACGGTGCTGCTGCCCGGCTCGGACGCGCTCCTCGCCCCCGAGTGGGTGCCCTGGAGCGAGCGGCTGCGGCCCGGCGACATGGGCCCCGGCGACCTCCTGCCCACCGAGGCGGAGGACCCGCGTCTGGAGCCCGGCTGGACGGGCGAGGACGAGCCCCTGCCGAATTCCGCCGTCTCCGAGGTCTCGCGGGAGCTGGCCGACCTCGCCGACGTGGAGGACGCGGAGCTGACGCAGCTGCCCGTGACGAGGCGCGGCTCGATCGCCGCGGTGGCGGACGAGCTCGGTACGCGGCGCGCCCGGGTGCTGTCCCGTTACGGGCTCCGGCTGGCGGCCGACCGGTGGGACGAGGAGTTCGGCGCGAGGACGCCCATGGCGCAGGCCGCGCCGGCGTCGTGCGTCACGTGCGCCTTCCTGGTGCCGATGGCGGGCTCGCTGAAGCAGGCCTTCGGGGTCTGCGCCAACGAGTTCGCTCCGGCGGACGGCCGGGTGGTCTCCCTGTCGTACGGCTGCGGGGGGCACTCCGAGGCGGCGGTCATGCCGAAGACGCCGAAACCGGCGCATGCGCTGGACACGATGCGGGTGGACGACTACACGCTGCGCCCCGCGGGCGGCTCCGGTTCGGTCCCGGCGCAGCCGGACGGCTCGACGGAGGATCTGGGCCACTCCTGACCCTCCTGCCCGCCGCGGGACCCGGGGGCGCCTCGCCGGGCCCCGCGGCGGCTCCGCCGGGGACGGGAGCAGGCCGGGACCGGGGGCGGTCACGGGCTCTTCCCGGTCGCGGTACCTTCGGGCGCACACTGGGCGTCACGGGTCACCGGAAGAGCGGAGTACGAGCGTGGGCATGAATGCGACCGAGGGGGCCGATCCGTTCGGGACGGCGCGACTGCGGCGCGGCGTGCTCGACGCCTGGGGCGCGGGTCCCGCCCGCTTCAGGGAGGACGCCAACGCCGAGGAGGACCTCGCCCTCGGCGGCTACCGCGACCGCCTGGTCGTCGAGCTGGCCCAGAACGCCGCCGACGCGGCGGCCCGCGCCGGCGTCCCCGGCCGGCTCCGCCTCACCCTGCACGCGGCGGACGCCGGCAGTCCGGCCGTCCTGGCGGCCGCGAACACCGGCGCCCCCCTCGACGCGACCGGTGTCGAGTCGCTCAGCACGCTGCGGGCATCCGCCAAGCGTGAGGGCCACGAGTCGGCCGTCGGCCGTTTCGGCGTCGGTTTCGCCGCCGTACTGGCCGTCAGCGACGAGCCCGCCGTCGTCGGGCGGCACGGCGGTGTCCGCTGGTCCCTCGCCGAGGCGCGCGACCTCGCGCGGCAGGCCGCCGTCGGCAGCCCCGGGCTCGGCGACGAGCTGCGCCGCCGCGACGGGCACGTGCCGCTGCTCCGGCTCCCGCTGCCCGCCGAGGGCACCGCGCCCGACGGCTACGACACCGTCGTCGTCCTGCCGCTCCGCGACGGCGTCGCCGAGGACCTCGTGGGCAGGCTGCTCGACGGCGTCGACGACGCACTGCTGCTCACGCTTCCCGGCCTCGACGAGGTCGTGATCGAGACCCCGGACGGCACACGGACGCTGCACCGCTCGCAGCACGGCCCGTACACGCACATCGACGACTCCGCGCGCGGCCTCCACCGCTGGCGCACCGTCGCGGGCCACGGCGCCGTGGAGCCGGCGCTGCTGGCCGACCGGCCCGTCGAGGAACGGCTGCGCCCGCACTGGTCGGTGACGTGGGCCGTGCCCGTGGACGAGGACGGCGCGCCCCAGGACCCCCGTACGGCACCCGTCGTGCACGCTCCGACCCCCACCGACGAGCCCCTCGGTGTCCCCGCGCTGCTGATCGCCTCGCTGCCGCTGGACACCACCCGCAGGCACCCCGCGCCGGGCCCGCTGACCGACTTCCTGGTGCAGCGCGCGGCCGACGCGTACGCGGAGCTGCTGGCGGGCTGGGAGCCCGTGTCCGTGGCCACGATCGCACTGGTGCCGGGGGCGCTCGGCAAGGGCCCGCTCGACGGCGCGCTGCGGGCCGCGATCCTGGACCGGCTGCCCCGGGTCGCGTTCCTGGAGCCCGCCGCGCCCCGCGACCCGGCCGAGGCGGCGGGCCCGTGGGACGACTGGGACGGCACCGGGGCCCCGCGCCCGGGGACGACCGCGCTGCGGCCGGTCGAGGCCGAGGTCGTGGAGGGGGTGGGTGAGGCGACCGTACGGGTCCTCGCCGAGGTCCTGCCCTGTCTGCTGCCCGCCGGGCTGGAGCGCCGCACCGAGCTGCGCACGCTCGGTGTCGCCAGGGTGCCGCTGACCGAGGCCGTCGACCGGCTGGCCGGCCTGGAGCGTGGCCCGGACTGGTGGCGGCGGCTGTACGACAGCCTGGCCGGGATCGATCCCGACCGGCTCTCCGGGCTGCCTGTGCCCCTCGCGGGCTCCGCGGGCGTGCCCCGCACCACCATCGGCCCCCGCCAGGTCCTCCTGCCCCTGCCGGACGCGCCGGAATCGCCCGTGCTCGGCCGGCTGGCCCGGCTCGGGCTGAAGGTGGCCCACCCGGACGCCGCCCACCCCCTGCTGGAGAAGCTGGGCGCCCTGCCCGCCACCCCCCGTGCCGTCCTGACGACCCCGCAGGTGCGGGCGGCCGTCGCCGGTTCGCTGGACGCGGGGGAGGTGTGGGACGAGGACGCCCTGGACGGGGACGAGCTCGCCGAGACCGTCCTCACACTCGTGCGCGACGCCGGCCTCGAGCCCGGCGAGGAGCCCTGGCTGGGCGCACTCGCCCTGCCCGACGAGGACGGCGAACCGGCGCCCGCCGGTGAGCTCGTGCTGCCGGACAGCCCGTTCGCCCAGGTGATGCGCGCGGGTGAACTCGCCCTGTGCGACGCGGAGCTGGCCGAGCGCTGGGGGGAACAGCCCCTGACCGCCTGCGGGGTGCTGGCCACCTTCGCTCTCGTGCGGGCCACCGACGTCGTCCTGGACCCCGATGAACTGGAGCCCCGCGACAGTGACTTCGCCGAGCCGGACGACGCCGGTCTGCTCGACGCCGTCGACGTGTGGTGCGAGGACGTCCTGGACCAGCTCCCGGACACCCCGGTGCCGCCGGTCGCCACCGAGCTCGTCGCCGTACGGGACCTGGACCTCGTCGACGACGACGCCTGGCCGCAGGCGCTGGCGATGCTCGCCCGGCCGCCGCTGCGCGACGCCCTGACCCAGCCGGTGCGGGTGCTCCTCCCGGACGGCACGACGCAGTCGGTGCGGCCCTACACCGCCTGGTGGCTGCGCGACCACCCCGTGCTCGGCGGCCGCCGCCCGGCCGGCCTGCGCGCGGCGGGCGGCGACCCGCGCCTGGCGGGCCTGTACGACTCCGCCGACGCGACGGGCTTCGACGACGCGGAGGTGCTGCGCGCCCTCGGCGTTCGGACCTCGGTGGCCGCGCTCCTGGACGAGCCGGGCGGGGCGGCCGAGCTGCTGGGCCGGCTCGCCGACGAGGAGCGCCCGGTCGGCCCCGTGCAGCTGCACTCGCTGTACACGGCGCTCGCCGAGCTCGACCCCGAACAGGTCACGCTGCCCGACGAGCTGCGGGCCGTCGTGGACGACGAGGTGCGGGTCGCCGACGCGGCGGACGTCGTGATCGCCGACGCCCCCGACCTGCTGCCGCTGACCGGCGGCCTCCCGCTGCTGCCGGTGGCCCCGGCGCGGGCGGCCGAGCTGGCGGACCTGCTCCAGGTGCGGCGGCTCGGCGAGAGCGTCGAGGCCGTGGTGACGACGGAGGGCGAGGAGCACCAGGTGCCGGATTCCGTGCGGATCCTGCTCGGCGCCGGGACCCCCGACACCTACGTCGAGCACAGCGAACTGCGCGCCGGGGGCGTCGAGCTGGACTGGCGCCGCACCCCCGACGGCGTGGTCCACGCGTCCACGCTGGAGGGCGTGGCGGCCGGTCTCGCCTGGGCGGCCGGCCAGTGGCCGCGCCGCTTCGAGGTGGCGGCCCTGCTGGAGGACCCGTCCCGCACGGAGGAGCTGGCCCGGGACCGTTGGTTCGACTGATTTATGTGATCTTCACAAAAAAGTCGTTCGGATGTACAACCATTCACATGTGTGCTCCGTCTTGTCTGTCGAGTCAGCAGACTCGCAGACCACATGGGGACCGTCGGCCTCACGCCGTGCCACGGGCCCCCTTCTCCACTGGGGAACACATGCGTATTCGTGCCACTGTTGCCGTTGTCTCCGGCGCCCTGGCTCTGTCCGCGTTCGGCGTCCCGGCAGCGCAAGCCGAGGACGGCCGCACCTGGACGCCTGACTTCGGGCTCTCCGCCCCGAAGCAGTCCCACGAGCGGATGGCCGCCCGTGCGCTCACCGCGACCGGCGACCTCAAGATCACCAAGGCCGTCGTGAACGGCGGCAAGCCCATCGTGGTGGGCACCACCGCACCGAAGAAGGTCTCCGTCGCCATCACGGCCACGGACGACTCGGGCATCGCCGACGCGGCGACGTTCCTGTGGACCGGCAGCACTCTGGAGTCCGAGGACAGCTTCGGCATCGGGCAGAACGAGGACGTCGCCACGTGCAAGGCGGTCAACGCCACGACCTCCACCTGCACGCTGACGGTCACGGTCGACCCGGCATGGCTGATCAACTCGGACGCGACCACCTGGAAGGTCGGCGCCGCGGTACTCAGCAAGGACGGCCAGATCGTCCAGAAGGACACCTTCGCCAAGACGAAGCTGCAGCGTCTCTCCAAGGTCACCGTCAACGCCGCCCCGGAGCCCGTCAAGAAGGGCAGGACCATCACGGTCACCGGCAAGCTGTCGCGCGCCAACTGGGAGACCGCCACCTACAAGGGCTACGCCACCCAGGCCGTCAAGCTGCAGTTCCGCAAGAAGAACAGCAGCACCTACACAACCGTCAAGACCATCAGGTCGAGCAGCACCGGTGCGCTGAAGACCACCGTCAAGGCGTCCGTGGACGGCTACTGGCGCTACAGCTTCGCCGGTACGTCCACCACCCCGACCGTCACGGCCGCGGGTGACTTCGTCGACGTGAAGTAGCCGGCTACGAGCCGAAGCGGCGGCCGACCACACGCCAGGCCAGTTCCAGGACGGCCGCCGCTGCCGCCGCGATCCCCACCGCGGCCCACGGCATGGTCGTGCCCACCAGCTTCAGCGCGAAGAAGTCCTGGAGCCACGGCACGGCGAGCACGACGAGGAAGCACAGGCCCATCGTCGCCACCAGGGCGACCCGCCACCACGTGTACGGGCGGGCGATGATCGCCAGGACCCACATGGAGACCAGGAACAGTGTGAGGGTCGCCGCGCTCGTCTCCGCGTCCAGCGCACCCGTACCGGCGTAGTGGTGGCGGGCCACCAGGTAGGTGGTGAAGGTGGCCGCCGCCGCGATGACCCCGGAGGGGATCGCGTAGCGCATGACACGGCGTACGAAGTGCGGCTGGGCCCGCTCCTTGTTGGGGGCGAGCGCCAGGAAGAACGCCGGTACGCCGATGGTCAGTGTGGACAGCAGCGTGAGGTGCCGTGGCAGGAACGGGTACTCCACCTGGGAGCAGACCACCAGGATCGCCAGCAGCACCGAGTAGACCGTCTTCGTCAGGAACAGGGTGGCGACCCGGGTGATGTTGCCGATGACCCGGCGGCCCTCCGCCACGACCGACGGGAGCGTCGCGAAGCTGTTGTTCAGGAGCACGATCTGGGCCACCGCGCGCGTCGCCTCGGAGCCCGAGCCCATCGAGACCCCGATGTCGGCGTCCTTCAGCGCGAGGACGTCGTTGACCCCGTCCCCGGTCATCGCGACCGTGTGCCCGCGCGACTGGAGGGCGCCGACCATGTCCCGCTTCTGCTGCGGGGTGACCCGGCCGAAGACCGCGTTCCGCTCGATCTCCGTCGCCATGTCGTCCCGGGCCTCGGGCAGCCGGCGGGCGTCCACGGGGTGTTCGGCACCCGGCATCCCCAGCTTCCGGGCCACCGCGCCGACCGAGACGGCGTTGTCGCCGGAGACGACCTTCGCGGCGACGTCCTGGTCGTCGAAGTAGGCCAGGGTCTCCCCGGCGTCGGGCCGCAGCCGCTGTTCCAGGACCACGAGTGCGGTCGGTACGGCCCCGGAGACGGCGTCCGGGGCGTCCAGTTCGCCCCGGACCCTGGCGAGGAGCAGGACCCGCAGCCCCTGCTCGTTGAGGTGGACCGTCTCCGCGAGGGCGGGGTCGTCGGCGGGCAGCAGCACGTCGGGGGCGCCGAGCAGCCAGGCGGACGCGTCGCCGTCGTCCTCGGTGAAGGCGGCGCCGCTGTACTTGCGGGCCGAGGAGAACGGCACGGTCCGTGTGACGTCCCAGCCCCCGCCGTCCGGGTGGGCGTCGGCGACGGCCCGGAGGCTGGCGTTGGGCCGCGGGTCGGAGGCGCCGAGGGCGCCCAGGACGCGGTGGACGTAGCCCTCGTCGGAGCCGTCCAGCGGGCGGACCTCGGTGACGTCCATGCCGCCCTCGGTGAGGGTTCCGGTCTTGTCCAGGCAGACGACGTCGACCCGGGCCAGTCCCTCGATGGCGGGCAGCTCCTGCACGAGACACTGCTTGCGGCCGAGCCGGATGACGCCGATCGCGAAGGCGACCGAGGTCAGCAGGACCAGACCTTCGGGGATCATCGGGACGATGCCGCCGACCGTGCGGGCCACCGAGTCCTTGAAGTTGTCGTCCTTGACGACCAGCTGGCTGACGATGAGCCCGATCGCCGTCGGAACCATCATCCACGTCACGTACTTGAGGATCGTGCTGATGCCGCTGCGCAGCTCGGACTGCACGAGGGTGAAGCGGGACGCCTCCTCGGCGAGCTGTGCGGCGTAGGCCTCACGGCCGACCTTGGTGGCGGTGAACGCCCCGCCGCCCGCGACGACGAAACTGCCCGACATCACCGGGTCCCCCGGCCGCTTGACCACGGGGTCCGCCTCACCGGTCAGGAGCGACTCGTCGATCTCCAGGCTGTCGGCCTCGACGACCGTGCCGTCGACGACGGCCTTGTCCCCGGGGCCCAGCTCGACCAGGTCCCCGAGGACGATCTCGGAGACGGAGACCTCGGCGGAGACCCCGTCGCGCCGTACGGCCGGTTTCGCCTCGCCGATCAACGCGAGGCTGTCCAGGGTCTTCTTGGCGCGCCATTCCTGGACGATGCCGATCCCGGTGTTCGCGATGATCACGAAGCCGAAGAGGCTGTCCTGGACGGGCGCGACGGCCAGCATGATCACCCAGAGCACGCCGATGATCAGGTTGAACCGGGTGAGGACGTTCGCACGGACGATCTCGGTGACCGAGCGGGACGAACGGACCGGTACGTCGTTGATCTCGCCCCGGGCGACCCGTTCGGCGACCTCGGTGGTGGTGAGCCCGCCCGGTGGTGCGGGTGCGGGAAAGGTCTTTACGGGGTCCGGCTGCTCGCCGGAGGAGTCGAGTGCCCGCTGTGTCATGCCTCCGACCGTACGGGCGGGAGGGGTGCTCCACCCGCCGGGCGCCGGAAGTTCCGACCGGGGGAGGACCGGAATGGTCCCACGGTCGTAGGCAGGGGGGCAGAGGTCGTACGGGGCCCTGGATCAGGCGCAGGGGACGCCCGGGGCCGGAGCAGAAGCGGTCCGGGGCCGGTGGCCCGGCGTCAGCGGTGTGCGCCGTCGGGAGCGGACTCCTCGGCGGCGGCCTGCGCCGCGGCGCGCTTCAGCGCGGCGTCACGGCCCCGGACGTACCAGATGCCGATGAGGCCCAGCCCGGCACCGGCCAGGCACACCCAGACCCACCAGGCGTGACCGCGGTCGTCGAACCAGCCGTAGAAGGGGACCTGCACGAGGAAGAGGACGAACCAGAGGATCGTGCCGCCGGTGACGGTGGCGACGACGGGCCCCTCCAGGGGCTCGGGCGCCTCGTGCCTGGGTGTCCACTTCTGCATGCGGACAGTCTAGCCGGGGCACCGACGGGCCAGTCGGCCCAAGGATCTACGCGCGGAGATAGCGATCTTTCCCTTATGTATTCATACTGAATCTGCTTACGGATGACTCGAATTATTCGTGTGAACATCCAAATTCGACTGCTTTCATTCCCTCGATGCACGACTGAAGGTCATACATGTCCTCCTCGGCCACCGCTCCGGTCGATCAGCCGCCGGCACCGCAGCAGCCCCACGGCGTCCTCGACCGCTACTTCAAGATCTCCGAGCGAGGGTCCACGGTCGCGCGCGAGGTCCGTGGTGGTTTCGCCACGTTCTTCGCGATGGCGTACATCATCGTGCTCAACCCGATCATCCTCGGCAGCGCGAAGGACATGTACGGGCATCAGCTCGACGGCGGCCAGCTCGTCACGGCCACCGTGCTGACGGCCGCGTTCTCCACGCTCCTGATGGGTGTCATCGGCAATGTGCCGATCGCACTCGCCGCGGGGCTCGGCGTCAACACCGTCGTCGCCCTCCAGCTCGCCCCCCGCATGAGCTGGCCGGACGCGATGGGCATGGTCGTCCTCGCGGGCATCGTCGTGATGCTGCTGGTCGCGACGGGGCTCCGTGAGCGCGTCATGAACGCCGTGCCGCGGTCGCTGCGCAAGGGCATCGCGATCGGCATCGGCCTCTTCGTGCTGCTGGTCGGCCTGGTCGACTCCGGCTTCGTCTCCCGCATCCCGGACGCCGCGCACACCACCGTGCCGCTCCAGCTCGGCAGCGACGGCCATCTCAACGGCTGGCCCGTCCTGGTCTTCGTCCTCGGCACGCTGCTGACCCTCGCGCTGATCGTCCGCAAGGTGCCGGGCGCCATCCTGCTCTCCATCGTCGTCATGACGGTCGTCGCCCTGGTCATCGAGGCCGTCGCCGACCTGCCGGACGGCGCCTGGGGGCTCACGGTCCCCGAGTGGCCGGGCAATCCCGTCTCGTCCCCGGACTTCGGCCTGATCGGTGAGGTCAGCCTGTTCGGCGGATTCGGGAAGGTCGGGCTCCTGACCGGCGTCCTCTTCGTCTTCACCGTGCTGCTGTCCTGCTTCTTCGACGCGATGGGCACCATCCTCGGCGTCGGGGACGAGACCGGGCTGATGGACAGGGACGGCAACTTCCCGGGGATCAACAAGGTCCTGCTCGTCGACGGTGTCGCCGTCGCCGCGGGCGGCGTGAGCTCCTCCTCCGCGTCCACCTGCTTCGTGGAGTCCACGGCCGGCGTCGGCGAGGGAGCCCGCACGGGGCTCGCGAGCGTGGTGAGCGGACTGCTCTTCTCGGTGGCGCTGCTCCTGACGCCGCTGGCGACGATGGTCCCCTCGCAGGCGGCCACTCCGGCACTGATCGCGGTCGGGTTCCTGATCCTCGCGGGCAACGTGCGGGACGTCGACTGGAGCGACTTCACGCTCGCCGTCCCGGCCTTCCTGGCCATGCTGATGATGCCGCTCACGTACTCGATCACCAACGGCATCGGCATCGGCTGCATCGCCTTCAGCGTGATGCGCCTGGCGGCGGGACGCGGCCGGGAGGTCCCGACGGCCATGTACGTGGTGTCCGCGGTCTTCGTCTTCTACTACGCGATGCCGGCGCTCGGCCTCACGTGAGCGCGTGCGCACGCCCCGCCCCTCCGGGGCGGGGCCCCGTCAGGTGACCCGGTCGGCCGGGTCCGCGTGACGGGGCTCCGCCCCGTAGAACTTCTCCGTCTCGTCGACGGCCGCCTGGAAGCGTTCGTCGAAATCGTCGCGGACGAGCGTCCGGACCACGTAGTCCTGGACGCTCATGCCACGTCTGGCTGCGTGCCCGCGGAGCCGGTCGAGCAGCTCACCGTCCATACGCAGGCTGAGCACTGTCGATCCCATACCAAGCAGCGTCGCTGCACACCTGGTCGTTTCGCGGCTCATTCCGCCCCACACTCACTCGTTCGGGTGATTAGTTTCTCGCGCGTGTACCACCGGTTGGTATTTAGCATTGCTAATGAGTTACGCTAAGGAACATGCCTGACCTGATCCACGACGGTGACAGTGCCGCCGCCGTGAGCTCCCTTCGCTCCGCCGTGATGCTGCTGGGCCGGCGCCTGAAGCACCAGCGCGTCGACGAGTCGCTGAGCCCGACCGAGATGTCGGTGCTCGGCACACTCGCCCGTTGCGGTTCCGCCACTCCCGGTGAGCTGGCCCGCAAGGAGCACGTGCAGCCCCCGTCGATGACCCGCATCGTCGCGCTGCTGGAAGCCAAGGGGCTGGTCAGACTGGAACCGCACCCCGATGACCGTCGGCAGAAGATGGTCAGCCGGACCGAGCAGGCGGAAGCCATGCTCGCCGAGTCCCGCTCCAAGCGGAACGCCTGGCTGGCCACCCTCGCCGAGGGCCTGGACGAGGACGAGTGGGAGAAGCTGCGGGCCGCCGCGCCCGTGCTGGAGAAGCTCGCCCACCTCTGACCGGCGGGGCGCGCGGGCCCGCGGTCCGGAGCCCGCAGCGCCCCGCCGTCACGTCCTCGTCAGTCCGAACGCCGTACACGCCCGAGGAGGCGAACTCTTTTGAGTACGGGATCCGGAGCAGACTCCGCCCCCGCACCGACTTCCACCCACGAGAGCAAGACCGGCGGGACCTTCTCGTCGCTGAAGATCCGTAACTACCGCCTGTTCGCGACGGGCGCCGTGATCTCCAACACCGGTACCTGGATGTCCCGCATCACGCAGGACTGGCTCGTCCTGAGCCTCACCGGGTCCGCCGCCGCCGTCGGTATCACCACGGCCCTCCAGTTCCTCCCGATGCTGCTCTTCGGCCTGTACGGCGGCGTCATCGCCGACCGGCTCCCGAAGCGGCGTCTGCTGATCATCAGCCAGGCAGCGCTCGGCCTGTGCGGCATCGCACTCGCCGCCCTGACCCTCTCCGGCGTCGTCGAGGTCTGGCACGTCTACCTGATCGCCTTCCTGCTCGGCATGGTGACCGTCGTCGACAACCCGGCGCGCCAGTCGTTCGTCTCCGAGATGGTCGGCCCCGCGCAGCTGCGCAACGCGGTCAGCCTGAACTCGGCGAACTTCCAGTCCGCCCGGCTCATCGGCCCCGCCGTCGCGGGTGTCCTGATCACGACGGTCGGCAGCGGCTGGGCCTTCATGTTCAACGGGCTGTCCTTCATCGCGCCGCTGATCGGCCTGATGATGATGCGTACGAGCGAGCTCTACGCGTCCGTGACCGTCAAGCGCGCCAAGGGACAGCTGCGCGAGGGGCTGCGTTATGTGTCGGGCAGACCCGAGCTGGTCTGGCCGATCGTCCTGGTCGGCTTCGTCGGCACCTTCGGGTTCAACTTCCCGATCTTCCTGACGGCCTTCGCGGACGACGTCTTCCACGGCGACGCCGGGATGTACTCGTTCTTCAACATCCTCATGGCGGCCGGCTCGCTGGCCGGTGCCCTGCTCGCCGCCCGCCGCCGCTCCTCGCGGCTGCGGATGCTGGTGGCCGCGGGCACGCTGTTCGGCCTGCTGGAGATCGCCGCCGCCCTGTCCCCCACCGTCTGGCTCTTCTCGCTGCTGCTGGTCCCGATCGGCATGATCGGTCTGACGACCAACATCAGCGCCAACACGAGCGTCCAGATGGCCTCGGACCCGGAGATGCGGGGGCGCGTGATGAGCCTCTACATGATGGTCTTCGCCGGGGGGACGCCGGTGGGCGCCCCGATCGTCGGCTGGATCAGTGACGCCTACGGTGCGCGCACCGGGATGGCGGCCGGCGGGGCGATCTCGATGGTGGCGGCGCTCGGCGTCGGCTTCATGCTGACCCGTGTCGGCGGCCTGCGCCTCAAGGTCGACCTGCGGCCGGGTCGCCAGCACGTGCGAATAGTTCCGCGCGAGCAGCTGGCTACGGCGGCCTGAACCGAACCACGAACGCCGCCCTCTCCTCGCCGGAGAGGGCGGTGTTCTCGTGCCGGTCGCGGGGGGAGCCGCCGGCTCCGGCGTGAGGCCCACGACCGCTCCGGCAACGCGAGGACGCTGGGACACTCGCCGCATGAGCAGCCAGAGACTCTTCGCCGCCGTCCTGCCCCCGGAGCCCGCCGCCGGTGAGCTGGCCCGGGCCGTCGCCCCGCTGCACCAGCTGCCCGGGGCCGTGGACCTCCGCTGGACCGCCCGAGTGGGCTGGCACTACACGTCGGCCTTCCTCGGGAACGTCGACGAGGAGCTGCTGCCGGAGCTGTACACCCGGCTGGAGCGTGCCGCGCACCGCACCGAGCCCTTCCCGCTGCGGATCCACGGCGGTGGCCGGTTCGACGGGCGGGTCTTCTGGGCGGGGGCCGAGGGCGGGCTCGACACGCTGCGGCTGCTGGCGCGGCGCGCGCACGCCGCCGCGCGCAAAGCCGGTGTCCCGATGGAGGAACACCGTCACCACACCCCGCACCTCACCCTCGCCCGCAGCCGGGTCCAGACGGACCTGACCCCTTACGTGGCGGCGCTGGAGGACTTCGAGGGCATGCGCTGGGAGGCCGGCGAACTCAGTCTCGTACGCAGCAGCCTTCCGGTGGACGGGGTGCCGGGGGAACAGCCGGGATACGAGGTGGTGCGGGCCTGGCCACTGGGGCGGTGAGCGGTGCGGTTACGCTCGTCGGGTGGATCCCAAGACCAGAAACCGCGTCATGGCGGCCGTGCTCGTGCTCATGTTCGTCGTCGTGGCGGCGGCCTCCGCCCTCGGAGGCTGAACCCGGGGACGAAGGCCGCACACGCGCCGCATACCTACCAGGCGAAGTTCTCCGGCGACGGGCCCGGGCCGGGGAAGATCTCGTCCAGGGCCGACAGGACCTCGTCCGACAGCTCCAGCTCCACCGCGCGCAGCGCCGAGTCGAGCTGCTCCCGCGTGCGCGGGCCGGAGATCGGGCCGGTGACACCGGGCCGGGTGAGCAGCCAGGCCAGGCCGGCCTCGCCGGGCTCCAGGCCGTGCTTCTCCAGCAGGTCCTCGTACGCCTGGACCTGGGCCCGCACCTTCGGGTCGGCCAGCGCCTCGCCGGACCGGCCGGAGGTGGACCGGGCGCCGCCGCCCTCGCGCTCCTTGCGGATCGCGCCGCCGAGCAGTCCGCCGTGCAGCGGTGACCACGGGATGACCCCGAGGCCGTACTCCTGGGCGGCCGGGATGACCTCCATCTCGGCGCCGCGCTCCATCAGGTTGTAGATGCACTGCTCGCTGACCAGGCCGTAGCTGCCGCGCCGGGCGGCCCGCTCGTTGGCCTGGGCGATCTTGTAACCCGAGAAGTTGGACGAGCCCGCGTAGAGGATCTTGCCCTGCTGGACCAGTACGTCGATGGCCTGCCAGATCTCGTCGACCGGGGTGTCCCGGTCCACGTGGTGGAACTGGTACAGGTCGATGTGGTCCGTCTGCAGCCGCTTGAGGCTGGCGTCGACGGCCCGGCGGATGTTGAGGGCGGACAGCTTGTCGTGGTTGGGCCACGCCTCGCCGTCGGCGCCCATGTTGCCGTAGACCTTGGTGGCGAGGACGACCTTGTCGCGGCGGTCGCCGCCCTGCGCGAACCAGGTGCCGAGGATCTCCTCGGTGCGGCCCTTGTTCTCGCCCCAGCCGTAGACGTTCGCCGTGTCGAAGAAGTTGACTCCCGCGTCCAGGGCGGCGTCCATGAGTGCGTGACTGTCGCTCTCGTTGGTCTGGGGGCCGAAGTTCATCGTCCCCAGTACGAGGCGGCTGACTTTGAGTCCGGTGCGTCCGAGCTGCGTGTACTTCATGGTCCCAAGCCAACTCCTTCGAGTGCGCTCGAAGCAAGGGCATGCTCAGGCGTGCCGGGCGAACCGGTCCAGCGCGGCCAGCACCGCGCGGGAGGTCGCCGGGCCGCCCAGGTGGCCCGCGTCCTCGATCACCGCCAGTTCGGCGTCCGGCCAGGCCCTGGCCAGCTCCCAGGCGGTGCCCAGCGGGCCGCCCAGGTCGAAGCGGCCGTGCACGAGGACGCCGGGGATGCCCGCCAGCCGGCCGGCGTCACGGATCAACTGCCCCTCCTCCAGCCAGGCGGCGTGTGAGAAGTAGTGCGCGCAGATCCGGACGAACGCCGACCGGTCACGGCCGGGCCGCCCGCTGTAGGTGGCCGGACCGGTGTGCGCCTCCATGGACAGCACCGCGTCCTCCCAGGCGCACCAGTCCGCCGTCGCCTTCGCCCGCACCTCCGGGTCCGGGCTCTCCGTCCGCCGGGCGTACGCGGCGACGAGGTCCGCCGGGTCCTCGGCCTCCGGGACGCCGGCCCGGAAACGGTCCCAGGCCTCGGGGAAGATCTGCCCGGCGCCCCGGTACAGCCAGTCGATCTCGCTGCGCCGGGTCGTCGTCACCGCCGGGATCACGATCTCCGAGACCCGCTCCGGGTACTGCTCGGCGTACGCCAGGATCAGTGTGGAACCCCAGGAACCCCCGTACAGCAGCCACTTCGTGAGGCCGAGGCGCTCGCGCAGCAGCTCCATGTCGGCGATCAGGTGCGCCGTCGTGTTGTGCCGCATGTCGGCGGCGGGGTCGCTCGCGTGCGGGGTGGAGCGGCCGCAGTTGCGCTGGTCGAACAGCACGACGCGGTAGAGGTCCGGGTCGAAGTACTGTCTGGCCCGGCTCGTGCACCCCGAGCCCGGCCCGCCGTGGACGACGAGGGCGGGCTTGCCCGCCGGGTTGCCGCAGACCTCCCAGTACACGAGGTTGCCGTCGCCGACGTCCAGCATCCCCCGGTCGTACGGCTCGATCGGCGGGTACTTCTCGTCGGGCCGCCTGTTCACCGCACCTGGTCCGACGGACCGATCGGCAGCCGGCGCTTGTGGTCGGTCAGGCGGTAGCGGCCGACGATCGTGTCGAAGTCCTTCTCGTCCACCGGCTTGCCCTCCAGGAAGTCGTCGATGGCGTCATAGGTGACCCCGAGCGCCTGCTCGTCCGCCTTGCCCGGGTCGAGCGACTCCAGGTCGGCCGTCGGCACCTTCCCGACCAGCTCGGCGGGTGCGCCCAGCGCCTGGGCGAGGGCGCGCACCCGGCGCTTGACGAGTCCGGCCAGCGGCACCAGGTCGGCGGCGCCGTCACCGAACTTGGTGAAGAAGCCGGAGATCGCCTCGGCCGCGTGGTCCGTGCCGACGACGAGGCCGTTGTGCGCCCCGGCCACCGCGTACTGGACGATCATGCGCTGCCGGGCCTTGACGTTGCCGAGCACGAAGTCCTGGTGGTGCGGGTCGCGGAAGGTCACGTCGCCGGTGAGCAGGGACGCCTGCGTGGCGTCGCTCGCGGGCTTGATGTCCACGGTCAGCACGTGGTCGGGCCGGATGAAGGACAAAGCGAGCTGGGCGTCGTGCTCGTCGGCCTGGACGCCGTAGGGGAGCCGCATCGCGTAGAACCGGGCCTCGTGGCCCGCGGCACGGGCGCGCTCGACGGCGAGCTGGCAGAGCCGTCCGGCGGCGGTGGAGTCCACGCCGCCGCTGATGCCGAGCACCAGGGCGCGCAGTCCCGTGGAGGTCAGCCGCTCGGCGAGGAAGGCCACCCGGCGTTCGATCTCCTGCTCGGCGTCGAAGGTCTCCGCGACTCCCAGCTCCCGGGCGATCTCCTGCTGCAGGGCGATGTTCGCCGGCTCGCTCACGTCTGCTCCTCGTTCCGGTCCACGACGGTCTGTCGCATCCACCCTACCCAGGGCTTCTCCGGCCAAGCCGGGGCGTTCGAGGGCGAGGGCGGCGGGGTGGCGGGGGTGCGGCCGTCAGCCCCTGACGGCCACGTGGCAGGCGGACGCCCACAGCGTCACCGCGGAGGCCAGGCCCACCACGGCGCGCACGCTCCCGTCCGGCGGACCAGCCGCGGCGAGTGCGAAACCGAGGACCGCGACGGCGCTCAGCAGCACGGCCGTGCCCTTGTACTGCCACTGGTCGTAGAGGCGCGCGAGCGGGACGTAGTGCAGTCCGACCACCAGCGCGATGGCGGGCGGGACGAGGGCGGGACGGTCCGAGGCGTTGCACACCGCGATCACCGCGAGGATCGCCGCGAGTCCGACGACGTTGACGATGCCGACCGAACGCGCCCAGTTCTGCGGCAGGACGACCGCCCGGGGCGACGGGGCGGCGCCCCTGCGGTAGGCGAGGAAGACCGCCGCCGCGGTGACCGGCACCGCGGTGATCTCGATGGCCAGGGCCGCACCCGGGGACCCCGTCCCGGGCGCCCCGGCGAAGGCCCGTACGAGGGCGAACACCGAGAGGACCAGGGTGCCCCGGCGGCGCAGGGCCCGGGTGAGCGCGACGCACTCGGCGTCCGTGACCGAGGGCACCGGGGATGCCGGCTGGACCATCCGGCGAGAGTACTGCGGTCACCGGGCCGGTTCCACGGTTTCGGACCGGACGGAGAAGGCCTCCGCTTACGGAGCCGTTCCGTCCGGCCGCACCGCTCCGACCTGCCGGTTCCCCGCCACGAGGGCGAGCCGGCGCCGTGCCGGGCCCGCCAGGGGGACGGGTGTGTGCCCCGGCCACCCGTGCCGGGGGACACGCCCCGTGAAAAGCTGGGCGGAGCCCCACTTCGAGCAGGTCCACGAAGCCCGACAGCGAGACGACAGCGATACGCCGAGGAGACCGCCGCATGAATGCCACCCCGCAGGTGCTGGCGGTGCTGGACGAGCTGCTCGCCTCCGCCGCCCCCGGTGAGCGCGGCGCCCTCTGGCACCTCGCCGAGCAGGGCCGGGAGCTGGACGCCAACATCGTCCGTCTGCCGCCCGGCGCCGGGGTCGGCGAGCACCGGGAGGACGTCCTGGACGTGCTCCTCGTCGTCCTCGCCGGCGGCGGAAGCCTGCGCACGGGTGCCGGCGGCACCCTGGACCTCGCCCCGACGACGGTCACCTGGCTGCCCCGCACCTCGCGCCGCGCCCTGGAGGCGGGACCGGAAGGGCTGACGTACCTCACGGTGCACCGCAGGCGCCCCGGACTCACGATCGAGCCGGCCGTGCGCGCTCCCGCCCACGAGGGGGGCGAGGCCCCCTGCATGCTGGACCTGGTGTGCCCGGAATGCGGGCGGCTGTCCGCGGACCGGGCGCCGGAGTTCTGCAGCGCGTGCGGAGAGGCGTTCCCGGGGCGCTGACGGGGCCGGGCCCGTCAGCGGCACCTGTGCTGCCCGCCCCCGGGGTGCCGCACCGGGTCCTCATCCCCGTGCGGGGTGTACCCAGCACCACCGGGAAGCCGGGGGCGTACGCCCAATGTGCTCGTCCGTCCTCCTCCGTAGCGTCGTCGGCGTGGCGCAGGGTGCGCCCGACGAGCAGAGGGTGATGACCATGTTCGATCGCAAGCGGGGGCCCGCGGGCCGGACGGCCGAGGCGCTGCGGCTGGTTTCGGTGAGCAAGGTGTACGGAACCGGGGACGGCGCCGTGACCGCCCTGGACGGCGTGACCCTGAGCCTGCCGACAGGGAGTTTCACCGCGGTCATGGGCCCCTCGGGTTCCGGGAAGTCCACGCTGCTCCAGTGCGCGGCGGGCCTGGACCGCCCCGACCGGGGGCAGATCCTCGTGGACGGTGAGGAGATGGGCGGCGGCAGCGAGGCGGCGCTCACGAAGTTCCGGCGGGAACGGATCGGCTTCATCTTCCAGCAGTACAACCTGCTGCCCACCCTGACCGTCGAGGAGAACACCGAGCTGCCGCTGCGGCTGGCCGGCCGGAAGGCCGACCGGGACGTCATCCGGGCGGTCCTCACGCAGATGGGGCTCGGCGAGCGCCTCCGCCACCTGCCCGACGAACTCTCCGGCGGGCAGCGCCAGCGTGTCGCCATCGCGCGCGCCCTGGTCACCCGGCCGGGCGTGATCTTCGCCGACGAGCCGACCGGAGCCCTGGACACCCGCAGCGCCCGTGACGTGCTGAGCCTGCTGCAGGAGGCCGTCCGCCTGCACGGCAGCACCGTCGTGCTCGTCACCCACGACCCGGTGGCCGCCTCCTACGCCGATTCGGTGCTCTTCCTGGCGGACGGGCGGCTGGCAGGGCATCTCCCCGCCCCCACCGCCGAGGCCGTCGCCGAACGGATGACCCGCCTCGGGGACCGCGCGGCCGGACGGCGTGCGGACAACTGCCCGTTGACGGAGGTGTGAGCGATGCTGTTCCTGGCCATGCGCTCGGTCCGTAAGCGCCCGGGGCGCTTCCTCGCCACCCTGCTCTCGGCGTTCCTCGGCGCCGTCGTCATCATGACGTTCAGTTCCCTGCACGACACGGCGGCGGCTCCCGGGGTCGACGGGGTCAGCTCGGATTCCATGACCGTCTCCGCGAGCGTCGTCGGCGGATACGGCTCCCTCCTCGTCTTCTTCGCCGTCGCCTCCACGCTCACCGTCGCCGTCCGCCAGCGGGCCGAGGAGATCCACCTGCTGCGCTGCACCGGAGCGACACCCGGCCAGATCACGCGCATGGTCGTCGGGGAGTCCGCCGTGGTGGCACTCGCCGGCTGGGCGTTCGCCGTCGGGCCCGCGGTGCTCGGCGGACGCCTCCTGCTCGACATGTTCAAGGACAGCGGCCAGGTCGCCGCGGGTGTCGGCCCCGTCTTCGGCGCGACGGCGCTCGGATCGGGCTTCGGCATCACGGTCCTCGCCTCCGCCGGCGCCGCGTTCCTCGCCGTGCGCCGCGCGACCGGGGCCGCCACCGGAGCCCGCGGCCCCTCCCGGGGCAGGGGCCGCACCCTGGCGGGCTGCGCCGCGCTGGTGGCCGGGGCCGGGGGAGTCCTGACGACGTACGCCGTCGACAGCACCGAGGAGATGCTGATGGCGTTCCCCGCCTACGGGGCCGTCCTGCTCTCCGTCGGCTTCGCCCTCCTCGCCCCGGCCCTGCTGGGCAGGCTCCTCGGGCTGATCCAGGGCCCGCTGGCCGCGACGGGCGGCGCGGGCGGCTACCTGAGCGCCCGCAATCTGCGCCGACGCGGCGCGGAACTGGCAGGAGTGCTCATGCCGATGATCGTCTTCACCGGTATGGCCACCGCCACCCTCTACATCCAGGGGGTGGAGACCGACCGGGTCGCGGCGTCCGGGGCGGCCAGGACCGTCGACGACAAGAACCTGGAGACCCTCAACCTCGTCGTCGTCGGCATCATCGTCGTCTTCTCCTGCATCATGCTCGTCAACAGCCTCTACGCCGCCACCTCTTACCGTCGTCGCGAGTTCGGCCGGCAGCGCCTCGCCGGGGCGACACCCGGCCAGGTCCTGGGGGTGGTCGGCTGGGAGGCGGTGATCCTCACACTGACCGGTCTGACGCTGGGGACCGCCGCGGGGATCGCGGGGATCATCCCCTTCACGATGGTCCGCACCGATCAGGTCCTGCCGGACCAGGGGCCCGCCACCTGGCTGGTCGTCATCACCGTCGCCCTCGTGGCCACCCTCGGCACGAGCCTCGGGACGGCGCGCAGGACGCTCCGCACGCCGGCCGTCGACGCGGTCACCGTGGCCGCGTGATCCGGAGCGGTGCGTGCACCACGGCTGCCGGGCCAACGGCGGTGCGCAAGCGCTGCGCGCCGGCCGGCCGCCGGGCCTCCGGTCCCTCCAACTCCCGGCCCGAGCACGGCGGGCGGGGCCCCTTCGGGACGCCTGGGGCCGTTGGGGTTGGCTGTGCTCTTCTGTTTTCGTTCGAAGGCTCAGGGAGGACCCCGTAGTGAAGGCATGGACAACGCGGGCCGTGTTGGCGGGAACCGCGGCAGTGGCACTGGTGACGGGGACGTCCGGTGCGGCCAGTGCCGCCGGCAGCACGCTTTTCCTGTCCGACACCGACGGCCGTTCCCTCGGCACGATGACGCACCTGGACCCTGACCCGGACACCTCCCGGGTCTGTGACACGCGTGCCGACGGGCACGGCGTCACCGGGAAGCTCTACACCTACATCGGCGGCTGGCAGCTCAGGGAGACGCAGGCGGACGGCGGCGACGCCGGCTGCGACTACTTCGACTACAACGTCGTCTCCTCCACCTCCAAGTACCTGATGAAGATCTGCTGGAACGGACCCGGCGAGATCTGCGCCAAGAAGGAGTTCACCGAGGACTGATCACCCCGGCCCCGCTCCGGCTCAGGGCGTTCGTGCCTGGTCACCCTGCCCGAACGCCCGGGGCGCCCCGGGCAGGGGGCCGGAGCCGGGGCGGCAGGCCGGGCGGTCACGCCGTACGCGGTCCGGGTGATGCGTTCGGCCGGGTCCCCGCCCGGGTGCGCCTGGCAGAATCGCGGTATGGCGGACATCATCTCGCGCGACGGAACATGGAGCTTCGACGGCAGCACGCTGCGTATCGTCCCCGGCAGCAAGGTGCACCCCGTGCGGCAGGACCTGGGTGAACTGGCCGTCCCGCTGCACGCCGTGGCGGGCGTCTCCTTCGAGCCGGACCGCAAGGGCGGCCGTCTGCGACTGCGGCTGCGCACCGGGGCCTGCCCCGTCCTGCGGGCCGCGGACGGGCGGCTGAAGGACGCCGCGGATCCGTATCAGCTCGTGGTGGAGAAGGACCGCACGGGCGTCGCGGAGTACCTCGTCGACGAGATACGCAACGCCCTGCTGATCGAGCAGGTGCCCGACGGCCCGGTGGACCGCTTCCTGCTGCCGGGGCCGTCGGTGCCGGTGTCGGGCGGAGGCGGGGACGGCACGGCGTCCTTCGACGGGAAGACGGTCCGCCTCACCTGGAACTGGAAGGCCGAGGAGTCGAAGACCTCGGGCGGCGCGGTCTCCCTGCCGCTGTCGGAAGTGACCGGGGTGCGCTGGGTGCCCGCCATCGGGCTGGAGAACGGTTTCCTCCGCTTCGACCGGGGCGGGGTCTCGGCCACGAGTGCCAAGTACGACCCGTACAGCCTCGATCTGTGGGGACTGTCGAAGCGGGAGTACACCGCGGTCCTGGTCGCCGCCGCCGTACTCGTACGGATGCCGGAGCCGGCCGGGCCCGCCGCGCCGGCCGAAGCCGCCCCGGCGCTCGGCCCGGGCCCTGCTCCGGCCGCCGACGACCACGACGTCCTGCTGCGGAGGCTCCGTGAGCTCGGTGAGCTGCGCGAGGCGGGCATCCTCACCGACGACGAGTTCGCCACCGCCAAACGAGCCGTGCTGAAGCGGCTCTGAGGACTCCGGCCGCGGGCGTGCTCCGGTCTCCTCGGCCGAGTGCTTCGGCCTGCCTGGTCATCGGTCCGCCCGCGTCCCCGGTGCTGACCGTCGCGGCCGGTTCGAGAAGCAGGACGTCGGTCTCCTCCTCGGCCAGGGGGCGGCGTTCGACGCCTCGGGGCACGACGAAGAGCACGACGTCCCCGTCCCGCAGCTGGATGGCCGGCCGGGACGACCAGGAACAGCTCATCGGTCTCCTCGTGGGAGTGCCAGACGAACTCGCCCTTCAGCTTCACGGGTTCGACCGCGTAGTCGTTGCGGGCCGCCACGGTCTCCGGCGACCGCAATGCGTCGAACTGCGAGAAATTGTCGGCGAGATCGACGGGAACGGGGCCATCGGGCATGCGCACTCCTTCCGGTGGCTCGGCCGGCCGGCCCGGCCGCAGCCACCGGTCTTCCGCACCAGGAGTCCGCCCGCCCTGCCCGTTCCTGTTCTCGTCGACCCTGACGGGACGCGTACCTCGTGCGGCGGTGCAATTACGTGTACACCCGTGCGACCTGTCACCGATCCTGGCGGACTGTGCGCCCGATAGTGCGCCGCGGGGTGCGTACGGCAGGGCGTGCCAGGACAATGGCGCACGCGCCGTCCAGAGGCGGCCGATCCCTTTCCGGCCCTCGCGGCCCGCACGACCGCGGTCGTGCGCACCGGACATGGGCAGATCAAGGAGGACCCGTGGTGGATGTCCCGGTGGACCAACTGACCGGCGTGGTCGACGGTGTGCGTACGCGGGCCCGTGGGCAGCTCCTCGACGCCGCCCTGGAGCTGTTCGGGGTGTACGGCTACGCGCGGACGTCGGAACAGGACCTGTGTGAGATGGCAGGGGTGCCGGAGGAGGTGCTCTGGGACGAGTTCGGCTCCCGGGAAGCCCTGCTGATGGCCCTGCACAACCAGATCACGACCAGCGGACTGCGAGCGGCGGAGATCGCCCTGCTCTCCGAGGGGATGGACGACTGTCCGCTGGAGCAGCGCTTCCGGCGGCTCTTCGACGCGTACGTGTCGGCGGTCACCCGGGACCTGCGTGAGGCGCGGGTGACGTTCGTCGAGGTGCTGGGGGTCAGCCCGGCGGTGGACGCGCACTGCAAGCGGTGGCGTGACCTGTGGACCGACTTCCTGACCGGTGAGGCCGAGCGTGCGGCTGTGCGCGGCGAGGTGGAGGAGCGGGACCACCGGGTCGTGGTGATGGTGATGGTCGGTACGGTCCACGAGCTGATGGCGCATCACGCCCGTCGTCCGCGCAGGGCCCGGCCGGACGAGGTGTCGGAGGAGCTGACCAAGCTGGGGCTCGCGATGCTCGGGGTCGAGATGGTGGGCTGAGCGGGGTCCCGGGCGCGCCGGGCCTCCAGGTGCGCCGGGTTGCCGTCAGAGCCTGATGTCCGCCGCCACGGGCCGGTGGTCGCTGCCGGTGGCGGGGAGCGACCGGACGCGGACGACCGTCGCCGACCGGGTGAGGACCTGGTCGATCCCGGCCACCGGGAACCTCGCGGGCCAGCTGAACGCGAAGCCCGGCCCCGGTGGGTTCATCAGCGAGCCGACCGGTTCCAGACCGCGGTCGTCCGACGTGCCGTTGAGGTCCCCGAGCAGGATCACCCGGTCCAGGGGCTCCGCGGCGACGGCCTCGCCCAGGAGAGCGGCGCTCTCGTCCCGCCGGCCCGAGGTGAGCCCGGCCGCCGGGGTGATCCGCACCGAGGGCAGATGGGCGACGTACACGGCGACTTCGCCCTGCGGTGTACGGGCCGTGGCCCGCAGACCCCGGTCCCAGTCCTCCCCGACGCCCTCCGGTCCGATGTCCACCGGCCGTATGCCGGTGAGGGGGTGCTTCGACCAGAGTCCGACCGTGCCACTCGTCGCACGGTGGGGGTGGCTCGCGGCCATGGCGGCTTCGACGGCGGGGAGGGCCGGGGCCGTCAGCTCCTCCAGAGCGACGAGGTCGGCGTCCGTCGAGGCCAACGCCCGTGCGGTGGCGGCCGGGTCGGGGTTCACGTCGCTGATGTTGTGCTGGACCACCGTGAACGCGCCGTCCGGTGCCTGGCCGCCGGCGGACAGGTGACCTCCGAAGGAGGCGAACCAGGCGGCCACGGGCAGCAGCAGCGCGGCCGACGCCAGGAACGAGCGGCGCGACAGGGCCGGGAGCAGCAGCACGGGCACGACCAGGCCGAGCCAGGGGAGGAAGGTTTCCAGCAGACTGCCCATGCGGCCGGGGGTGTTGGGGACCAGGCCGGGGCGGACGAGCAGGACGGCCGCCAGGAGGCAGACCAGGGCGACCGCGCGGCCCCGCTTCCAGCTCCAGCCCCTCGCCCGCCCGGCCCGCTTCTCCGCCATCTGTCCGTGCTCCCCTCGGTCGACCCGGTCGCCTGCCTTCCCGCGACCGGACCCGACGGCTGCCGGTACTGGCCGGAGGTGTTCCAGGGCGAGGCGGGAGGTGTGCTGGGACCACGGCCCCCGGGACGGATCAGGCCGCCGCCAGGGCTCCCGCGTACGGGCCGCCCACACCCCAGGCCTGGTGCATCGCGTCGGCGAAGGCCCCGGCCAGCTTGTGTTCGCCGGTGGGGCCGGGATGGGTGCCGTCGTAGGTGTCCGCGTGGATGTCGTAACCCGCGGGGTGCGAGGCCAGCAGGACCGGGGACGAGGGGATGTCCAGGTCGGCGACCGCTTTCGCGAGCAAGGTGTTGAAGCGGTCGCACTCGGCGGCGAAGGGGGCGTCGGACTCCGCCCGGACGTTGGGTATGACGGGGAGCAGCACCAGCTTGATCCGGGGGTTGGCGGCGCGGGCGGCGGTGACGAACGCCCGTACGTTCGCGGCGGTCTGCGTGCTGTCCGTGTAGAAGCCGAGATCTATCAGCCCGAGCGAGACCAGCAGGACGTCGGCGCGGGTCGCGGTGACCGTGTCCGCGATGACCGGGGCCATGTGGAGCCAGCCCTCGCCCCAGCCCGCGAGGTGGCGACGCGCGTGCGCGGGGAAGGCCGTGTCGCCGTACGCGTGGGAGAGCGGGGCGTTCGCCTCGGTGTCGTACAGCTCGGTCCGCGGCCCCGTGATCGTGTAGCCGCCGTCGCCGAGGGTCGCTTCCAGGTGCTGCCACATGCGGTATCGCCAGGTGAAGTCGCCGGCCTTGCCCACGGTCATGCTGTCGCCGACGAAGAGAAAACGCATGGCGACATCATGGCCGATCTCAGCTCCGGCCTGCGACGTGACGGTGGACACTTGTGCCATGAGATCGCTGCCGACCGTCTTCGCCGCCGCCCTCCTGTCGCTCGCGGGGACGGCGCCCGCCGTCGCGGACGAAGGGGACGGGGCGGACCGGACCTTCACGATCGAGAGTTCCCGGATCACCGAGTCCAGCGGACTCGCCGCCAGCCGGACCCACCCGGGGGTCTACTGGACACACAACGACAGCGAGGACGGGCCGTACGTCTACGCCGTCGACTCCCGGACCGGGAAGACCGTGGCGACGGTCACCATGGAGGGGGTGGGGGAGCCCCGGGACGTGGAGGCGATCTCGCTCGGGCCCGACGGGAACCTGTACGTCGGTGACATCGGCGACAACCTCGACGGCTCCTGGGACCACGTCTGGATCTACCGCTTCCCCGAGCCGGAGCGGCTCGCGGACGCCACCGTGCGGGCGACGCAGTTCGACGTGACGTACGCGGACGGGGCTCGCAACGCCGAGGCGATGATGGTCCACCCCACGACGGGGCGGGTGTACATCGCCTCGAAGAACGAGGACGGCGGTGGCCTCTACGAGGGCCCGCAGGAGCTCACGGCCGGCGGGGCCAACGTCTTCCGGCGGGTGGGGGAGGTGCCGTGGGTGACGGACGGGGCTTTCTCCCCGGACGGCGGGGAACTGGTCCTGCGCTCGTACTTCAGCGCCCGGAGGTACGCCTTCGAGAAGGGCCGGCTCGGCGCCGGCCACGCGGTGGGCGTGCCGCTCCAAGGGCAGTCCGAGTCGGTGACGTACACGGCGGACGGCTCGGCGATGATGTTCGGCTCCGAGGGGGAGCGCAGCGAAGTGGTGCGCGTGGAGGTGGAGGGCCACGGCGACGGCGACGGCGGAGGCGACAACAAGGCGCCCTCCTCGAACGGCGGGGGCGGCGGGGAGCCGTCCGGCGGCGGGGAGGACGGCGGTGAGGGGACGAAGGGCACCACGACGGGGGGTGCGGTCGCTGTCGTCGTCATCGTGCTGGCCCTGGTCGCGGTGAAGCGCCGCCGCGGGTAGGGCGTGACGCCCGGGCCGTCCCGCCGCCCGCCCGCTCAGACGTCGTCGGTGACCGGCCGCAGTTCGTAATGGAGCGTGCGGTCGCGCTTCAGGCGGTGGGTGAGCGGGACGGCCACGCCCTGGAGCGCCGGGTACTTCCGGGAAAGCGTCCGGGCCGCGTGGGTGTTCTCCTTCGAGCCCTGCTGCAGGAGGCGGGCCCAGGCCTTCACGGGCGGCCCTGTCGGCGCGCCCCGCACGGTGCACGGAGCGATCTCCACCATCGGGTGGTTACGCATCCGGTCGGCCTTCCAGGCCGAGGAGAACGTACGGATGTAGGCGTGGTCGCCCTCGACGGCGATGCTGACGGGGGTGCGGGCCGCTGATCCGTCCGGCCTGCGGCTGCTGAGCAGGACGGTGTACTGCTTCACGAAAGGCTCTAGTTCACGGATCGTCTCCATGTGTTCCATGGTGCACTAAATGTGAGCGATCCGGGCTTTTAGGGCGCTTTCCCTCTCGTTGTCCCGCGCGCTGCCGGACCAGGGCGTCGAGGCCGTCCGTGCCGCCGGACCCGGCGGACACGACGATGACGACGGGCTTCATGAGCACTGCGACGGCCGTGGTCACCGGCCTCCGCCAGCTCGGCGCCGACCGCTTCCGGCCGATGCCGACGGCCCTCTCCGCCGTCGCCGCCGGCCGCGGGGCCGCGGACCTCGTGGCGGCCGCGACGCCTGCGACCGGCGTAGGCTCCGCCCATGCAGGACGGCCGGGCCCCCGAGCCCTTCTCCACCTCCCGCCTCGACGTGCTCCCGCTCGACGTCGCGCACGCGGAGGAGATGGCCGTGGTCCTCTTCGATCCCGCCCTGCACGCCTACACCGGGGGCGCACCGGAGGACGCCGGCACCCTGCGCGCCCGCTACGAACGCCAGGGCGCCGGCTCACCCGACCCCGCCGAACGCTGGTGGAACTGGGTGCTCCGGGTGCGTGCCGACGGGTGCCTCGCCGGTTACGTCCAGGCCACCGTGCGCGGGGCGCGGGCGGAGGTGGCCTGGGTGGTCGGGACCCGGTGGCAGGGCAGGGGGTTCGCGAAGGAGGGGGCCGCGGGGCTGGTCCGGCACCTGCTGGACCGGGGCTCCGTCCGCACCGTCGTCGCCCACATCCATCCGGAGCACGCGGCCTCCGCCGCCGTGGCCGCGGCTGCGGGGCTCTCGGCGACCGGCGAGGGGGAGGACGGTGAGGTGCGCTGGGCCCTGGACGCGTCCCGGCGGGCCCGGACCGCCCGCCCTGTGCCGGACGGTCTCAGCGACGGCCCGCCTTGACCAGCTCGGCGACGTCGAGGGTCAGCTCGGCACCGATCGACGCGGGAAGCACGGCCCGCCTCCGGGGCTCTCAAGGGGCCCGTCACCCGGCCGAGTGAAGCAGGAACGGCCCCGCACACCGAGGTGGGCGGGGCCGTTCCGGACGGGTGACCGTCAGAGCTTGTCGATCACGTAGTCGATGCAGGCGGTGAGCGCCTGGACGTCGGCCGGGTCGATCGCCGGGAACATCGCCACGCGCAGCTGGTTGCGGCCCAGCTTGCGGTACGGCTCCGTGTCGACGATGCCGTTGGCGCGGAGCACCTTGGCGACGGCCGCCGCGTCGATGCCGTCCTCGAAGTCGATCGTGCCGATGACCTGCGAGCGCTTGGCGGGGTCGGTGACGAACGGGGTGGCGTACTTGGACTCCTCGGCCCAGCCGTACAGCGCTTGCGAGGACGCGGCCGTGCGGCCGGTCGTGAAGTCCAGACCGCCCTGGGCGTTCATCCACTTCAGCTGCTCGTTCAGCAGGAAGAGGGTGGCCAGCGCCGGGGTGTTGTACGTCTGGTTCTTCAGGGAGTTGTCGATCGCCGTGGGCAGCGAGAAGAACTCCGGGACGTGCCGGCCCGAGGCGTGGACACGTGCGGCGCGGTCCAGGGCGGCCGGGGAGAACACGCCGATCCACAGGCCGCCGTCGGAGGCGAAGGACTTCTGCGGGGCGAAGTAGTAGACGTCGGTCTCGGCGATGTCGACCGGCAGGCCGCCCGCGCCCGAGGTGGCGTCGACCAGGACGAGCGAGCCCTCGTCGGCACCCGCGACCCGCTTGACGGGAGCGGCGACACCCGTCGAGGTCTCGTTGTGGGTGAAGGCGTAGACGTCGACGCCCGCCTCGGCCCGCGGGTCCGGGTGGGTGCCCGGGTCCGAGGCGATGACGGTCGGGTCGGCCAGCCACGGGGCGAGCTTGGCGGCCTTCGCGAACTTGGACGAGAACTCGCCGAAATTCAGGTGCTGGGACTTCGACTCGATCAGGCCGTGCGTCGCGACGTCCCAGAAGGCGGTGGAGCCGCCGTTGCCCAGGACGACCTCGTATCCCTCGGGGAGGGAGAAGAGGCTGCGCACGCCGTCACGCACCTCGCCGACGAGGTTCTTGACCGGGGCCTGGCGGTGGGAGGTACCGAGAAGGGAGGTGCCGGTCGCGGCCAGTGCGTCGACCGCCTCCGTCCGCACCTTGGAGGGCCCGGCGCCGAAACGTCCGTCGGCGGGCTTGAGGTCAGCGGGAATCTGGATGTCAGCCACGGTCCGGAGCGTAGTCCCTCCCGGAAGCGGTCGAGGACCGTGTCCGTCGGATGAGACACGCGCTCCGGCTCGTGGACGACCCCCGCGGCGGGAGGAACGGCGCGGGAGCGGCAGCGGACAGAAGTGCGGAATCAGCCCAGATCGACCGGGAGTTCATGGAGGTCGTTCTGGGTCACGATCGGCTTGTTCCGCAGGTCGGAGGCCGGGACCGCGAGGTCCAGGCCGGGGAAGCGCTCGTACAGCGCGGGCAGGGCGATTCCTGCCTCCAGCCGGGACAGCGCGGCGCCGGGGCAGACGTGCGGACCATGGCCGAAAGCGATATGGCGGTTGGGGGAGCGGGTGACGTCGAACTCGCCGGCGGTCGGCCCGTACTGCTTCTCGTCGCGGCCCAGCGCGCCGAAGGAGACGATCAGGGCCTCGCCCTTCGGCAGGACCTTGTCACCGACCTCGATGTCCTCGGTCGCGAAGCGGATCAGGACGTGCGAGGTCGGGGTGTTCCAGCGCAGGGTCTCCTCGATCGCGTTCTCCCACGGCACCTCCCCGCTCAGCACGCGCTCGCGCTGCTCGGGGTGGGTCTGGAGCGCCTCGACGACATTGACGACCAGGCTGATCGTCGTCTCGTGGCCGGCCGCGATGATCAGCTGCAGCGTGTTGACGATCTCCTCGTTCGTGAGGTGGTCGCCGTCCTCGGAGGCCGCGATCAGGGCGCTGGTGAGGTCGTCGCCCGGGTTCGCCCGCTTGTCGTCGACGATCTTCGTGAAGAGGGCGCCGAGGTCCGCCATCATCTGCGGGACCTCCTGGGGCGGTGTCTGCGTCGAGAAGAACTTCTCGAACAGCCCCTTGAGCCGGGGGTGGTCGGCCGCGTCCACCCCCATCAGCTCGCTGATGACGTTCATCGGCAGCGGGTAGGCGAACTCCGCCTTCAGGTCGACCGGCTCGCCCTTGGGCAGCGCCGCGAGCCGGTCCAGGGAGGCGTTCGTCAGCGCCTCGATGCCGGCCCTCAGCCGCTCCACCCGCTTCACCGTCAGCGCCTGCGCGACCATGCCGCGCAGCCTGCGGTGCTCGGCGCCGTCCACCGTCAGCATGGAGCGGCCCGGGTTGACGAGACCGATCAGCGGCCAGTCCATCGGGATCTCGCCGCGCTGCCAGGCGTTCCAGACACCGATGTCCTTGACCACGCGGCTGTCGGTGAGCAGCTGCCGGGCCTCGGCGTGATGCGTCACCGCGTAGCAGTGCACCCCGCCCGGCAGCTCCACCTCGGCCAGCGGGCCGGCGGCCCGCAGCGCGGCGCTCTCGCCGTCGAGGTCGGTCACGAGGGGATCGAGGGCGATCCGGGTCATTTCTGGCCTCCGAGCGCGGGGGTGGGTGTGAAGTGCACCGGCAGGTCCGTCAGCCCGCTCAGCCACGGAGAGGGGCGCCGGGTCAGCTGCTCGGCGGGCACGGCGAGGTCCACGTCCGGGAGACGGTCCAGGAGCACCTCGATCCCCGTACGGGCGATGACCTCCGCGGTCTCCTGGGCCGGGAACGGGCAGCGGTGCTCGCCGTGGCCGAAGGAGAGGAACGCGTTGTTGCCGCCGGTCAGCGCGGAGCCGTCGGTGCGTACCTGCGGGTCGCTGTTGGCGGCGGCGATGCCGAGGAGCAGCATGTCGCCGGCGCGGATGTGGCGGCCGCCGAGGTGGGTGTCGCGGGTCGCCCACCGGCCGGCCACGTTCTGGGTGGGGGTGTCCTCCCAGAGCACCTCGTTCATGGCCTCGCCGACGCTGTGACGGCCGCCGGACAGCGACGCGGTGAAACGGTCGTCGGTGAGCATCAGCCGCAGCGAGTTGCCCATCCAGTCGGCGGTCGGCTGGTGGCCCGCGGCCATCATCACCATGAGGTCCTCGGCGATCTCCTCGTCGGTGAAGCCGCCCGGGTCCTGGAGCATCCGGGTCGCGACGTCCTCGCCGGGCTCGGCGTGCTTGTCGGCGAGGAGCTGGTACATGGCCGAGCCCAGGTGCTGCTGTCCGGCCAGGGCCCGCTCACTGCCGTTGATCATGTCGTTGAGCGCGCCCACCAGGGGCCGCCCGATCTCGTCGCCGAACCCGTAGAGCTTCGCGAGGACGCGCGCCGGGAGCAGCATCGCGTACTCGGCGATGATGTCGGTGTGTCCGACGGAGCAGAAGCGGTCGATGAGATCGTCGGCGAACTCCTCCGCGTACCCCTTGAGCGCGAACGGGTCGACGGACTCCAGGGCGTTGCTGATCATCGCCGCACGGACGGTGTGCCGCTCACCCACCGTGTAGAGGATGGACGGCTGCTTGCGGCCGATCATCGGCAGCAGCGGCCAGCCCTCCGGGATGTGGTCCCACTGGTTCCACAGGTCGGAGTCCCGGCTGAAGAGCACCGGGTCGTTGGCGACCTGGTGCAGCTCGCGGTAGCCGAGGATCAGCCAGGCGGGTATGTCACCGTCGAGGGTGACGGGGGCCACCGCACCGTGGTCACGGCGCATGTCGCGGTGCAGCTGCACGAGGTCGGTCCCGGGCCGGGGCGCGGAGAGGGGCACGGGGCTGTGGGGCACGGGGCACTGGCTCACGGTGTGGGCTCCGGGGCCATGGCCAGGGCGGGGCCGGACGTCTTCGCACGGGCGAGGGACAGGGCGTGGAGGTGCTCGACCAGCGTGATCAGGACGTACTTGCTGGAGGAACGGTCCCGGGCGTCGCACTCCACGAGCGGCACGTCGGGGGAGAGGTCGAGGGCCTCGCGGATCTGCTGCTCGGTGTGGAGCGGCCCGCCGAAGTCGTTGCACGCGACGATGAACGGCGTGCCGTGGTGCTCCAGCCGGTCGATCGCGTACCAGGAGTCGGCGAGCCGCCGGGTGTCGACGAGGACGACGGCGCCCAGGGTGCCGGAGAAGAGGCGGTCCCACAGGAACCAGAAGCGTTCCTGCCCGGGCGCGCCGAAGAGGTAGAGGACCGAACGCGCGTCGAGCGTGATGCGCCCGAAGTCGAAGGCGACCGTGGTGGACGTCTTGGAGTGCACACCGTCGAGGTCGTCGACGGCCTCGCCCGCACGGGTCATGGTCTCCTCCGTGTTGAGCGGACGGATCTCGCTCACGGATCGGACCATGGTGGTCTTGCCGACCCCGAAGCCGCCGACAACGACGATCTTCAGTCCGTTGTCGGCCGTCGCCTGCAGGGCGGCACGGTCAGAGGTTGCGGAGTCCAACGAGCACCTGTTCCAGGGTGTCGGTGTCGGGGAGCCGGTCCTCGACACGGGCAGTACGGGGGTGGCGGGCGCTGATCCGGCCGGTGTCGAGCAGGTCGCACAGCATGATGCGGACGATGCCGACCGGCAGTTTCAGGGTGGCCGAGATCTCCACGACCGCGGTGGGGCTGTCGCACATCCGCAGGATCGCGACGTGCTCCGACTGCATCCCGGGGCTCGGGTCGCACTCGGCGACGACGAGCGTCACCAGGTCGAACGCGGCCGAGTCGGACCGGCTGCGGCCACCCGTGAGGGTGTACAGCCGGTCCGGGTCGTCGTCGCGTCCGGGGCGGGGGCGCGGGACGGAGGTCATACGCCGGTGGTTCCCGTGACCGGAGCCGTGCCGCCGGCGGGGTCACGCGGCGGGGCGACGAGGTACTCGCCGAGCTGCTCGACGAGTTCGCTCATGTTGTGGCCGACGAGACCGACGTCGGAGTCCTCCGCGGCGACGACCGCCAGGTGGGCGCCCGCGCCCGCCTCGACGATGAACAGCACGCCGCCGTAGAACTCGGTCATCGCGGACCGTACGCCGCCGGTGCCGTCACCGAACTCGATGGACGCGCCGTGCGACAGGCTCTGGATGCCGGCGGAGATCGCGGCCAGCTGGTCGGCCTGGTCGACGGAGAGTTCGGGGGTGCGGCACAGCTTCAGGCCGTCCCGGGACAGGACGAGGGCGTGCCGGGCGCCGGGCGTGCGGTCGAGCAGCCCCTCCAGCAGCCAGTTGAGCTTCTCGTCGGTGGTCGCGCTCATCGGGTGTTGCCTTCCGGGTGCGGGGAATTGGCTCGTACCGCCTGGCTGAAGGTGCTGAACCGGGCAGCCTGGACCTTCGGGTCGGTGGTACGGGGCCGTGGGGAATCGGCTCCGCCGGGGGTGGCGTTGCCGTTACGGGCTTCGGCGGCGGCCAGAGTGCGGCCGCGCCGGCGCCTGGGCAGACCGCTCTCGCCGAACTGGGGGACGGATCCGGTGGACTCGGACGCGGACTCCGGCTGCCGGGGCGTGGTGTCCGGCCGTGCCGCGGGCCCGGGGGAGGCCGCCGCCGGGGTGCGGTCACCCGTGTCCGGCGTCGCGTGGTCCGGCTCCGGCTCGGGGCGCCGGGCGGGCTCGACGAGGGGAGTGGGCGCGGGCGTGCGGGAGATGAGCTCCTGCGGAAGCATCATCAGCGCCCCCGTGCCCCCGCGGGCCGACGGGCGGAAGGAGACGGTGAGGCCGTGCTTCCTGGCCAGCCGGCCGACGACGGCGAGGCCGAGCCGGGTGCCGGAGATACCGGTGAGGTCCTGGCTCGCGCCGGACACGGCCCGCTCGGCACGCCGCAGCTGCACGTCGCTCATCACCAGGCCGCTGTCCTCGACGGTGATGACGATGCCGGCCGGCACCTCCTCGACGTACACGTGCACCTCGGCGGTGGGCGGCGAGAAATTGGCAGCGTTGTCGAGGAGTTCGGCCAGGGCGTGCATGACGCCCTCGGCGGCGTGCCCCGCGATCGCCACATCGCTCGTCGAGTGGAGGCGGATGCGCTGGTAGCCGCCGATACGGCCCATCGCGCCGCGCAGGATCGACTCCATGACGATCGGCTTGGCCCAGCGGCGCCCGGAGCGCGCACCGGTCAGCACGGCGATGGAGTCGGCGAGACGGCCCGCCTGGGCCGTGCGGTGGTCCAGGTGCAGCAGATCGCCGAGCACGTCCTCGGCGGTGTGCCGGTGCTCCATCTCGCGCAGGTCGGCCAGCATGCTCGTGGCCAGGGCCTGCATCCGGCCCGCGGCGTTGGCGCAGGCGGCGATCGCCGCGGAACGCTCGTTCTCGGCGCGCCGGGCACGGGCGGCCAGCCGCGCGGCCTCGGCGGTGAGCCGCTCGTGCTGCTCGGTGGCCTCGGCGGTGACCCGGGCGACCCGGTCGTCCGCCTCGGCGGTGACCCGGGCCGCCTCGGCGGAGGCGGCCGCTCTGATCCGGGCGGTCTCCGCGGTGAAGCGCTGGGCCTCGGCGGCGGAGGTCGAGACGAGGCGGGAGGTCTCGGCGGTGAAGCGTTCGGATTCGGCGGTCCGCAGGGCACGCAGATTACGGGCGGTGGTGAGTGCGTGGACCGCGACGGTCACCGCGACGCACAGCAGCACGGCGGCGGAGCCCGCCCCCCATGCGAGCGGGTTCCGTACCGAGGCGGGAGCGGCGGCGACCGCCCACAGGCACAGAGCACCGGTAACGGCTGCCGAGATCAGCAGGGCGAGTGCGGTCGGCCGGAGTGAAGGGCGCAATCGGAGTCCTCGGGACGGACGGTACGGAGGAAGGGACAGGTGTGGCGGAAGGGGGCGTTCGGGATGTATCGGTTGGCGGTGACGAAAGGAGCACAACTGGAACTGATTGTTCCTGATCAAGTCATGGCAACTATAGGAGAATTGGCGACTTGTTTGGGGATTCCTTGTGGCCACTTCTGTATGAAATCTGGCTTGAAGTAGCTGCGGCAAGGCTATGGGGCCGGAGTTGCGCGTGATGAGTCATGGATCGCACGGCCGAGTGGTGGCGAATGCTCCGGTATATCCCCTGTGTGATGCTTGATTTATCACGATCGTCGCCCGTGAGCCGGTTGCCAGCTAGGGTGAGCGCTCCGGTGCAGTCGGCTTTCAGGGCCGGCACCGCCGTAAGACACACCGCGCGCCTTGAAGGGGGAGGCGCCGCGTGGCCCCGACGGAGGACGCAGGCAACCGTGGACGCGCAAGGCCGTGGGCGGGACGAGGGATTCGATCCCGCAGACCAGTGGGTACTCAACCCCGACACCGGTGATTACGAACTGCGACTGACCCCCTCCCCAGGGCGATCATCCGCGCCGGCCGGGACGTCGGACGTGAGAACGCCCGGCTCACGCCGCAGGTCGAAGCCGGAGGCCCCCCGGTCCGGGGAGCGGGTCTCCGTGCCCGGTCAGCGCGGCGGACGCCGGAGCGCCGGCGGCGGACGCGGTGACCGGGACGGGGCACGGAAGCCGGGAGGCCGCGCGGCGGCACCGGCGGCCGGGCGCCGCAAGGCGAAGCCGGACAGGTCCCGCAAGAAGAAGGCGCTGGTCTGGACCGGCGGTGCGCTCGCCTTCCTGATGGTGGGCACCGGCACCGCGGGTTACTTCGTGTACCAGCACTTCAACGGCAACATCACCGCCGTCTCCAGCGACGGCGCCGGCACCGGCGGCTTCAGCAAGGACCGGGCGATCAACGTCCTGGTGATCGGGACCGACAAGCGGACCGGCGAGGGCAACGAGGGCTACGGGGACGCGGGCAGTGTCGGCCACGCCGACACCAACATCCTCTTCCACGTCTCCAAGGACCGCACGAACGCGACCGCGCTGAGCATTCCCCGGGACCTGATAACGGACATCCCGACCTGTCCCACGCAGCTGGAGAGCGGGGAGGAGAAGGACATTCCCGGAACCCCCGGCGGGCGCTTCAACATGAGCCTGGGGCAGTCCGAGCGCACCCCCAGCTGCACCATGCGCACCGTCACCGAGCTCACCGGCATCGAGGTCGACCACTTCATGGTGGCCGACTTCAACGCGGTCAAGTCCCTGACGTCCGCCGTCGGGGGCGTGGACGTCTGCCTCGCCAAGGACATCGACGACAAGGACTCGCACCTCAAGCTGTCCAAGGGCGAGCACACCCTCGAGGGCGAGCAGGCGCTGGCCTTCCTGCGCACCCGGCACTCCGTCGGCTTCGGCAGCGACCTGAGCCGTATCGAGATCCAGCAGCAGTTCCTGGGTTCGCTGATGCGCAAGCTCAAGTCCAACGACACCCTCACCAGCCCCACCAAGATGTGGTCACTCGCGGAGGCGGCCACCAAGGCGCTCACCGTCGACGACAAGATCGCCGACATAAACCGGCTGCGTCAGCTGGGGATGGAGCTGGCGTCGGTCGACCCCAAGAACATCACGTTCACCACGGTCCCGGTGCTGGACAACCCGAACGACAAGGCCACCGTCATCCTCGACGAGTCCAAGGCGCCCCAGGTCTTCTCGATGATGCGCGAGGACGTCTCCTTCACCGCGGTGGAGAAGAAGGAGAAGGCCGAGGCGAAGGCCGAGGCGGAAGCCAAGCTGAAGGGCGAGATGGCCGCCCCGGCGGACGTGCGGGTCGACGTCTACAACGGCGGCGCCAAGGCCGGTTCCGCGCAGGCGGCCCTGGACTGGCTGCAGAACGAGGGGGGTGTGCTGAAGTCCACGAACCAGGCGAACGCCCCGCAGGACGTGAAGAAGACCCAGCTCGTCTACGCCCCCAACCAGGCGGACCAGGCGCGGCGGCTCGCCGCCATGATGGGCCTGTCGGCCTCGGCCCTCAAGCCGACGACGACGGACGCCGGCGCGATGGAACCGATGGCGCTGACCCTGGGCCCGGACTTCAAGCAGGCGGGCAGCCCGCTCACCGCTCCCGAGAAGGCGCCGGAGGACATCCAGCGCGTGGAGGCGGACAAGGCGGTCTGCGCCAAGTAGCCCGGCCGGACCGGCCGGCCCCCCTCGCCCGGAGGGGAGGGCCGTGCGGGGTGAGGGCCGGGGGTGCTCCGGCGTCAGGGCGCGAACTCGGCGGCGACCAGGGGTGCTCCGGCGTCAGAGCTCGGCGACGGCCTCGCTCACCGCTGCCGACAGCCGCTCGTTCTCCGGGGCCGCGCCGCCGGGGAGGGCGAAGCGGCGACGGGTGTAGCCGTAGGCCACGCCGTTGACGGGGTCGGCGTACGCCTGTGAACCGGCGGCCCCGGAGTGGCCGAAGGCGCCCTCACCCAGGGCCGGACAGACCGCCCCCACCGCCTCGAAGCCGAGGGCGAAGGCATCGGACCGGCCGGTCACGACGTCGGTGCCCTTCCACCGCACCCGGCCGGCCCCGGCCACCGTCTCCGGCGTGAGCAGGGGTGCCCGGCCGTCCAGCCCGGAGACCGCCGCGGCGTACATCCCGGCGAGCCCCCGCGCCGAGGCCACCCCGCCGACCGAGGCCGGGCCGAGCGCGCGTACCGCGCGGGTGTCGGCGAGGGCGACCAGGTCGAGCGGCGGGTCCTCGGCGAGGCCGGACGCGAGCGCCGTCAGACCGGCCGGGTCGAGCGGGTTCGCCGCGGCCTCCGCCGCCTGTGCGGGGGTGGGCACGCCGGGGCGGATGTGCACGTAGCGGGGTTCGAGCGCCTCGGGCAGGCCCAGGTGGAAGTCCAGTCCGTGGGGGGCGCGCCCCCGCTCCTCGAAGACCTCCTGGATCGACCGCCCGGTGGCCCTGCGGACCACCTCACCGGTGAGGGCGCCGGCCGTCAGCGCGTGGTAGCCGTACTCCGTGCCGGGCGTCCAGTAGGGCCGCTGACCCGCCAGCCGCCGGGCGATGACGCGGTCGTCGGCCAGCTCCCCGATGCCGGACCCGCCGTCCGCCCGGACCGGTCCGGCACGGTGCGACATCAGCTCGCGCACGGTCGAGCCGCCCTTCCCCTCGGCGGCGAACTCCGGCCAGGAGGACGCCACCGTACGGTCCGGATCGATGACGCCGTCCTGGATGAGCAGGGCCACGACGAGATGGGCGGCCCCCTTGGTGGAGGAGTACACGGCGGGCAGCGAGTCCCCGGTGACGCCTTCCCCGGCCCACAGGTCCACCACCAGCCGGCCGTGGTGGTGCGCCGCGAGCTGCCCGCCGGGCTCGGTGTGGTCCGCGGCCAGTGCGGCGGCGAACTCCTCCCGCACGCCCTCGAAGCCGGCTGCGACCGTGCCGTGCACGGTGATGGTGCCCGCCATGAGGTGCCCCCTGGAATGTTCGACCCGATCGGTACAGGGTGCCGACTCGCCTGTGCCGGTGCTTCATCCCCCGTCGGCCGGGAGTACTCCGGGTGGCGTCCGGGGTCCGCGCGCGACGATCTCCCGGGCGAGCGCGGCCAGTCGGGGCAGCGCGGGATGGCCGGGGCCCTCCCGCCGGGCCAGCAGGACGGGCAGCGCCGGGGCGTCGTCCAGCGGCACGTAGGTGACTCCCGCGTGCGGATGCATCTGCGCGGTGGACGCCCCCGACACCCCGTTGCCCCGGCCGGCCGCGATGGCGGTGAGCCAGTCGTCGGTGTTGGCGACGGTGAGGGTGGTGGCGGGCCGCGCGTGCAGGGGCCACAGCTCGGGCGTGGTGGCACCCGAGACGGTGTTCAGCACGACCGCGCCGCCGGTGAGGTCGGCCAGGGACAGCGAGGCGCGGGCGGCGAGCGGGCCGTCGGCCGCCACGGCCGCCACCCGCTCCTCGGTGAACAGCACCTCGGTGACGAGTCCCGGGGCGGTCACCGGCCCGCGGAGCAGCGCCGCGTCCACCTCGCCGCGGGTGAGGCCGGCCGTACGGTCGTCGATGCGCAGCAGTTCGAGCGGGGTCTGCGGATGGCGTTGCTGCCAGGTCCGCAGCAGCGGGGTGGTGTACGGGCCGAAGGCGGACCAGGCGTGTCCGAGCCGCAGCGGCCAGTGGTGCAGCCGGCCGGGATCGAGGGCCTCGTCGAAGGCCCCGACCGCCGTGGCGGCCTTGTCCCGGAAGGCGAGGCCTTCGGGGGTGAGGGCGAGGTGGTGGGTGGACCGGTCCACCAGCCGCACGCCCAGGCGCCTTTCGAGGGCGGCGAGCGTGCGGGAGACGACGGGCTGGGAGACCCCGAGCCGGGCGGCGGCCCGGGTGACACCGCCCTCGTCCGCGACGGCCAGGAAGGCGCGCAGATGCCGGACCTCGATGCCACGGCCGCTGTTCCCCGTGCCCTGTCCAGTGCTCATGCGTCCGGAGCATAACGGGAGCGCAATCGGCATTTCACGGGGAGCGTGCGGGTCTCTACGGTGAGGATGCGAGCGGCTCGCGAACGGTGTCGTATCGTAAACCCCCTAGTGCATTTCATTGGACTGAAGGAAGGGTTTCCGGTGAACGACCCGCGCGCTGCCGCCGAGCCGGCCGCTGCCGTCGCCCTGCCCGAGGCGGCGTCGGCGCTCGATGAACCCGGCCACGGCCGCTCCCGTGGCCGTGGGGGCGCGCTCGGTCCGGTCGCCCTGGTGGTGGCGGGCGGGCTCTCCGTCCAGTTCGGTGCGGCGGTCGCCGTCCTGCTGATGCCGCGGGCCGGCGCGCTCGGCGTCGTCACACTGCGTCTCGCCGCCGCCGCGCTCGTCCTGCTGGTCATCTGCCGGCCCGGACTGCGAGGGCACTCGCGCGCCGACTGGGGCACCGTGGTGGCCTTCGGCATCGCCATGGGCGGCATGAACACGCTCTTCTACCAGGCAGTCGACCGCATCCCGCTGGGCGCGGCCGTCACCCTGGAGGTGCTGGGCCCGCTGGTCCTGTCCGTGGTCACTTCCCGCCGCCTGGTCAACCTCGTGTGGGCGGCCCTGGCGCTCTGCGGTGTCGTCCTGCTCAGCGGCGGGGGCTTCGACCGGCTGGACCCGGCCGGGGCGGCGTACGCCCTGGGCGCCGGCGCCATGTGGGCGGCGTACATCGTCTTCAGCGCCCGGACGGGCCGCCGCTTCCCGCAGGCCGACGGGCTGGCCCTGGCCATGGTGGTGGCGGCGGTGCTCTCGCTGCCGCTCGGCATCATGGAGGCGGGTTCGAAGCTGCTGGTCCCCTCCACCCTGGGCCTGGGCGTCGCGGTGGCGCTGCTGAGCTCGGTCCTTCCGTACACCCTGGAGCTCATGGCCCTGCGCAGGCTCCCCGCGGCCACCTTCGCGATCCTGATGAGCCTGGAACCCGCCATCGCGGCCACGGCGGGTTTCCTCGTCCTCGACCAGGCCCTCTCCACGACGGACGCCCTGGCCATCGCCCTGGTCATCGGGGCGAGCATGGGCGCGGTGCGCAGCCAGGGGCGGGGCGCCCGTAAGCGCTGAGTCCGCCGCGCGGGGGACTCGTCCGGTCCGCCTGCGGGGCCGGGCGTCCGATCCTAGGGTGGTCGCGACGACCGACCTGGAGGACCACATGCCGGAACGCGACGATCTGCTGGCGCTCGTGACCGATCAGCGCACCAACTTCCTCTACACCGTCGCGGCGCTCGACGACGCGGGGGCCCGCGCCCGGACGACGGTCAGCGAGCTGACCCTCGGCGGAATCCTGAAACACCTCGGACTCGTGCAGCGCGGCTGGCTCGACGTCGTCGAGGGCACCGCCCCCGCCGAGGTCGGCTGGGCGGACCTCGACCCCGACGGCAGCCGGATGACCGACGCCGAGACGGTGGCCGGGCTGCTGGAGGCATTCCACGCGGCGGCGGCCGCGTTCGACCGTACGGTGCGCGAGGAGGCCGACCTCGACCGCGAGATCACGCTGCCGTCGTACCCGTGGTCGCCTCCCGAGCCGGTCGTTCGGACCGTCCGTCACGTCCTGTGGCACATCTTCCGCGAGATCGCCCACCACAGCGGCCACGCCGACATCATCCGTGAGGCGCTGGACGGTGCCAGCACCACGGCGAAGATGGCCGAGGCGGCGTCGAAGGGGCGGTGACGAGCCCGCCGCGCCCCAGGCGCGCGCGGCGCCACCGCGCCGGGAACGGGTGTGAGGGGCACGATGGAGGGGAGCGAAGGAAGGAGTCCCGCGCATGGAATCCGCGAAGGGAACCGACGAGTACGACGGGCTGTACTCCCGCACCCCCTCGCAGGCCGAGGGTGAACGCGACGAGCCCGCCGTGCGAGGCAAGGCCCCCGAGACCCACCCCGACGTCCCCCGGACCGAACCCTCGCAGGCCGAGGGGGACCGAGCGGAGTAGGACGGGCCGGTGGCCCGGTCGTCGGCGGGCGGAATCCGGGCGCGGTGGGGCCCGGGGCCGTGGTGAGCGGATGCGCCGGAGGCGGTGCTCACCGGCGCGCCGCTGATCTCCTGATGCGCTCGTACGCCGAGTCGTCCATCGCCTCGGGGCGGACGGGCGCCCGCTGCCGAGGACCGGGAGCTTTCGGCCGGGCCGTTCCGCGTCGTCGAGGAGCGTCGCGATGTCCCGCCTGATGAGCTCCGCCCGATGAGTTCCGCCGCCCAGGTCCCGGTCCGCCGGGAGCGGGACGGCCGAAAAAAATCATGCATGCCTGCTTGTTCGTTCTGCGGTGCGCTGGCATGCTCCGGGGCACACCGCCACGCCCCGAGGGGAGCGCACCGTGCCCGACGCATCGGCCGTGACCGCCGCAGTGCTCGACGACCTCCGTGAGGAGAGCGGTGAACTCGACCTGCTGGTAGCGGGGTTGAGAACACACGAGTGGGCCGTTCCGACTCCCGCCGAAGGGTGGACCGTCGCCCATCAGATCGCCCACCTCAACTGGACCGACGAGGTGGCCCTGACCGCCGCCACCGAGCCCGACGCCTTCGCCGCCGAGGCCGAGAAGGCGCTGGCCGCTCCCGAGACCTTCGTCGGCGAGGCGGCCGAGGAAGCCGTCACAGCCCTGACGCCCGAAGCGCTGCTCGTGGAGTGGCGGGAGGGACGGGCCCGGCTCCAGGACGCGCTCCGCGCGAAGCCACCGGGGACGAAACTGCCCTGGTACGGCCCGCCCATGAGCGTCGCCTCGATGGCGAGTGCGCGGCTCATGGAGACCTGGGCCCACGGCCAGGACGTCGCCGACGCGCTCGGCGTGACGAGGAAGCCGACCGCCCGGCTGCGGCACGTGGCAAGGATCGGCGTACGGGCCCGTGACTACGCCTACTTCGTACGGGGTCTGCAACCGCCCGCCGAGCGGTTCCGGGTGGAACTGCTCGCCGACGACGGCGGGCTGACCGTCCACGGGCCCGAGGACGCCGCCCAGCGGATCACCGGGCCGCTCCTGGACTTCTGCCTGCTCGTCACCCAGCGCGCCCACCGCGACGACCTCGCCCTCGAGGCGGTGGGCCCCGACGCCGGGCGGTGGCTGGACATCGCCCAGGCCTTCGCGGGACCCGCAGGCCCCGGGCGGCCCCCCAAGGCGGGCCGATGACCCGGCCGCTGCGCATCGGCAACGCGTCCGGCTTCTACGGCGACCGCTTCGACGCCGTGCGCGACATGCTCACCGACGGCCCGCTGGACGTCCTGACCGGGGACTACCTCGCCGAACTCACCATGCTGATCCTGGGCCGGAGCCGCCTGAAGGACCCGGAGCGCGGTTACGCCTCGACCTTCCTCAGGCAGCTTGAGGAGAGTCTCGGGCTCGCCCACGAGCGGGGCGTGAAGATCGTCACCAATGCCGGCGGGCTGAATCCGGCCGGACTCGCCGACGCCGTACGGGAGCTGGCGGACCGGACCGGCGTACCCGTGCGCGTCGCACACGTCGAGGGCGACAGCCGTCCCGTGCCCGAGGGCTGTCTCACCGCCAACGCCTACCTCGGCGGCGGGGGCATCGCCGCCTGCCTGCGGGCCGGGGCCGACATCGTCGTCACCGGCCGGGTCACCGACGCCGCACTCGTCACCGGGCCCGCCGCCGCCCACTTCGGCTGGGCACCGGACGCCCACGACCCCCTCGCCGGGGCCGTCGTCGCCGGACACGTCCTGGAGTGCGGCACCCAGGCCACCGGCGGCAACTACGCCTTCTTCGGTGACCACGACGTCCGCCGGCCCGGCTTCCCGCTCGCCGAGATCCACGAGGACGGAAGCAGCGTCATCACCAAGCACGACGGCACGGGCGGCGTCGTCGACCTCGGCACCGTCACCGCGCAGCTGCTGTACGAGACCGGCGGCGCCCGCTACGCCGGACCCGACGTCACCGCCCGGCTCGACACCGTGACCCTGACGCAGGACGGGCCCGACCGGGTGCGGATCAGCGGCGTACGCGGCGAGGCGCCACCCCCCACGCTGAAGGTCGGTCTCACCCGGCTCGGCGGGTGGCGCAACGAGGTCGTCCTCGTGCTGACGGGGCTCGACATCGAGGCCAAGGCCCGGCTCGTGCGGGACCAGTTCGCCGACGCCCTCGACCGCGCGGGCACGGCCCCCGCCGAGGTGCGGTGGGAGCTCGCCCGCACCGACCGGGCCGACGCCGCCACCGAGGAGACGGCGAGCGCCCTGCTCCGGCTCGTCGTGCGCGACCCGGACGCGGAGGCCGTCGGCCGTGCCGTGTCCGGGGCGGCCGTCGAGCTGGCACTCGGCAGCTACCCGGGCTTCCACGTGACCGCCCCACCCGGGAAGGGCTCCCCGTACGGGGTGTTCGAGGCCGCGTACGTACCGGCGGGCGAGATCGAGCACACCGCCGTGCTGCCCGGCGGGGCCAGGGAGCGCGTCCCCGCGGCCGGTCCGTACCGGGAGATCCGCGAGGTGGCGGAGCCGGACCTGCCGGAACCCCTGCCCGCCGGGCCCACCCGCGTGGCCCCTCTCGGGTACGTGGCCGGAGCCCGCAGCGGTGACAAGGGCGGGGACGCCAACGTCGGGGTGTGGGTCCGCACGGACGAGGCCTGGCGGTGGCTGGCCCACGAGCTGACCGTCCAGCGGTTCCGGGAGCTGCTGCCGGAGACCGCCGGGCTCACCGTCGTACGCCACGTCCTGCCCCGGCTGCGGGCGCTCAACTTCGTCGTCCACGGCCTCCTCGGCGAGGGCGTCGCCGCGCGGGCCCGCTTCGATCCGCAGGCCAAGGCGGTGGGGGAGTGGCTGCGGTCCCGGCACGTGCCCGTCCCCGTGCAGCTGCTCGACGATCCGGAGGCGAACGCATGACCGTCCTGCCCACCGCACTCGACACGACGGGGCCCGAATACGCCGCCCACCGTGAGGCCATGCTCGTGAAGCTCGCCGAGCTGGACACCGAGCACGCCAAGGCCCTGGCGGGCGGCGGCGAGAAGTACGTGGCCCGCCACCGGGGGCGTGGCAAGCTCCTCGCCCGCGAGCGGATCGAGCTGCTGGTCGACCCGGACACCCCTTTCCTGGAGCTGTCACCGCTCGCCGCCTGGGGCAGCGACTACGCGGTGGGTGCCTCGCTCGTCACCGGGATCGGGATCGTCGAGGGCGTCGAGTGCCTGATCACCGCCAACGACCCCACCGTGCGCGGCGGCGCCTCCAACCCCTGGACCCTGAGGAAGGCGCTCCGCGCCAACGAGATCGCCTTCGCCAACCGGCTGCCCTGCGTCTCGCTCGTGGAGTCGGGGGGCGCGGACCTGCCCTCGCAGAAGGAGATCTTCATCCCCGGCGGGGCGCTGTTCCGCGACCTCACCCGGCTGTCCGCCGCCGGCATCCCCACCGTCGCGGTCGTGTTCGGGAACTCCACGGCCGGAGGGGCGTACGTCCCCGGGATGTCCGACCACACCGTGATGATCAAGGAGCGGTCCAAGGTCTTCCTCGGCGGTCCGCCCCTCGTCAAGATGGCCACCGGTGAGGAGAGCGACGACGAATCGCTCGGCGGCGCCGGGATGCACGCCCGCACCTCCGGCCTCGCCGACCACTACGCCCTCGACGAGCACGACGCGCTGCGCCAGGCCCGGCGGATCGTCGCCCGGCTCAACTGGCGCAAGGCGCACCCGGATCCGGGTCCCGCCGAGCCGCCGGAGTACGACGAGGACGAGCTGATCGGGATCGTGCCCGGCGACCTCAAGACCCCCTTCGACCCGTGCGAGGTCGTCGCCCGGCTCGTCGACGGCTCGGACTTCGACGCCTTCAAGCCGCTCTACGGGACGAGCCTGGTCACCGGCTGGGCGCGCCTGCACGGCTATCCCGTCGGCATCCTCGCCAACGCGCAGGGCGTGCTGTTCAGCGAGGAGTCGCAGAAGGCCGCCCAGTTCATCCAGCTCGCGAACCAGCGCGACATCCCGCTCCTCTTCCTGCACAACACCACCGGCTACATGGTCGGCAAGGAGTACGAGCAGGGCGGCATCATCAAGCACGGCGCCATGATGATCAACGCGGTGTCGAACTCCCGGGTCCCGCACCTGTCCGTCCTGATGGGCGCCTCCTACGGCGCCGGTCACTACGGCATGTGCGGCAGGGCCTACGACCCCCGCTTCCTCTTCGCCTGGCCCAGCAGCAAGTCCGCCGTCATGGGACCCCAGCAGCTCGCGGGCGTCCTCTCGATCGTCGCCCGTGCCTCCTCCGCCGCGAAGGGACTGCCCTACGACGACGAGGCCGACGCCGGACTGCGCGCCATGGTGGAACAGCAGATCGAGTCCGAGTCGCTGCCGATGTTCCTCTCGGGGCGGCTGTACGACGACGGGGTCATCGACCCGCGCGACACCAGGACCGTCCTCGGGATGTGCCTGTCCGCGATCCATACGGCACCGGTCGAAGGCGCGCGCGGCTTCGGCGTCTTCCGGATGTGAGGAATCGGATGATCACCGCACTGCTTGTCGCCAACCGGGGCGAGATCGCCTGCCGGATCTTCCGCACCTGCCGTGAGCTGGGCATCGCCACCGTCGCCGTGTACTCCGACGCGGACGCCGGCGCCCTGCACGTACGGGAGGCCGACACCGCCGTACGCCTGCCGGGGGCCGCACCGGCCGATACGTATCTGCGCGGTGACCTCGTCGTCACCGCCGCGCTCGCCGCGGGCGCCGGCGCCGTGCACCCGGGATACGGCTTCCTCTCGGAGAACGCCGGCTTCGCCCGGGCCGTGCTGGACGCGGGCCTCGTCTGGGTGGGGCCCCCGGTCGAGTCGATCGAGCTGATGGCCTCCAAGACCAGGGCCAAGGAACTGATGGCCGCCGCCGGGGTCCCCCTGCTCGCCCCGGTCGACCCGGCGAGCGCCACCGCCGCCGATCTGCCCCTGCTGCTGAAGGCGGCGGCGGGCGGGGGCGGGCGCGGGATGCGCGTCGTCAGGGAACTCGCATCGCTGCCGGCCGAGCTGACGGCCGCCGCTGCCGAGGCCGCCTCCGCCTTCGGGGACGGCGAGGTCTTCGCCGAGCCGTACGTCGAACGGGGCCGGCACGTCGAGGTCCAGGTCATGGCGGACGGGCAGGGCACGGTCTGGGCGCTCGGCACCCGTGACTGCTCGCTCCAGCGACGTCACCAGAAGGTCATCGAGGAGGCCCCGGCGCCGGGCCTCGACGACGCGTTGCGGCAGGGGCTGCACGACGCGGCGGTCACCGCCGCACAGGCGGTGGGCTACCGGGGCGCGGGGACCGTCGAGTTCCTCGTGTCGGCCGGGGGCCGCCCGTACTTCCTGGAGATGAACACCCGGCTCCAGGTCGAACACCCGGTCACTGAGGCGGTGTTCGGAATCGACCTGGTCGCCCTGCAACTGCGCGTCGCGGAGGGCGGGGCCCTGCCCTCCGCCACGCCCCCGCCGGCCACCGGGCACGCCGTGGAGGCCCGGCTGTACGCCGAGGACCCCGCACGTGACTGGCAGCCGCAGACCGGGGCACTGCTCACACTGGAGGTGCCCGGCGCACCCGGTATCCGCCTCGACACCGGATACACCGGCGGCGACACCGTGGGGGTGCACTACGACCCGATGCTCGCCAAGGTCATCGCCCACGCCCCCACCCGCACCGAAGCCGTCCGGCTCCTCGCCCGTGCCCTGGAACGCGCCCGTATCCACGGCCCGGTCACCAACCGGGAGCTGCTCGTCCGCTCCCTGCGGCACCCGGACTTCGCCGCCGGGCAGCCGGACACCGGCTTCTACGACCGGCACCTGGCAGCCCTGACGGCGGCCGGCTCCCCCGGCGAGGACTCCGCCCGCCGTCTCGCCGCCACCGCCGCCGCCATCGCCTCGGCCGTGGGTGCGGCGTCGGCCCCGGCCGGCAGCGGCCCCGGTCCCGCCCGCTTCGGCGCCTGGCGCAACCTCGCCTCGCAACCACAGACCAGGCGCTACCGGAGCGAACCCGACGGCACCGAGTACGAGATCGCCTACCGCACCGGCCGGGACGGTGTCCCCGCCCCCGGCACCGGCGAGCGGGTCGTCGTCGCCGGGCCCGGCGCGGTCACCCTCGAAACCGGCGGTGTGACCCGGCACTTCACGGTCACCCCCCACGGGGACCGGGTCCATGTGGACACGGCCGCCGGCGCGTACGCCTTCACCGCCCCGCCCCGCTTCACCGACCCCGCCGAACGCACCGGACCCGGTTCCCTGCTCGCCCCCATGCCCGGCACCGTCGTCCGCCTCGCCGACGGACTCGCACCGGGTGCGGCCGTCGAGGCGGGGCAGCCGCTGATCTGGCTGGAGGCGATGAAGATGGAGCACCGCGTCCTCGCCCCCGCCTCCGGCACCCTCACCACGCTCCACGCCGCCCCCGGACTCCAGGTCGAGGTCGGCGCTCTGCTCGCCGTCGTACAGGACGCACCCGTGCACGCTCCCGCGCACCAGGAGGAGACGACCCCATGAGCACCGTCCTCGAAACCGAAGAGCACCAGGCCCTCCGCGCCGCCGTCGCCGCCCTCGGAAAGCGGTTCGGCCGCGAGTACAGCACCGGGCTCGCCCGCAGGGGCGAGCACCCGCGCGAGCTGTGGGAAGAGGCGGGCAAGCTCGGTTACCTCGGTGTCAACCTGCCCGCGGAGTACGGCGGCGGAGGCGCCGGCATGGCCGAGCTCTCCATCGTCCTGGAGGAACTCGGTGCCGCCGGCAGCCCCCTGCTCATGCTGGTCGTCTCCCCGGCGATCTGCGGCACCGTGATCGCCCGCTTCGGCACCGAGGAGCAGAAGCGGGCCTGGCTCCCCGGCCTCTGCGACGGTTCCCTGTCCATGTCGTTCGGCATCACCGAGCCCGACGCCGGTTCCAACTCGCACCGCATCACCACCACGGCCCGCCGCGACGGCGGGGGAGGGTGGATCCTCAGCGGCCGGAAGGTCTTCATCTCCGGCGTCGACATCTCCGACGCGACCCTGATCGTCGGCCGCACCGAGGACGCGAAGTCCGGCAGACTCAAGCCCTGCCTCTTCATCGTCCCCCGCGACGCCCCCGGCTTCTCCCGCACCCGGATCGACATGGAACTCCAGGCGGCCGAGAAGCAGTTCGAGCTGGTCCTCGACGACGTACGGCTGCCCGCCGGCGCACTCGTCGGTGAGGAGGCGGACACGGGTCTGCTCCAGCTCTTCGCCGGCCTGAACCCGGAACGCATCATGGGCGCCGCCTTCTCCATCGGCATGGGCCGCTACGCCCTCGAGCGGGCCGTGGACTACGCGAAGACCCGCACCGTCTGGAAGGGCGCGCCCATCGGCGCCCACCAGGCCATCGCGCACCCGCTCGCCCAGGCGCACATCGAGCTGGAACTGGCCCGGCTGATGATGCAGAAGGCCGCGAAGCTCTACGACGAGGGCGACGACATCGGCGCGGGCGAGGCCGCCAACATGGCGAAGTACGCCGCCGCGGAAGCCTGCGTCAGGGCCGTCGACCAGGCCGTCCACACCCTCGGCGGCAACGGGCTCACCCGCGAGTACGGGCTCGCCTCCCTCATCACGGCGGCGCGTGTCTCGCGCATCGCGCCCGTCAGCCGCGAAATGATCCTCAACTACGTCTCCCACCAGACCCTGGGCCTGCCGAAGTCGTACTGACGCCTCCGGTCGCGTCCCGGGTCTCCCCCTCAGCCCCCGGCAGGGGCGATTCTGGCTCTCCATCCGCGTCGAAGGGGACCGAAATGGTGTTCCACAGCGAGTACGCAGACGTCACACCCCTCGAAACACCCATCCACGAGGCCGTCCTCGGCAACGCCGCGGGCTTCGGTGACCTCCCCGCCCTGATCGACGGGACCGACGGGACGACCGTCACCTACAGCCGGCTCGACACCTTCCACCGGCGCATCGCCGCCCACCTCGCCGCGGCGGGCCTGCGCAAGGGCGACGTCCTCGCCCTGCACAGCCCCAACACGATCGCCTACCCGCCCGTCTTCTACGGGGCGACCCGGGCCGGCGCCACCGTCACCACGATCCATCCGCTCGCCACCGCCGAGGAGTTCGCCAAGCAGCTCAAGGACTCCGGAGCCCGCTGGATCGTCACCGTGTCCCCGCTCCTGGACGTCGCCCGCCGGGCGGCCGGACTCGCCGGCGGCATCGAGGAGATCTACGTCTGCGACCAGGCCGAGGGCCACACCTCCGTACTGGACATGCTGGGGTCCACCGCCCCCGAGCCCGACATCGCCTTCGACCCGGCCCAGGACATCGCCGTGCTCCCGTACTCCTCGGGGACCACCGGCACCCCCAAGGGCGTCATGCTCACGCACCGCTCCATCGCGACCAACCTGGAACAGCTGCGGCCCTTCGTCCCGCTCGGCGAGCGCGACCGCATCCTGGCCGTGCTGCCCTTCTTCCACATCTACGGGCTGACCGCGCTCATGAACGGGCCGCTGCGCTACGGCGCCACGGTCGTCGTCCTGCCCCGCTTCGACCTCGCGCAGTTCCTCGAAACGATCCAGACCCACCGCATCACCGGCCTGTACGTCGCCCCGCCCATCGTCCTGGCCCTCGCCAAGCACCCGCTCGTCGGCGACTACGACCTCTCGTCGCTGGAGTACGTCGTCAGCGCCGCCGCCCCCCTGGACGCCGGACTCGCCGCCGCCTGTTCCACCCGGCTCGGCGTCCCCGCCGTGCGGCAGGCGTACGGGATGACGGAACTCTCGCCCGGAACCCATGTCGTGCCCCTCGACGTGGCGGACCCGCCGCCCGGGACGGTCGGAAAGCTGCTGCCCGGCACCGAGATGCGGATCGTCTCGCTCACCGATCCCGGTATCGACGTCGCCCCCGGCACCGACGGCGAGATCCTCATCCGCGGCCCCCAGGTGATGAAGGGCTACCTCGGCCGCCCCGACGCCACCGCCGCCATGATCGACGAGGACGGCTGGCTGCACACCGGGGACGTCGGCCGGGCCGGCCCGGACGGCTGGCTGTACGTCGTCGACCGGGTCAAGGAACTCATCAAGTACAAGGGCTACCAGGTGGCCCCCGCGGACCTGGAGGCCCTCCTCCTCACCCACCCCTCGATCGCCGACGCCGCCGTCATCGGGGTCCACGACGCCGACGGGAACGAGGTCCCCAAGGCCTACCTGGTGCGCCGGCCCGGCGCGGAGGACCTCACGGAGGAGGACGTCATCGCGTACGTCGCGGACCGCGTCTCCCCGTACAAGAAGGTCAGACGGGCCGAATTCATCGATGCCGTACCGCGCGCGGTCTCCGGCAAGATCCTGCGGCGCGAACTGCGCGACCGGGAGAAGCCGCGATGACCCTGGCACCCCCGGTCCACGAGCGCGGCGTCACCACGCTCACCCTCGACAACCCGGCCAACCGCAACGCCCTGAGCGCCCGCCTCGTGGGTGAGCTCACCGAGGCCCTCGACGCCTGCGCGGCCGACGACGCCGTGCGAGCCGTGCTCCTCACCCACACCGGCAACACGTTCTGCGCGGGCGCCGACCTCACCGCGCCGCCCGATCCGCACGACCTCGTCGCCCTCATGCGGAGCGTCGTCGCCCTGCCCAAGCCCGTCGTCGCCCGGGTCACCGGGCACGTGAGGGCCGGTGGCCTCGGGCTCCTCGGGGCGTGCGACATCTCCGTCGCGGGACCCGAGTCCTCGTTCGCCCTCACCGAATCCCGCCTGGGCCTCGCCCCCGCCGTCATCTCCCTCCCCCTGCTGCCCCGCCTCGACCCACGCGCGGCGGCCCGTTACTACCTCACCGGGGAACGCTTCGACGCGGCGGAAGCGGCGCGGATCGGCCTGGTGAGTGCCGCCGCCGACGATGCGGACAAGGCGCTCGCACCAGTACTGGACGGACTGCGCAGAGCGTCACCGCAGGGGCTGGCCGCATCGAAGGAGCTGGTCACGGCTACTGTGCTGCGGAGTTTCGACAGTCACACCGAAGACCTCGTCGCCCGCTCCGCAGCGCTCTTCGCCTCCGACGCGGCACGGGAGGGGATGACGGCCTTCCTGGAACGACGGGATCCCGCATGGGTGCTGTGACACCCCCGAAGCAGGACAGGAGCCGCGCCACCCGGCAGCGGCTCCTGGCATCGGCGGTCGCCTGCCTCGCCGAACACGGCTGGGCGGGCTCCACCGTCTCCGTCGTCGCCGAACACGCCGGGGTCTCGCGGGGCGCCGCCCAACACCACTTCCCCACCCGGGAGGACCTGTTCACCGGCGCCGTCGAGTACGTCGCCGAGGAACGCTCCGCGGCCCTGCGCGCCCTGCCCGTCCAGGGGCGTGCCGAGGTCGTCGCCGCGCTCGTCGACCTGTACACGGGGCCGCTCTTCCGCGCCGCGCTCCAGCTCTGGGTCGCCGCGTCGAACGAGGCCCAGCTCCGGCCCCGCGTCACCGAACTGGAGGCGCGCGTGGGCCGCGAGACCCACCGCATCGCCGTCGAACTCCTCGGCGCGGACGAGACCCGGCCCGGGGTACGCGAGACGGTGCAGGGCCTCCTCGACATGGCCCGGGGGCTGGGCCTCGCGCACCTGCTGACCGATGACACCGCCCGCCGGCGCAGGGTCGTGGCGCAGTGGGCGGCGCTGCTGGACGAGGCCCTGGGCTGACCTGCGGGCAGCACGCGCGCAGAGCGAACACCTCCCCGGACCGTTCCTCCGGACGGCTCCGGCATGGTGCGAGTTCCTTTTCCCCCATACCGGAAAGAAACCGCCGAGGTGGTCACTTGCCCGGACACGCGGCACATGCCCACCGGTGCGACGAGTGTGCGCTCCGGCCGGTCATCAATTACCTCTCACCGTGAGTGACACCGGTGCTACAGTCGCCCGGTCGTTCGGTTTTCGCTTTGAGGGGGGCCTCATCAACCGAATGGGCAGGGGGGTTTTCTGTTGCTCGGAATGCGCTTGCGCAACGTCGGAGTCGTGATGGCTGCCGCCGCGGTGGTCACGCTCGCCGCCAGCCCGTCCGCCTGGGCCTGGGAGACGGATGCGACCACCGTGTGGGGTGATAACAACACGTCGCGGGAATGGGTCGACGAATCCTATAACGAGATCAAGTTCAAGGACTGCCACACGGCGACGACCAAGTGGATCCAGGTCGAACGCTGGCAGTTGATCACGTGGGGGACGGACACCCAGCGCGACAAATTCAGATTCACCAACTGTTTCAACGGCACGAACGCCGTCAGCACCGACACGCAGTCCGGCCTTCCTTACGGCACGTATTACTTCGAAACAGATGCTGCGTGCCTCAGTTGCGTGGTGAGTGTCAGGAAGATAGTCGTGGACACGACCAAGGCCGACTGATCCCGCCGGGCCGCCGTGCACCCCGCGCGGCGGCCCGCCTTGCATTTCCTCGAGGCTCCATGCGTTTCTTCACCGCACTACGCACCAGTTCCGCCGTGCTGGCTCTGCCGGTGACCGGTTTCTTCTTCGCCTACGTCTTTTTCACGACCAAGGGGAGAATGGGCCATTTCTCCTCACTTCCCTGGCCGGCCGAGGCCGCGGCCTTCGCCATACACGCACCGGTTCCGCTGGCGGCCGCCGCAGCCGCCGGGCTGGCCGCGGTGGAGGCGACACGGCTACGGGCGCTCGGAGTCTGGGAGACGGGCCCCGCACGCTCCGCCGTGCGCGTCGCCCTCCAGCCGGTCCTCCTCGTCGTGCTCACCATGGCGGCCCTGATGGCCTGCATCACGGCGGGCGCACTGCTGATCGCCGGAGTCGCTCCCGACATATACGTGCTGCAGCTGTTCGGCATGGTCGTGGTCCTGCTCACCGCGCACGCGGTCATCGGATTCCTCCTGGGGCGACGTCTCCACGCGTTGTACTCCGCACCCCTCGCGGCCATAGCCGTGTTCGTCGGAATCAGTTTCCCCCTGGGCACGAGCAGCTGGTGGGCGCACCATGTGACCGGAGCCATCGGGCAGATCAATTTCGGTGAGGCGTATTCCCTCCCCATGACGGTCGCCGCCGTCGTGCCGACGGTCTGCCTGGCCCTCGCCCTCGTCGTGGCCCTCGGCCCTCGACGTATCCGCGCGGGCGCTGTCGTGTTGTCCCTCGCGATCGCCGCCGGCGGCCTGCTGGGCGCCTACGGCATCACCCGGGAGTGGACCTCGTTCGCTCCTGCCGCCAAGGGGCTGGCCCCGGTCACCTGCGAGGGCCGCGTGCCGGAGGTGTGCATGCCTGCCGCGGGCTCCGGAGACCTCCGGGCCGTGCAGACCGAACTCGCCGGCATGGCGACGAAGCTGCACGCCAAGGGGATCATCTCGGAGATCCCTGCTCGTATCACCGACATCACGGTGTCCGGTGCCCGGCAGTCGGACACCGCGGGGAAGGAATGGACACTCGACCTCGGAGCCGGGAACCCGGACGTCCCCTGGGACGGCGTGGCGATCGGCATCGTGGGAATGCCCTGTGAGACCCCGGACTGGAACACCTTGCACTACGGCACCCTCTGGACCGCCCGGACCATGGGGGTGGCAGATGACTACCTCGCCTGGCTCTCCCGCGAATCGCGGTCGTTCCGGACCGGGGACGGCAAGGAGCAGCTCCTCGCGGAGATGGACAGGGTGAACGCCCTTGCGCCGGACGAGCAGAAGGCCTGGTACGTCGAGCAGTTGCGGCTCTCCTGCCAGGGCGGCCGACCGGGATGACCTGGTGGCTGCGTCAACGAGGCGCTCTCGGCCTGCTGCCCTGCGCACTGCTCGTCTTCATCCTGAGCATCGCTCTCACCTCGGACTTCGTCCTCGTCCTTCCCGCGTACCTGGGCGGCCGTCCCGTACCGGCGGAACTGAGCGACTTCTTCTGTCTCGTGCCTTCCCTCGCCCTCGTCGCATGCCTTGAAAGACGCCTGCCCGGCATGGAGCGATCGGCTGTGCGCCGGGTCGACGCGATGGACATCGCCCTGGTGGCGGGCTTCGCCCTCCTCGCCGGTGCGGCGGCGGCGGCCATGACCCCGCTGGACCCGGACGCGATGTGGACAGCCGCGCGCAACCATCTGCTCTTCTGCGGTCTCGCCCTCGGAAGCTGGCCTCTTCTCGGACACCGGGCGGTTCTCGTGCCTGTGTTCTGGATGATCCTCGCCATGTTCACCGGGGGCAGACATCCCGACGACCCCTATCCCTGGGTGATCGTCACCGAGAAGGCCGATGTCGCCCACGCCGCGACGGGCGCCGCCCTCGTCTTCCTGACGGGGCTTGTCCTGCTCACCTGCCTCGCGCCAAGGACCGACCGATGACCCTCCTGCTCGACCGCGTCACTTTCACCTACCGCCGCAGGCTGCGCCCTGTCCTCTCCCGGTTCACCTACGAGGTGCCCGGCCAAGGCCTGACGATCCTGCTCGGCCCCAACGGAGCGGGAAAGTCCACGACGCTGGCCCTTCTCGCGGGGACGGTCGAACCGACAGCGGGCACGGTCCTGTTCACCGACTCGAAGATCACTTCCACCACCCGTGAGTTCCGCCGTCACGTGGCCTGGCTCCCCCAGCGGGTGCCCACGTCCCCGCAGCTGACCGCTCGTGAGTACGTGGCGTACATCGCCTGGCTCAAGGGCGAGAACCGTGCCCGGGCGTGGGAGCGAGCAGGCACCGCTCTCGAACAGGTCGGCCTCACCGAACAGTCCGGGCAGAAGACGGCCGCTCTCTCCGGGGGACAGGTCAGGCGCGTCGGTATCGCCTGCGCCCTCGCCCACGACGCCCGCGTCATCCTGCTGGACGAACCGACGGCAGGTCTCGACCCGCATCAGCGTTCCGTGTTCCGTGATGTGCTCGGGGAGGTCGCGACGCGTATCCCGGTGCTGATGTCGACCCATGACGTGATCGATCTGGCCGACGAGGCCGACACCGTCACCCTCATGGCTTCCGGGAAGGTGCGCCACCACGGCGGAACCCGGAGTTTCCTCGACCACGCCCGCCCCGAGGCGGCCCCGGGCCGGAGGGCGGAGTCGGCGTACTCCGCCCTCATGCGTCTCGACGGTTCGCGGTGAGCAGGTGGAGGCCCCGCCGCCCGGGCGGCGGGGCACGGGACTCCGTCCCGGCCCGGCCGGACCCGTTCAGCGTCCCGGCGGGGTGAACTCCGGCCGGTCGAGCACCCGCAGCCAGCTGCCGTCGGGCTGACGCCGCACGACCTGGGCCCGGGCTCCGGCCCCGTCCTCCGGCGGGGTCGACGTCAGGGCGATGTCACCGCTGGTCAGAGTGGGCAGCGGCTGTTCCTGTCCGAAGTGGGGGCGGTCGGCGAGCACCTTCTCCCACAGCGCGCGGATCGCCTCCCGCCCCACCGTCACCTCACCGGGCGGGAAGGCCAGCACCGCCTCCTCCTCGTAGAGCGCGGCGACTCCGGCCGCGTCGCCGGCGTTGGACCGCTCGACGAACAGGCGGGTGATGTCCTCGGGGCGCAGGGCCTTCTCGTACTCGGGCATGAGGTTCCTCCTGGTCCGGCTTCCGTGCTTCCAGCCTGGTCGGCCACCGGTCAGAAGTCCAACAGATGGTTCTGATGGGAACTAGAATCTGTGGTCATGGACCTGAGGCAGCTGGAGTACTTCGTCGCCGTCGCCGAGGAGCGCAACTTCACCAGGGCGGCCGAGCGGGTGCACATCAGCCAGTCCGGTGTGAGCGCCCAGATCCGGCGGCTGGAACGGGAGCTCGGCGCCGAGCTGTTCGACCGGTCGTCACGCACCGCCGCCCTCACCGTCGCCGGGAAGGCCGCGCTCGAACACGCCCGGGCCGCGCTGGCCGCGGCCGGGGCGGTGGGCCGGGCGGTGGGGGAGGTGACCGGACTGATCCGCGGCCGGCTCACCGTCGGGATGGTCATCGGCTGCACCGTCACCCCGCTGTTCGACGCCCTCGCCGCATTCCACCGGGCACACCCCGGGGTCGAGATCTCCCTGCTGGAGGACAACTCCGACCGGCTCGTCGAGGGGGTGCGCACCGGCGCCGTCGACCTGGCCCTGATCGGGACCCCGGCTCCCACCCCCGAGGGGCTGGACGCACTGACGATCATCAGCGAGCGGCTTGTCGCGGCCGTCCCGGACGGGGACCCCCTCGTGCGCCGGCGGCGGGTCACCCTGCGCGACCTGGCGGAGCGTCCTCTCATCTGCATGCCCCCCGGCACCGGTCTGCGCACGCTGCTCGACCGTGCCTGCGCCGCCCAGGGACTCCGGCCCGTGATCGCGCTGCAGGCCAGTGCGGCGGACGCCGTCGCGGACCTCGCCGCCCGCGGGCTCGGGGTCGCCGTCCTCAGCACCTCCATGGCCGCGAGCCACGGCGACCGGCTCACCGCCCGCACCGTCGAGGACGTCGAGACGCCGGCGCTGCTCGCGCTGGTGTGGAGGAGCGGGAGCAATCCGGCGCTGCGTGAGCTGCTCGTGCACAGCCGGCAGGCGTTCGCCGTGCTCCCGGGCGGCGGGGGCGACGAGGGCGCGTGAGCGGACGTGTCGTCACCACCTGGTAGAACGACGGGAGTTGTAGCCGTTACGCCACCGAAGGACGACTGTGATCGATCATGTGAGGCACTTCCACGGCCTCCCGGCCCATACCTTCCCCCCGTTCACCCACGGTGCACGCCTGCCCGCCGCCGATGCCGCGGCCTGGCGTATCGAGCTCGACGACAGGGAGGGGGACGAGGACTCGGCCGTCTACTGGGAGCGCTTCCTCACGACCATGCCGGCCGAGGACGTGCGCGCGCTGATCACCGGTTACCCGTGGCACACCGAGCACGGCCTGGGAGGCATGCCCGAGAAGATCGTCGGGGCGAGCTCCCGGCTCGTCAACCTGGAAGCGGTGTTCCTCGGCGACCTCGTCTCCGAGGAGTCCGAACTCTCCTGGATGGTGCAGTCCGACGTCACCACCGTCCTGGAGGCCTACCCGCGGCTGCAGGAGCTCGCGGTGCGGGGCAGCTCCGGCCTGGAGTTCCCGGCCGTGCGCCACGAGGCACTGCGCACCCTGCGCTTCGAGTGCGGTGGGCTGCCCGCCGAGGTGGTCCGCGGTGTCCTGGCCTCCGACCTGCCGGCACTGGAGCACCTGGAACTGTGGCTGGGTGACGAGTACTACGGCTGTGACACGACCCTGGAGGACCTCGCGCCGCTGCTGGAGGGCACGCGCTTCCCCGCGCTGCGGCACCTGGGACTGCAGAACAGCACCTTCCAGGACGAGATAGCCGCAGCCGTGGCACACGCACCCGTCGTCGCCCGCCTCGAATCGCTCAGCCTGTCGCTGGGGACACTCGGCGACGTCGGGGCACAGGCGCTGCTGAACGGGCAGCCGCTCACCCACCTGCGCTCGCTCGACCTGCACCACCACTACCTGAGCGACGCCATGATGCTGCGGATCTGGGAGGCGCTCGAGCCCATGGGAGTACGGGTCGACCTGTCCGGGCGAGAGGACGAGGACGACGACGAGGACGACGACGGGCGCTACATCGCCGCCGCCGAATGAAGCCCCTCCCGGACCCCGCTCCCACGAAAGGCCTCCCGTGCCGGACACGACCGACCCCCTCGACGCCCACACCCTGCTCATCACCAGCACCTACCTGGACCGTGGGACCGACCGGCTGGACCCCGCCGAACCCGTACCGCTGTTCCACGTCCTGCAGGCGGCGCTCGCCGGTGGACGCAGCCCTCACGACGTCAGGGAGCAGCTCGCCGCACTCGGGTACCGGGTGCCCGCTCCCGAACGGCTGGCCGAGCTCCCCGAGGACGCGGCCCAGCTGGTCAGCTACGGCCTCGACGCCGCCTCCCCCTGGCTCAAGAACCACTTCGCCCCGAGGCTGAGGGGCTTCATCCTCTGGGCGGCCACCCAGCTGAGACGTTCCCCCGCCGAGCTCGCGGCCGCGTACACCGCACTCGGCTTCGAGGTGCGGGACCCCGGACGGTTCCCCGCGTCGGCGGACGAGGTGGACGAGGACGACCTGGTCCTGGTCAGCGACGGACTGTCCGGTGAGTGGCCCTGGTACGAGGAGACCGAGCCCGCCACGATGCGGGGACGCGTCCTCTGGGCCGCCGAACGGCTCGGGGAGCCACCCGCCGAGGTCGCCGCCCGGTACGCCCGCCTCGGCTACCGGACGCCCGGCCTGGGGAGCCCGCCGGAGGAGGTGAGCCGCCGCGACCGCCGTCTGGCCAGCGACTCCGTGGACGGCAGGGCCCCCTGGCTCGGCGACGACGCCCTCGTGCCGCTCGGCCAGGTCCTGACGATCGTCGACCGCACCGAGGACGACGCGAAGGAACCGGAGGCGATCGCGGCGGCAGCCGTCCGGGTGGCCGGGGACCTCACGGGGCTCGGTTACCGCGTCGAGCCCGGAGCGGCGGAGGTCACCGCCGACGACCTCGTGCTCATCAGCCAGGAGATGAACGGCGTCCCTCCCTGGCTGGACCAGGCCGGGCCCGTGCCGGTCGGCCACGTCCTGCACCTCGCCCAGAAGCACGGCCGCAACCCCAACGCGCTCGTCATCCGGCTCGCCCGGCTCGGCTACCGCCACCTGCCCAAGGGCTCGCTGGCCGACCACGTGGACGCCGACGAGCTGGCCCTGGCCGGATACACGCGCACGACCTGGCAGGGCGACCGGCACGCCTGGCTCGAACAGGAGGACCCCGGCTGGTTCCCCCACGTCCTGAAGACCGCCTCCCGGACCGGGAGGCCCCCCGCCGAGATCATGGGCCGCCTGCGGGCACTGGGTTACCGCATCCCCGAGGTGACGCTGCCCGCCACGGTGACCGACGAGGACGTACGGCTCGTCAACAGGTCGTTCGACGACAGCGACAGGTGGCTCGGCGTCGACGAACCCGTGCCGGTCAGCCATGTCCTGCGGGCCGCCCACGCCCGGGGGGTGTCCGTCTCCGCCGTCCTCTCCCGCCTGGCGGAGCTGGGCCTCCGGTGCCTCCCCGCCGTCCCCGACCGGACCGTCACCGAGGACGATCTCCGGCTCGTCAGCGCGGACGGCCGGGGCTCCACGAACTGGCTGGAGAACACCGTGCCGTACGGCCGCGTCCTGCACGCCGCCGCCACCACCGGCCGGAGCGTCCAGGAGACCGTGGACCGCTACCGGGAGCTGGGCTGCACCGGCCTCGCCCTCCCGGCGCCCCCGCTGCCCGCCTCCGTGTCCGAGGACGACCTCCTCCTGTTCCGCCTCGGCACCAGCGAGTGGGCGCCCCACTGGCCGGCGGTGGACGAGGAGATCCCGCTGGGACACATCCTCCTGCGCGCCGCTACCGAGGCCGTCGCCCCCGCCGAGACCGGCCGGCGGCTGCGCGCCCTGGGCTTCCACCGCCTCCCCGCCGCGCTGCCCGACACCCCGTTCGCCGGCGACCCCGTCCTGGTCAGCCGGGACCGCCGCCCCACGGGAGACCTGCTCGACCCCGCGAGTCCGGTGCCGGCCGACCACATGTGGAGTGCCGGCCGCAGACTGGGCGTCAGCCCGTACGAGGTCATGCGGAGGCTGATCGCCCTCGGCTACACCTTCCCCTTCACCCCGCGGCCCGAGGACCGGCTGATCCTCAGCCTCAACGCCGACGGCGACGCACCCTGGTCCGGGACCTCCGGCCTCGGGCACATCCTGCTCACCGCGAAGGTCCTCGGCCGCCCCCCGGCCGAGATCGCCGCCCGCAGGGTGGAACTCGGCTACGGATGGCAGGACCTGCCCGAGCTGGACGGTTACGACGAGGAGGACATCCTCCTCCTCAGCCAGGGACTCGACTCCCGTGGCCCCTGGTTCGACCGGGGCAGCACCCCGTCGCTGCTCCACGTGCTGCGCGCGGCACGGGCGACCGGCCGCAGCCCCGAGGAGATCGCCGCGCGGCTCGCCCGCCTCGGATATCCCGTCACGCTGCCCACGTCGCCCCGGACGGACGACATCGACCTGCTGGAGGCCCTCGGGCGCCGGTGGGCGCCCCTGTACGTCGAGGACGTCCTGGGCATCGCGAGCCGGACCGGCCGGAGCCCCGCCGAGGCGGCCGCGAGCCTGAGGGCGCTGGGCTACGAGGTGCCGGACGCCGCCTACCCGAACCGTCGGCCCGCCCCCGCCGCGCCGCGCCGGGCCTGAACGCACCGGGGTCCGGGAGCCCCCGGACCCCGGCACCGCGCATCGCTCCAGGGGGGCCTTCCCGGGCGTCCTTCGGAGCCGTCAGCCGAACGGCACGATCAGCAGCGGGAGCCGGCGTACGTCGTCCAGGGTGAGCGCGAGGCCCGCCAGGGCGCAGGCGGCACGCATGGTGACCAGCCCATCGGGCTCGCCGGGCTCGAAGTCCTCCGTCTCGACGGTGCCGGCGGCCTCGAATGCCGCGCGCAGTCCGGCGGGCATGGCGGGGATGTCCTTCTCCGGATCGAGGCCGTCCACGTCGACCCACTCGATCTGCTCGCCGTCGACGGCGTAGGTGAGACTGGCGTCCCCGTTGATGGTGTACACGCTCATGGCCGCTGTCCGCCCATCGGCGGACAGCGCCTTCGTCGTCTCGTCGTCGTAGGTGAACCCGGAGTCGTCGTAGACGAAGGTCCACTCACCGATGCGTCCCGCCAACAGTGCCGCAGCGGTTCCCGGTTCGATGCCGAGAGCCGCACAGGGCAGTGACGTCCACTCGTCCGGCCTGCTGTCGGGCAGCTCGCAGGACCGGATCAACCCGGGCTTGGCACCCAGCACCTGCAGCGCTTCCGCCGGCTCGATGCCGCGCACGACGTGCAGGATGTGGTTCGGGTCGCAGTTGGCCAGCTCGCTGATCCATATCGGCTCTCCCTCGGAGTCGAGCGTGTTCGGCGGAAAACCAGGGGTGGGCATCATCGGCCTCTTTCGTCATCGGCGTGTGCGGCGCCCCGGCAGCGGTGCCGCAGGTGAGGGGGTGCCGGTGGGATTGCTGTCACCGGCGAACGCGGCTGACACGTCCGGTGGCGTGCGGCGGGACCGCGTTCGGCGCCGTGTCGGACGCAGGTGCCGACGCCGGCACGGGCGGACCGCCCCAGGGCACGGGCGGACGTGTGGCGGGGGCGGGCCGGGACCACCGGGGCGGATGCACCGTCCCCGGCGCCGCGTGCCAGGGCCCTGTGGCGTAGGCGGTGGAACGCCCGCCCGCACCGCCTCCGGCGCCGGTTCGATCGACACGCCGGCCCCGCCCTTCCGTCGCTGCCGCGGTGAACGCGTCCACACCACCACGGTGGCCGGATCGCCCCACCGCAGGCCGCGATGATCACGATAAGGGCTCCGGAGCGGTAACTCCTTCACCCATCAGATTCTTGACGGTACGTCAGGCTGAAAAGGCCGGATCGGCCGGTCATGGAGCGGAACCCCACTACCCCTGTCCGTCGTACCACCGGCCCTCACGGGTGCTGCGGCCCCGAGCGTGTCGCGGCGCTACGGGCCCGTCCGCCGTGGCCGGTGCGAGCACAGCGCCTTCCGGCTCGGGAGTCGGCGTCGGCTCAGCGCGACCTCAGCAGTTCGTGCACGTGGCCCGCGCGGGCGCGGACGCCGGACTCGGCGAGGCCCCCGGCCGGAAGGGCCCCCGGCTCCGGAGGGCCGGGCCGGTGGCAGGGGCGGCACAACCCGTCGGGCAGCGCCTCCGGGCGCCCGGGCACACCGCACTTGGTGCACTCCAGCATCGCGCGGTGGACGGGCCCACCGGGTGCGGGCGGTGCGACGACGGGGGCCACGCGCGGCGGGATCTTGTCGTCGAGACGCCTTCGGACGAACCCCACGGGTGAGCCGACCTGCGGGGGGAGCCCGGTGACGAGGGCCCGGGTCAGGTACTCGGTGCTCACGCCCCGGGCCAGCCACTCGGCGGCCCGCGCCTCCAGGACCGCGCAGTCGGCGGCGGAGAGCGCCAGCCGGGGATCGACGCGGCCGAGCTGCGCCAGGGCCAGATAGGCGGGTGAGGGGGCGTCGGGTTTCGACGCGGGCTCCGGGGCCCGCTGCTGCGGTACGGCCGGGGCGGCGGGCGGGGCCGCCACGGGCACCGGTTCCTCCACGGGGGCCCAGGGAGGCGGCGGGGGCGCGGCGGCAGGCGCCGCCTCGCGGTCCTCGGCGACGAGGTGGGAGGCCCACCACTCGTTGTCGCGGGCGGTACGGGACCAGAACGTCCGGAAGACCCAGCGCACCTGGTCGCCCTCGCCGACGAGGCACCGCACGCGCCGCAGGTGCCCGGCGACGGACAGGGCCCGCAGGGCGGAACCGACCGCCTGCTGGCCGTAGAGCGGCAGCTGCTTGGCCAGGCTCTTCACGTCCATGGCCGCGCCGTCGGGGAGGTGGTCGACGAACCCGGCGACGTACCGCTCACGCTCGGGCAGGAGCGCGAAGTCGTGCGCGCTCGGTTCGGGTCGGCCCGGCATGGACCGCTTGCCGTAACCGGGATTGGCCATCGGGTACGGGCGGGAGAGCGCGGGGGCGCAGGGGGCGGGACTAAGGTGCTGGGTAACCACGGGATCGCTCGATTCGATCTTGAGGTGAGACCCCGGCCGGTGCTGCTAACACCGCGTCGGGGTCGTTCGTTCGGTCGCACCGTAAGCAGCCGTGACACTTCGCGGCAAGTTGGTCACTAATGGTCATACTTGCTGGCCGTGACGGGTGGGGGAGGTGGGGGGAGGTTTTCCAGAACCCTTCTTTTACCTGCCGGTTGTAAGAGCCGCTCGGATCCCGGTGCTCGGATCCCGACGCCCGGGTCCCGAAGCCCGAGCTTCGGGCGCGGCCTCCTCCACGTACACCTCGAAGAGTGAACCGGACCCCCTCCGGCGCTCGGGTCCCGAGATGCGAGCGCCGAGCGCCGGACGCGTCCCGCACTCCGGAACCGAGGACCTGGATGGCGGGGGAAGCGCACCGGACCGGGTGCGACGAGGGCCGCAAAACCCGACATCCGCTAGTTCAGGGCCTCTGGACTCGATCTCTCATCACGACCCGCGCGGGCGGGAGGCCGCCAGGTCGGCGGGCTGAGGGCGTTCACCGGCACCGAGGCTCACTCCGAAGGTAGATTCGCTACGCACGGCGCAGACGTCGAGTTGTGGCCGTCCGAACGGCGGCCGAAGGTTGTTTCCAGGGCTGGTTGCCGCGCCGGAGCCAGGCGGGGGTGGCTTCGCGGACGGCCAGTGGTGGCTGGGATGCATCCAGGGCGTGGTCGTCATGGCCCGGCATGGAACCGCCGCCCTGTCGACCGAGCCGTGCACAAAGCGCGGCAAGAGGCGGGGTTCGTGAACGTATGTGATGGGGAAGGGCGGGCGCTGGACTTGCCGGCTGAACTGAATCGGGTACTGGCTTGAGCGCGAATGGGTTCCCGGAGAGGTGGGTCGCGGTCCGCCTGGCCGACGTGTTGTTGAAAATTGAAGTCGGCAAGCCTGTCGCGTGTGAGCTTCGCCAGGCTGCCCCGGGCGAGTGGGGCATCGTCAAAGCGGCTTCCACGGCGCGTGGGAATTTCGACGAATCCGAGAACATGGCTGTTCCGGCTGGTCGGCAAATCGACACCACGTATGAGATTGGACCCGGTGACATTTTGGTGAGTTGCGCCGCCGAAAACTGCGTCGGATATCCTGTTCTGGTTGGGCGGTGCCGACGGCAGCTCCTTCTCTCGGATGAGATCATGCGTCTTGTTCCGAGCGGTCTCGTCAACAAGGAATGGCTCGTTCACTTTCTGAGGTCTCCGCAGATCCGGGGCGCGACTTTCGAAACGGAAACCGGGTCGGATGACTCCGCGCGCAATATTTCACAGCAGGCACTCCTCGATGCTTCCATTCCCTTGCCTCCACTTGCGGAGCAAGCCCGGATTGTCGAGGCGCTCGAAGCCCAGCTCTCCCGCTTGGATGCGGCGACGAAGACGATCAGGAGGTCCCTCCGACGGCTCGCTATCCTGCGGAGGTCCATACTTCTCTCCCTTGTTCCTGAGGGTCCGCCCGCAGGATGGGTATCGACGACCGTGGAGCGGGCAGGCGAGGTCAGACGTGGTCGGGTGCTGCATGCCCGGAGTCGAGGTCCTGGGATGCGGCCCTGCCTCCGCGTGGAGAACATTTCGGAGGACTGTATCGATGCGTCAGATGTGACCGAAATAGATCTCTCTGAATCCTTCGAAGAACATATTCTTCACTCCGGTGATGTGCTGATCGGCGGGGAGTGGAGTCCGAACCGGGTGGGGACCCCTGCGCTCTATCGCGGTATGCCGCCTGATGCCGCGTTCGCCGACAGTCTCCTGAGATTCAGGGCGCGTGCCGATGTGCTGCCCGAATGGGCGCTCATGGTCTTCCGTAGGCATCTTCACGCCAAGCGGTTCCTGCGGGAGGTGGATGTCACCGCAGACGTTGCTCGGATTTCTTTGGAGCGATTGAAGCGAATGGAATTTCTTATTCCGCCCATGGGTGTGCAGAAGCGGCTGGTCCAGAGGTGTGACGAGTTGCTGAGCGGTGTCGACGCCATGAGTGCCGAGGCAGAGATCAGCCTGGTGCGTGCAGCGGGTCTGCGGAGCGCTATTTTGAATCGCGCCTTTACCGGCGGCCTCGTCCCCCAAGACCCCGCTGATGCCCCCGCCGCTGATCTGCTCGCCCGGATCCAGGCCGAGCGAGCGGATCAGCCTGGGACGAAACGTGCGCGGAGGGCGAAAAGGCCCTCCGCGCCTGAACCGACCACCGCCACCGCCGTACAGCAGGAGTTCGAGCTGTGACCACCACCGACGCATCCGCACCCGCGCCGCAGGCCGTCGTCGCGCAGACCAAGACGCTGGTCGCCAGGCTCTGGAACTACTGCAACGTCCTCCGGGACAACGGTCTTTCCACGATCGAGTACGTCGACCAGCTCTCGTATCTCCTCTTCCTCAAGATGGCCGACGAGATCGCCAACGACCCCTCCTCCGGTGGGGACCCCACCGAGATCGTCCCGGTGGGTTACGACTGGAGCTCACTGGCCTCGAAGAAGGGCCAGGACCTTGAGCTGCACTACCGCGTGATCCTGGAGAAGCTCGGCGCCCGCCCCGGCACCACGCTCGGCACGATCTTCGCCAAGGCGCAGAACAGGATCACCGAGCCGGCTCTGCTCGAAAAGCTCGTCGACCTGATCGGCGAGCAGGACTGGACGATCATCGGCACCGACCTCAAGGGCGACACGTACGAAGGCCTCCTGGCCAAGGGTGCCGAGGACACGAAGGCCGGCGCCGGACAGTACTTCACGCCCCGCCCGCTCATCGACGCGATTGTCGACGCCGTTCGCCCGCAGCCCGAGGACACGATCACGGACCCGGCCTGCGGCACCGGCGGCTTCTTGATCGCCGCACACGCATACATCCGCAAGCACCACATGCGTGACCTGACCCATGAGCAGCGCCTCGCGCTCGGCTCGGGCAAGATCTGGGGCAACGAGCTGATCCCCGGCACCGCCCGTCTCGCCGCGATGAACATGCTGCTCCACGGCATCGGCAGGAGCGAGGGTGACAGCTTGGTCGAGGTCGGTGACGCCCTCGCGAAGAAGCCGGGCAGCAGGCGCGCCTCACTCGTCCTCGCGAACCCGCCCTTCGGCAAGAAGTCGTCGATCACGGTGATCGGCAGCGACGGCAGGTCCGAGCGCGAGGACAGCTCCTACGACCGTGAGGACTTCCGCGCCACCACGCCCAACAAGCAGCTGAACTTCCTCCAGCACATCATGTCGCTGACCGCGATCGACGGCCGTGCGGCCGTCGTCCTCCCCGACAACGTCCTCTTCGAGGGCGGCGCGGGTGAGAAGATCCGCCGACGGCTGCTGGACGAGTTCGACCTGCACACGATCCTGCGCCTGCCCACCGGCATCTTCTACGCGGGCGGGGTGAAGGCCAACGTCCTGTTCTTCGACAAGAAGACCCCGCGTGCCGACGGCAAGCCCCATACCGAGAAGCTCTGGGTCTACGACTTCCGCACCGGCAAGCACTTCACGCTCAGGAAGCGCCCGCTGACCCGCGCGGACCTCGACGAGTTCATCGAGGCCTACCGCCCCGGCCGCCCACGCTCCGAGCGGGTGGCGTCGAAGGGCACCAACGGCCGCTTCAGGGTGTTCACGTACGAGGAGCTGGTTGCCCGGGACAAGGTCAACCTCGACATCAGTTGGGTGAAGGACTCGGCTCTGGACGATACGGACAGGCGACTGCAGCCCGAGGTCATCGCCCAAGAGATCGTTCAGGACCTCCAAGGGGCACTCAGCGAGTTCGCGGCCATTGCCGCGGCCCTCGGCGGCGAGATCCCGGCCGGTGCCGAGGTGGAGTAGGAGAATCTTCCCAGCAACTCACACCCCCACCGACCGAACGGACACCGCTCTCATGTACGTCAGCCGGGTTTCCGTCCAGGACATCAAGTCGTTCAACGGTCCGCGCCAGGTCGACCTGCGTCTGACCCGTCCGGACGGCACCCACGCCGGATGGACGGTCCTGGCAGGGCGGAACGGGGCCGGGAAGACGACTCTGCTGCGGGCGATCGCGTTCGCACTCAGCGGTCCGGTGGCCGCCCGTGGACTGGTTCCCGGATTCGACAACTGGGTGGCGCACGGATCCGCCGAAGGACGCATCGAGCTGGAAATCACCCGGGACACCGAGTACGACCGGTTCTCGCACGACCCCCCGCCTGCCGGCCCGTTCAAGGCTGGACTCCTGTGGGCCGTACCCGGTGACGGTGGACCGGACGGCAGACCGGCCGGGCGACGCGGGGTACAGCCCTCACTCGAAGAGATCGCCTACACCGAAGCCGCCAACAGCAACGCCCGGCGGGGTCCCTGGGCGGACAACCCCGTCGGCTGGTTCTGCGCCGCGTACGGTCCGTTCCGCAGGATGGCGGGCGGGTCGGGCGAGGTCCAGCGGCTGATGCTCGCTTCCGGGCCGGTGGCGCGGCTGGCGAGCCTCTTCCACGAGGACGCCTCGCTCGCCGAGGGAGTGGCCTGGCTCATCGAACAGCACCTGCGGGCGTTGGAGGGCCGGGTCGGGGCGGCCGTCCTGAAGAACACGGCACTCGCCATCCTCCAGGACGGGCTCCTGCCCGACGGGTACCGCATCATCGACGTCGACTCGGAGGGCCTCTGGGTGGAGCGGGACGACGTCCGGTTCCCCCTGCGAGAGATGAGCGACGGTTTCCGGACCGTGGCCGCGCTGGTCGTCGACATCCTCAAACAGATCCACGACACCTTCGGTGACGCGGTGGTGGCGGACGCCGACGAGGGGATGCTCTTCAACCGGGTGCCGGGCATCGTCATCATCGACGAGATCGACGCCCACCTCCACGTCTCCTGGCAACGGCGTATCGGCTCGTGGCTGACCAGGCACTTTCCGAACATCCAGTTCATCGTCACCACGCACAGCCCTTATGTCTGTCAGTCGGCAGACCCGGGCGGCCTCATCCGGCTGCCCGGGGTCGATGAGGAGGCCCGTCCGGAAGTCGTCGGGGAGGACCTGTACGAACGCGTGGTCTACGGCAGTGGGGACGACGCGGTGCTGTCCGACCTTTTCGGCCTGGACACCCCCTACTCCGAGCAGGCCGAGCGTAAGCGGGGTGAACTGGTGGCGCTGGAAATGGATCTGCTGCGCGGCCACGCCGACGCCGAGACGACCGACCGGTACAGGCAGCTCAAGCGGCTGCTCACCAGTTCGCCGACGGCCCGGCTGGACGAGATGTCCGCTCGTCTCAAGGATCTGGCCGACGAGGAGCAGAAGGACCCGCCACGATGATCCGGTTGCAACGCCTGGATCTGCCCCAGGACACCGTGACGCGCATGGACGGCCACACCGAGGACATCAGCAAGTCCGAGGAACCGGCGGACAAGGCACGTTACCTGTGGAAGCACACGACGGTGCGGCGGCATGTCCACCCGGCCCTCTTCGCCACGCTGAGAGACATGGCCCCGGGCCACGAACGCTGCATGTACTGCGGCGACAACCAGGGCTCTGACATCGACCACTTCGAGCCGTTGGCCGTAGCGCCCTTACGGGCCTTCGAATGGAAGAACCACCTGCTGGCCTGCGCTGTCTGCAACAGCCACCACAAGCGTCACGTGTTCCCCCGCGACGAGGCAGGGCGTCCTCTCCTCATCGATCCGACGATCCAGGAGCCGCTGGACCACCTTCATCTGGTCCTCGGAACCGGCCTCTACAGAGGACTGACCCCACAAGGTGATTCCAGCATCGAAGTGTTCGGACTCAACGCCCGTGGGGTGCTGGTGAAGGGGCGCCACGACGCGTACAGCACCGCGGCGCTCTTCCTGAAGCAGTGGCGCGCGGCAGCCGACAAGGGGCAGACGGACAGGGCGTGCGACACGGTCCGCATCGCGTGGGACAGACCGTTGGCCGACGTGCTGGCGTCGATGTTCCACCAGGCGGTCCACCCTGCCGCCGAGCTGCTGTTCAACGGCGAGGACGAGGTGCTGGGCCTGCTGCGCGATCCGGACCTGCGTGCGGGGTTTCTCGGCTGAGCGGCTGTCAGGCGCCGAGTGTGCCGTTTCTGACGGCCGAGACGAAGGCCGACCAGCTTGCTGCGGACGCGATCACGGCGGGTCCGTGCGCGGCCTTGCTGTCCCGCACGGGGACGGCGTCGTAGCCGCGGGCTACCTCAAGGCATTCGCCCTGGTCGCCGCCGCTGTAGCTGGATTTGTGCCATCCGCCGAGGGTGGAGGCGTCGGCGACAGTGTGTTCACTGCTGACCATGTTCGTGTTCCTCCACTGCGGCACGGGCGGTGGTCGGTGATCCTCGGCAAGACATCGAGTCACTCAGTGCAAGGGACGATCAGGAATCGAAGCGGCCGTTCCTGACGGCGGTGATGAAGGCCGACCAGCTTGCTGTGGAAGCGATCATGGCCGGTCCTTGTACGTCCTTGCTGTCCCGCACGGGGACGACGTCGTAGCCGCGGGCCACCTCAAGGCATTCGCCATTACTGCCGCCGCTGTAACTGGACTTGTACCACCCCATGAACGAGCCGGAATCGGCAAGAGCGCGTTCAATGCTCGCCATTTTTGTATTCCTTCGCGATGGCCCTGACGAGGGCGAGGGACTCATGATGCGGCGCTGCATCACTCAGAGCCAGAGCGTATGCCGTCTTGCACGCCTCGACCACCGCTGGATCATCGATCAACTGCCCTGTGTGCAGACCTTCCACATACGCCACCGGGGCAGCGTCCGAGAAGCCCAGAAGGTAGAGCATGCTCTCGATGAGAGCGTGAGCTCCCACGCTGAATGGCACCACGTGCAACCGAATCCTCCCATTTTCTGCAAAATTCGCGATCTTGTGCAGTTGCTCGGCCATCACCTGCGGCCCACCGACCGCTCGTCGGAGTGCCGCCTCGTCGAGCAAGGTCCAGGCGGTGGGACTCGATGCACTGTCCAAGATCCGGGCGCGGGCGACACGGTTGACGATCAGGCTGTCAACTTCTTCCGCCCGGAAGTTGGGGCTATGAGCCTGGAAGACTGCACGCGCATAGTCATTCGTCTGGAGAAGCCCAGGAATGAGTGAGGCCCCGTACTGCCTGATGTCTGTGGCTTGCTGCTCAAGCTCGGCCACAGCGGCGAAGTGATCGGCGAACTTCGTGTCCAGGTCCTCGAGCCACCGGGCGAAGAACCCGTCCGTGGCCAGGGCCCGGTCGATCCGCTGGGCGTCGTCCGGGTTCGGCAGCCGGCGGCCGGCCTCGAAGTGGCTGATGAGCGTCGGTGAGCACACGATCTGCTCGCTCAGCGCCTCCTGGGTCAGCCCGGACGTCGTGCGCCTGAGCCGCAACTCCTCGCCGTACTTCGCTCGTGCCGTGCGCGGCCTGTGGTGCGACGCCATGCGACCAACTCCCCGGGATGACAGGCGCGCTGTCATGCGCGCACCCCTGGCAGCGTAGCGAGGAGCGACCTCATGCTGTGAATGATCCGTCACGGAGCGCAGTCATTCGCTCCTTCGTATGGCGTGTCCACGAAACGCGAGGAAAGCAGGAAGACATGAGGGACCGCATCGCCCGGCTTTTCGGGCTGCTGGTGAGAAGGCCGGCGCCGGACACGGAGCATCGTCCCGGCGGGATCACGGCACGCTGCACCGGTGAGCATCTGCCGCGCGGCGAGGACAGCGCCCGCTGGTGCGTCCGTACTACGTGGCCCACGAGCGGGACCGGCTCGCAGAGCTGAGGCGGCGGCGCGTGCTCGTGGTCGCCCGGTGCGGACGGGAGACGGCGGCGTGAGGGCGGACTCCGGGGGAGTGCGGCTGCTCCCGTGGACGACGGCGGACGGCAAGCCCTGCTACCTCCTCGGGGACGGCGCGGGCACGGTGTCGCGGATCGCGGACCGGGTGGAGAGCGCTCAACTGTCCATGGCCGGGGATCTGCTCGGCCACGCTGCGGACCTGCTGGCCGACCGCCGGTCGACCGGCGCCCAGGTGCACTACCTCGCCTGCCGCCTGGCCGAGTCCCTGGGCGACGTACGGCGCGTGGCCGAGAGCCGGGGGCGAAGGCTGGAGGGGAGCTCGAACACCGGCGGACCGGACGCGAGGTGATTGGCCGTCAAACATCCTGACCACCCGTTGCGGTACGCGAATGCTGATCGGACCGATCACGCGCGTACGTCACAGCACGAGGGCTCCTTCAAGGCCGTTCCCACCCGTTCGACGCCTTCACCGTCAGCCTCGCCTACGCCATGAAGATGGTGAACGCCGGCAAGTACCCGGCCCTCTTCCGCTCTCGGGACTTCCAGGCAGGGCGCGGCCGAAGGGATGCCGAGGCGATTGCTCGCGTGGCCGTCCAGCTCGCGTCGGACCACCGCACAGTGTGGGACGCAGCCCGTCGCCGAGTGCTGTCCGTCCTCCTCACCGAACCCGCGCCCTCGGTGGCGTCCGGGGCGACCAGCGGGGGAGACGGAAGTGCCTCCCCCGGATGCCGGCTGCGGAAGCCCGGCCGACCGGCCCGCCGAGGCGGGCCGGTCAGCCGGACCGTCCCGCGCCCGTCAGTTCCCCAGGTCCGCCAGCTGGTCGTACCCCCGGATCGAGCGGGGGTCGCGCGAGCCCGGGCCGACGTACTTCGCCGAGGGGCGCACCAGGCGGCCGGTCTGCTTCTGCTCCAGGATGTGCGCCGACCAGCCCGCCGTGCGGGCGCAGCTGAACATCGACGTGAACATGTGTGCCGGGACCTCGGCGAAGTCCAGCACGATCGCCGCCCAGAACTCGACGTTCGTCGCCAGGACACGGTCCGGGCGGCGGGCGTGGAGCTCCTCCAGGGCCGCCTTCTCCAGGGCCTCCGCCACCTCGAAGCGCGGGGCGGCCAGCTCACGGGCCGTGCGGCGCAGGACGCGGGCCCGGGGGTCCTCGGCGCGGTAGACGCGGTGGCCGAAGCCCATCAGGCGCTCGCCCTTGTCCAGCGCCTGCTTCACGTACGCCGTGGCGTCGCCCGTCCGCTCGATCTCCTCGATCATGCCGAGCACCCGGGACGGTGCGCCACCGTGCAGCGGGCCCGACATCGCGCCCACCGCCCCGGACAGCGCCGCCGAGACGTCCGCGCCGGTCGACGCGATGACACGGGCGGTGAACGTCGAGGCGTTCATCCCGTGCTCGGCGGCCGACGTCCAGTAGGCGTCGACGGCCTTGACGTGCTTCGGGTCCGGCTCACCGCGCCAGCGGATCATGAAGCGCTCGACCACGGACTCCGCCTTGTCGATCTCGCTCTGCGGGACCATGGGCAGCCCCTGGCCACGGGCCGACTGGGCGACGTACGACAGGGCCATGACGGCGGCCCGCGCCAGGTCGTCGCGCGCGGTCCGCTCGTCGATGTCGAGCAGCGGTTTCAGGCCCCACACCGGCGCCAGCATGGCGAGCGCGGACTGCACGTCGACGCGGATGTCGCCGGAGTGCACGGGGATCGGGAAGGGCTCGGCGGGCGGCAGACCAGGGTCGAACGCCCCGTCCACCAGCAGACCCCAGACGTTGCCGAACGACACATGGCCGACGAGGTCCTCGATGTCGACGCCGCGGTAGCGGAGCGAGCCGCCTTCCTTGTCGGGCTCGGCGATCTCCGTCTCGAACGCGACGACTCCTTCAAGTCCGGGTACGAAGTCGGACATCGGGCGGCTCCCTCGACTCGGCGGCTGTTGACGGCCACGAAGGCCTGTCCACGCATACTGGCGGGTTACCACGACGCGGGGAAGGGTGACGTCCGGCACAGCCCTGCGGCGCGCGGGCCGGCGATCGCGGCCCTCCCCGCAGGGGAACCGGCCCGCTGCGGCAGGATGGCCCCGTGCCCACAGCCGATGCCACTCCGTCTTCCGCTTCCGCCTCCTCTCGTGTCCCGTCATCCGATTGCACCACCGATCCGGCCGCGATGCGCGAGCAGTACCGCTCCGAGGACTTCGTCGAGAAGGATCTCGCCGCGGACCCCATGGAGCAGTTCGCCCACTGGTTCCGCCAGGTCGCCGGGGGCGGCGCCCTCCACGAGCCGAACGCGATGGTGGTCTCCACCGCCGACTCCCGGGGCCGGCCGTCCTCCCGGACGGTGCTGCTGAAGCACTACGACGACCGTGGCTTCGTCTTCTTCACCAACTACGGCTCCCGCAAGGGCCGCGAGCTGACCGCGAACCCGTACGTCTCACTGCTCTTCCCCTGGCACCCGCTCGCCCGCCAGGTCGTCGTCACCGGCACCGCGGCCCGCGTCGGGCGCGAGGAGACGGTCGCGTACTTCCGTACCCGCCCCCACGGCTCCCAGCTGGGCGCCTGGGCCAGTGACCAGTCGACGGTGGTCGGCTCCCGCGAGGAGCTGACCGCCCGCTACGAGGAGCTCGCCGCCCGCTACCCGGAGGGGGAGAAGGTCCCGGCGCCCCCGCAGTGGGGCGGCTTCCGCGTCGTGCCGGACGCGATCGAATTCTGGCAGGGCCGCGAGAACCGGCTGCACGACAGGCTCCGGTACGTCCGGGAGAGTCCGGCCGCGGCCTGGCGGGTGGAGCGGCTCTGCCCGTGACCCGTCGGCCCGCCCTCCCCGGCAGACCGGAGGAGGCGGGCACCCTGGTCGCGTTCCCGCCCTCCGGCTCCGGGGCGGCCCGGTCAGGGCCACGGCCGTCCCGGCCGGCGGGACCGGCCCGGGCGGCATCGGCCCGTCCCGCCCGTGAACGCAGGAACCCGCAGGCTCTGGTCCCTCCTTGCGGAGGAGCCGGCCGGACTTACCGGCGAGCCTGCGGGTCGGTGACTGCGTGGGTTTCGGCAGACAGCCTGCCGAGGTGCACTGTGTGCGACGGCGGGCTGTCAGCCCGCAGCCACCTCACGAATCCGATAAGACTGCACTTTTCGGATCACCTCCTTTCAACGTGTGCCCACAGCCTAGGAACGCCCCCGCAGCCGTGCAAGTGAATTAACGGACCTTCGGTGAAGACCGGATTTCCTGGAAGTGGCTGTGTGGTGGCTCACGTTCGAGTTGAATGGTCTGACGTGCGGCAATGCGGAACGCCAAGCGGAACACGCCCTGCGGGAGGTGCGGAGTGAGCGCTTTCAGGAGCACCGGGACCACCGACGCGCTCGGTCCCGAGGAGGGCCCCGGGCGGGAGCCTCCGGAAGCGGCGATTCCGGGATCTCGTCTCCTCGCGGCGCTGCTCGACGGGATGGACGCCGCGCTCTGCGCGTTCGACGCGCACGGCACCATCACCCACTGGAACCGCGAGGCCGAACGGATCCTCGGCTGGACCGCGGCCGAGGCCGTGGGGCGGCGGGGCTTCGCGGGGTGGGCCGTGCGGAGCGCGGACGCGGAGGACGTGCAGGGACGGCTGCTCGCCGTCATGGACGCGCCCGGCAGGCAGGTCCACGAGTTCGCGCTGCTGCGCAAGGACGGCGGGCGTGTCCTCGTCCGGACCCAGTCGGCGGGGGTGCGCGGCGAGGACGGGAAGCCCGCCGGGGTGTACTGCGCGTTCAGCGAGGTGCACGCGCAGATCGACCTGGAGCGGTCCATCGCACTCGGCGAGGCCCTGTTCGAGGACGCGTCCTGGGGCGTGGTCGCCGTCGACGTCGACCTGCGCCCGACCGCGGTCAACGCGTACGCGGCCAGGGCGCTGGGCGGCGGGCGCACGAGGCTGCTGGGCCGCCCGCTGGGCGAGCTGGTCGTGCAGGGCGTCGAGGAGCTGGAGGGGGCGCTGCAGCACGCCCTCGCCGAGGGGGCGCCGTCCGCCCCGGCGGAGCTGTGGGTGACCCTGCGGACCCCCGAGGGCGACCGGCGGCGGTGCTGGCGCAGCGGCTTCCTGAGGCTGGCCTCGCCGCTGGCGGAGGAGCCGGTGCCGCTCGGGGTCGGCTGGATGTTCCGGGACGTCACCGCGGCGAAGCTCGCGGAGCAGGACGCGGACCGGGTGCGTTTCCGCGCGAACCAGCTGCACCGGGCCGCCCGCCAGGCGGCTGAGTGCGAGGACCCGATGGAGGCGGCGACCACGTCGCTGGACTTCGCCCTGGCGGGGTTCGCCGACCACGTGGTCGTCGATCTGCTGGCGGACCTGGCGGCGGGGGAGCGGCTGGTGCGGGCCGCCGCCACGCCGTCCGACGCGCCGGGACCCTGCCTGCCGGTCTCCGGCGGCCCGCTCCCCGTGCGGTACGCGCCGGGGCACCCGGCCCTGAAGGCCGTGGAGCGTACGGGTTCCGTCCGTGTCGCCGCACCGGCGGACGCGGGCGAGGCGTGGGCGTCGGAGCACCGGTGGCCGGGTGACTCGGTGCACGCCCTGTGCGTCGTGCTGCGGAGCCGGGGGCGGACCCTGGGTGTGGTGACGTTCCTGAGGTCGGCCAGCCGCAGGGCGTTCGAGCGCCCCGACGTGATGTACGCGGAAAGCGTGGCGGTCCGGGTCGCCTCGGCGGTCGACCTGGCCCGGCTGACGGCGGGGCCGGACACGATGGACGCCTGAAGGCGCCGGGCACCTGAAGGCGCCGGGCACCTGGCGGGGCCGGCTCCTCCAGGGCCCCGGGGTCTCAGTGCCGGTAGAAGATGCGGTCGCCGTACTCCCGCATCACGCGTCCGTTCCACTCGTGCCCGCCGTCGACGTTGCCCGAGCGCAGCAGCGGCGGTTCGGTCCCCCGGGCGACGAGCTCCTCCGCCGCGCCGGCCATCACGGCCTGCATCAGCGCGCTGGTGACGACCGTGGAAGCGGGCGCGAACGGTGCCTCGACGCCCTCCGCCCTCAGCTCCGCGTCGCCGATCGCGATCTTGCTGTCGAGCACGATGTCGCAGTGGTCCCGGAGGAATCCGCCCGAGGCGTGCCGGGACCTGGTGCCCTTCGTGTACGCGACCGAGGTGACCCCGACGACCGTCAGCCCGAGCGCCCGCGCGTTCTGCGCCATCTCCACGGGCAGGGCGTTGCGCCCGGACAGGGAGATGATCACGAGGAGGTCGCCGGAACGGGCCGGGCTGGAGTCGAGTACGGCGCTCGCGAGACCGTCCACCCGCTCCAGCGCGGAACCGAGCGTGGCCGGCATGACGTCGACGCCGACGGTGCCGGGCACCGCGAGCAGGTTCATCAGGGCGAGACCGCCCGCCCGGTAGACGACGTCCTGCGCGGCGAGCGAGGAGTGCCCGGCGCCGAAGGCGAAGAGCCGGCCGCCCGCGGCGACGGTGTCGGCGATCGCGGCACCCGCGGCGGCGATCGCTTCGGACTCCTCGTCGCGCACCCGCTCCAGCAGGCCGATCGCTGCGTCGAAGAACTGACCGGCGAGCTTGCTGTCGCTCATCGAGGAGGCCTTTCCTGCGGGACGGGGGCCCGTGCGGTGCCCGTGTAGCGGATCACGTTGCGGTCCGGACCGGTGGGCTGTCAATAGCGCTCGGACCGGGCCGACGGCACGGACTCCCGACGGCGGGGCACGGTTGCCGGTGCCATGCGTCAGAATTGGGGCAGGGCCATCGCACGACGACTTCATGTCACAGCATCGAGGGGCACGTATGTCCGGACTGATCGACACGACGGAGATGTATCTCCGCACCATCCTCGAGCTCGAAGAGGAAGGCGTGGTCCCTATGCGCGCCCGGATCGCCGAACGGCTGGACCAGAGTGGTCCCACGGTCAGCCAGACGGTGGCGCGCATGGAGCGGGACGGGCTGGTCCAGGTCGCGGGCGACCGCCACCTGGAGCTGACCGAGGAGGGGCGCCGCCTGGCGACACGGGTGATGCGCAAGCACCGCCTCGCCGAGTGCCTGCTGGTCGACGTCATCGGCCTGGAGTGGGAACAGGTCCATGCCGAGGCCTGCCGCTGGGAACACGTGATGAGCGAGGCCGTGGAGCGCCGGGTGCTGGAGCTGCTGCGGCACCCGACGGAGTCTCCGTACGGCAATCCGATCCCGGGGCTGGAGGAGCTGGGCGAGAAGGCCGAGGCGGATCCGTTCCTGGACGAGGGCATGGTGAGCCTGGCCGAACTCGACCCGGGCGCGGACGGCAAGACCGTGGTGGTGCGCCGGATCGGTGAGCCGATCCAGACGGACGCGCAGCTGATGTACTCCTTGCGGCGGGCCGGCGTGCAGCCCGGCTCCGTCGTCAGCGTGACCGAATCGGCCGGCGGGGTGCTGGTCGGCTCCAGCGGGGAGGCGGCCGAACTGAACGCCGAAGTCGCCTCACACGTGTTCGTCGCCAAGCGCTGACCAGCGCCTGTGTCCGCGTAGGCGCCCTGCCCGCAAATGCAGGAGCCGGTGCGGATGCACGTGCAGATGTGAACCGGTAAGCCCGCTTTCTGTTTTCCGCCCGGAATCGCAGCGCCCGGGCGAAACGCGTGCCAGGCTGTGGCCAGGCATATGACCTGAGGGTGCCGGCGGGGCCTGGCCTGCCGGGCGGTCGGGGAGGGAGCAGGAAATGCGCCCGTCGCACTGGCACGCGCACTGTGGGACGAGTGCCGGCCCGTGCGGCGCCCCCTGTCCTCCGGCACCTCCATGGCCGCACAAGGTGTTCGAATCGCTCCGGCGGACCATCGCCCGGTCCCGGCGGGCCGTCATGCCGCTCCGCCCGCCCGCCGGGCGGTTCCGGACCCGCCGCGAGCGCGGACCCGTGCACCGCGGAACAGGGGACGGCCCCGGCGCCCTGAGGCGCCGGGGCCGGTCCTCCCCTGCCCTGACCTGGAGCCCCGAGCTCTCGAGGCCAGTGCTTACGGACCCCTGTCCCCGAGCGGTCCGCTTCTTGCAGAAGGTCTCCCCTGAGGGAGCGTCATCAATCCTGAACTGCTGTCACTCAAACGTGGGATGTTGCGAGCCAGAAGCAGGCTTTCGAATAAATTTTCGATAGTCTGGCGCGCACGACGCACGGTGATCGAGATCAGAAGGGGGTGCCAGAACCTATGGTGCGGCGCATCGATGTGACCGGAGCCGGCGGCGTACGTCTCGCGGCCTGGGATTTCGCGGATCCGCCCGAGGAGCGCGCGGAGGCCGGTGAAGCCCCCGGGATCCTGATGCTCCACGGGCTGATGGGCCGGGCCTCGCACTGGGCCCCCGCCGCCCGTTGGCTCTCCGGACGCCACCGCCCGGTCGGCCTCGACCAGCGTGGCCACGGAGACAGCGAGAAGCCGGCCGACGGCCTCTACACCCGTGACGCCTACGTCGCGGACGCCGAGGCCGCCGTCGAACAGCTCGGCCTCGGCCCCGTCACCCTCGTCGGACACTCGATGGGCGCGCTCACCGCATGGCAGCTCGCCGCGAAGCGCCCCGATCTCGTCAAGGCGCTCATCATCTGTGACATGCGGGCCTCCGCACTCGGAGCGGCCTCGCAGCGTGAATGGGAGGACTGGTTCGGCTCCTGGCCGCTCCCCTTCGCGACGCTCGCGGAGGTGCGGAAGTGGTTCGGCGAGGACGACCCCTGGGTCGAGCGGCCCCACCCCTCCCGCGGCGAGTTCTTCGCGGAGGTGATGGCCGAGGGCCCCGACGGCTGGCGGCCCGTCTTCTCCCAGGAGCAGATGCTGACGTCCCGGGCCACCTGGGTCCACGACGCCCACTGGGAGGAGCTGGCGCAGGTGCGCTGCCCCACCCTGGTCCTGCGCGGGATCGACGGACAGCTGGGCAGGGCCGAGGCCCAGGAGATGGTCCGCGTCCTGCCGCGCGGGCAGTACGCGGAGGTGGAGGACGCCGGCCACCTCGTCCACTACGACCGGCCCGAGGGCTGGCGCAGGGCGGTGGAACCCTTCCTGGAACAGCTCGCCGAGGACTTCCGGGACGACCGGGAGCCCGTCAGCCCCTGACCCCCGGCGCCTCCGCCACCCGGGCCTTCCCGCGGGCCCCCGCCCCGTGCCGGTCCCTCAGCCCTTGCTGACCGCGGCCAGGATCTCCGGGAGCCGGCCCGCCGTGCGCGGCGCCGCCAGCCGTACACCCAGCCACGCGATGAACGCCCCGTACACCGCGCCCACCGGCAGCAGCAGCCACAGCAGGTCCTGACGGCCCGCCACGTGCAGCCAGACCGTCAGCCCGATGACGGGCCCGCTGAGCACCGCGGCCGCCACCATGCCACCGAGGATGGAGATCCAGGCGAGCCCGGCCTGCCCCGGCACGACGTTCTTGAACGCCCCGTCCTGGGGGATCGAATACGGGAACAGCGCCGAGGCCACCGCACCGGTCGCGAGCATCGCTCCGAGCAGGGCGAACGAAAGCCCCATGACGCCCGGCAGCGCCTCCCAGTCCCCGAGCACCGCCGCGGTCACCACCGTCACCAGGACCGTGTACGGCAGGGTGATCAGCAGCAGGGCCAGGGCCCGCGCCCGCAGTTCGACGTAAGCGTCCCTGGTCGAGGAGACCGACAGCGCCACCATCCAGAAGGCGGAGGTGTCCTGCCCGAACTGGTTGTACATCTGCATGCCGAGCATCCCGGCCGCGAAGCACGCGAAGTAGACCGACCCGGCCCCCTGCACCGCGTTGAGCACCGGAACGATCAGACCGATCGCCAGCGCCGTCACCCAGGAGGCCTTGGTCTTCGGATCCCGCACGACATACCGCAGACTCCGCTGCATCACCGTGCCCGTACGCCCCTCGGGGAGCAGCGAGAGGAACCCGGAGCGCTCGGCGCCCGCCCGGCCGGCCGACGGCTCGGCGGCGGCGACCGTGGAACCGTCCGGCGAGGTCATCAGCTTCGTCAGGCTCCGCTGCCACAGCCACATCAGGCCGCCCAGCGCGAGCACCGAGAGCAGCAGCTGCCCGAGCGCGGCCCCGTACGCCCCCTCGGAGGCGGACGCCACCGACCCGAGAGCCGAGGCCGGCGGCAGCCACCGCACCACGTCCGCGACGGGTTCGAGGGAGGACAGCCCGCCCGCCCTGCCCAGGCGCTGCGCACCGAAGTTGACGAACTGGATGCCCACCGCGATCACCAGGCCGCTGAGGACCGCGAGGTCGCGGCCCTTGCGCGAGGTCAGCAACCGGATGTTGGCCGTGGCGACGGACCGCGCCAGCGCCACACAGACCAGCAGCGTCAGAGGTACGGCGATCACCCCGGACACCACCGCGGCCGCACCGTGCGCCACCGCGATCACCGACCCCAGGGCCAGGGTGAGCGTGAAGAGCGGCCCGATGCCGATCAGCGAGGCCACCAGCAGCGCCCCGATCAGCGGACGGGGCCGCAGCGGCAGCATCACCAGCCGGCTCGGGTCGAGGGTCTCGTCACCGCTCGGGAAGAACAGCGGCATCACCGCCCAGCCCAGCGCCACCACCGCGGTCAGCAACACCACCAGGGTGCCTGCCTGCGCATGGCCGCGCAGCGCGAGCAGGCCGATCACCTGGCCCGCCGCGAGCAGCACGGTGACCACCAGGGAAGCGACGTAGGCGGCCCGCCGCCCGGACGACTGGCGCAGCCCGTTGCGCAGCAGCGTCAGCTTGAGCCGTACGAAGACGGGCACGAGGCCCTGCCCCGGTACGGCCGGGACGGCGGAACCCGCGGGGGCGTCCAGCACCGTCATCGGGCACCGCCCAGCCAGTCCAGGGACTCACCGGTGTCCCGGGCACCCGCGCCGACCAGTTCGAGGAAGGCGTCCTGCAGGGAGGCCGCCTCACCACGCACCTCGGTGAGCGTGCCCCGGGCCCGGATCCGGCCCGCCGCCATGACGGCCACCCAGTCGCAGAGGGACTCGACGAGCTCCATCACATGGCTGGAGAAGACCACGGTCGCGCCGGAGCGGGTGTAGCGCTCCAGCACCCCGCGGATGGTCTGTGCGGAGACCGGGTCGACACCCTCGAACGGCTCGTCCAGGAAGAGGACTTCGGGATTGTGCAGCAGCGCGGCCGCCAGTCCGATCTTCTTGCGCATCCCGGTCGAGTAGTCGACGACCAGTTTGTGCTGGGCCCCCGCCAGGTCCAGGACGTCGAGCAGCTGGGTGGCCCGCTTGTCCGTCTCGGCCCCCGGCAACCCACGCAACCGCCCTGTGTAACCCAGCAGTTCACGGCCGGAAAGCCGCTCGAAGAGCCGCAGTCCCTCCGGGAGCACCCCGATCCGGGACTTCACCTCGACCGGGTCCCGCCACACGTCGTGGCCCGCCACCTCGATCCGGCCCATGTCAGGCCTCAGCAGCCCCGTCACCATCGAGAGGGTGGTGGTCTTGCCCGCGCCGTTGGGACCGACCAGGCCGATGAACTTGCCGGCGGGCAGCTCCAGATCGACCCCGGCGACCGCCACCTGCTCCCCGAACCGCTTCCACAACCCCTCCACCCGCACGGCGGGAGGCGGGGCCGGAGCCGCACCTCCCGCCGTGCCGGTCACGCCTGCACTGTCCGCCTGGTCCGGCATAGCACTGCCTTTCGATATCCCCACGTGTGGGGACCACCCTACGAAAGGCGGGTGCGGGCGTCGGCCGCCTCCCGGGCACAGGCGTAGGCGAGCGGGCTGATCAGCTCCTGCACGTCGGGCAGCCACAGGTCGGCCCGGGAGGGCCGGCGTGCCCACTGCACGGCGCCGCGCCCGGCCAGCCGGGTGGGCGGCGCGGCCACGTGATCGCCTTCGCCGCGCCCCACCAGACCGATCGCCCCGGAGTCCCAGCCCAGCCGCCGTACGAGCTCGGGCGCCCCGGCCGCGGCGCCCGGCAGGGCGAAGAACAGCATCCTGCGGTCCGGGGTGCGGATCACCGGGCCGGTCGTGAGACCCATCCGCTCCGTCCTCGCCAGGGCCAGGAAGCCCGCGGACTCCGGTACGTCCAGAACGTCGAACGTCCGGCCGGTCGGCATGAGGACCGACGACCCGGGCTGCCTCGACCACATCCGGCGGGCCGCGGCAGCGCTGCCCGTCGCCTGGTCCGCCCAGTCCGGACGGGTCGGATGGGCCCCGGGGGCCGCGCAGCCGGTGTCACCGCACGAGCAGCGCTCCGTCCCCCCGGCGGCCTCCAGCCAGGTTCCCGGGAACACCTCCCAGTGCCGCTCCTGGGCGTACCAGACGGCGGCCTCGGTCAGTTGCTCACCTCGCTGCCGGGGGACCTGGGCGGCTTCCGTCACTCCGATGGACTCTTCCACGCCCCGCTCAACTCCCGGCACGAACGGGGGTTACGGGCGCCCGCGCGGCCTTCGCGGCGGATCGGTCCCGCACATGGGGCGCACGGGTGCACGGGCGGGGGCGCGCGGGAGGAAGCACGTCGGTGCGGGGTAACCACATGCAGGACTGTGCCAACTCACCACCGCTTCACCGGATACAGATGAACCCGGGCATTTCTCATGCCGTGCCGGGCAGTGATGCCTTCAGCGAACCACTGCGGTCCCAGGGGGAAAAATGGCAGCCAGGCCTCTCGTCGCCCGCCAGCCGAACGAACGGCTCCAGACGCTCATCCAGGAGGCGGCGTGTTCCAACGCCGGTCTCGCACGCCGGGTCAACATGGTCGGGGCGGAGCGGGGGATCGACCTCCGTTACGACAAGACCTCCGTGGCCCGCTGGCTGCGCGGACAGCAGCCACGCGGCAGGGCGCCGGGGATCATCGCCGAGGCGATCGGGCGCAAACTCGGCCGCACGGTCACGATCGACGAGATCGGCATGGCCAACGGAAAGAGCCTGGCCTCCGGAGTCGGCCTGCAGTTCGCGCCCACCGTGCTCGGCGCCATCGAGCAGGCCTGCGAACTGTGGCGCAGCGACGTGGGCCGTCGCGACCTCCTGGCCGGCTCGGCGGTGACCGCGTCCGCCCTGGTCGAGCCCAGCCGTGACTGGCTGATCACGGCCGCCGACCCGCAGGTGGCGCGGACGGCCGGGAGCCGGGTCGGCATGCCGGACGTGGCGGCGGTGCGGGCGACGACCGCCGCGCTCGTCGACCTGGACCACCGCTTCGGCAGCGGACACGTGCGTCCTGTGCTGGTGCACTACCTCAACAGCGTGGTGTCCGGGCTCCTTTCGGGGTCGTACCGCGAGTCGGTCGGCCGCGAGCTCTTCGGCGCGGCCGCCCGGCTCACCGAGCTCGCCGGGTACATGGCCGTGGACACCGGCCAGCCGGGGCTGGCCCAGCGGTACTACATCCAGGCACTGCGCCTGGCCCAGGCCGCGGGCGACCGGGCGTACGGGGGCTATGTGCTGGCGGCGTCCATGAGCCATCTCGCCGCGCAGCTGGGCAATCCGCGCGAGATCGCCCAGCTGGCCCGGGCCGCGCAGGAGGGCGCGCGGGGACAGGTGACCCCGCGGGCGGAAGCCCTGTTCCACGCGGCGGAGGCCCGGGGCCACGCGCTGATGGGCGATGCGCGCACCTGCCAGGCCGCAGCGGGCCGGGCGCTGGCGGCGCTGGACCAGGCCGACCCGGAGAAGGGCGACGACCCCGGCTGGATCACCCACTTCGACGCGGGCTACCTCGCCGACGAGCTGGCGCACTGCCACCGGGACCTGGGACAGGCCGAACCGGCCGCCCGCCGGGCGAAGGAAGCCCTGGCGGCCCTCCCGGAGTCCCGGGCCCGGCGCCGGGGCATCGGCCTGGTGCTGCTGGCCACCGCGCAGGTGCAGCAGCGCGAGGTGGAGCAGGCGTGCCACACGGGGCTGCGGGCGATGGAACTGCTGGCGACGGTGCGCTCCAGCCGGGGCTCCGAATACCTCGACGACCTCCAGCAGCGGCTCGAGCCGTACGCGAACGAGCCCGCGGTGCGGGAATTCGGCGCCAGGCTGGAGCTCCAGGCCGCCTGACCAGCAGCCTCCGTACCCGGCGAGCCGGCCGTGAACAGCGCCGCGAGTACCTGGAGTACCACCCGCCGTGTGAAGGAGCGGTGAGCGTCCTGGGTGCTTGGCGCAGGGCTCCTGGCACCCGGTAGCGTGAGCCGACGATTCCGTAGGTTCACACGTAGGAGTCCCGGTGACGCAGAGCGGACAGGGTGACGAGCGGCAGCTTCCTGCTGTACGGCCCGCGCACGAAGGTGTCGTGCTGCCCGCGGAGGGTGGTGCCCCCTGGAACGCGGGGGGGCCGGCGGGCGGGCAGCCGGACCGAGCCGCCCCCGCGGGCGGGCAGCCGTGGGGCGGGTCCTGGGGGCCACAGGCCCCGTACCAGGGCGGCCCGCCCCCGGGGCAGCTGCCACCGGAGTACCAGCAGGGTGTCCACCAGCAGCCGCAAGGGCAGTACCAGCCCCCGCAGCAGGGTTACGCACCCCAGCAGACCCCGTACCAGCAGCCGCAGCAGTACGCCCAGCCCCTGCCGCCGGAGGCAGGTCCCGCCGGGCAGGGCGGGGACGCGGACGCCACGCAGTACATCGCACCCCTCCCCGGAGGCGGCCCCCTCCCCGGAGGGCTGCCGCCCGAGCGTCCGGCGGAGTCCACCCAGTACCTGGACCGGACCGCCGCCCCCGCGCAGTCGTCCGACGCCGACGCGACCCAGTACATACCCCCGGTCCCCGGCGGCGCTCCGTACGGCATCCGGCCGGGTGCCCCGGGCGACCGGCAGCCACCCGCCGAGTTCGACAGCCTCTTCCGCAGCGAGGAACCCGCGGGCGCCACCCAGCAGATGCCCGGCTTCGCCGGGCACCAGCATCAGCCGCACCAGTCCCACCAGGGCACGTACGGCGACCGGTTGCCGCCCCAGGGCGCCCAGCCCCACCCGCCGGGCCACGGCGGGCCGGAGCAGGAGCACGCCGCGCCGCGCAGACGGTCGGCGCACATCCCGCTGATCGCGGCCGTCGTCGTCGGCTGCGCCGTCATCGGGCTCGGCGCGGGCGCCCTGATGAGCGGGGGCGACGAAAGCCCGTCGGACGACAAGCAGCCGGTGGCCGCGCAGAGTTCACCCTCGGACGACAGCTCCGCCCAGGCGGCCGATCCCGCGAAACCGCAGGCCGAGGCGCTCGACAAGCTCCTCGCGGACAGCAACGACAGCCGCTCGGCGGTCATCAGCGCCGTGGAGAAGATCAAGGGCTGCCGGGCGCTCGACCAGGCGGCCTCCGACCTGACGGGCGCTGCCGCGCAGCGCCGGGGCCTGATCACCCGGCTGGAGGCGCTGAGTGTCGACCTGCTCCCGGCCAACGCCGAGCTGAAGGCTTCCCTGACGAAGGCGTGGCAGGCGTCGGCCGAGGCCGACGACCACTACGCCACGTGGGCCGGCCAGGCCAAGAACGACAAGAAGGTCTGCAAGGGCGGCAAGGCCCGTTCGACCGACGCGACCGCCAAGGCCAACGCGTCGAGCGGTGAGGCGACCACGGCCAAGCGTGAGGCCTCGGGGCTGTGGAACACCATCGCGCGGAAGTACGGGCTGACCGGGCGCGCCCCCACGCAGCTCTGACGCGGAGGTCTCCGGCTCCCGGGTGCCGGTCCCGGGAGCCGGAGGCAGGTGAGCGCGCGTCAGGCGGAGGCGTCAGAAGCCCGTGGGGGCGTCCATCAGGGTCTTCGTGACATCCACGAAACCCTCCTTCTCGGCGGTGAGACGCCCGTCGCGGACCACCTGGAACGTCACCCGCCCATTGACGATGCGCCCGTAGGCGGCCGTGCCGACCACGTCCTGGAAGCGCCAGCGCAGGACCGGGGTGAGCCCGCCGGTGTCCACCTCGGTGCCTCGGTTGAGGCTGACGGAGATCCCTCCCGCTGTGATGTCCGGCCGGTCCATCGCCTCGATGACGGCCTTGAGCGCGGTGTAGGCGATCCAGGTCGTCTGCACGCCCGTGTCCTCGGGATCGATCCGGTCGTCCCCGAAGGCGTACTTCCGGATCACCTCGCGCATCTCGTTCCAGCGGGCGTCGCCGGGCTCCGGGTACCAGCCGGTGACCAGGGCGCCCTCGAAGGGGCTGTCCGGTCCGCCCGAACGGTTGATGAGGGCCTGGCCGACGCTGCCGAGCACGGACGAGATCCGGACGCCGCTGCCCTCGGGGCCGAGCCGGCGCAAGGAATCGAAGAACGTCTCCGTGCCCTTGCCGAGCACCGCGGTCACACAGCCGTCCCCCGCCTTGTCGATGGCCCTGGCCGCCTCGGCGTCGTACGACGTGGCCCCCTCGGACGCGCTGATGTCGTAGGCCGGGGGGCGGCCGCTCCGGCTGAGGCTCATGTCGAGGAGCCCGGGCATGGTGTCACCGACCAGGGAGTCGGGGCGCACGAGCGAGACCCGTTCGCAGTTGGCGGCGAGCTGCTCGCCGTTGCCCGCGACGAGCGCCGGCTGGCCGCCGTTGACCGGGTAGGAAAGATAGCTGGTGAGCTCGTCGGCGGAGGCGCCGTACCCGCCGATGTACGGAATTCCGGCGGCCTCCAGCGGGGCCAGGAACGCCCGCCCGTGCCTGCTGTACGAACCGACGACGGCCGCCACGTCCTCGTCGACCGCCCGGCGGGCGCACTTCGAGGCTCCTGCCGGGGTGTCCTGCTCGTTGCAGGTGAGCACCCGGAGCTCGTGACCGTCGATCCCGCCCTCCTCCTCGGTCCAGCGGGCGTAGGTCCTCGCCATGGCCGGCATGCCCGCCATGTTCACCGTGTCGGCCCCGGTGGTGTCGGGCGCCCAGGTCATCACGGTGACGGGCTCCCTGGAGTCACCCGGCAGGATGCCGCAACCGGATACGAGCAGGGCCCCGGCCACCGTCGGTGTGAGGAGTCCGCGGGGACGGAGGGAGGTGAGGCGTCGCCATCCGGTCATAGACGTGAACTGTTGCGGCCCACGCGTAACGCGGCGGTCCGCCGCGGTCTACGCAAGGTGACGTGGAGGTGAATTACGGGGGCCCGCGCACGGCCGTCCGGAGGGAACGTACGATCGGCAACCGTGCAGCAAGGTTCGGAGAACACTTCCCGTCGCGGCCGTCGCTCCTCCACCATGGGCGGCATGCCGCTCAACGACATGCCGTGGTGGCGCTGGCGCAGCAACGTGCGCTCGGCGCTGCACATGCTTTCCGACCCCGTCTTCCACCACGAGTGCTGGCTGGCCGGCCGGGAGGGGTACGGCGACGTCACCGACGCCGTGTACCGCCTGGTCGAGGACACCTGGCTGGACAACTGGTCCGCCGAGAAGTACGTGGGCACGATCTTCCGCGACTCCGCCGAGGCCGCACTCGTGGACGTCGCCGCCCTGCGGGTGTTGCGCATCATGCACCAGGTGGGTGCCGACGCCCCGGTGTCCGCCTACCTGGAGCACCCGGGCTGGCAGGAGGCGGTGCTGGCCGCCCGTGAGGCCCACGTGATGCTCGCCACCAACGACGCGGAGGACCCCGACACCCCGCCGCGGTCCCTGGACGTGCTCCGCATCATGACCGGACCGGCGTGACCGGCGGGCGGTGTGGCACCCTACGGGGATGACCGCGCCGCAGCCCGCCGAACCCGTACCCGCTGCCTCGGACCCCACCGCCGAGCAGTACGTCCTCACGCTCTCCTGCCCCGACAAGCAGGGCATCGTGCACGCCGTGTCGAGTTATCTCTTCATGACCGGCTGCAACATCGAGGACAGCCAGCAGTTCGGCGACCACGACACCGGTCTCTTCTTCATGCGCGTCCACCTCTCGGCGGACGCCACGGTCACCGTGGACAAGCTGCGCGCCAGCTTCGCCGCGATCGGGGACGCCTTCCGGATGGACTGGCAGATCCACCGGGCGAGCGACCGGATGCGGATCGTGCTGATGGTCAGCAAGTTCGGGCACTGCCTCAACGACCTGTTGTTCCGCTCCCGCACCGGCGCCCTGCCGGTCGAGATCGTGGCGGTCGTCTCCAACCACACGGATTTCGCCGAGCTCGTCGCCTCGTACGGCGTCCCCTTCCGGCACATCCCCGTGAACAGGGAGAACAAGCCGGAGGCCGAGGCGCAGCTGCTGGAACTGGTCCGCGGCGAGAACGTCGAACTCGTCGTCCTGGCGCGCTACATGCAGGTGCTCTCGGACGATCTCTGCAAGCAGCTGAGCGGCCGGATCATCAACATCCACCACTCCTTCCTGCCGAGCTTCAAGGGCGCCAAGCCGTACCACCAGGCCCATGCGCGTGGTGTGAAGCTGATCGGTGCGACGGCGCACTACGTGACCGCCGACCTCGACGAGGGGCCGATCATCGAGCAGGAGGTCGAGCGCGTCGGGCACGGTGTCACGCCGGACCAGCTCGTCGCCGTCGGGCGCGACGTGGAGTGCCAGGCGCTGGCCCGCGCCGTCAAGTGGCACGCGGAACGCCGCATCCTGCTCAACGGCCGCCGTACGGTCGTCTTCCCGTGAGCGCCGTGTTCACAGCCGGCTGAGGGAGGCCGCGGCGAACAGGACGTCGCGGATCGCCTCGCGGTCACCCTCCTGACCGGCCGCGGCTTCGGCCGGCGGCACGTGGCCGGCGGCCAGCCGGCAGAACTCCACCCCGTCGAGCGCGACCTGCGCGACCGTGTGGGCGGGGGAACCGAGGGCGGCCGGTGAGTCCAGCGCGATGTACCAGTCACCCCCGCCGCGGCCTTCCACCTCCAGGTGCAGGGAGCGGCCCGGGGACCCCGCGGTGACCAGACGGCGGGCCGGTGCGGCCAGCCCCGTGCGGCGGCGCTCGGCGAGGGTGCCGGGCAGCAGCCGGACCACCAGGTCGATCATCCGGTGGAGATGGGCCGCGGCGGGCGGCTCGTAGGGATAGTCCACCGCGTCCGCGATGTCGCCGCCGTGCACCCAGCACTCGAAGGCCCGCTCCAGGAGCGAGTCCTGCAGCGGAAGGGCGAAGTCCCCGTACGGGACGGAGAGCTCCGCGACGCCGCGGCCCGCGAACGACACCGTACGGACGAGGGCGTGGCTCTGGTCACGCCACGGCTCCTGCACGGCCCGGGTGGGCGGCCGCGGAGCGGCCGACCAGTACGTCTCGGTGCGCCCGGTCGGTGTCGGCGGAGGGGAGCGGTCCTCCCCTCCGAGCGGGTCGTCCAGGCCGAGCGCCCTGGACACCAGGCCGTCGACGGCCGTCAGGTGTCCGATCACCCCGGCGACCGTCGTCCTGCGGTTCACCTGGCGGTCGGCCTCGAACCACTTCAGCCGTACCGGCGCGTGCCACTCCGAGTTGCCGATGTCCCGCAGCAGGGCATCGAGCCGGGCGGTCTCCGCGTCGTACGGCGCCGCCCACGACGGGACGGGGACACGCGCCGGGCGACGGCCCAGACAGCCCTCCAGGACCCGGGACCGGAGCAACGGGTCGAGGTCCAGGGTGCCGTCGGTGTGCAACAGTCCCACGGCGTCCCGCAACCGCACGGCCTCGTCGGCGCACCGCGCGCACGAGGTGAGGTGCTCCTCGACGGCAGCGGTCTCCTCGGCGGAGCAGGCAGCCAGCGCCCAGGCGCCGAGGAGCGACTCGAGCACCTGGTGGGGGAACGCCGGGGCGGGCGGGCCCGGTGATCCGGGCGGCTCCCGGCCGCCGGGCCGGACCGGCGGCAGCTCCTCCTGGTCGTCCGCGGCGGCCCGGGGCCCCGGTACGCGCCGCTCGGCCGGCGGTCCCCCGTCGCCGCCGTGGCTCCCGTTCACGATGCGGGCCCGTATCCGGGGGGCACGGAGTCCGCCGACGGCCGGATGTTCGCGGTGGACAGCAGCTGGAGCCCGAGGCGCAGCCGGCGCCTGGCCTCGTCCCCGGTGACGCCGAGGTCGGCGGCGGCCTGCCGGTAGTCCCGCCGCTGGACGTACGCGAGTTCCAGGGCGGCGCGCAGTGACGCGGGCATGGAGGCGACGATGTAGTCGGCGCGGGCCGCGGCGGTCGCCCTGAACACCCGGTCCTCCAGCTCCTCGGCCCGGCTGCCCGCGCCGGCCCCCGCGGCCGCCCCGTGCGTGCTGCGGAGGAGCAGCACGGACCGGCGGTGGGTGAGCCGTGCCACCCAGGCGCGCATCGAGCCGTGCCTGGGGTCGTACGCGCCGGGGTTCTCCCAGACGTAGCCGAAGACCTCGCGCGTCACCTGGTCCGCCGCGTCCTCGTCGTCGAGCATGCGATGGGCCTGGCTGTGCACCAGGACGGCGAACCGGTCGTAGAGCTCACCGAGGGCCGCCGCCTCGCCACGCGCCAGCCGCTGCTGCATCCGGCGGTCCCAGCGCGGTGGTGCGTCCTTCGCCATCCAGCCCCCAGCCCTGTGCCTCTCGTCAGCTCGAATGTAGTCGGCGGCACGCTCCGAACACGCTTCTTTGTGCCAAGTACGTCCCTTGAGCGGCGCCGAATGATAGGGAATGCTTCACCCTTGCCTTCTCCTGATCGTGTAAACGATCCTGAAGTGATCACTTACAGGATGACCCCTGCGCCGGACCGGCGGGCGGAAAGGTGTTTCACGGGCGGGTGAGCGGGCAGCCGCAAGGGGGAACGGAATCTTCCGGACCCTCCGGAGCCCCGGAACGAGAGGCCGAGTCGCGTGACGCTGAAGGTGTACGAGACGGAGCGGGACGCATGGACCCTGCTACGGGTCCACGGCGAGCTCGATCTCGTGAGTTCACCCGTCGTGCGTCAGTCCGTCCACGGGGCGGTGGCCGCGGGCCGGCACGACGTGGTCCTCGACCTCTCCGGCGTCCTGTTCTGCGACTCCAGCGGTGTCAACGTCCTCATCGCCTCCCGCCGCCTCATGAAGTCCTGCGGCGGCCGGCTGCGGCTGATCCTCCCTGCTCGCGGCGCCGTCGACGGCTCCCACGTGAACAAGGTGCTCGGGGCCCTGGGGGTGCGCCGGCTCTTCGACGTCTACCCCGACGCGGACGCGGCGACCGATGACGAATCCCGGCCGCTCACCGCGTGACACGCCGGTCCGGAGCGAGACCGTCACACCCCTGAAGGAAGTCGGTGACACGTGACGCCGTCCGGCGTCGTACGCTCCCCGCATGGACAGCGCAGAGTACGAGCGCAAGATCGCCCACCGCTTCGCCGCCTTCGACCAGGACGGCAACGGCTACATCGATCGCGCCGATTTCAACGCCGCCGCGGCCCGTCTGCTCACCGAGTTCGGTACGACGGCCCGCTGCGACCGGGGTCAGTCGCTCTACACGGGTGCCGAGGCCTTCTGGCAGGGCATGGCGGGCATCGCCGACGTGGACGGGGACCAGCGCGTCACCCGTGAGGAGTTCGTCGGCGGGGCCGTGAAACGATTGCGTGACAACCCCGAACGCTTCGCGGAGATCGCGCGCCCCTTCCTGCGCGCGGCGATCGCCGTGGCCGCCGGGACGGACCCCGACAGCACCGAAACGGTTTCCGCCCCGGTCGCCGCGGTGGAGCGGGCCCTGCGGGTGCTGGGCGCGGAGGACGACCTCGCGGGCCTCGCGGCCGGCAGCCTGGACACCGACCGGGACGGCCGGATCGGCGAGGCGGAGGCGGTCGCCGCCTTCGCCGCGTACTTCACCGTGATCGCCCCCGACGCGTAGCCACCGCGTCCGGGACGGGCCCGCGGCGCCGCGGGCCCGTCCCGGGGGTGGCCCGCGACCGGCTCCGCGGCCGGCCCGGGGTCAACACGCCGGACGGCGAGAGCAGTTCGTACCCATTCCAGGCCCGGCCCGAGCTGCCTCCGGGCCGGGCCGTGACGCCGGATCCGGGGGAGTCGTGGCTGACCGGGGGTGTGCGGACGGTGTGACGCGGGTGACGCACCGCATCCGGAAGGCGGGTGCGTCCTCGGGGCGGACCGTGACCGGACGGAGTCACGGCCCCGCGCTCGGGTACGCTCCGTTGGATGCGAGTGGTACTGGAACCGGAACGTCCGGGTGCGGCCCCTGTGGCCGTTCCGGCCGGCGCCCGATGCCCTGCTCGTGACCCGCGGAGCTGCGGCGGGACTGCCGGGGACCCGGTCCCCGGGGTTCCGGCGCGTTCCTGTTCGACTCTTCGCAGCACGCGTCGCACAGTATGCACCACGCGTACTCCTTCGCGCTGGAATATGCCCGAAGCGCTTGTTGCGGTGACTGTACGTCAACCATGCTGTCTCGCACGGGAGTCACGTTCCGTGACCCTGAGGAGGCGCGAGGCGATGTGTCCGCCGGTTCGGATGGTGTGAGCGGTGCAGGTGCTTCAGGTTCAGCTGGAGGTCGGTCCGGATCCCGCGGAGGTGGGACGGGCCCGCAGATGGGCGCGGTCGCGGCTGATCGGGTCCGGGATGGAGGACGACGAACCGCTCGCGGAAACGCTCATTCTGCTGATCTCGGAGCTCGTCACCAACGCGGTGGTCCACACGGGCTGTCCGGCCGTGCTGCGGATGCTGTTCGGTCCGGCCGGTTCGGCCGGGACGGTGCGGGTCGAGGTCGCCGACACCAGTTGCCGTCCGCCCCGGCCGCGTCACGCGGAAGGTGAGGACACCGGCGGCCGCGGCCTGGAGCTGGTGGACGGCCTGGCGGATCGCTGGGGCTGGCAGCCGGAGGGCGCGGGCAAGCGGATCTGGTGCGAGATCGACCGCGGCGTCCCGGTGGTGCTCCCCGTGATCCAGGAGCATCCCGGCGACCGGGCCCGTCTCCGGGGATAGCCTCAGTGCCCGGCGCCGGCCGACCGGAACGTCCGCCGGTAGACCGTGGGCGACACCCCCAGCGCGGCCTGCACATGCTGCCGCAGGGAGGTGGCCGTCCCGAAGCCGGAGTCCCGTGCCACCTGGTCGATCGACAGATCCGTGGACTCCAGCAGCTGCCGTGCCCGCTCCACCCTCTGCCGGGCGAGCCACTGGCCCGGGCTGATGCCGGCCTCCTCGCGGAAGCGGCGGGTGAAGGTGCGCACGCTCATCGACTCCTGCCGTGCCATGTCCCGCAGCAGGATCGGCTGTTCGAGCCGCCCCAGCGCCCACGCCCGTGCGGCCGTCGTCGTGGCGAGCCCGGCCTCGGGCAGCGGACGCCGGATGAACTGCGCCTGCCCGCCGTCGCGGTGCGGGGGGACGACGGTACGGCGTGCGACGTCGTTCGCCACGGCGGTGCCGTGGTCGCGCCGCACGATGTGCAGACAGAGATCGATCCCGGCGGCCACTCCCGCGGAGGTCAGCACGTCCCCGTCGTCGATGAACAGGACGTCCGGATCGACGCGGATCCTCGGGAAGAGCCGCTGGAAGTGGTCGGCCGAGGACCAGTGGGTGGTGGCGGGGCGTCCGTCGAGGTACCCGGCCGCGGCGAGGACGTAGCTGCCGGTGCAGATGGAGACCAGGCGGGTCCCCGGCCTGATGTACGCGAACGCGGCGGCCAGCTCCCCGGTGAGCCGGCCCTCCTCGTGGACGGGCCCGAGTTCGTAGGAGGCCGGGACGACCACCGTGTCGGCGGTGGCGAGCGCGTCGGGGCCGTGCTCGGCCACGATGCTGAAGTCGGCGTCGGTGCGGACCGGCCCCGGCGGGCGTACCGAGCAGGTCACGACGGTGTACAGCTCCTCGTCCGCACCGGGCGCCTCCACGCTCCGCGCGCGGCCGAAGATGCGCTGAGGGATGCCCAGTTCGAAGGGGATCACCCCGTCCAGGGCGAGCACGACGACACGGTGGGGCATCTCGGCTCCTGCTCTCCCACGGATTGGGCGTGACCGGTGGCGGCCTGATAAACGTACCGGCCATGGAAACCCGCACATTCCCTCCCCGGCCCCTCGTCGTCCGCGCGACGGCTGCGGCGGTGTCACTCGTGACCGTGGCGGCGGGCCTCGGTGTGCGCTCGACGACGAGCGGGGACGTGGCGAAGTACGCGGGCGACGCCCTCTACACGGTGCTGGTCCACGCCCTCGTCGTCCTCCTCGTGCCGCGGGTGCGGCCGGCGGTGGCCGCGGGTGCCGCGCTGGCCTTCAGCTGGACGGTGGAGCTGGCCCAGCTCACCGGTGTGCCGGCCGCTCTCGCGAGGGAGAGCGTGGTGGCACGGCTGGTGCTCGGCTCGACGTTCAACGCCCCGGACCTGCTCTGGTACGCGGTGGGCGCGGCCCTGGCGTGGGCCGTCCACAGCCGGCTGCCGTCCGGGCGCTCACCCGCACGGGCCTGACCGGGGTGGCCCGATCCCTGCGAAGGCTGTCCGTCCGGCCACTCGCCGGAGGGCGCCCGCCGACCGGATGCTGAGCCGCGTGAACCGGACACCTGACAGCGCGACGACCGGGCGCGCACCCCGCCGCCGCTCCCGCCCCCGGAGACCCCGCCCGCGGATACACCGTGCGTGGACCGTCGCCGCCGTCACCTTCGTGACGATCATCGGCGGCGCGGCCTTCAACTCCCTGCCCGGCCTCCTCATCGAGCCCCTGCACACGGAGTTCGGCTGGTCACGCGGCGAGATCGGTCTCGCCGTCTCCATCGACATGGCGCTGTACGGGCTGACCGCGCCGTTCGCGGCCGCGCTGATGGACCGGTTCGGTATCCGCCGGGTCGTGGTCGTCGCGCTCAGCGCGGTCGCGGCCGGGGCGCTGGCGAGCGTCTGGATGACGGCGTCCTGGCAGCTGATGCTCTACTGGGGCCTCCTCGTCGGCCTGGGCACCGGCTCGATGGCGATGGCCTTCTCGGCGACCGTCACCAACCGCTGGTTCGTCGCCCGCCGGGGACTGGTCACCGGCATCCTGACCGCGGCCGGGGCATCCGGCCAGCTGGTCTTCCTGCCGCTGTGCGCCTGGATCGTCGACAGGCACGGCTGGCGGCCGGCGTCGGTGACGGTCGCGCTGGCGGCGCTCGTCGTCGTCCCGTTCGTCTGGCTCCTGATGCGCGACCACCCGGCCGACGTGGGCCTCGCCCCCTACGGCGGCGCGTACACCGGGAAGCCGGTCCCCGCGCGGGGCGCCGCGGCCCGCACCGTCCGCGTCCTGTCCGACGCGGCCCGCACGGGGCCGTTCTGGCTGCTGGCGGGCTCGTTCGCGATCTGCGGCGCCTCCACGAACGGCCTGATCCGTACCCACTTCGTGCCCTCGGCCCATGACCACGGGATGGAGATCACCGCGGCGGCCTCGCTGCTGGCCGTCATCGGTGTCTTCGACATCATCGGCACGGTCTTCAGCGGCTGGCTCACGGACCGCTTCGACGCCCGCAGGCTGCTGGCCGTCTACTACGCCCTGCGCGGTGTCTCGCTGCTGTTCCTGCCGATGCTGATGGCCCCCGCGGTGCATCCGACGATGGTCTTCTTCATCGTCTTCTACGGCCTGGACTGGGTCGCCACGGTCCCGCCGACCCTGGCCCTGTGCCGGGAGCGGTACGGCGAGGACAGCGCGATCGTCTTCGGCTGGGTCCTGGCGTCGCACCAGGTGGGAGCGGCCCTGGTGGCGTTCCTCGGTGGGGTGGCACGCGACGTGACCGGTTCGTACGACGTGGTCTGGTACGCCTCGGGGGCGCTGTGCGCGTCGGCGGCCCTGATGGCCCTGGTGATCCGCCGCGAGCGGGGCGGACAGACACCGGCCGCCGCCCTCTGAGGGGCGGGGTCACCCCCTCCTGGCCACGCGGGCGGCTATCTTCCGTGCGTCCAGGGCGATTTCGCGGAGCATGCCGCTGATCGGGTTGGTGAAGCCGGTGAAGTAGAGGTCCGGCGCCCCGTCCGGGGTGCGGGCACCGTGCACCACGGGGCGGCCCCTCGGGTCCAGCACGCCGAGGTGGCCCACCAGGCCCTCCAGGGCGCGTTCGTATCCGGTCGCCGCGATCACGGCGTCCGGGGTGGTCCGGGACCCGTCGGCCAGTACCACCGCGTCCCCGTCGAACGACTCGACCGCCGCCACGGGCACCACCCGGCCGGTCTTCACCGCGTTGACCAGCCCGACGTCCTGGACGGGGATCGCACCTTCCCTGACCCGGGAGTACAGGCCCGTGGCCGGTCTCGGAAGGCCCTGTGCCGTCAGGTCGGGGACGGAGACGCGGCACATCAGGCGCCCCGCCCGGTCGACGAGCCGGACCGGCAGCCGGCGGACCAGGACGGCGGTGGCCTGGGCGGGCCAGCCGGCCGTGGAGCGGCGCACGATGTGCGGGGTCGTGCGCACCGCGATCCGCACCCGGGAGGCGCCGCCCTCGGCCAGGTCCACGGCGATCTCCGCCCCGGTGTTGCCGATTCCGGCGACGAGGACGTCCTTGCCCTCGTACGGGGCCGGGCTGCGGTACTCCGCGGCGTGCACCAGTTCGCCGGTGAAGCCCTCGCGGCCGGGCCACGAGGGGATCTTCGGCGTGTGGTTGAAACCGGTGGCCACCACGACCGCCCGCCCGGTGAGCACCCGGCCGCCGGTCGCGCTCAGCTGCCAGCCCGTGCCGTCACCGGTCCGGTCGATCCGGGACACCTCGACGCCCGTCACCACTTCCAGCTCGTGGTGCTCGGCGTACTTCTCCAGGTAGCGCACCATGTCGTCGCGCGACACCCAGCGCCCGAACCTGCGGGGCATCGCCAGTCCCGGCAGTGCCGACCACCGCCGGATCGTGTGGAGGTGCAGCCGGTCGTAGTGACGGCGCCAGGACGCCCCGACGTGGCCGGACCTCTCCAGCACGAGCGCGCGTACGCCCTGCTTCCGCAGGGCCGCCGCGACGGCGAGACCGCCCGGGCCGCCGCCGATCACATAGACCGGCCGGCCGTCGGCGCGGTCGGCGGAGGGGAGCGGGGCGTCATCGGGGGCGGGGGTGTTTCCAGACATGGTCCGGAGCGTAGTAGGGCATGGACATGATGGGTTCCGGTCCGGACGGGAATCGGTTGCGAAACGATCACGGGCCCGGAGCGCCGGCCCCGTCCGGAGGCCCGGCGCGCCACGCACCGGGAACCGGCGTGCGAGCGCGCCCCGGAGGGCACCGGGGTTCAGGGCCAGAGGAGCTCGCGGGTCCAGCCCGCACCGGTGCGGCGGTAGCGCAGCCGCACGTGGCGTCGCCGGCCGTCGCCCTGGAAGAACTCCACCTCCTGCGGATCGACCACGTAGCGCGTCCAGGTCTCCGCCCCGGCGTCCGGCTCCGCCCGGGCCTGTTCCCAGGCCGCCTCGGAGGCCCGTACGAGATCCTCGTACGCCGGCAGCACCTCGCTCTGCGAGCCGGTGAGCGCGGCGGCCAGCGCACCGGTGGACCTGGCCCGCAGGTCGGCGCGGCTCTCCTCCCGGCCCGCGGGGGACGCCGCACCCCGGACGCGCACCTGGCGGCCCTGGGCGGGCCAGTAGAAGCCGAGCGCGGCGTACGGGCACGCGGCGAGCTGGCGGCCCTTCGCGCTGGTGGCGTGCGTGGCGAAGTGCCAGCCCCGCTCGTCCGCGTCGTGCAGCATCAGCGTGCGCACATCGGGCCGCCCCCCGGTGTCCGTCGTCGCCAGGGTCATGGTGTGCGGTTCGCTCTGCCCGGCCGCCACCGCCTCGGCGAACCAGGTGTGGAAGAGCGGCAGGGGAGCGGCGGGCGCGGTGGCCGGGTCGAAGCGGGGGAGGGACACGTCCCAGACGCGCTGTGCGCGGAGCAGGTCGCGGAAGTCGTTCTGTGCATCGCTCATGGGGCCATTCCACAGCGTCCCGTGCCGGCGCGGAAACGACGACGGCGGACCACAGGAGTGGTCCGCCGTCGTCGAGACAGGACGTGGGGGCCGCGGAAGGGCGCGGCTCCCGGCGTGTGCGGGGGAGGCGGGGCTGCCGGGGCCTACCTGGGCGGCTTCTTTCCGGTGATGCCCAGATGGACCAACAGGGCGAGGTTGGGGCGGATTTCGGCCTGCTTCACGCCCCAGGTGGTGAAGCCCTTCTGGTGCGAGGCGACCCCCGCGAGCATGACGACCAGGGAGCCGGCCACCGCCGCGGGGCTGACCTCCTTGTCCACCCTGCCCTTGGACTGGAGCTCCTTGACCGCGTCCGTCAGGGAGTTGGTGACCGAGTTCAGCACCTTCATGCGGATCTTGTAGAACCGTTTGTCGCCCTCGGCGGCGGCGAGGTCGACGACACGGAGGATCGCGTCGTGGCGCCGCCAGAAGTCGAGGAACCCTTCGACGAGTTCCTCGGAGGCCTGCCAGCCGGCCTTGCCGACCCAGGAGCGTCCGCCGACCAGTTCGGTCAGGCCGGCACCCTCCTTGGCCATTTCCTCGGCGAGTTCGAGAACGGCGCCTTCGACGTCGGGGAAATACTGGTAGAAAGTCGCGGGTGAAGTCCCAGCCTTCCGGGCCACGTCGATGACTTTGACGTCCCGGTACGGCGAGGAGCTGAGCATCTCGCTGAGGCAGTCGAGCAGCTTCTGCCGCGTCGCCTGACCTCGCCGACCAGCCACGCGGCCGTCGACGGTGCGCACTTGTCCTGTCATGCCGTCAGCTTACCGAGGGGTGATCCGAGCGCTATCTGACCGACTGCAAATGGGGAACGCCTCAGCGCGGGCGGGGCGAACGGGCGTAATTCCCGGCGGCACCGATCCGCTTTCTCCGGGGTGCGAGCGTTTATGGAATTCCCCTTCTGCCTCGGTGTGCTCCGGTGTGATCTTGTTATCAACAGCCTGTGGATAACTTCGGTGGACAACCGCGTCCACACGGGTCGCAGGATCTTCACGATTCGGGCAAAAGTTCTATTTGACCTTCCGGGGCGCGCCCCGGGCCCCCCGGCGATACGTTGGGTGTGATGGGTGTCACAGCTGCCCTCGTCGCGGTCCATGGCGACCCGCAGGGGCGCCGCCGCGGTGTCGCCGGGGCGGTGTCGCGGTGTCGCCGGGGCGGTGTCGCGGCCTCACAGCGTCGGAAGGACCCGGGCCATGGCCGTATTCGCGCAGTCCGCTCCGTGCTGGGTGGATGTGCAGCTCCCCGACCTGGAAGCCGGCAAGCGCTTCTACGGCGGCCTGTTCGGCTGGACCTTCCACGCGGGCGACGGCATGCCCTTCGCCGACGCGTACAGCGACGGCGGACTCGTCGCCGCGCTCGCCGCCAAACGGGACGGCCGCATGCCCACGGCCTGGGGCGTCTACTTCTCCACCGACGACATCCGCGCCACCGTGGCCCTGGTGCGGAAGGCGGGCGGGCAGGTGATCACCGAGCCGGTACGGGCCGGAGCGGCCGGGGTCCTCGCCCAGGCGGCCGACCCCGGCGGGGCGGTCTTCGGCCTCTGGCAGGCGGGTGCGCGCGCGGGCTTCGAGAAGCGACACGTCCCGGGCGCCTTCTGCTGGACCGAGGTCCACACCCGGCAGCCGGAACGGGTGGACCCCTTCTACGAGGAGGTTCTCGGCTTCCAGGGAACCGACATCGAACTGCCGGGCGAGGGGGGAGGTGTGGAGCCGTTCCGCGTCTGGTCCCCCGCCGGGGCCGAGCCGGGGGAGGACACCGCGGTCGGCGGGCGCGCGATCATCACGGACGCGTTCCCGGCGGTGCTGCCCAGCTACTTCCTCAGCTACTTCGCCGTGGCGGACTGCGACCGCACCGTCGAGACCGCGACACGGCTCGGTGGCCGGATCACAACCCCGCCGCAGGACATCCCGTACGGGCGGACAGCGGTCCTCCAGGACGACCAGGGTGCGGCTTTCGCCGTGCTCCAGCCGACGGAGCCGGTGCCGTAGCCGTCTCCGAGGTGTCCTGAAAGGGATGGATGCCATAAGACACCCCGATCCGCCCCCCGGTTCGCAACCGAGCCCCGGGACAGGAAGAATCAGGGGGCGCACCGCCAAGTGGTGCCCAGCGGTGAGACGCTGCACAAGGCGGGATTTCGCGGGCTTCTGTTCCTGAGGTCCGTACGGGGAGGTGGCAGGCAAGTGGAACAGCTGACGCAGCATGACCCGCGGCGGATCGGCCCGTTCGAGGTGCTGGGACGGCTCGGGGCCGGCGGCATGGGGCTGGTCTATCTGGCGCGCTCGGCGTCGGGCCGGCGGGTGGCGATCAAGACGGTCCGTACGGAACTGGCCGAGGACCAGCTGTTCCGGGTCCGCTTCACACGTGAGGTGGAGGCCGCGCGCGCGGTCAGCGGTTTCTACACCGCCGCCGTGGTCGACGCCGACCCGCGGGCGGCCGTGCCGTGGCTGGCTACCGCCTACGTCCCCGCTCCCTCCCTCGAGGAGATAGTGAGTGAGTGCGGGCCGATGCCGACGCAGGCCGTGCGCTGGCTGGCCGCCGGGATCGCCGAGGCCCTGCAGTCGATCCACGGGGCCGGCCTCGTCCACCGTGACCTGAAGCCGTCCAACGTCCTCGTGGTCGAGGACGGACCGCGGGTGATCGACTTCGGTATCGCGTCCGGGGTCTCCAACACCCGGCTGACCATGACGAACGTAGCGGTGGGCACGCCCGCGTACATGTCTCCGGAGCAGGCCCGCGACTCGCGCAGCGTGACGGGCGCCAGCGATGTGTTCTCGCTCGGGTCGACCCTGGTCTTCGCGGCGACGGGACACGCGCCCTTCCACGGGGCGAATCCGGTCGAGACCGTGTTCATGCTGCTGCGGGAGGGCCCCGACACCGAAGGGCTGCCCGACGACCTGCGTCCGCTCATCGAGTCCTGCATGCAGATGGACGCGTCCCGGCGGCCCAGCCCGGCGGATCTGCAGTCCCAGCTGGCCCCGCATCTGTTCGCCTCCGGGAGCGACGACAGCGGCACGGCGTCGGCCTGGCTGCCGGCCGCCGCGACCGCGATGATCGAGCAGCGCCGTGGCGGTGGCCGCGTCGTCGCCCCCGCCCCCGTCGTCGTGCCTCCGCCTCCCTCCCAGCCGCCGCCGGGAGCCGGCCCGGGCGGGGCATGGGGAGGCGGGAGCGGCCTGCGGACCGCGCCGGCCCCCGTACCGGTGCCGGCGTCCGCCCCGGACGGCGGCACCGTGCGGCTGCCCGGCGTCCAGGTGCCGATCGGCCCCGGGCCACGCCCGGTGGACGTCCGCGGCCCCGCCGCCGCGCACGCCGACCCGGCCACCGGCTGGGTGCGCGCGCCCGGCGGGCAGACCGCTGCCGTACCGGCTGCTCCGGTGCCCGCCCCCACGCCGGCCCCGGAGGCGGCGCCCGCCGCGCCGGAGCGCTGGCGGCCGTGGCGTTTCCGCATGTCGAACGACGTGTGGGGCACGCCCGTGGTGGTGGGCGACCTGCTGTACGTGACGTCCTTCGAGGTCCACGCCCTGGACGTCGGCAACGGGCGCCGGCAGTTCAAGACCCGTGACGTGGCCTGGTCGATGGCGATCGACGGCGGCCGGATCCACGCCTCGGACGGCCCGTCCCTCTACGCGCTGGACGCGGCCACCGGCACCGAGCGGTGGCGCCTGCGGACCGACGCCTGGGTGTACTCCCTCAAGGCCGACCGGGGCACCGTCCTGACCGGGACGCGCGGCGGCGGAGTCCAGGCGTGGGAGGCGTCCAGCGGCGAGAAGCTGTGGGAGACCCGGGGCGTCCAGACGGACTTCGAGACGCCGGAGGCCGGGCCGGTCATCCACGACGGCACGGTGTTCCTGTGGCAGGACGCCCGGCTGCGGGCCGTCGACGCGCGCACCGGCACGGAGCGGTGGTCGTACCCCGTCGGTGACGCCGCGTCCTGCGGCGGGGTGCCGGTCCGGGTGACCCCCGCGCCCGACGGCTTCGTGTACGTCGTCTCGGGGAACCGGGTGCTGGCCGTGGACACGGTCTCGGGCCGGGTGCGCTGGCACTTCGAGTCACCGGCGGTCTTCCTCTCCCCGCCCGCCTTCGCACCGGGACCGGCGGTCACGGGCGGCGGGGTGTACCTCGCGGACTACCTGGGCACCGTGTACGCGCTGGACGCCTCCACCGGCAAGGACCGGTGGCGGATCGCGACGGAGGCCCGGCAGTCCATCGAGCCCGTGCTGGTCACGGCGGGCAACGTGCACGTCGGCAGTGGCAGCGCGCTGTACACCCTGGACGCGGTGACCGGCACGCCCAAGTGGCGCTTCGCGGCGGGCGGTGAGGTGGTCGGCGCACCGGTCGTCGCGGACGGCCGGGTCCACTTCGGCTCGGCGGACCACGTGCTCTACACCCTGGACGCGGCGGGCGGCCAGCTCCGCTGGAAGCTGGCCACGGGCGGCGAGATCACGGGCTCCCCGGTGGCGCAGGCGGGTGTCGTCTACGCGTGCAGCAAGGACCGCTGCGTGTACGCCCTGGACGCGCTGAAGGGCACCGGGACGGGGAACAGGGCCCGGGCCTGAGGGCCTCAGGGGTGGGGCGGGTGATACCGCCCCTGTTCCCGTTGATCCCCCTCGTCGGGGTACTGGACGGGGTACCGGGCGGTGTCCTCGTCGGCGCGGGGCGCCCGGTGCCGGCCCGGCCCGGTGTACGGCTCCGCCTCGGGCTCCGGCCCGGGGGACGTCTGGGCGGCCGGCCCCGGCTCCCGCGTCGGCGGCCAGGTGTCGGGACGGTCGTCCGGCGGCACGGGATACGGCTCGGCGCCACGCCTGGTGCGTGCCGTCCGCCGCCGCCCCGACATCAGCAGCGCACCCAGCAGGAGCAGGAGACCGCCCGCCAGCGCCTGTGCCACACCCCACCGGAGCCCGGATCCGCCGCCGTCGACCGTCAGGCCGCCCGCCTCCTGGCCCTGCCGGACCATCCACAGCACGGTGAAGCCGATGACGACCAGACCGGCGAGGGCCACCACCCAACGCGAGCGGAGCACGACACCCACGAGGGTCACCAGTGCGGCGAACAGGAAGGGCAGCAGGACCGACCCCAGCACGGAGGACGAGGCGCCGCTGATGCCGTCGAACAGGTCCTGGACGCGGTAGTCCCGGCCGGGGCGGTCGTCGTACCAGCTGTGGAAGGGGCTCTGCACGGCCGCCGCCGCTCCCACGAGTGCGACGACGGAGCCGAGGACATTGCGGATCATCGACAGCCTCCCGGTCCATGGCGCACGGCTGTGCGCTCCGCTCCCCGCGCCCGACGCTACGCCCGGCCGCTCCTCCCTGCCATCGGAGACGATGACAAGACCGTGACAGGGCCATGACGGGTCCACGGGTACGAGCCCGGGACGCTGTGCGTTACGGTGTCGCGCGTCCGTGCGACGGCCGGCTACGACAAGGGGGGCTGCATCGATGGTGCGGCGGCAGACGAGGTTCGCGGCGGTACTGGTCGTGGTGGTGCTCGCACTCACCGGGTTCTCGACGTCCAGCCACGGCGGCAGGAGCGGCAAGAGCAGCGGCGGCTCCGGGGGAGGGGGCTGCTCCAGCGACAAGAAGAGCAACGGCGGCTACCGCGACCACGACTACGACGACGACAGCTCGTCGAGCACCTCCGGAGGATCGGCGTACGAGTCGGCCGCCCCCGGGGCGACCGCCTCGGAGGACCCCGTTCTGCGCGTCGTCCGCTGCGTCCAGCCGAAGAAGGGCAAGCGCAGGGCGTGGACCTCCTCGTCGGTCGAGATCCGCTCGACCGCTGCGACCACGCATGTGTACGAGGTGGACGTGACGTTCGTCGACGCCAAGGGTCTGACCGTCGACACGGGTGAGGCCGAGGCCGAGCTCGGGCCCGGTGACTCCACGGTCATCTCGGTGCCGATGGACAGTCCCCGCCTGGTCTCCCGCGTGAAGCGCTGCCAGGTCGCGGCGGAGCCGCGCTACTGACGTCGCTCGGTACAGTGCCTGGTCCGGCAACCGGGAAGCACACGGTCGCGCTGCCCGAGGAACCCGCCGAGGAGATCCGGAGCGGAGGCGGCCCGGGTGCGTTCAGCGCGTACGTCACGCACGCCATGGAGCGTGAGCAGCGAGGGCTGGGAGAACTCGTGACCTGGGCACGGGAGAAGCACGGGCCCGTGACAGAGGCCGGGGCGGCAGCGGCGCGGGGGACACGCACGAGGGCCCGAGCCGGCCGGCTCGGGCCCTCGTGCTCGACGACCGCGGACACGCAGCGGCCACGACGGCTCCCCCTCCGCGCCGCCGCGGCCGCTCCCCCGTCGTCTGTCGGACTAGCGCGGGTCGCCGCCGGTCATGTGGCTGTCCAGCGTCGCGATCTCGGGCTCACCGGTCATGTGGCTGTCCGTCGGCCTGGCCGTCGGCTCGCCGGTCATGTGGCTGTCCGTAGGCTTGGCGTTCCCCGCTGTGCCGGCCTTCGGGACCTCGATCTTCTTGGCGTCGCTCATGTCGTGAACTCCATTTTCCGGTGCATGGATAGGCGGCAAAGCCCGTCCGGCTGTTCCCCCGTGGACTGCCGGACGGGCTGTTCAGAGCCGTTCACCTTAGTGCGCGGTCCGACCGGTCGAATCGCCTGCCCCCCGACGCGACGCTCCGACAGGAATCAGAGTGCAGGCCGGCGATAAACGAACGATGAACGTGCTGTCAGAGGCCGTTGGACGTCGGAGCGGGCGACAGCAGGAGACGGACCGCGTCAGCTTCCGGGGCCTTCAGCTGTTCCAGGGTCGACAGGGCCTCGTGCCAGCACACCTTCGCGCGGTCCACCTGTCCGATCCGCTTCAGGGCCTTGCCCAGCACGGTCAGGACGTTGGCGCGACGCCACTCACCGCCGATGTGCAGAAGGACCGCGAGGGCCTGTTCGGACAGGGCCGCGGCCTCACCGGGGCGATGGGCGTCGAGGTGGACCTCGGCCAGCCGGAAGAGCGTCATGCCCTCCCACAGCCGCTGGCGGCTCTCCCGGAAGACGGCGAGCGCCTCCTGCAGCCTCTCCTGGGCTTCGCCCTGACGGCCCGCGCGTGCCAGTGCCAGCCCGAGTGCGTACCGGCCGTTGGCCAGGCGCAGAGTGAGGCCCAGGCGGTTGTACAGCGCGACTCCCTGTCCGGCCAGCCGCACCGCGCTGTCGGTGTGGCCGACGGCGAGCTGGATCCGCGACAGGTTGCACAGGGCGCTCGCTTCGCCGGGCTGGTTCCCGTCCGCCCGGAACGCCGCGATGGTCTGCTGAAGGAGGGGCTCCGCCTCGTCGGGCCGGTTCTGGTAGCCGGCGATGATCCCGAGTTCGTTCGGGGCGTTGCAGTTCGTCCAGACGTCATCGACCTGCGGTGCCAGCAGCATGGCGCGTCGTGCTTCGTCCTCGGCCTGCCGGAAACGGCCGGCCATGCTGTGCACCTGGGCGAGCGTGGTGCGTGCACGGGCTTCGGAACGCGGGTCGCGGGCAGCCACAGCGGCGTCCCGCACTGCGATGGCCGCTGACTCGAACTGACGGCTGTTGGCTCCCGACTCGGCGAGATCCTTGGCCGCCAGCATGAGATCGACGCCGCGCCGGACCCGTCCCGAGGAAGCGGCCTGCTGCGCGCAGGCCAGGATCGAACCCGCCTCGGTGTAGAGCCAGTCCAGCGCTGTCCTGTGCTCGGCGAAGTCGAGGCCGGGGTGTTCGGTGGCGTCCAGATGCTCGACCGTCCGGTCCCCCGGCCGCTCCAGCGCGTACACGCCGGCCGCCGTCGCCAGGTAGAAGTCCAGCAGGCGCGACAGGGCCAGCTCCCGTCCCGCCGGCGGCTGTTCGTCGCGTTCGGCGCATGCACGCGCGTAGAGCCGCACCAGGTCGTGGTAGCGGTAGCGGCCCGGGGCCGCGGACTCCAGGAGGCTGGTGTCGACCAGGGACTCCAGGAGGTCCTCCGCCGTGTGCGGGTCCAGGTCCAGCAGGGCGGCCGCCGCCGCGAGGGAGATGTCCGGGCCGTCCGCCAGGCCCAGGAGGCGGAAGGCACGGGCCTGGGCCGGCTCGAGCTGGCCGTAGCCGAGCTCGAAGGTGGCCTTCACCGCGAGGTCGCCCGCCTGGAGCTCGTCGAGGCGGCGGCGTTCGTCGGCGAGCTTCGCGGCAAGCACCGAGACCGTCCAGGTGCGGCGGGCGGCCAGCCGGGAGGCGGCGATACGGATGGCCAGCGGCAGGAAACCGCACGCGGCCACCACGTCCAGGGCCGCCTCGCGTTCCGAGCGGACGCGTTCGTCGCCGACGATGCGGGTGAAGAGCTGGAGCGCCTCCTCGGGTGACATCACGTCCAGGTCCACGAGGTGCGCGCCGGCCAGGTCGACCATACGGACGCGGCTGGTGACCAGCGCCGCACAGCCTTCCGTGCCGGGCAGCAGGGGCCGGATCTGGGCCGCGTCATGGGCGTTGTCCAGCACGACCAGGATGCGGCGGCCGTCGAGGGTGGAGCGGTAGAGAGCCGCCCGCTCGTCCAGGGAGTCCGGGATGGCGGGGTCGGCGGTGCCCAGGGCGCGCAGGAACGCGCCGAGGACGGTCTCGGGTTCGGCGGCCCTGGCGCCCGCCCCCTGGAGGTCGACGTACAGCTGCCCGTCCGGGAAGTACGGACGTGCCTGATGGGCGACGTGCACGGCGAGGGTCGTCTTGCCCACGCCGCCGATGCCGGCGAGCGCGGAGACGGCCATGACGGAGCCCTCCGAGGACACGAGCCGGTCACCCAGCTCGCGCACGAACGCCGCGCGGCCCGTGAAGTCCGGGACGGTGGCCGGGAGCTGCGCCGGGCGGGGCGGGGCGGAAGCGGACACCGGCTCGTCGGCCGGGTGGGCCAGTTCCTCGTCGGCCCGGAGGATCCGCTGCTGGAGCGCGGCGAGCTCGGGCCGGGGGTCGACGCCCAGTTCCTCGGCGAGCAGGCGGTGGGTGTCGGCGTACACCGCGAGGGCCTCGGCCTGCCGGCCGCTGCGGTACAGGGCGAGCATCAACAGCTCGCGCAGCCGCTCGCGCAGGGGGTGCGCAGCGGTGAGCGCGGTGAGTTCGGAGACCGCCTCCGCGTGGCAGCCGAGCTCCAGGTCCAGGTCCAGGCGGGTCTCGGTGAGCTGGAGGCGCCATTCCTCCAGGCTGGTGCGCTGGTTCTCCGCGTAGCGTCCGGGGAGGGAGGCGAGCGCCTCACCGTCCCACAGGCCGAGCAGCTTGTTGATCAGGGTGCGGGCCTGGTGGCGGTCGCCGCTCCCGCGTGCCTTGTCCGCCTCGACGGCGAGGTCCTGGGCGAGCGTCAGGTCGAGGGTCTCGCGAGGGACCCGGACGGCATATCCTCCGGACTCGCTGACCAGGGTGTCCTGGCCGAGGATCTTGCGGAGCCGGGACGCGTACGTCCGTACCGTGGCCAGCGCCTGGGACGGGGGCTCGTCGCCCCAGAGGGCGTCGATGAGTTCGGCGGCGGTCGCCGTGCGGCCGTCGCGCAGGAGCAGTGCGGCCAGCAGGGCCCGTTGCTGCGGGGAGCCGGCCGGCAGGGCCTCGCTGCCGCGCCAGGCGCGTACGGGGCCGAGCACGGTGAAGCGCAGTCCGGCGCCGGCCGCCCGTTCCTGCGGAGTGCGTTGCTCCGGAACACGCACGCCAGGTCCGTTGTCGCGGTCCATGATGCCCCCTGTCCTGCTCGCCCCGCCGGTGCCGCTGATCCCGCCTGCCCGTACCGCTGGTATCGCGGTCAACAGTCTGCCTTGTGACGGGCGGACTCGTCAGCATCGGGTGACGGCTCCGCACAGGCCTTCGACAGTGATCGGGGGTGAAGGCTCGTGCGGGGCGTGCGGCGAAGCGCGCGCAGGGCGTACGGCGATGTGACGGCCGGCGCGCCGGGGGAGCGGCCACCGGGGCGGGCAGGGGACCGCAAAAGGCAGGAGCCCCGTTCCTCCGCCGAAGCGGGGGAGCGGGACTCCTTGGGTACTGCTCACTCGGCCGCGATCGGCCGACCCGGGCAACTAGGCCGGGGTGACGTTCTCAGCCTGCGGACCCTTGGGTCCCTGAGTGACGTCGAAGTTCACGACCTGGTTCTCCTCGAGGGAGCGGAACCCGGACGCGTTGATCGCGGAGTAGTGGACGAAGACATCCGGGCCGCCGCCGTCCTGGGCGATGAAGCCGAAGCCCTTTTCAGCGTTGAACCACTTGACGGTTCCGGTAGCCATAAGCCCTCCTTGGGCCAAAGGGTTGCCCTGCTCCAGAACCTGCAAACAAGTCTGAAAACTACAAAAGCCTGCGGGTTACATGCTCCGCAGGCTCTGTACTGCAAGGGAAACCAAACTGCAACTTGCGAGCGAGCCTAGCACGCAGTCTGTGGGAAGCGGTAGAGGGAAAGATCACTTCACTCGGATGTTTGATCGGGCGCCGGAGAGCTGACGGGCAAGACCCCGCGGAGCGGTCCGGCCGTCCCGGTCCGCAGCCCCGATGGTGCCGCCCGGCGGGGGCGGGTCTAGCCTCGCGATGTGGACAATTCAACCGTCTCTCCCGTAGAAGGCGACGACCGTCGCAGCAGGCCGCGCGTCGGCCACATCCAGTTCCTGAACTGCCTTCCCCTCTACTGGGGCCTGGCACGGACCGGAACCCTGCTCGATCTGGAGCTCTCGAAGGACACCCCGGAAAGACTCAGTGAGCAGCTGGTCAGGGGCGACCTGGACATCGGTCCCGTCACCCTGGTCGAGTTCCTCCGCAACGCCGACGAGCTGGTCGCCCTCCCCGACATCGCCGTCGGCTGCGACGGCCCCGTCATGTCGTGCGTGATCGTGTCCCAGCTCCCCCTGGAGCAGCTGGACGGGGCCCGGGTCGCCCTCGGCTCGACGTCGCGCACCTCCGTGCGGCTGGCCCAGCTGCTGCTGGCCGAGCGCTACGGCGTCACACCCGACTACTACACCTGCCCGCCGGACCTCGGTCTGATGATGCAGGAGGCCGACGCGGCCGTCCTCATCGGCGACGCCGCGCTCCGCGCGAACCTTCACGACGCCCCCAGGCTCGGGCTGCGGGTCCACGACCTGGGCCAGATGTGGAAGGAGTGGACGGGGCTCCCGTTCGTCTTCGCGGTCTGGGCGGCACGCAAGGACTACCTGGCCTCGCACCCCGGCTACGTGGAGAAGGTGCACGAGGCGTTCCTGGCCTCCCGCGACGTCTCGCTGGAGGAGGTCACCAAGGTGGCCGAGCAGGCGGCGCGCTGGGAGGCCTTCGACGCCGAGGTGCTGGAACGCTACTTCACCACCCTGGACTTCCGCTTCGGCCCGGACCAGCTGGCGGGCGTGCGCGAGTTCGCCCGGCGGACCGGCCCGACGACCGGCTTCCCGGCGGACGTGAAGGTGGAACTGCTCGGCGGCTGACCCCGCCGGCGCACGGGAATGGTGCGAGGAAAGGTGAATCCTGTACTTTTCCGGGCCTTCCTCGCCCGGGCCGCGCATTCCCCCGATGCCCGGCTCCGGCATTCCGCTCCCGTGAAAGGGGGGTGAATGCCCGGAGCCCCGCCGCCGGGCCCTCTCCGTGGACACCCGGTGAATAGCGGACGTCCGCCGGAACGCCTTCCGGTTTCCCCGGGGGACCCGCTGCGGCACGGCGAACGACGTATTCGCGCCTTTCCGGGTGGCGAAATCCCTGCTTCGTGCGCATAGGGGTGAAATCGGGGGAAGGGGTCCGTGTGACCGTGCGTCCCGGGCCCCCTAGGCTGCCGACCGAGTTCCGGGGACCACAGGGGGAGACCGCATGCAGCCGCTGGAAGCCGGCGAACCGCACACCATCGGCGCCTACCGGCTGCTCGGCAGGCTGGGGGCCGGTGGGATGGGCCGCGTGTACCTGGGCCGCAGCGCGGGCGGACGCACGGTCGCGGTCAAGGTGGTGCACCCCCACTTCGCCCTCGACGAGCAGTTCCGCGCGAGATTCCGGCGCGAGGTGGACGCGGCACGGAGTCTCGGCGCGCAGTGGACGGCCCCGGTGCTAGACGCCGACCCCGACGCGGCCGTGCCGTGGGTGGCGACCGGTTACGTGGCCGGGCCGTCGCTCTCCGACGCGGTCACCCGCCACGGCCCGCTGCCCGAGTACGCGGTGCGGACCCTGGGGGCCGGGCTCGGTGAGGCACTCGACGCCGTACACGCGCAACGCCTCGTCCACCGGGACGTGAAACCCTCCAACGTCCTGCTCGCCCTCGACGGCCCCCGGCTGATCGACTTCGGCATCGCCCGGGCCCTCGGCGCCACCGTCTCCCTCACCTCCACCGGCGTCTCCGTCGGCTCCCCCGGTTACATGGCACCGGAACAGATCCGCGGCCTGGACGTCTCCGGTGCCGCCGACGTCTTCTCGCTCGGCGCGGTCCTCGCCTACGCGGCGACCGGCACCGCGCCCTTCCCCGGCGACTCCTCCGCCGTACTCCTCTACAAGGTGGTGCACGAGGAGCCCGAGCTCGGGAACCTGGAGGGCGGACTGCGGGAGCTGGTGGCCGCCTGCCTCGCCAAGGACCCCGCCGGCCGGCCGGCCCCCGCCGAACTCGCCCGCGGGCTCGCGCCGGACGGTGCCGCCTCGCTGGTGGCACCCGGCTGGCTGCCGGGCCCGCTGGTCCGTGAGGTCAGCAGGTCGGCGGTGGCCCTGCTGGACCTGGAGCCGCAGGACGCGCCGGTGCAGTCCGGGCCGGTGCCGTTCAGCAGCGCATCACTGGGGGGCCCGGCGCCCGGCACCTTCGGCCCCCCGCTGCCGCCCCCGCCGGCCGGGCCGCCGTCCCCCTCGGACACGTCCGGGGAGCGGGGCCCCGGTGCCCGTGCCGCCGACGCCCCGGACGCCGGCCCGCAGCCCGGTACGCGCCGGGGGCGCCGGGTCAGCTGCACCGTCGCTCTGGCCGTCGCCGGCGCACTCGCCGTGGTGACCGTCGGGGCCGCGACGCTGGGCGACCTGTTCACGGGCAGCGGTGACCACGGCGACGACGCCGCGCAGCAGCCCCCGGCGGCCGGCGGGTCGCAGTCCCCGCCGGACCCCGGCCGGTCCTCCCCGTCGGCGTCCGCCTCGGCTTCCGGGCAGGTGGACGCGCTGCCCAAGGCCTTCGCCGGCACGTGGAAGGGCCCCACGACCGAACGCAGCGGCGCACCGCACGGCACGCTCACCGCCGTGTTCGTCCAGGGCGAGAAGGGGGAGGAGGTGGTCCGGCTGTCGTACCGGTTCGACGCGCTCGGGACGACCGTGGTCTGCAAGGGCATCGGCACACTCGTCTCCGGCACGGCCACCGAACTGAAGGTCCGCGAGCACGCCGACCCGGACGCCCGCACCGGCGCACTGTGCACCGGGGGCGAGGCCGACCTGGTCTTCACCCTGGCCTCCGAGGACACCCTGCGCTACGAGTCCCACGAGGAGGCTGCGGGCACGCCGAAGGGCACGCTCACCCGGACCGAACGCTGACCCCGGAACGGGCTGGCGTAGGCTGGATCGGTCCGTGGAACCGCAGAAAAACCGCCGAAAGGTGACAGCCCGGTGACCGAGAAGGCCGACCTTCAGCCCGTCCTCGACCGCGCCGCCGAAGGCGGGCGGATCACCCCTGAGGAGGCGCTCGACCTGTACAGGTCGGCACCGCTGCACGCGCTGGGAGCCGCGGCCGACGCCGTGCGCCGCCGCCGCTACGCCGGTACGGAGCACATCGCGACGTACATCATCGAGCGCAACATCAACTACACCAACGTCTGCGTCACGGCCTGCAAGTTCTGCGCGTTCTACGCCCCGCCCAAGGACACCGCCAAGGGCTGGTCCCGCGACCTCGACGACATCCTGCGCCGGTGCGCCGAGACCGTCGAGCTGGGCGGCACCCAGATCATGTTCCAGGGCGGCCACCACCCGGACTACGGCGTCGAGTACTACGAGGAACACTTCTCCGCGATCAAGAAGGCGTTCCCGGACCTGGTCATCCACTCGCTGGGCGCCTCCGAGATCGAGCACATGGCCCGCATCTCCGGCGTCTCCGCGAAGGAGGCCATCGAGCGCATCCACGCCGCCGGCCTCGACTCCTTCGCCGGCGCCGGTGCCGAACTCCTGCCCGCCAGGCCGCGTACGGCGATCGCCCCGCTCAAGGAGTCCGGCGAGCGCTGGCTGGAGATCATGGAGATCGCGCACGGCCTCGGCGTCGAGTCCACCTCCACCATGCTGATGGGCACCGGCGAGACCAACGCCGAACGCATCGAGCACCTGCGGATGATCCGCGACGTCCAGGACCGCACCGGCGGCTTCCGCGCCTTCATCCCGTACACCTACCAGCCGGAGAACAACAAGCTGAAGGGACAGACGCAGGCCACCCTCTTCGAGTACCTGCGGATGATCGCCGTAGCCCGGCTCTTCCTCGACAACGTCGCCCACATCCAGGGCTCCTGGCTGACCACGGGCAAGGAGGTCGGCCAGCTCTCCCTGCACTACGGCGCGGACGACCTCGGCTCGATCATGCTGGAGGAGAACGTCGTCTCCTCGGCCGGCGCGAAGCACCGCTCGAACCGGCTCGAGATCATCGACCTGATCCGCAAGGCGGGCCGCGTCCCCGCCCAGCGCGCCACGACCTACGAACACCTGGTCGTCCACGACGACCCGGCGGACGACCCGGTCGACGAGCGCGTCGTCTCACACATCTCCTCCACGGCGATCGCGGGCGGCACGGCGCACCCGGAGCTCAAGCTCCTGAACGCCAACTGACGTCTTCGTGCTGACGATTCACGCCGCGCCGCTGGTCCTTCCGGCCGGCACGGCAGGCGTCGAGGGCGGCGCGGTCGCGGTGGACGGCGACCGGATCGTGGCCCTCGGGCCGTACGACGAGGTGAGGGCCGCACACCCGGCGGCCCGGATCCGGCAGTGGCCGGGTGTCCTCACCCCGGGCCTGCGCCAGTGGGACGGTGTCGCGCTGCTGACCCGCTGCTACCACCCGGATCCGCGCGAGGCGGACGAGCTCGGCGAACAGCCGCTGACCGGAGTGGACTTCGAGCGGCAGGCCGGGAGGATGGACGAGCCCCGCCGGGCGGGCAGCGTACGCCGCGGGCTGCAGCGCATGCTGCGCCACGGCACCACCCATGTCGCGGGCGGGTTCGCCGAACCCGCCGTACGCACCGCCGTGGGCCGCGCGGGCCTCACGGTGGTCCCCCCGGCGGGGGCCCCGGCCGGCGGACCGGACCTGGATCCCTTCGCCAGGGGGCGTGACCTCGCGGGTTCCGCGCACGGCCCGCTCGTCGCCGGGGGCCGTGCGGACCTCGCGGTCTTCGACGTGCCGGACGAAGCGGCCCTGTGCGCGGCGGGCGCCCGGGCCTGTGTGGCCACGGTCCTCGGCGGGCGGCTGGTGTACCGGCGACGGTGAGACCGGCGGTGCGGGCGGCCGCACCGGGACGGGTCACGGAACCGAGGGCCCGCCCAGGTAGCGGCCGTCCGCGTCGTACGGCCAGGCGTTGGACGTGCACCCCTTCAGCCCCTTGATCTGCTGCATCATGGCGGGCGCGGGCCTGCCGGGACCGGGGCAGGTCTCGTGGCCGTGCCCGAGCCAGTGGCCCACCTCGTGATTGATGATCAGGGCCCGGTACTCGGCCGCCGGACCGTCGAAGGTCGGCGAACCGAGCTGCCACCGGGCCAGGTTGACCATGACGTCCTTCCCGCCGCGGCAGTTCACCTCGCCCCTGGTGTCCAGCCCGTACCGCCCGCAGAGCCGGTCGGTGGTCTTCGGCGTCCCTATCCGGATGACCAGCCCCGCCGACCCGTCGTCGACCTGACGGAACGTACGGGTCCCGTCCTTGCTCCAGCCCCGGGGGTCGGCGAGTATCTCCGCGACGTCCTCGGCGGCGCTGTCCGGGTCCACACCGCTGCCGTCCTCCACCTCGACGCGGTAGCGGCTGCCGCCGCCCTCGGACGAGACACCCCCACGGGCCACGGTGAAGGTGCCGGGCCCCGACTCCGGCACGGAGTCCGGATCGACGGACTCCTCGGCGCCCGGTGAGCTCACCGGGGACTTCGAGGGCCCGGGGCTCACCGCCGCCTCCGGGGAGGCCGGCGCCTCCGGCACGGTCCCGGCCTCCGGGGAGGCCGGGACCGTGTCCTGGCCGGCCGCGACCGTGGCGCCTGTGTCCTGCCACGGTGGGGAGACGTGGAGGAACGCGGCGACGGCCGCCACCGCGATCACCGCACCGGTGAACACGGCACGCCGGCGCCGCACCCGTCTTCGGCGGGCCATGGAGTTCCTGCGGACCTGCGCGCGTGAGGGCCGGGCCCCCGGAGCGGGCCCCCCGGACACCCGGCGGGCGCCGGTGCCGGTCCGTATGTGATGTGTGTCGTCGCTGTGCATGCTCTGGTGATCATCCGTGGTCTCGGTGTGGCCGCACAGGGGGACGGCCATCGCCCCGCACGCTGATCTGCTTCCCGGGCACGGGTGCTCGTCCGCGTACCCGCACGACGGTCGGCTGTCCGCTCCCCCGTGCGCCGTCCAGCAGTTGCCGGGTGGTCCCCGGCGCGGAAACCCCTTTCCCTCGCCGGATGAGACGTCGATCAAGGCGGTGGTGTTCCCGGAATCGAAGGCGATCGGGGCGGATCCCGTGTCCGGGGAGCCGGCGGGGGAGACATCGCCGCTCCGCCCGGGCGGAGCCCCCGGAGGTGCTGCCGGCGGCGAAAGGCCGAAGCCGCTCCACGCCGCTGCGGGTGACCGGGAGCCGGACTGCTTGAATAGGACGGTGACCCGAGCATCCCTGGACAAGCAGCCGCACGAAGTCGCCTCGATGTTCGACGACGTGGCGGCGAACTACGACCTCACCAACGACGTGCTGTCGCTCGGACAGGCACGGCTCTGGCGCAGGGAGGTCGCCCGCGCCGTCGACGCCCGGCCTGCCCAGAAGGTCCTCGACCTGGCAGCGGGCACGGCCACCTCCTCGCAGCCGTTCGCGCGGGCCGGTGCCTACGTGGTGCCCTGCGACTTCTCGATCGGCATGCTCCGGGTCGGCAAGGAGCGCCACCCGTGGATGCCCTTCACCGCCGGCGACGGCACGAAGCTCCCCTTCAAGGACGAGACCTTCGACGCGGTCACGATCTCCTTCGGGCTGCGCAACATCCAGGACACCGGCGCCGCGCTGAGCGAGCTGTACCGGGTCACCAAGCCCGGTGGCCGTGTGGTGATCTGCGAGTTCTCCCAGCCGACGTGGACGCCGTTCCGGACCGTGTACACCGAGTACCTGATGCGTGCGCTGCCGCCGGTGGCCCGGGCGGTGTCGTCCAACCCGGACGCCTACGTCTACCTCGCCGAGTCGATCCGTGCCTGGCCCGACCAGGCCGGCCTCGCGGCGCTGCTGCAGGAGGCCGGCTGGTCGGAGGTCGCCTGGCGCAACCTCACCGGCGGGGTGGTGGCGCTCCACCGGGGCGTCCGCGGCTGAGCACGGCTGCGGGGCTCAGAGCTCCAGCCGGAAGCAGTACGCCTCCTGCCCGGACGCCGGGGAGGTGTACGTCTCGGCCCGCCGCATGCCGAGACGTACGGCCACCGCCACCGAGCGGGCGTTGCGCGTGTTGATCATCGCGACGGCCTCCCGTACCCCGAGCGCCCGTATCCGCTCCAGCGTGGTCCGTGCGGCCGCCGTCGCGTAGCCGTGTCCCCAGGCGGCCCGGCCCAGCCGCCAGCCGATCTCGATCTCGCCCACCGGGCCGAACGACTCGTGGGGCCACGGCTGGGCGCCGGTGAAGCCGAGCACCTCACCGGCGTCGTCCAGCACCGTCCACAGGCAGTAGCCCAACTCCGCGTCGTGCCGGCGCTGGCGGGCGGTCAGCTCCTCGTACACGGAGTACTCCGCCGGACGGCCGCCGTGGAACTCCATCACCTCCGGGTCGGCGAACACCCGGTACCAGGCGAAGGCGTCCTCGTCGGTGGGGACACGCAGATGTACGGACGGAGTCGTGTCAGGCACGTGCGGCATCAGGGAGCCCTTCGGGAGGTTGATCAGCAGGCACCCATAGACTGCACGCGACATGTGCCGCGCGGCACGCGAATTCGAGTCTTCGGGAGATCCGACCGTGACCGAGCCCCTCTCCGAACACAGCGCGGACGTGATCGTCGTCGGAGCGGGCCCAGCCGGCTCCACGACCGCGTACTACCTCGCCAAGGCCGGACTCGACGTCCTCCTCCTGGAGAAGACGGCCTTCCCGCGTGAGAAGGTCTGCGGCGACGGCCTCACCCCGCGCGCCACCAAGCAGCTCGTCTCCATGGGCATCGACATCTCCGAGGAGGCCGGCTGGCTGCGCAACAAGGGCCTGCGCATCATCGGCGGCGGCGTGCGCCTCCAGCTGGACTGGCCGGACCTCGCCTCGTACCCGGACTACGGTCTGGTCCGCAAGCGCGACGACTTCGACGAGCAGCTCGCCCGCCAGGCACAGAAGGCGGGCGCCCGGCTGTACGAGCGCTGCAACGTCGGTGAGCCCGTGAAGGACGAGCGCACCGGCCGCATCACCGGCGTCCACGCGAAGCTCGGCGAGGAGAAGACCCCGGTCACCTTCCACGCCCCGCTCGTCGTCGCCGCCGACGGCAACTCCACCCGGCTCTCCCTCCACATGGGCCTGCACCGTCGCGAGGACCGCCCGATGGGCGTCGCGGTCCGTACGTACTTCACGTCGCCCCGCCACGACGACGACTACCTGGAGTCCTGGCTGGAGCTGTGGGACCGCCGTGGCGCCGAGGACCGTCTGCTGCCCGGCTACGGCTGGATCTTCGGCATGGGCGACGGCACCTCCAACGTCGGCCTCGGCATCCTGAACTCCTCGTCCGCCTTCAAGGAGCTCGACTGGCGCGAGGTGCTCAAGGCGTGGTGCGCCTCCATGCCGGAGGACTGGGGCTACACCCCCGAGAACATGACGATGCCGATCCGCGGCGCCGCACTCCCGATGGCCTTCAACCGCCAGCCGCACTACACCAAGGGCCTGCTGCTCGTCGGTGACGCGGGCGGGCTCGTCAACCCGTTCAACGGCGAAGGCATCGCCTACGCCATGGAGTCGGGCCAGATCGCCGCGGACGTCATCGTCCAGGCACACGCCCGCGCCACCCCGGCCCAGCGCGAACTGGCCCTGCACCACTACCCGAAGATCCTCAAGGAGACCTACGGCGGCTACTACACGCTGGGCCGCGCCTTCGTGAAGATGATCGGGAACCCGAAGGTCATGAAGATCGCGACGCAGCGCGGCCTGACCCACCCGATCCTGATGAAGTTCACGCTGAAGATGCTCGCCAACCTCACCGACCCGACGGGTGGCGACGCCATGGACCGCATCATCAACGGCCTCTCGAAGGCCGCCCCGAAGGCCTGAGCCGCCAGGGCCCGGGGGCACCCCGGTCCCCGGCGGACGGCCCTGCGATAGGTTTCGGGCCATGGGGGCTACACGGGCATGGACGGCCGGCGGCTGCCGGCGACTCGGCGCGGCCGGATCGCTGGCGGTCGCGCTGGGGGGCTGGGCCGTCGGCACACTGCCGGCCCACGACCCGTGGGGGCTGTGGGTCCCGCGCGGGACCGCGGTGACCGCGGCGGGCTACGCACTGGCGTACGGCGGACTGACGGTGCTCGTCGCCGCCTGGTGGCTGTACGGGAGGGCGGGCGCCTCCGTGCGCGGCACCCTCGTCACCCTCGCGTGGTGGACGGCCCCCCTGGTCCTCGCGCCCCCGCTGTACAGCGCCGACGTCTACAGCTACATCGCGCAGGGCGTGATGGTCCTCGAAGGACACGACGTCTACAGCGCGGGACCGTCCGTCCTCGACCCCGACGGGCCGGGCGGCGACGCCGCTGCGAGCGTCGGCGGGCACTGGACCGACACCCCGGCCCCGTACGGACCGTTCTTCCTCGTGCTCGCCCGGGGCGTGGCCTGGGCGAGCGGCGGCACGATCGTGCCCGCCGTGCTGGGGATGCGCCTCATCGCCCTGGGCGCGCTGGTACTGATCGTGTGGGCCCTGCGGAACCTCGCCCGGGAGCACGGCCGCAGTGAGAGCGCCGCGCTGTGGCTCGGGGCACTGAATCCGCTGCTGCTCATCCATGTGGTCGGCGGCGTCCACAACGACGGGCTGATGACCGGCCTCATGCTGGCCGGAGTGCTGCTCGCCCTGCGCGGGAGGTGGATCACCGGGTCGGCGCTCGTCGGACTCGCCGTGATGGTGAAGTCGCCCGCGGCGGTGGCACTCCTGTTCATGGGCGTCGTGGTGGGCCGGGCCGCGCACGGGCCGGCCGTACGGCGGGTGGCGAAGGGGCTGCTGGCCCCCGGACTGGTCGCCGGGGCGGTCGCCGTCGGCGCCACGTTCCTCGGCGGCACCGGCTTCGGCTGGCTCGGGACCCAGGGCGTCGCGGGACGCATCCACACCGCACTGTCCCTCAGCAGCGACCTCGGTCTGGGCCTGGGCGAACTCCTGCGGCTGCTGGCCGGGACCGACCCGGACCCGGTCAAGTCCGCCGTGCAGAACCTGGGACTGCTGGCCGCCCTGGTACTGATCGCCCGGCTCGCGTGGCACGCCACGACGGGGCGCACACGACCCGTTCACGCCCTGGGCCTCGCGCTGCTGGCCCTGGTCGCGCTCTCGCCGATGGTGCAGCCGTGGTACCTGCTGTGGGCGACGGCGGTGCTCGCCGCCACAGCGAGCGGGGGCCGGGCGGTGGGCGCGGTCACCGTGCTGTCGGCCGCGCTCGTCTACGAGACACAGCCCTCGGGCTCGACACCGCCGTACGGCTTCGTGCTGGCCGCGCTCGTCTGCGCGGTGGGCGTGATGCTCCTGCGCCGGGACCGTGCCGGGCGGGAACGGGGACACGTGCCGGGCCAGCGCAGGCCGGCGCAGGCCCCCGCGGAGGCGGACGCACCTACGGCACTGTGACGCGCCTACGGCGCCGGGGCGGGCCGACGGCACGATGACGGGCCGTCACCCCGGTCGGTGGGGTGACGGCCCGCGAGCGTGCGGAGCTTGTGAATCAGAGAACGCGCACGGCGCCCGACGGCGGGTCGTAGTCCAGGGACGCCTGCACGACGCCGGTGCTGGAGTTCTGCGCACCGACGAACTGGCCGCCGCCCACATAGATCCCGACGTGGTACGCGCTGCCCGCACCGCCCCAGTACAGGATGTCGCCGGGCTGGAGGTTGTCGAGCGAGACCTGGGTCCCGGCCGTCGACTGGCTCTGCGAGACGCGCGGCAGATCGATGCCCACCGAACCGAAGGCGGCCTGGACCAGACCCGAGCAGTCCCACGAGTTCGGGCCGGTACCACCGGAGACGTACGCGTCGCCGACCTGGGACTGCGCGAACGCGATGACGGACGCGGCGGACCCGGTGGCGTTCGAGGACGACGAGGTGGAGAAGGACGAGCCGGAGGAGCCGGAGGACGCGCTGAGCGTGGTGCGCTCGGCGGAGCGGGAGGCACGCTCGGCGGCCTCGGCCTCGGCCTCGGCCTTGGCGGCGGCTTCGGCCTTCTTCTTGGCCTCCGCCTTGCGGACCGCCTCTGCCTTGGCCTTCTTGGCGGTCTTGGCGGCGGCCTCGGCCGCGGCGTCCTCCTGGGCCTGCGTCTCGAACTCGAGAGCGACCGCCTGGGTCGCCTGCGCGGACGCGGCGACGGAGGTGGAGAGCCCGGCCGTGATGGTGGGCATCTCGATGGTCTGGGCCACCGGCTCGGCCTGAGCCGGACCGGCGGCACCCGCGACCGCGATGGTGCTGAGGACGCCACCGGCAACTCCTGCCCGCAGCGCCGTCTTCGAGGCACTCTGGCGGGGCTTCCGGTGGCTGGGTATGTGAGCGGTGTGGGACATGAGTACTACCGCTATCAGGGCTGTAGGGGTCCCATCAAGAAACGTGTGTTGCGACACAGTTACGTTCGGAATCCATGAATCCGCTTATTCCGGGCCTCTATTGACGTCCTAACGGGCAAAAGGGGCGTGAGTGAACACCGCTGTGATCACGGCGTTCTTTCAATACGCCCGAATTGCCCGTCGCTTACCATCCGTTCACACGGATGGCCAAGCCCGCTTTTCTTGAAGCGCGCACGGGGTGACGCAGGTCACAGCGTGGGTCTCCCGTGAGGGGCAACCGCGCGGCCGTGCCCGGACTCGAGTCCGGCACTCATCCGCCTCGAGTCCGGGAACACCCCGCTTCCTGTCGCCTCGTGACCTATTGGCGAGTCATGTCCGGTTTGCCCTGGCCTCTTTCGGTGGGCCGGGGAGAAGGGTGCCGCTGACCGCTCCCCGCTTCGCGGTCGCCTCGTGCGGTCCGCGCCCCGCGGGCCACCCCGTCGCCCCGTGCGGCATCCGCTCGGCCCGGCGGGCCGGCCGGTCGCGCGGCCGGCCGGAGCCGCCGGGCGGAGGGGTGCCGCCCGGAGCCCCGCCCCGCCGCTCCCGGCGGCCCGGCGGCCGACGGGTGTGCCTCCTCCTCCATCGCGGCCCCGCACGCGGAGAGTTAGTGAACCGATGCGCATGGCCACCGTCCACCTGGGTCCGGCCGGCCCCTCTTCCGGGTGGAGGCGAACTGCGGCCGATGCCTATATCACCCCTTCGGCATCCATCGCCAATTTGCATGTAGATGCCTACCATTGATAGTGACAACCGGCTTTGACCAGCGACAACACGATCAAATGTCACGTCTCGTAACCGCTCGGCCGCTTCGCGTGCGTAGATCACCGCTCATCCGGCTTCATGATCGTTCGAGGGGTGGTGGAGATCACAAAGACGGTGACGCACCCCGTGTCGCAGATCACAGGACGGCAGGCATAGGATGCGGGGCAGTCGGGCTTGTGAACTGCCTCACATGTGCACGATCTTGATGAGGTGGCGAGCCGGTCGCCCGATGCGGTCCAACGGTCAAGGACGACTGGAAGGAGCGAGGAGCGTGAATGCCTACGCGCCCATCCTCGTGCTCGGCGCCCTCGGGGCAGGGTTTGCGATCTTCTCCGTGGTCATGGCCACGCTTATCGGCCCCAAGCGGTACAACCGGGCAAAGCTCGAAGCGTACGAGTGCGGCATCGAACCCACCCCCACTCCAGCCGGAGGCGGCCGTTTCCCCATCAAGTACTACCTGACGGCGATGCTGTTCATCGTCTTCGACATCGAGATCGTCTTCCTCTATCCCTGGGCGGTCACCTTCGACGCCCTGGGGATCTTCGGGCTCGTGGAGATGCTGCTCTTCGTGCTCACCGTCTTCGTCGCCTACGCGTATGTGTGGCGCCGGGGCGGCCTGGAATGGGACTGAGGGGCTGAGGGGCACACCATGGGACTCGAAGAGAAGCTGCCGAGCGGCTTTGTGCTGACCACTGTCGAGCAGGCCGCCGGCTGGGTACGGAAGTCCTCCGTCTTCCCCGCCACCTTCGGCCTCGCCTGCTGCGCCATCGAGATGATGACGACCGGCGCCGGGCGGTACGACCTGGCCCGTTTCGGAATGGAGGTCTTCCGCGGATCGCCGCGGCAGGCGGATCTGATGATCGTCGCCGGGCGGGTCAGCCAGAAGATGGCGCCCGTCCTGCGACAGGTCTACGACCAGATGCCGAGCCCTAAGTGGGTCATTTCCATGGGGGTTTGCGCGTCATCGGGTGGAATGTTCAATAATTACGCCATTGTCCAGGGTGTTGATCATATTGTCCCGGTCGACATCTATCTGCCGGGATGCCCCCCGCGTCCCGAGATGCTGATCGACGCCATCCTCAAGCTCCACCAGAAGATCCAGGGCTCCAAGCTCGGGGTCAACGCGGAGGAGGCCGCCCGCGAGGCGGAGGAGGCGGCTCTCAAGGCACTTCCCCTGATCGAGATGAAGGGGCTGCTGCGATGAGCGACGAGCTGAACACGAACAGCGGCCAGGTGCCCGCCCCGCGCGACGACTCCGGTGAGGTCATCGGCGTGCGCAAGGGCATGTTCGGCGCCGACAACGGCGGCGACACCTCCGGCTACGGCGGACTCGTCCGCACGGTGACCCTGCCGGGTCCCACCTCCCGCCCGTACGGCGGCTGGTTCGACGAAGTCGCCGACGAGCTGGAAGGAGCCCTGGAGGAACAGGACCTGCTCCCCGGCAGCGCCATCGAGAAGACGGTCGTCGACCGGGGCGAGATCACTTTCTTCATCGCACGCGAGCACCTGGTCCAGGTTGCCCGCACCCTGCGTGACGACCCTGCCCTGCGCTTCGAGCTGTGTACGGGCGTCAGCGGCGTCCACTACCTGGGGGACAAGGGACGCGAACTGCACGCGGTCTACCACCTGCGCTCCCTCACCCACGGGCGGCTGATCCGCCTCGAGGTGTCCGCGCCGGACAGCGACCCGCACATCCCGTCCCTCGTCGCGGTCTACCCGACCAACGACTGGCACGAGCGCGAGACCTACGACTTCTTCGGGCTGATCTTCGACGGGCACCCCGCCCTGACCCGGATCATGATGCCGGACGACTGGCAGGGCTTCCCGCAGCGCAAGGACTACCCCCTCGGCGGCATCGCCGTCGAGTACAAGGGCGCCCAGATCCCGGCTCCGGACCAGCGGAGGTCGTACAGCTGATGACCACTCCCCACGCAACGCCCCACTCGACACCCAGGGCCACCACCGAGGGGACTGTGTACACAGTCACCGGCGGCGACTGGGACGAGGTCGTCGAGTCCGCCGCGAAGTCGGACGACGAACGCATCATCGTCAACATGGGTCCCCAGCACCCGTCCACACACGGCGTGCTGCGGCTGATCCTGGAGATCGACGGCGAGACCGTCACCGAGGCCCGCTGCGGCATCGGCTACCTCCACACCGGCATCGAGAAGAACCTCGAATTCCGGAACTGGACCCAGGGCACCACCTTCGTCACGCGCATGGACTACCTGACCCCGTTCTTCAACGAGGCGGCGTACTGCCTCGGGGTCGAGAAACTCCTCGGCATCGAGGACCAGATCCCCGAGCGGGCCACCGTCCTGCGGGTGCTCCTGATGGAGCTCAACCGGATCTCCTCGCACCTGGTGTGCGTCGCCACCGGCGGCATGGAGCTCGGCGCCACGACGATCATGATCTACGGCTTCCGTGACCGTGAACTCGTGCTCGACCTCTTCGAGCTGATCACCGGACTGCGGATGAACCACGCGTTCATCCGGCCCGGCGGCCTCGCCCAGGACCTGCCCATGGGCGCGATCGACCGGCTCCGCGAGTTCGTCCGGACCATGAAGAAGAACCTGCCGGAATACGACAAGCTCGCGACCGGCAACCCCATCTTCAAGGCCCGTATGCAGGACGTCGGGTACCTCGACCTGACCGGCTGCATGGCGCTCGGCGCCACCGGTCCGGTCCTCAGGTCGGCCGGACTCCCGCACGACCTGCGCAAGACCGATCCGTACTGCGGTTACGAGGACTACGAGTTCGACGTGCCCACCGCGGACACCTGCGACGCCTACGGCCGCTTCCTCATCCGCCTGGAGGAGATGCGCCAGTCGCTCAGGATCATCGAGCAGTGCCTGGACCGGCTGGAGCCAGGCCCGGTCATGGTCGGTGACAAGAAGATCGCCTGGCCCGCACAGCTCGCGCTGGGGCCCGACGGACTCGGCAACTCGCTGGACCACATCAAGAAGATCATGGGCACCTCCATGGAGGCCCTGATCCACCACTTCAAGCTGGTGACCGAGGGCTTCCGGGTCCCGGCCGGGCAGGCGTACACCGCCATGGAGTCCCCCAAGGGCGAACTCGGCGTGCACGTCGTCTCGGACGGCGGCACGCGCCCCTTCCGGGTCCACTTCCGCGACCCGTCCTTCACCAACCTCCAGGCCATGGCGGCGATGTGCGAGGGCGGCCAGGTCGCCGACGTCATCGTCGCCGTCGCGTCCATCGACCCCGTGATGGGAGGCGTCGACCGGTGACCGCATCCAGTCGAGAAGTCAGTCTGGGGATGCCGCAGCTCCCCGCCCCCGCCTACCCGGCCGAGGTGCTCGCCCGGCTCGAAGCGGACGCGAAGGAAGTGATCGCCCGCTACCCCGGCAGTCGCTCCGCGCTTCTGCCGCTGCTGCACCTGGTGCAGTCCGAGGAGGGGTACGTCTCCCGCACGGGCATGGCGTTCTGCGCCGACCAGCTCGGCCTCACCACCGCCGAGGTCACCGCGGTCGCCACCTTCTACACGATGTACCGGCGCCGGCCGAGCGGTGACTACCAGGTCGGGGTCTGCACCAACACCCTGTGCGCGGTCATGGGCGGCGACGCCATCTTCGAGCGGCTCAAGGACCACCTGGGCGTCGGCAACGACGGGTCCGACATGACAACTGACGACGGCAAGGTCACCCTCGAGCACATCGAGTGCAACGCGGCCTGCGACTTCGCGCCCGTCGTGATGGTCAACTGGGAGTTCTTCGACAACCAGACGCCGGAGAGCGCGACACGGCTCGTCGACGACCTGATCGCCGGCCGGACCGTGGAGCCCACCCGCGGCGCCCCCCTCTGCACCTACAAGGAGACGGCCCGGATCCTGGCCGGTTTCCCCGACGCGCGCCCCGGTGCCGTCGAGGCGAGCGGCGGAGCGGGTGCCGCCTCGCTGGCCGGACTGAAACTGGCCAAGGGCGAGACCGCACCGCACGCGCGTGTGGTCGGGCAGAGGGGCGGGACGCCCCAGGACGCGCCGCCGCAGAAGGGCGCCGAACACCTCAGCTCGCACGACGCGCCGCAGCAGACGTCGGCCTCCGACCCGGAGTACCCGGCCGGGCCCGCAGCCGAGGAGGGGGAGTGATGACCTTGGCAGCCGAGATCGGCAAGAACGGGACCAGCCCGGAGAAACTCCTGGCACCCGTCCTCTCCTCCTTCTGGGACGAGCCGGAGTCCTGGACGCTGGACACCTACCGCCGGCACGACGGCTACGAGGGACTGCGCAAGGCCCTCGCGATGCCGCCCGACGACCTCATCGCGTACGTCAAGGACTCCGGTCTGCGCGGACGCGGAGGAGCGGGCTTCCCCACCGGGATGAAGTGGCAGTTCATCCCGCAGGGTGACGGCAAGCCGCACTACCTCGTGGTCAACGCCGACGAGTCGGAGCCCGGGACCTGCAAGGACATCCCGCTCCTCTTCGCGAATCCGCACAGCCTCATCGAAGGCATCGTGATCGCCTGCTACGCGATCCGCTCCTCGCACGCCTTCATCTACCTGCGCGGCGAGGTCGTCCCCGTACTGCGGCGGTTGCACGAGGCCGTGCGCGAGGCGTATGAGGCGGGCTACCTGGGGACGGACATCCTGGGTTCGGGGCTCGACCTGGAACTCACGGTGCACGCGGGCGCGGGTGCGTACATCTGCGGAGAGGAGACCGCGCTGCTCGACTCGCTCGAAGGACGGCGCGGCCAGCCCCGGCTGCGGCCCCCCTTCCCCGCGGTCGCCGGTCTGTACGCCTGCCCCACCGTCGTGAACAACGTCGAGTCCATCGCCTCGGTCCCCGCGATCCTGAACAGGGGCAAGGACTGGTTCAAGTCGATGGGCAGCGAGAAGTCCCCGGGCTTCACGCTGTACTCGCTCAGCGGGCACGTCACCAGCCCCGGCCAGTACGAGGCCCCGCTCGGCATCACCCTGCGCCAGCTGCTCGACATGAGCGGCGGCATCCGGGCCGGGCACCGACTGAAGTTCTGGACCCCCGGCGGTTCCTCCACCCCGATGTTCACCGACGAACACCTCGACGTCCCCCTGGACTACGAGGGCGTGGGCGCCGCCGGGTCGATGCTCGGCACCAAGGCGCTGCAGTGCTTCGACGAGACCACCTGCGTGGTGCGAGCCGTCACCCGCTGGACCGAGTTCTACGCCCATGAGTCCTGCGGCAAGTGCACACCGTGCCGTGAGGGCACCTACTGGCTCGTCCAGCTGCTCCGCGACATCGAGGCGGGCAAGGGCGAGATGGCGGACCTCGACAAGCTCAACGACATCGCCGACAACATCAACGGCAAGTCGTTCTGCGCCCTCGGTGACGGTGCCGCCTCACCGATCTTCTCCTCGCTGAAGTACTTCCGCGAGGAGTACGAGCAGCACATCACCGACAGGGGCTGCCCCTTCGACCCGGCCAGGTCGACCCTCTGGGCCGACGACAAGGACGACAAGAACGCTCACCGGGGGGTGAACGCATGACAGTCACCACGAGTGCGCCCTCCGGGGGCGGCGAGGCGGCCGTTCCGCCCGAGGACCTCGTCACGCTCACGATCGACGGCATCGAGATCAGCGTGCCCAAGGGCACCCTCGTCATCCGTGCCGCCGAACTCCTGGGCATCGAGATCCCGCGCTTCTGCGACCACCCGCTCCTCGACCCGGCCGGAGCCTGCCGGCAGTGCATCGTCGAGGTCGAGGGCCAGCGCAAGCCGATGGCCTCCTGCACCATCACGTGCACCGACGGCATGGTCGTGAAGTCGCAGATCACCTCACCCGTCGCGGAGAAGGCCCAGAAGGGGGTGATGGAGCTCCTGCTCATCAACCACCCGCTGGACTGCCCGGTCTGCGACAAGGGCGGCGAGTGCCCCCTGCAGAACCAGGCGATGTCGCACGGGGGCACCGACTCCCGCTTCGACGGGAAGAAGCGCACCTTCGAGAAGCCCGTCCCCATCTCCACCCAGGTGCTGCTGGACCGCGAGCGGTGCGTGCTCTGCGCCCGCTGCACCCGGTTCTCCAACCAGGTGGCGGGTGACCCGATGATCGAGCTGATCGAGCGCGGTGCGCTCCAGCAGGTCGGCACCGGCGAGGGCGACCCCTTCGAGTCGTACTTCTCCGGCAACACCATCCAGATCTGCCCGGTCGGAGCCCTCACCTCGGCGGCGTACCGCTTCCGCTCCCGGCCCTTCGACCTGGTGTCGACCCCCTCGGTGTGCGAGCACTGCGCCGGCGGCTGCGCGACGCGGACCGACCACCGGCGCGGCAAGGTCATGCGGCGGCTCGCCGCCAACGACCCCGAGGTCAACGAGGAGTGGCTCTGCGACAAGGGCCGCTTCGGCTTCCGCTACGCCCAGCAGCGCGACCGGCTCACCACGCCGCTCGTCCGCAACGCGGAGGGTGTGCTGGAGCCGGCGAGCTGGCCCGAGGCGCTGGCAGCCGCGGCAGCCGGTCTCTCGGCGGCACACGGCAGGACCGGGGTGCTCACCGGCGGCCGGCTGACCGTCGAGGACGCCTACGCGTACAGCAAGTTCGCACGGGTCGCCCTCGGCACCAACGACATCGACTTCCGGGCCCGGGTCCACAGCGCCGAGGAAGCCGACTTCCTCGCCGCCCGGGTGGCAGGCCGCGGACGCGACCTGGACGGGACCGGCGTCACGTACACCTCGCTGGAGAAGGCCCCGGCCGTCCTGCTCGTCGGCTTCGAATCCGAGGAGGAGGCACCGGGCGTCTTCCTGCGCCTCCGCAAGGCCTTCCGCAAGAGGGGGCAGCGGACCTTCGCGCTCGCCTCGCACGCCAGCCGGGGCCTCGTGAAGGCGGGCGGCACCCTGCTCCCCGCCGCACCCGGCACCGAGACCGAATGGCTGGACGCCCTCGCGGGCGGGGTCGGCCTGGAGAGCGTCGGAGCCGTCGCGGCCGAGGCGTTGCGCGGTGAGGGCGCCGTCATCGTGGTGGGTGAGCGGCTCGCCGCGGTGCCCGGCGGGCTGACCGCCGCCGTGCGCACCGCCGCGGCGACCGGCGCCGCACTCGTGTGGATCCCGCGCCGGGCCGGCGAACGCGGGGCACTGGAGGCGGGCGCGCTCCCGTCGCTGCTGCCCGGCGGCCGTCCCGCGACGGACCCCCGGGCCCGGGAGGAGGTGGCGTCCGTATGGGGCGTCGCCGAGCTCCCCGCCCGCTTCGGCCGTGACACCGGCCAGATCGTGGCGGCCGCGGCCACCGGAGAACTGGGCGCGCTGCTGGTCGCGGGGGTGGACCCCGAGGACCTGCCCGACCCGGCCCGCGCCGTGGAGGCCCTGGACGAGGTCGGCTTCCTCGTCTCGCTGGAGCTGCGCCCCGGTGCGGTCACCGACCGCGCCGACGTGGTCCTTCCCGTCGCGGCCGTCCCGGAGAAGCCCGGAACCTTCCTCAACTGGGAGGGGAGGGCGCGGATGTTCGAGGCCGCTCTGAAGCCCGAGCAACTGCCCAGGACGCTCTGCCCCACCGACGCGCGGGTGCTGCACATGCTGGCCGACGCCCTCGGCGTACGCCTCGGGCTGCCTGATCCGAGGGCGGTCCGCCGCGAGCTCGACCGCCTCGGCGGCCGGCAGGGCGGTCACGCCGATGACCCGCGGGTGACCTCCCGCCCGGTGCCCCGGCCCGGCGACGGCGAGGCGGTCCTCGCGGGCCACCGGATGCTGCTCGACCGGGGCCGGCTCCAGGAGGGCGACGAGGCGCTGACCGGTACGAGGCACGCGGCCGTCGCCCGGCTGTCCCCGGCCACCGCGGCCGAGTCCGGAGTGAAGGACGGCGATCTGCTGGCCGTCACCGGCCCCGCCGGCACCACCGAACTCACGCTGGCCGTGACCGAGATGCCGGACCGGGTGGTCTGGGTGCCGCTCAACTCCGTCGGCCGGGGAATCCCCGCCGACACCGGCGCCCAGCCGGGCGGACTGGTCCGGATCGGTCCGGCCGCCCCGGGCTCCCACGTCGAGACAACGGAGGTAGGAGAGTGACCGGCCTCGACCGACTCGCCGCGGCACCGCAGGGCACCGTCCTCGCAGCCGAGGACCTCTCGATGTTCGGCACGGACCCCTGGTGGCTCGTCGTCGTCAAGGCGGTGTTCTGCTTCGCGTTCCTGATGGTGACCGTGCTGTTCTCCATCGTGTGGGAGCGCAAGGTCGTCGCCTGGATGCAGCTGCGCATCGGCCCCAACAGGCACGGCCCCTGGGGCATGCTCCAGTCGCTCGCCGACGGCATCAAGCTGATGCTGAAGGAAGACGTCGTCGTCAAACGGGCCGACAAGGTCGTCTACGTCCTGGCCCCGATCGTGGCCGCCGCACCGGCGTTCATGGCGATCGCGGTGATCCCGTTCGGACCGGCCGGCAACGAGGTCTCGATCTTCGGCCACCGTACGACGATGCAGCTGACCGACCTGCCGATCGCGATGCTGTACATCCTCGCGGTCGCCTCCGTCGGCATCTACGGCATCGTGCTCGCCGGCTGGTCCTCCGGATCGACGTACCCGCTGCTCGGCGGCCTGCGCTCCTGCGCCCAGATGATCAGCTACGAGATCGCGATGGGCGCCGCGTTCGCCTCGGTGTTCCTCTACTCCGGTTCGATGTCGACCTCGGAGATCGTGGCGGCGCAGCAGGACCGCTGGTTCGTCCTCCTGCTGCCGGTCTCCTTCATCATCTACATCGTCACGATGGTCGGCGAGACCAACCGCGCCCCGTTCGACATGCCGGAGTCCGAGGGCGACCTGGTCGGCGGCTTCAACACCGAGTACTCCTCGATCAAGTTCGCGATGTTCATGCTCGCCGAGTACGTCAACATGGTCACCGTCTCCGCGGTCTCGGTGACCCTCTTCCTGGGCGGCTGGCGGGCTCCGTACCCGGTCAGCACCTTCTGGGAGGGCGCGAACCACGGCTGGTGGCCGATGCTCTGGTTCGTCATCAAGGTGCAGCTGCTCCTCTTCTTCTTCATCTGGCTGCGCGGCACGCTGCCCCGCGTCCGCTACGACCAGCTGATGAAGCTCGGCTGGAAGGTCCTGATCCCGGTCTCCGTGGTCTGGCTGATGCTGGTCGCCACGGTCAGGGCGCTGAACAACGAGGGCTACGACTACTCCAGGATCCTGCTGTACGTCGCCGGAGCGGTGATCGCGGTCCTGCTGGTCTCCTTCGTCGCCGACGTCTTCCGCGACCGGAGGACCAGGGCGGCCGAGGAGGCGGCCGGCCCGGAGCCGGCGTTCGACCCGATGGCGGGCGGATTCCCCGTGCCGCCGCTGCCAGGCCAGACCCTGCCGCCGGTGCCGCGCCGCACACCACGACGCGAGCGGGAGCTCGTCGGCAGTGGCGGGCCGGACACCCGGAACGACGATCAGGCGGGTGCCGGAAGTTCGAGTGACGGAAGGGAGGCCGACGGTGTCTGAGGCATCGGAACCCTCGGAGGAGAAGTTCCAGAATCCTGTGGCCGGCTTCGGCGTGACCTTCAAGGCCATGTTCAAGAAGAGGCTGACGGAGCAGTACCCGGAGACCCAGAAGGTGACGGCGCCGCGCTTCCACGGCCGGCACCAGCTCAACCGCCACCCCGACGGGCTGGAGAAGTGCGTCGGCTGCGAGCTCTGCGCCTGGGCGTGCCCGGCGGACGCCATCTACGTCGAGGGCGCGGACAACACGGACGAGGAGCGCTACTCCCCGGGCGAGCGCTACGGCCGCGTCTACCAGATCAACTACGCGCGCTGCATTCTCTGCGGGCTCTGCATCGAGGCGTGCCCCACCCGGGCACTGACCATGACCAACGAGTTCGAGCTCGCCAACACCACCCGCGAGAGCCTCATCTACACCAAGGACGAGCTGCTCGCGGGGCTCGAGGACGGCATGGTCGACAGCCCGCACGCGATCTTCCCCGGCATGGACGAACAGGACTACTACCGGGGCCTGGTGACCGAGGCCGCTCCCGGCACGGAGCGCCAGAGGGCCGTCTCCAAGGGAGAAGCGGACAAGGAGGTGGACGCGTGAGCCCCACCCTGGCCGCGGCGGCCACCGCCACCTCGACGGGCGAGGCCGTCCAGTTCTGGATCCTCGGCACCGTCGCCGTGCTCGGCGCACTCGCCACCGTCCTGATGAAGAAGGCGGTGCACAGCGCACTGTCGCTCGCCGGCACCATGATCGTGCTGGCGGTCTTCTACCTCGCCAACGGCGCCTACTTCCTGGGCATCGTCCAGGTCGTCGTCTACACCGGCGCCATCATGATGCTGTTCCTCTTCGTGGTCATGCTCGTCGGTGTCACCGCGGCGGACTCGCTGAAGGAGACGCTCAAGGGCCAGCGCTGGCTGGCCGCCGCGTGCGGTCTCGGCTTCGGCATCCTGCTGATCGCCGGCATCGGACAGGCGTCGCTGAAGACCTTCAACGGCCTGGGGGCGGCGAACGCCCGGCACGGCGGGAACGTCGAGGGCCTCGCCAACCTCATCTTCACCAAGTACGTCTTCGCGTTCGAGATCACCGGCGCCCTGCTGATCACGGCGACCGTCGGCGCGATGCTGCTCACGCACCGCGAGCGCACCGAGCGCGCCAGGACACAGCGTGAGCTCTCCCAGGAGCGGGTGCGCAGCAACCACGTGCCGCCGCTGCCGGCTCCCGGTGTCTACGCCAGGCACAACGCCGTGGACATCGCGGGACTGCTTCCGGACGGCACCCCGTCCGAGCTCACCGTCATGCAGACGCTGCGGCGGCGCGGACAGATCCGGGATGTGTCCGGCAAGTCGCTCGCCGACCTCAAGGCGCTGGAACAGCGCTCCGGGGAACGGCTCGGCCGTGACGGCGAGCCGGCCCGTGACCATGCGGAAGAAGAGGAGGAGGTCGCCAAGTGAATCCGGTCAACTACCTCTACCTCGCGGCCCTTTTGTTCACGATCGGCGCCTCCGGTGTGCTGATCAGGCGGAACGCGATCGTGGTGTTCATGTGCATCGAGCTGATGCTCAACGCCTGCAACCTCGCGCTCGTCGCGTTCTCCCGGATGCACGGCAACCTCGACGGTCAGATCATCGCCTTCTTCACGATGGTCGTCGCCGCCGCGGAGGTCGTCATCGGGCTCGCGATCATCGTGTCGCTGTTCCGCTCCCGCCACTCGGCCTCGGTCGACGACGCCAGCCTGATGAAGCTGTAAGGGGTCGGAATCGTGGAAAACCTGATTGCGCTGCTGGTCGCGGCGCCCCTGCTCGGAGCGGCGGTCCTGCTCTGCGGCGGCCGCCGGCTCGACCGGGCCGGACACTGGATCGGCACGGTGCTGGCCGCCGCGTCGTTCGTCATCGGCCTCGTGCTGTTCACCGGCATGCTCGGCAAGGGCGCCGAGGACCGCGCCCTGCACCAGCATCTGTTCAGCTGGATCCCCGTCGAGGGATTCCAGGCCGACGTGGCCTTCCAGCTCGACCAGTTGTCGATGACGTTCGTCCTGCTGATCACGGGTGTGGGCACGCTCATCCACATCTACTCCATCGGTTACATGGAGCACGACGAGCGCCGCCGCCGCTTCTTCGGCTATCTGAATCTGTTCCTCGCCGCGATGCTCATCCTGGTCATCGCCGACAACTACCTCCTGCTGTACGTCGGATGGGAGGGCGTCGGCCTGGCGTCGTACCTGCTCATCGGCTTCTGGCAGCACAAGCCCAGCGCGGCCACCGCAGCCAAGAAGGCCTTCCTGGTCAACCGGGTCGGCGACATGGGCCTGTCCATCGCGATCATGCTGATGTTCACCACCTTCGGGACGTTCGCCTTCGGGCCGGTGCTCGGAGCGGCCGGGGACACGAGCGAGGGCAAGCTCACCGCGATCGGCCTGATGCTGCTCCTCGCCGCATGCGGCAAGTCGGCCCAGGTACCGCTGCAGTCCTGGCTCGGTGACGCGATGGAGGGCCCGACCCCGGTCTCGGCCCTGATCCACGCCGCCACCATGGTGACCGCGGGCGTCTACCTCATCGTCCGGTCCGGCGCGATCTTCAACGGGGCGCCCGACGCCCAGACGGCCGTCGTGGTCGTCGGCGCCGTGACGCTCCTCTTCGGTGCGATCGTCGGTTGCGCGAAGGACGACATCAAGAAGGCCCTGGCCGGGTCGACGATGTCGCAGATCGGCTACATGATCCTCGCCGCGGGCCTCGGCCCCGTCGGCTACGTCTTCGCGATCATGCACCTGGTGACGCACGGCTTCTTCAAGGCCGGGCTCTTCCTCGGCGCCGGCTCGGTCATGCACGGCATGAACGACGAGGTCGACATGCGGAAGTACGGCGGACTGCGGAAGTACATGCCGGTCACCTTCGTCACCTTCGGCCTCGGCTACCTGGCGATCATCGGCTTCCCCGGTCTGTCCGGCTTCTTCTCCAAGGACATGATCATCGAGGCGGCCTTCGCCAAGGGCGGCACCGAGGGCTGGATCCTCGGCTCCGTCACGCTGCTGGGCGCCGCGATCACCGCGTTCTACATGACGCGCGTGATGCTGCTGACGTTCTTCGGCGAGGAGCGCTGGCGCCGTACGGCGGCACCGTCGCCCGCCGATCCGGACGTGGAGCCCGCCGCCGGGGCGCGGGGCGAACACAGCGAGCCGCACCCGCACGAGTCACCGAAGTCCATGACGATCCCGATGATCGTGCTGGCCTTCGGGTCGGTCTTCGCCGGAGGCTTCTTCTCCATCGGCGACCGCTTCATGCACTGGCTGGAGCCCGTCACCGGGCACGACCACGGACACGCCCCGGTCAGCGCGGCCACCGTCACCGCGGCCACCATGGTGGTACTCGTCATCGGTGTCGCCGTCGCCTGGGCCATGTACGGGCGCAGGCCCGTGCCCGTGGTCGCCCCGCGCGGTTCGCTGCTCACCAGGGCGGCCCGCCGGGACCTGCTCCAGGACGACTTCAACCACGTGGTCCTGGTGCGCGGAGGCGAACACCTCACCCGCTCCCTGGTCTACGTCGACCACACCCTGGTCGACGGCGTCGTCAACGGCACGGCCGCGTCGATGGGCGGGCTCTCCGGCCGGCTGCGCAAGCTGCAGAACGGCTATGCCCGCTCCTACGCGGTCTCGATGTTCGGCGGTGCGGCGGTCCTCATCGCCGCCACCCTGCTGATGAGGGCGGTCTGATTCCATGTCCTTTCCCCTCCTGACAGCGACGGCGGCGCTCCCGGCGATCGGCGCGATCGCCACCGCCGCCGTCCCGGCCGCCCGGCGTACGGCGGCCAAGTGGCTCGCGCTGGCCGTCTCGCTGGCGACCCTCGTCCTGGCGGGCATCGTGTTCGCCCGCTTCGAACCGGGCGGTGACCGCTACCAGCTGACCGAATCGCACGCCTGGATCAAGGACTTCGGGGTCCGGTACGAACTGGGCGTCGACGGTATCGGGGTGGCGCTCCTCGCACTCACCGCGCTGCTGATCCCCTTCGTCGTCCTCGCGGCATGGCACGACGCGGACCCCCATGGGGAGACCACCTCCCGCTGGCGGCCCACCCAGGGCTTCTTCGCCCTGATCCTGATGGTCGAAGCGATGGTGATCCTGTCCTTCGTGGCCACCGACGTCTTCCTCTTCTACATCCTCTTCGAAGCCATGCTCATCCCGATGTACTTCCTCATCGGCGGCTTCGGTGACCGGGCGCACCCGGGGACCGAGGAGAACGCGGCGGCGCAGCGCAGCTACGCCGCGGTGAAGTTCCTCCTCTACAACCTGGCCGGCGGGCTCATCATGCTGGCCGCCGTCATCGGGCTCTACGTCGTCGCGGGGAGCTTCTCGCTCTCCGAGATCGCCGAGGCCCGCGCCGACGGCTCGCTGGACATGGCGGCCTCCACCGAGCGGTGGCTGTTCCTCGGGTTCTTCTTCGCCTTCGCGGTGAAGGCCCCGCTGTGGCCGCTGCACACCTGGCTGCCCAACGCCATGGGGGAGGCGACCACGCCGGTGGCCGTCCTGATCACCGCGGTCGTCGACAAGGTCGGCACCTTCGCGATGCTCCGCTTCTGCCTCCAGCTGTTCCCGGAGGCCAGCAAGTGGGCGACGCCGGTGATCATCGTCCTGGCGCTGATCTCCATCGTCTACGGTGCCCTGCTGGCGGTCGGCCAGCGCGACATCAAGCGGCTCATCGCCTACGCGTCGATCTCGCACTTCGGCTTCATCGTGCTCGGCATCTTCGCGATGACCAGCCAGGGCCAGTCGGGCGCCACGCTCTACATGGTCAACCACGGCCTCTCGACGGCCGCGCTGATGCTGGTCGCCGGATTCCTGATCACCCGGCGGGGCTCGCGGCTCATCGCCGACTACGGCGGGGTCCAGAAGGTGGCGCCCGTCCTGGCGGGGACCTTCCTCATCGGCGGCCTGGCCACCCTCTCGCTGCCGGGCCTCGCCCCGTTCGTCAGTGAATTCCTGGTTCTCGTCGGCGTGTTCAGCGCGTACCCGGTGGCGGGCATCATCGCCACCTCCGGCATCGTGCTCGCCGCGCTCTACGTCCTCGTCCTCTACCAGCGGACGATGACGGGGCCGGTCAGGGAAGGGATCGGGGGAATGCCCGACCTCAAGGTCCGTGAGCTGGCGGTGGCGCTTCCGCTCATCGCCCTGCTGATCTTCCTGGGCGTCTTCCCGAAGCCGGTCACCGACATCGTCAACCCGGCGGTCCGGCACACCATGCACGACGTACAGAAGAAGGACCCCCAGCCCGAGGTGGAGGCCGCCAAGTGAGCGCAACAGCTGTTCACAGCCTGTGGACGACGGCGGGCGAGGTGACATCGGCCGCCCCGGGCGACAAGTTCACCGTGCCGACCATCGAGTACGCCCAACTGGCACCCGTCCTGATCGTGGTCGGTGCCGCCGTCCTCGGGATCCTGGTGGAGGCCTTCGTCCCGCGACGGGCCCGCTACACCACCCAGGTGTTCCTGACGGTCGTCGCGATCGCCGCCGCGTTCGCCGCGGTGGTGGGGCTCGCCGCCGACGGTTACGCCGGGGAGAACGCGAACATCGCCGCGATGGGCGCCGTCGCCGTCGACGGGCCCGCCCTGTTCCTCCAGGGCACCATCCTGCTCGTCTCCATGGTCTCGGTCTTCACGTTCGCCGAGCGCCGCCTCGACCCGGTCTCCCACGGCAACCGCGTGGACTCCTTCGCCGCCCAGGCCGGCTCGGTGCCGGGCAGCGACGGGGAGAAGGCGGCGGTCAAGGCCGGGTTCACCACGACCGAGGTCTTCCCGCTGGCCCTCTTCTCGGTGGCGGGCATGCTGGTCTTCCCCGCGGCCAACGACCTCCTGACGCTCTTCATCGCGCTCGAGGTCTTCTCCCTCCCGCTCTACCTCCTGTGCGCCATCGCCCGTCGCAAGCGGCTGATGTCACAGGAAGCCGCCGTGAAGTACTTCCTGCTCGGCGCCTTCTCCTCGGCCTTCCTGCTCTTCGGGATCGCCCTGCTCTACGGTTACGCGGGCACCGTCTCGTACGCCGGCATCGCGAACGTCGTCGACGGCAGCGTCCAGCAGATCGACCCGGCGCTCGCCTCCACCATGGGCAACGACGCGCTGCTGCTGATCGGCGGCGCGATGATCCTCATGGGCCTGCTCTTCAAGGTCGGCGCGGTCCCGTTCCACATGTGGACGCCGGACGTCTACCAGGGAGCCCCGACCCCGGTCACCGGCTTCATGGCCGCGGCCACGAAGGTCGCCGCGTTCGGCGCGCTCCTGCGCCTGCTGTACGTGGTGCTGCCCGGTCTCACCTGGGACCTCCGCCCCGTCATGTGGGGTGTCGCGATCGTCACGATGCTGGGCGGTGCGGTCGTCGCGATCACCCAGACCGACATCAAGCGGCTCCTGGCCTACTCCTCGATCGCGCACGCGGGCTTCATCCTCGCCGGTGTCATCGCGGCCAGCCCGGAGGGCGTCTCCTCGGTGCTCTTCTACCTCGGGGTCTACTCCTTCGTGACCGTCGGCGCCTTCGCCGTGGTCACCCTGGTGCGGGACGCCGGCGGCGAGGCGACCCACCTGTCGAAGTGGGCCGGTCTGGGCCGCCGTTCGCCGCTGACCGCGGCGGTCTTCGCGGTGTTCCTGCTGTCCTTCGCCGGCATCCCGCTCACCTCGGGTTTCTCCGGCAAGTTCGCCGTCTTCAAGGCGGCGGCGGACGGCGGCGCGAGCGGGCTCGTCGTGGTCGGTGTGATCTCGTCGGCCATCGCCGCGTTCTTCTACATCCGGGTCATCGTCCTGATGTTCTTCAGCGAGCCGAAGGCGGACGGCCCGACGGTCGCCGTCCCGTCCCCGCTGACGATGACCACGATCGCTGTCGGAGTCGCCGTGACCCTGGTCCTCGGTCTGGCCCCGCAGTACTTCCTGGACCTGGCGAGCCAGGCGGGGGTGTTCGTGCGGTAACGGCGCGAACGCGCCGCGACGCCGGACGGGCCTTGGAAAGCCAAGCCCGTCCGGCGTTGTCGTACGCGGCGCCTATGGTTGCCGGTGACGGGTGAGGACGGACGGACGGGCGCGACCATGAGTGTGACGACCGAGAGCACTGCGCAGCAGACACTGCACCGGGTGTTCGGGTACGAGGCGTTCCGCGGCGAGCAGGGCGCGGTGATCGAGCATGTCGTCGGGGGTGGCGACGCGGTCGTGCTCATGCCCACCGGTGGCGGCAAGTCCCTCTGCTACCAGATCCCCGCCCTGGTCAGGCCCGGCACCGGCGTCGTGGTCTCCCCGCTGATCGCACTCATGCAGGACCAGGTGGACGCCCTGCGCGCGCTCGGCGTCCGCGCGGGCTTCATGAACTCCACGCAGGACTTCGACGAGCGCCGCTCGATGGAGGCCCAGTTCGTCGCCGGCGAGCTCGACGTGCTGTACCTGGCCCCGGAGCGACTGCGCCTGGACTCGACGCTCGCGTTGCTGGCCCGCGGTGAGATCTCCGTCTTCGCCATCGACGAGGCGCACTGCGTCGCCCAGTGGGGCCACGACTTCCGCCCCGACTACCTGGCCCTGTCCGTGCTGGGCGAGCGCTGGCCCGACGTGCCCCGGATCGCGCTGACGGCCACGGCGACCGACGCCACGCACCGGGAGATCACCCAGCGCCTGGGCATGCCCGGCGCCCGGCACTTCGTGGCGAGCTTCGACCGGCCCAACATCCAGTACCGCATCGTGGGGAAGTCCGACCCGAAGAAGCAGCTGCTCACCTTCCTCAAGGAGGAGCACGCGGGCGACGCGGGCATCGTCTACTGCCTCTCGCGCAATTCCACGGAGAAGACCGCCGAGTACCTCTGCCGCAACGGCATCGAGGCCGTGCCCTACCACGCGGGCCTGGACGCCGGGACGCGCGCCGCCCACCAGTCCCGCTTCCTGCGCGAGGAGGGCCTGGTCGTCGTCGCGACCATCGCGTTCGGCATGGGCATCGACAAGCCCGACGTGCGCTTCGTCGCCCACCTCGACCTGCCCAAGTCCGTCGAGGGCTACTACCAGGAGACAGGCCGCGCCGGGCGTGACGGCGCCCCGTCCACCGCCTGGATGGCGTACGGGCTCCAGGACGTCGTCCAGCAGCGCAAGCTGATCCAGGGCGGCGAGGGCGACGAGGCGTTCCGGCGCCGGGCCGCCTCACACCTCGACTCGATGCTGGCGCTCTGCGAGACCGTCCGGTGCCGCCGGGCCCAGCTCCTGACGTACTTCGGCCAGGAGCCCGCCGAGCAGGCCTGCGGCAACTGCGACACCTGCCTCACCCCGCCCGAGACCTGGGACGGCACGGTGGCCGCCCAGCAGCTGCTGTCCACCGTGGTCCGGCTGAAGCGGGAGCGCAACCAGAAGTTCGGGGCCGGGCAGGTCATCGACATCCTGCTGGGCCGCAGGACCGCGAAGGTCATCCAGTTCGACCACGACCAGCTCTCGGTCTTCGGCATCGGCGAGGAACTGAGCGAGGCGGAGTGGCGGGGCGTGGTGCGCCAGCTGCTGGCCCAGGGGCTGCTCGCCGTCGAGGGTGAGTACGGCACGCTGGTGCTGACGGAGGCGAGCGGCACCGTGCTCCGCAAGGAGCGCGAGGTGATGCTCCGCAAGGAGCCGAAGCGGCCCACGACCCGCTCCGGCGGGTCCGGCGAGCGCAAGGCGAAGTCCGCCGCAGCGGTGGCCGACCTCCCGGCGGAGGCCGTGCCGGTCTTCGAGGCGCTGCGCGCCTGGCGCGGCGCCCAGGCCAAGGAGCTGGGCCTCCCGGCGTACGTGATCTTCCACGACGCGACGCTGCGGGAGATCGCCGCCCTGCGCCCGGGGTCCCTGGCGGAGCTGGGCGGGGTCAGCGGGCTCGGGGAGAAGAAGCTCGCGACGTACGGCGAGGGCGTGCTGGAGGTGCTGGCCGGGCTGGGAGACACGGGCCCTGCAGCCACCCCGCCGCAGCCGGAGCAGGAGCCGGAGGCGACCCCCGCACCGGCGGCCAGGGCCTCGGTCCCGGCTGCCCGGCCCCCGGCCCAGGACGCGGACCCGGAGTTCGGCTGGGACGAGGAGCCGCCCGAGTTCGACTGAGCCGGGGCAGGGCGTGCGTTATCGGGGGCCCGCCGCCCTTCGGCGGGAGACGGACGCGGTCAGGTCCAGATCGGCGGGAAAGGGTGTGGAGACCTTCATCCGGTCGTGGAGGATCCCCGTGGACGTGTACGCGCCGGTCGCGGGCTCCAGCTCGAAGACGTAGACGACCGCCCGGCCGTCCGCGCTTCTCGCCGCCGGAGCGTGCCGCGTCGGACACCCGGCGGAATCAGTCCCCGCCGCCTCCGCCCCCGCCGTCCCCGCCCCCGGCCTGGGCCGCCTTGTCCTGGCGCACGTTGCGGTGCACGGCCTGCGCCGGCCACTCCTCGCGGACCAGGGCACGCGCCGCCACGCGCGTGCGGTGGTCACCCTGCTTCACCACCGACGGCAGTTCCACCGCCGCGGCCAGCGCCGCGAGCAGCCGGCTCCGGCGATCGGGGTACCCCGCCGCACGGGCAGCCCCGAAGCGCTGCCGCACCTGCTCCACCGGGGCGGCGGAGCCCGCCGGGTGGCGGTGGAACGGGAACAGGCCGAGGAAGCGCCGGGTCTCCCTGCGCAGGACACCGCGCTCCACCAGGGCGTCCAGATACATCCCCTCGGCCCGCCGCCCCGCCTGCCGCACCCAGCGCCCGGCCGGCGCCCCCGAGCCGAATCCGCCCTTGCCCGGTGGAGGAAGGCTCCGCAGGAACACCGCGAGCAGCGGATCAGGCGGGTCCAGCGGATTCACGACCACCACCCGCCGGCGCTCCTCGGAGACCCTCCCCTGGAGTTCCAGTTCCGCCAGGACGGCCCCGGCGATGCCGTACTCCAGGAACCGGCCGCGGCAGTACGGCTTGCCGCGTACGGGATCCAGGGCGAGCAGCAGCAGTTCCTCGGGGAGCGTGGGCCGGGCGTCGTTCACGGCGAGGCCGTGATCCGTCCGGTGACCTCGCCGAGACCGACCCGTGTGCCGTGCGGCCCGGGTGCCCAGGCGGTCAGGGTGACGGTGTCGCCGTCCTCCAGGAACGTTCGCTTGCCGTCCGCCAGGTCCAGCGGGTCACGGCCGTTCCACGTGAGTTCCAGCAGGGAGCCACGCTGCCCCGGCTCCGCACCGCTGACGGTGCCGGAGCCGTACAGGTCGCCCGTGCGCAGTGAGGCGCCGTTCACCGTCATCTGCGCCAGCTGCTGGGCCGCCGTCCAGTACATGGAGGCGAACGGCGGCTCGGACACGGTCTGCCCGTTGATCTCCACCGAGATCCGGATGTCGAAGCCGCCGAGTTCCTCGTCGTCCGCGTCCTCCAGATACGGGAGCAGCTCGGTGTCCCGGGCGGGCGGCGCCGTGCGGGCCGCGTCCAGGGCCTCCAGAGGGGTCACCCACGCCGAGACGGAGGTGGCGAAGGACTTGCCGAGGAACGGGCCCAGCGGCACGTACTCCCAGGCCTGGATGTCCCGTGCCGACCAGTCGTTGAGGAGGGAGAGCCCGAAGACGTGCTCGCGGAAGTCGCCGAGCGCCACGGGGGAGCCCTGTCCGGAGGGGACACCGACGACGAAGCCGACCTCGGCCTCGATGTCCAGTTTCACCGACGGCCCGAAGACGGGGGAGGGGTCGGCCGGTGTCTTACGCTGCCCGGACGGGCGCACCACGTCCGTGCCGGAGACGACGACCGTGCCGGCCCGTCCGTGGTACCCGATGGGCAGGTGCTTCCAGTTGGGGGTGAGGGCCGCACCGTCGGGACGGAAGATCCGGCCCACGTTGGTGGCGTGGTGCTCGCTGGCGTAGAAGTCGACGTAGTCCGCCACCTCGTACGGCAGGTGCAGGGTCACCGAGTCCAGCGGGTGGAGCAGCGGTTCCAGGTCCGGGCGGTGGGACGGGACCGTCACCCACGCCGTCAGTGCCCGGCGCACGTCACGCCACGCGGTGCGTCCCGCCGCCAGCAGCGGCATCAGGCTCGGCTGCGCCAGCAGTCTGGCGTACGGCGAACCGAGTGCGTGTGCCGCTGCTCCGGCGTCCAGCACGTGTGAGCCGATGCGGACTCCGACCCTTCGGTCCCCGGGGTGCCCTGGGGTGGAGAACACGCCGTACGGAAGGTTGTGCGGACCGAAGGGATCGCCCTCGGCCAGGTCGAGCGGGCTGCTCTGCTCGGGCATCTGTCGCTGCCCCTTTCCAGTCGCTTGGGGAACACGGTACGTGGGCCTCACCGGGCGGCGGCAGTACCTCAAGTAGCCGTGATGCCCGGGAAGTCGGGTGGTAACCCTGGTCAGCCCGCCGTGCGGGGGATCCTCTTCTCCCAGGTCCGGTGGAAGACGATCTCGTCGCCGTCCCTGCACACGACCTCGTCGGACGTGATGAAGTCGTCCGCGTCCGCCCGCGTCTCCGAGCGGGTCCCGATCCGCACGTCCCAGGACATCCCGGGCCGGTGCAGCCGGATCGTCCAGTCCGATCGGGCCCTGGCCGAGAGGGGGTCGTCCTCCTGGATCGTGTACGTCTCCAGCGCGTCCTCGGTGAACTCCAGCCCGTCGGGGTAGACGCGTGTGCCGCCGTAGCGGGGATCGACCTCCAGACGCCATTCGCCCTTGGCGACGTCACGGACCACCAGCCGTTCCGGGCGCTGCCCGCCGGGCGTGGCCGGGTACACGACGCCGAGCGGCTCCGACTGCTCCGGTTCGCCGAAGGTGATGCCCGGGTCCTCGGTGGGCCGGCGCACCGGGAGCTCGACGAGGCTGCCCTCCGCCTCGAGCGTGAAGCCCGCCGAGCCGGCCTGGGGCCAGATCCACGGCCAGTACGAGGAGGAGAGGGCGAGCCTGATCCGGTGGCCGCGCGGGAAGGTGTGCCCGATGCCGTTCAGCTCGAAGGTCACGTACTCGGTCTCCCCGACGGGCCAGTCCTCCGCGCGGTCGCGCCCGTGACGGGTGGCCAGGTTGAGGGCCCCACGGGTCACCAGGGTGGAGGTCCCGTCCGGGGCCACGTCGCAGAGCCGGGCGATCACCTGGCCGCGCGGCACGTCCATCCGGATCAGGAGCGTCGCCCGCGGGCGGCCGAGGATCTCGATCGGGGCGTCCTCGACGGGAAACTCGAAGCACACCGATTTGGCGTCCTCGTCCCGCTGGTCGGGCGGCAGGTCGGCGTCGTTGCCGAACGGGAAGAAGCGCCCCGCGTCCAGCCCGGTCTGCTGCGGTGAGCGGACGGTCTGCGGTCCGCCCTCCAGGGCGTACGTCACCGGGACGACGTTCGCGGACGGCCAGCTCGTGTCGCCGACCCAGCGGCCGGGCAGTGTCTCGTAGACCGTGGCGGGGCGGTGCGAGCCGCTGATCCAGGACCGCAGCAGGGGCTCGTTCATCACCCCGGTGTCCTGGTCCTTGAGGTGCTGGTCCCACCAGCGCAGCGTCTCCTGGAGGAAGCCGATCGCGGGGCCCGGGGGGAGGCCGCGGTCCGGGTACTGGTGCGACCAGGGGCCGATCAGCCCGCGCACCTGTCCGGGGTCCAGGTGCTCGACGAGCCGCAGGACCGTGTCGCGGTACGGGTCGTGCCAGCCGCCCACCGCCAGGACCTTCGCCTGGATGGCGCCGTAGTCCTCGCAGACGCTGCCGTGCTTCCAGTAGTCGTCGCGGGTCTGGTGCGCCAGCCACGTGTGGATGAACGGCTCCACCGCCCCGAGCCGCCGCAGCCACATGTCCCGCCAGTCGTCGCCGACGTCCGCCGGGTCCGGGGGACGGGAGACGAAGGCCAGCATGGTGGCGGCCCAGGCGTGCATGTCCACACCGAGGACGGAGCCGCCCATGTAGTGGACGTCGTTGTCGTAGCGGTCGTCGGCCGAGCACACGGTGACGACCGCCTTCAGGGGCTCCGGGGCGAGCGCGGCGATCTGGAGCGAGTTGAAGCCGCCCCAGGAGATGCCGAACATGCCGACCTTCCCGGAACACCACTCCTGCTGGGCCAGCCAGTGGACGACGGCGACCCCGTCGGCGAGCTCCTGCGCGTCGTACTCGTCGCCCGGCACGCCCTCGCTGTTGCCGTGCCCGCGCACATCGACGCGTACGGAGGCGTAGCCGTGGCCCGCGTACCAGGGGTGGCGCTGCCAGTCGCGCGGCGCCGTCCAGTCACTGAGCCGGTAGGGCAGGTACTCCAGCAGCGCGGGCACCGGCTCGTCGGTGACCGGGCGCCAGATCCTGGCGTACAGCTCGGTGCCGTCCGGCAGGGGGATGTAGAGGTCCTGGTGGGTCGTCTCGTACGGGAAATCGGTGCGGATGTGCATGGCGGTACCTCAGTGGACGGGGTGCATGGTGCGCTTGAGCCAGGGAGCGGCGGCGATGACGGCCACACCGGCCGCCACCGCGATGGCGCCATTGACACCGAAGTAGGCGGGGTTGGAGACCTCGCCGTAGAGCTTCACGATCTGTGCCTGGATGCCGTTGGCGAGGGCCAGCGACAGGAACCACAGCGCCATCGTCTGGCTGGCGAACGCCTTGGGGGCGAGCTTGGTGGTGGCGGACATGCCGGAGGTCTCCAGCAGGACGTCGCCGAGGCCGAGCAGCAGGTAGGAACCGACGATCCACCAGGCGGCCATCTCGTACGTGCCGTCGGCGTGGCCGGAGGTCGGGAGGACCATCAGGAGGAACGAGAGCCCGCCGAGGATCACCCCGATCGCGATCTTGTTCGAGGCGTGCGGCTGACGCGTCCCCATCCGTGCCCAGGCGGTGGCCACGACGGGTGCCAGCGCGACCTCGAAGGCGCCGAGTGCGGAGGCGTACCAGCTCGCCGGGAAGTGGAAGCCGAAGATCTCCGTACGGGCGTTCGTCGAGGCGAGCAGCATCATCGTCGAGTACGCCTGGAAGAGGATGAAGTTGAAGACGACGGAGGCCAGGAAGAGCACGACGTACGGCCGGAGCCTGCCGCGCTCCTCCGGGGTGACCCGGGGGCTCCTGAACATCACGACGAAGTACACGACGGGCGCGATCACCGAGACGAGGGTGAGTACGTCGACGAAACGGTCCATCGTGAGCCAGCCGGCCAGTACCAGAGCCGTCGCCACCAGCGCGGCCACCACGATGCCGGCGGTGATCGTCAGCACCGCCCGGCGCATCGGCCCGGGCGCGAGGGCGTACTCCGCCGCGTGCTTCCGCCCGGCGAGGTGGCGGCGGCCCGCGACGTACTGGACCAGGCCGAGCGTCATGCCGACCGCTGCGGCCGAGAAGCCCCAGTGCCAGCCCGCGTGTTCGCCGAGCCATCCGGTGACCAGGGGGCCGGCGAAGGCGCCGATGTTGATGCCCATGTAGTAGAGCGCGAAGCCGGCGTCGCGGCGCTGGTCCCGCGTGCTGTAGAGCTTGCCGACCATCGAGGCGACATTGGGCTTGAGCAGGCCCGTCCCCGCGCTGATCAGGCCGAGGCCCACCCAGGTCATCGTGGCGGTGGGCACCGCCATGGCGTAGTGGCCGCAGGCGATGAGGATGCCGCCGTACAGGACGGCGCGGTACGAGCCGAGGATCCGGTCGGCCAGCCAGCCGCCCGCGACGGACACCAGGTAGACGAGGGTGCCGTAGGCGGCGGACACCGAGGCGGCGGTGCCCGGGTCCATGCCCATGCCGTCGTCGGAGACCTCGGCGGCGAAGAAGAGCACCAGGATGGCCTGCATCCCGAGGAACGAGAAGCGTTCCCAGACCTCCAGCCCGGACAGAGTCATCAGACCCCGGGGCTGGCCGAAAAAGGCGTGATCGTCTTCGGACGGTGGCTGGGCCGGTTCGGTACCGGTCGGGGTGTGGGACAAAACGACAACTCCTGATCGTATGAGCTGATGTCGAACATACCGGCGGTGGCGGGAAGGCGCCCACGGTGATCCAAAGGGGACCGGATACGCTGAGTTGAGTGCGGACAGCGACACATCGACAATCCGTGTGATCGTCAGCAGACAGGAGATGCCCTCGTGACCGTCGTCGGGCCGTTCGGACTGAGCGTGCGGGACCAGGACCTTGAGGCCGGTGTCCAGGCCGGTTTGGCCGCTGTCGAGGCGGGGCTGCTGGATGCCACCAAGAGCGAGGTCCCGTTCATCACAGAGGCCGCGCAGCACCTCGTCAGTGCGGGGGGCAAGCGCTTCCGTCCGCTGCTGGTGATGCTCGCGTCCCAGTTCGGCGACCCCGATGCGCCGGGCGTCGTCCCCGCCGCCGTGGTCGTCGAGCTGACGCACCTGGCGACGCTGTACCACGACGACGTGATGGACGAGGCGGACGTGCGCCGCGGGGTGGCCAGCGCCAACACCCGCTGGGGCAACTCCGTGGCCGTCCTGACGGGCGACTTCCTCTTCGCCCGGGCCTCGCACATCCTGGCCGACCTCGGGCCGGAGGCCGTCCGCATCCAGGCGGAGGCGTTCGAACGCCTGGTCACCGGTCAGATCCTGGAGACCGCGGGCCCGCGCGACGGCCGCGACCCCGTGGACCACTACATGGACGTGCTGGGCGGCAAGACCGGCTCGCTGGTCGCCGTCTCCGGCCGGTTCGGTGCCCTGATGGCGGGGGCCGACGAGTCGGTCGTCGACATCCTCACCCAGTACGGCGAGCGTCTCGGCATCGCCTTCCAGCTGGCCGACGACGTCCTGGACATCGCCTCCGACTCCCACGAGTCGGGCAAGACGCCCGGCACCGACCTGCGCGAGGGCATCCCCACCCTGCCGGTCCTCCACCTGCGTGCGCGGGCCGCGGCCGAGGGCCGTCCGGAGGACAAGGAGCTCGTGGAGCTGCTGGACGGCGACCTCGCCGACGACGCCCGGCTCGCGGAGGCACTGCGCGGGCTGCGCGCCCACCCGGCGCTGGAGCAGGCGCGGCGCGACACCATCCGCTACGCCCAGGAGGCACGGGCGACGCTGGCGCCGCTGCCCGAGGGCTACGCCAAGGCCGCGCTCGAAGAACTGTGCGACGCCGTGGTGCACCGCGCCGGCTGACCCGTACGGCCCCCGCCGGCCCGGTGACGTCCGGTGGGTGACCCCTAGGGGCTCGGTGGACCGGGCGCCCCGGGGGTCATCCCGGAGAGGTACGCACAGTTGCTCCCGAGGGCTGACGCTTGTGCCCGCCCGATTTGGTCAGATGGATGACAACCACTCCTGACCACATCGGGTGAGAATGGCGGCGGGGAGTGGACACGTGCAACGGGATGGCAGCCGCCGACCACGGAGGTAGAGCACACATGGCACCGAACGACAGCGCGGAGACCAACGGCGAGGCAACGGGCACTGTCGTGGGCCGTCGGAAGGCGGCACGCTACATCGTCCCGTTCGCGGTGGCGGGAGTGGCGGCGGCGACGATCGGGCTCGTTCCGGCGCTCGCGGACTCCGGCGACCCGGAGCTGCCGGACATCACCGCTCAGGAACTCATCGAGAAGATCGCCGCATCGGACGAGGAACAGCTCTCCGGCACGGTGAAGATCAGCACCGACCTCGGCATCCCGTCGCTCGGCGGGCTCGCGGGCGCCTTCGCACCGGACGCGGGAGCCGGGGAGTCGAGTGCGTCCCCCGACGCCAGGCTGATGGAGCTCGCCTCCGGGACGCACACGCTCCGGGTGGCGGCCGACGGCCCCGGCAAGCAGCGCGTCTCGATCCTCGGCGAGGGCTCCGAGTACAGCCTCGTGCACAACGGGAACGACATCTGGGGCCACGACAGCGAGAGCAACGAGGTCTACCACGCGGAGTCCGGCGGGAAGGACCAGGAGCACAAGGCGCCGAAGGGAGTGCCGGCCACTCCGAAGGAGTTCGCCGAAGAGGCGCTCGCCGCCGCCGGTGACACCACGTCCGTCACCGTCGACGGCACGGCGCAGGTCGCGGGGCGCGACGCGTACAAGCTCGTGATCAAGCCGAAGCAGTCCGGTTCGACGATCGGGTCCGTCACCGTCGCGGTCGACGCCTCGACCGGCGTCCCGCTGAAGTTCACCCTGGCCCCGAGCAGCGGTGGCAAGGCCGCGGTCGACGCCGGCTTCACCGACGTCGACTTCGCGAAGCCCGACGCCTCCTCCTTCTCCTTCACCCCGCCCAAGGGCGCGAAGGTCACCGAGGCCGACGAGCTGAAGGCCGGGGCGGAGAAGAGCGGCGCGGCGGACAAGGCCCACAAGGACCTGAGCGCGCTGGAGGACTTCAAGGGCCTGAACGTCATCGGTGAGGGCTGGAACGCCGTCGCCGAGATCGAGATGCCGGGCGGCGCGGGGCTGCCCGCCGAGGGCTCCGGTGACGTTCCCCCGCAGGCGCGGCAGTTCCTGGACGCGCTCGGTGACAAGGTCACCGGTGACTTCGGTTCGGGCACGGTCTTCGAGACGCGCCTGGTCAACGCACTGATGACGGACGACGGCAAGGTCTACGTCGGCGCGGTCACGAAGGACGCGCTGGTGAAGGCGGCCGGCACCGCCGAGTAGGACGCACCGCACGCCCCGCCCCGCCGTACGGCTCCGTACGGCGGGGCGGGGCGTGTCACGGGTGCGCCGGACGGCGGAGCGCCGCACGGGGGCTCCGTACGCGGGGCGGTCGGTCAGCGGCAGCGGCTCGTGCGGGGCGCGGCTCGTGCGACGGGGCACCGCGACGCGGGGCGCCGGGCACAGCGGCACCGGACCGGGAGTGCGCGTGACCGGCACGGCGGCCACGGTGACGGAGCCGGACACCGGGCCTCTTCGTCCCGGCGATCACCGACAGCGGGACCGCGGCGGCGGCCGGGGCGCTGATCACCGTGCGGATCCTGGACGCGATGCCGTGGCTCGACGGGGACCCATCCGTGTCTCTTCCCGCGCCGCCGGCTGTCCTTCACGGACCTGCCGCGCGGCCCGGTCCGTCGGGACGAGATGCCTGGGACCTGAGTCCGCAGACGGTCTGCGCGGCGGTGTCCGGCCCTGCGGCCCGGGCGCGCTCCACGACGAAGGACACCAGCGTCCGAGAGAACCGGCACGAGCCGTCCGCGCCGTCGGCCGGTCGAGCCGTCCCCCGATCGGCTCGTCGCGGCACGAACGGCACGAACGGTTGCGCTGCACGGAACGTGACGACACGGTACGTTCCGTTTCCGGCATGGCCATTGTTCGACTTTTGGCGACGACCTGTCAATAAGCGGTGGGGTGAATCCCCCTATGCTCACCGAATGATCACATCGCCGAGTTCCGTACGCCGTAGCGAGAGGTCGCGGCGGGCGACGCTGGACGCCGCCCTGGAGCTGTGCACGGAGAAGGGGTACGGCCGGGTCACCGTCGAGGCCATCGCGGCCCGCGCCGGCGTGAGCAAGAAGACGATCTACCGCTGGTGGCCGTCGAAGGGCGCGGTGATGCTGGAGGCGTTCGCCGAGGTGTTCATCGGGGCCACGCCGTTCATCGACACCGGTGACATAACGGCCGACCTGTGCACGCACATCAACAGCGCGGTGAAGCTGGTCTCCACTCCGCCCTACGGCCCGGCCTATGCCGGAATCCTGTCGGAGATGCATCACGACGACGCCCTCGCCAGGGCCGTACGCGAGCAACTCGTCGACCCCCGCTTCGAGAGCGCCGTGGGGCGGCTGAGGCGTGCCCAGGAGCAGGGGCAGATTCCCGCCGGCGCCGACCTGCCGTTGGCGGTGGAGCTGCTCTACGGCCCCGTCTACTACCGTCATGTGCTGCGCAAGCCGGCCCAGGACGAGGAGACGGTCACCACGCTGGTGTCCCACGTCCTGCGGTCCCTGGCCGCCGCCGACGGCTCTTCCCCCGGGGGCCCCGCCGGCGGGGCCCCGGCCCCGGGCGGCCCCTCCGCCCCGGGGCGCGTCAGCTGAAGAACTCCTTCGCCCTGGCCGTGGCGCCGGTGTCGGACAGTACGTCACCGGGCCTGCTGCCGTTGCCGGGCAGTACCCCGCCCCACCGCATCCCGAGGCAGCGTGCCGAGTTCCGCAGGGTCCCGGTGAGGGGCTCGGCGGCCGTCGGGCCGTCGTCCGCGAGCGCGGTGGTCCCCACAGGGGCTTCCCGGCCGTCCGCTGCCGGGAATCGGCCCCGGGCGTTTCCGCCCAGCCCGCCCAGTGGTCCAGGTAGCGCTTGGTGGAGGTGGGGACCGTGTACCAGTACAGCGGTGAGGCGACGACCGCGTCGGTGGCCGCCGGCGTCACCTCCAGCAGGGTCGCGGCGTGCCCGGTGGGGGCGGAGTGGCCGTCCCCGTGCCGTCGGTCCTCGAAGTCGGGCAGTGGGAGGGCGCGCAGGTCCAGCCACCGCTGTTCCGTGCCGGCCGGGAGCTGCTCGGCCGCGAGCCGGGCGAGCGTCTCGGTGTTGCCGCCGGCGCGCCTTCAGGTGAAGAGGCGTTCCAGGACCACCGCGACGCCGTCGTCATCGTTCGAGAGCGTGATCTCGTCGGCCGCGGCGCGCAACTCCGGGTGGGCGTCGGCCATCGCCACCCGGTGGCCCGTGCGGCGGAACATCGGCAGGTCGTTGGGCATGTCGCCGAAGGCCACCGCACCGGCGAGGTCACGGCCCAGCAGTCCGGCGGCCAGGGAGATCCCGGTGCCCTTGTCCACACCGTACGGCGCCAGTTCCACCGTCCCCGGGCCCGCCATCGTGACGGAGGCCAGATCGCCCACCGCTCCCCGGGCGGCCGCGGCCAGTTCGTCGTCCGTCAGCTCCGGGTGGCGTATCAGTACCTTGATGACCGGCGCCGCCCACAGGTCCGCGCGACGTCCGGCCCGCTGCGCGGGGAGTGAAGGGTGCGGCATGCGGTAACCCGGCTCGATCAGGGTCCGGCCGCCGGCGCCGTCCTGGTCCACCGCGGCGAAGACCTGTCCCACCTCGGCCTCGATCTTGCCGAGCGCGGCGTCGGCCAGATCCCGGTCCAGCGTCACAGAGCTCACCATGCGGGCCGCCCCCGCGTCGTACACCTGTGCACCCTGGCCGCAGACCACGAGGCCGGTGTATCCGAGGTCCGCGAGCAGGGTGCGTATGCCCGGCACCGGCCGGCCCGTGACGATCAGATGCTGTGCACCGGCCGACGTGGCGCGGGCGAGAGCGGCGCGGGAGCGCGGGCTCACGGTGTCGTCGGAACGCAGGAGCGTGCCGTCCAGGTCCGTGGCGACAAGGGTGTGTGCGGCGAGTGGCGTGAGCATGAGGTCAGCCTAGAGAGATCGCTTTCCCTCCGTACGTCGCTGACCTGCCCGGACGGTCACCTCCGTCAGTGGACGCAGAATTCGTTGCCCTCCGGGTCCAGGAGCACCTGCCAGGACCCGCCGGGTTCCTCGACGGTCCGCAGTACGCTCGCGCCCAGCCCCACCAGCCGTTCCACCTCGGCCTCGCGCTGCCCCGGGGCCGTGTGGACGTCCAGGTGGAGACGGTTCTTCACCGTCTTGGGCTCCGGTACGCGCTGGAAGAGGAGCCGGCGTCCGAGCCCGGTCCCGCTCCTCTGCTCGTAGGGATCGTCCGGATGCCGCACCGCGGCGAGATCGCGCCAGGCGCGGTGCCCGTGCGGTTCGACCGTGGCGGCCTCCGGTACCGCTCCCGCGCCGAGCAGCTCCTCGATCAGGGCGCTGTTGTCCTCGACGAGATAGCCGAGGGCCTCCGCCCAGAAATCGGCCTGGGCGTGCGGTTCGGTGGCGTCGATGACGACCTTCCAGTGCAGTGTCATGAAAACCGTTTGTACTGGTTGCACGAAAGGCATGGCAACGGGCACGCCGGAACCGGGCCGGCTCCCCGTACGCCGTGTGGCCGTGCGTTCCGCCCGGTCCGCGCGCTCTGCCTGGAGCTGCCCACCGGCGGTCCCGGCGGACCGCCCTGGCAGCACGGGAGGCTGCGTGAGCCGGCCGGACCGGTGCGACGGGACGGGGGAGAGAGGTGACGCCGCCACGGTCGCCGCGGCAGGCCCGGGCGCCCGGGCCTACCGCGGCGGGCAGGCCGCGCAGACGTGCCCACCACAGGCGGCCAGCAGTTCGCCGGCGGCGGTGCGCACCGCCGGATCACCGTCCGTCGCCAGCCGCTCGGCCGTCGCCCGGCCGGCCAGGACCGCCAGATGCGCGTCCCTGGTCCATCCCGGGTGGAGCGCATGGTCATGGGAGAGGATCGTCCCCAGCAGGCCGATCACCCCCACGCGGTCCTTCACGGACTCCCTGGCGGCGAGTTCCCACAGGAACGGCACCGTGGCGGCCGTCGCGTCGAACACGGCCAGGGCGGCTATCCACCGGCCCAGGTCGCTCAGCGCGTCCCCGGCCGATTCGCTGTCGCCCCAGGCGATCCGTGACAGCATCCCGGGGACCTGGGACGCGGAGCCCTGGGCATGGCGCAGCTCATGCCACTGAACGTGCCTCATGTCCTTCAGGATCGTCCCCATCCGGGCACTCAATCAGCCTTTGCGGGCGCCGTCCACCATGTCTGCCCCACCCATCGGATCCGGCTCCCGCACCCCGTCCAGCACGCGCAGATACCGGCGCACCGCGTCGTGGTCGTCCGCGTCCGCGATCAGCCCCACGTGGTTGTCCGGCCGGATCACGACGACGGTGTCCCCGCCGATGCCGTACGCCGCGCGGGCGAGCCCTTCCCGGTCGTGCAGGGCGTCCGGCCCCGCGGCGGCGGCCCCGGGCCACGGGTCCCCGGCGCCGTACACCCGCCGGGCCCGGACCGCGGTGCCGTGGGCCGTGGACGTTTCCCGGAGCACCCGCTCCGTGCCCGCCCCGAAGCCCAGCACCGTGAGGTGCGGACCGGCGAGGACATGGAACAGGCGGGTCGGCGCACCCGTCGACGCCACGGTGCAGGGGGCGTCCGGAGCCCGGTCGCCCGACCGTACGGCGCCGTCGCCTCCGGGGCGCGCGAGGCTGCTCCACCGGTAGCCGCTGCCGAGTCCCGTCGCCGGCCGGGTGACGGCGGTCTCGAGCCCGCCGCCCGGCTCCCTGATCGCCTCCAGCGTGGCCCGCAGCCGCTCCGAGGTGAGGTCCAGCGTCCGGGCGGCGACCGGCAGCCGCTCCTCCTCGTAGGTGTCCAGCAGACCGGCGTCCGCCCGGCCCCGCAGCACCTGGGCGAGCTTCCAGCCGAGGTTGTGGGCGTCCTGGATACCGGTGTTCATGCCGAGCCCGCCCGCGATCGCGTGCACGTGGGCGGCGTCCCCGGCCAGGAAGACCCTGCCCACCCGGTACCGGCCGGCCATGCGGACGGTGACGCGGTACGTCGAGAGCAGCGTGGCCTCGGTGAGGTGGCCGGCCGGGAGGCGGGTGTGCCGGGCGAAGAGCCGCCCGAAACCGTCGAGGGAGGGGGCGAGGGGCCGGCCGTCCGCGTCCCGCTCCGGGGCGGCCTGGAACCACCAGCCCGCCCGGGTGCCGGGGACGGGGCAGAGCATGACCGCCCCGTCCTCGTCGAACCACTGGTGCCAGAGGCCGCGGTCCAGGACGCCCGGGGTGATCTCGACGTCGCCGCAGACCATCACCTGCTCCTCGTCCGTCTCCCCGTCGAACGGGACGCCGAGCAGTTTCCGCACGCGGCTGTGGGCGCCGTCGCAGCCCACCACGTACCGCGCGTCGGCGCCGGTGCCGTCGGCGAAGGTGACGGACACCGAGGTGGCGCCGTCGGTGAGTCCCACGGCCTCGGTGCCCGTCTCCACCGCCACGCCGTATCCGGCGAGGCGGCCGCGGAGGATCTCCTCCAGCCGCCACTGGGCGATCAGCCGGCCCCGGTCGTAGGGAGCGTCCGGTGCCGGTGACGAGCCGGCGTACGGGTCGGCGTCCGCGACCGGCACACCGTCGCGGTACTTGCGCATGGGGAGCGGCGGCGACCCCGCCGCCAGCACCGCCTCCACGACGCCGAGGTCCTCCAGCACCTCCAGGGAGCGCGGGTCGGGCCCCTTGGACCGTGAACTGCGCGGGTGCCCGGGTGCCTTGTCGACGATCCGGACGGCGATGCCCCGCCGGGCGAGATCGCAGGCCAGGACCAGCCCGGTGGGGCCCGCGCCCACGATCAGTACGTCGGTCATGTCCGCTCCTCGGTTCACGTCGTCCCGGGAAAGGAAAACGTAACCGAGTTAAAAAAGCAACTCGGTAACTATTTTATGGGGGGCGTGCCCGTGTCCGGTGTGGAAGCGGAAGCCGTCGCGACAGGCGCTGCGGCCTGCGCCGCCCGTACGGCCAGCCGCAGGGCCTCCGCCCTCGTGCGCCGTGCCGTCCGCAGCGCATCCCAGGTCAGGAGCATCAGTGCCACCCAGACAAGCGCGAAGCCGGCCCACCGCTCGGGCGGCATCGCCTCATGGAAGTACAGGATGCCGAGCGCGAACTGGAACACCGGCGCCAGATACTGCAGCAGTCCCAGGACGGACAACGGCACCCGGATCGCGGCGGCGCCGAAACAGACCAGCGGGATCGCGGTGACGAGCCCCGTCGCGGCGAGAAGGACTCCGTGGCCGGCGCCCCCGGCGAGGAACGTCGCCTCACCACTGGCCCCGAGCCACAGCAGGAAGCCGAGCGCGGGCAGGAACAGCACGGCGGTCTCGGCGGCCAGGGACTCCAGGCCGCCCATGCCGACCTTCTTCTTCACCAGGCCGTACGTCGCGAACGAGAACGCCAGTACCAGCGAGATCCACGGCGGCTGCCCGTAGCCGACCGCCAGTACCAGCACCGCTGCGAAACCGGTCGCCACCGCGGTCCACTGCACCGGCCTCAGCCGCTCACCGAGCAGCAGGACACCCATGGCGATCGTGACCAGCGGATTGATGAAGTAACCGAGCGAAGCCTCGACGACATGGCCGTTGTTGACGGACCAGATGTAGAGGCCCCAGTTGACCGAGATCACGGTCGCGGCGATCGCGATCAGCCCCACTCGCCGGGGCTGCCGTATCAGCTCGCCGATCCACGCCCAGCGGCGCAGGAACAGCAGGGCGATACCCACGACACCCAGCGACCACACCATCCGGTGAGCGAGGATCTCCATCGCTCCCGACGGTTCCAGCAGCGGCCAGAAGAGGGGGACGAGGCCCCACATCCCGTACGCACCGATTCCGTACAGCAGGCCGGCCCGCTGTTCGTTCTTCCCCTTCACGGGCCCTCCTGGCGATCCCTGTGCCGGCGGTCGGCCGACTGCACGACGGTAGCGCCGGAAGCGGCCCCTGTCATTGCCGTCTCAGGGAGACGGTCGTGACAGGCGCCGGGCTGCCCGTTCAGGCGGTGGCGACCGCCGCCGCGACCGTCTCGGCCAGGGGGGTGGTCGGCCGGCCGATCAGGCGGGCCAGGTCGCCGCTCGTCGCCGCGAGCAGGCCGCGTGCGATGGCCTCGTCGACGTCGACGAGGATCGCGGCGAAGGGCTCGGGCACGCCGGCGCCGACGAGGATCTCCTGGTGCACCCGGGCCGGAACGTTCTTGTAGGCGATCTCCTTGCCGGTCGCGGCGGCCACCACGGCGGCGTACTCGGCCAGCGACCAGGCCACGTCGCCGCTCAGCTCGTACGCCGCGCCCAGGTGGCCCTCGCCGGTCAGCACGGCGGCGGCCGCGTCCGCGTAGTCGGCCCGTGCGGCGGAGGCGACGCGTCCGTCACCCGCGTTGGCGACGACGGCGCCGTGCTCCAGGACGGGCGCCAGATTCGCCGTGTAGTTCTCGGTGTACCAGCCGTTGCGCAGGAAGGTGTACGGGAGGCCGGAGTCGAGGACCAGCTGCTCGGTGGCCTTGTGCTCCTCGGCCAGCAGGAAGCCGGCCCCGGGCCCGCCCAGCACCCCGGTGTACGCGAGCTGCGCGACCTCGGCCGCCTTCGCGGCGTCGATCACCGCGGCGTGCTGGGGCACCCGCCTGCCGACCTCGCTGCCCGAGACCAGCAGGACGCGGTCGCCGGCCCGGAACGCGCCGGCGAGGGTCCCGGGGCGGTCGTAGTCGGCGATACGGAGCTCGACGCCCCGGGCGGCGAGCGGGGCGGCCTTCTCCTTGTCGCGGACGACCGCGACGACCTGGTGGGCCGGGACCGTGGCGAGCAGACGCTCGACGACGAGGCGGCCGAGGGCGCCGGTGGCTCCGGTGACGACGATGCTCATGGGGGTTCTCTCCTGGTGGCGCCGGTCCTGCTGCGAGTGGAACGCGACCCACCGTAGGAGAAGTGCTAACTCTGGGAAAGTACCCACTTTGAAGTAAGGTACTGGTATGACGGTAAGCATTCTGGACGACGTGGGCGGCCGGCGCCCGGACGTCAACCAGCAGAACTGCCCCTCCCGGCTGGTCCTCGAACACATCACCAGCCGGTGGGGCGTGCTCGTGCTGGCCGCGCTGCTGGAACGCTCCCACCGGTTCGGTGAACTGCGCCGCACGGTCGGCGGCGTCAGCGAGAAGATGCTGTCCCAGACCCTCCGGACGCTGGAGCGCGACGGCTTCGTGCACCGGGACGCGAAGCAGGTCATCCCGCCCCGCGTGGACTACTCGCTCACCCCGATGGGCAGGGCGGCCGCCGACCAGGTCTGGGCGCTCGCCCGTTGGTCCGAGCGGCAGGTGGACGAGGTCGAGGCCGCCCGCGCGGCATACGACGGGGCCCGGAACCAGTCGGCTCCGGGCCCCGGCGAACAGGCGTGACGGCGGATCAGCCGACGACGGTCCACGTGTCGTTGCCCGCCAGCAGGGTGCTCAGGTCGCCCTTGCCGTGCTGTTCGACCGCGGCATCGAGCTGGTCGGACATGAGCGCGTCGTAGACCGGGCGCTCCACACTGCGCAGCACACCGATCGGCGTGTGGTGCAGGGTGTCGGCGTCGGCCAGCCGGGACAGCGCGAACGCGGTCGTGGGGCTGGGGTTGTGGGCGTCGTGGACGAGGATCCGCGACTGGTTCTCCTCGGTGACCTCGACGACGCTCAGGTCACCCGTGAGCGCATCGCGCACGACCCCCTTCGAGCCCTCGGCACCGAAGCGGATCGGCTGGCCGTGTTCGAGGCGGATGACCGCTTCCTGGGCGCGGTCCTTGTCCTTGAGCACCTCGAAGGCACCGTCGTTGAAGATGTTGCAGTTCTGGTAGATCTCCACCAGCGCGGTGCCGGGGTGGTCGGCGGCCGCCTGCAGCACACCGGTGAGGTGCTTGCGGTCGGAGTCGACGGTGCGGGCGACGAAGGACGCCTCGGCGCCCAGCGCGAGGGAGACCGGGTTGAAGGGGGCGTCGAGGGAGCCCATCGGCGTCGACTTGGTGATCTTGCCGACCTCGGACGTGGGGCTGTACTGCCCCTTGGTGAGCCCGTAGATCCGGTTGTTGAACAGCAGGATCTTGAGGTTGACGTTGCGGCGCAGGGCGTGGATGAGGTGGTTCCCGCCGATGGACAGCGCGTCGCCGTCGCCGGTGACGACCCAGACGGACAGGTCACGGCGGGAGGTGGCCAGCCCCGTCGCGATGGAGGGGGCGCGGCCGTGGATGGAGTGCATCCCGTAGGTGTTCATGTAGTACGGGAAGCGGGAGGAGCAGCCGATGCCGGAGACGAACGTGATGTTCTCCTTGGCCAGCCCCAGCTCGGGCATGAAGCCCTGCACGGCCGCGAGGACCGCGTAGTCACCGCAGCCCGGGCACCAGCGCACCTCCTGGTCGGACTTGAAGTCCTTCATGGACTGCTTGCCCTCGGCCTTGGGGACCAGCTGGAGGAGCTCGTTGGCGTGGACGTCAGGCATCGATGGCCTCCTTGAGGACGGTGGCGAGCTGCTCGGCCTTGAAGGGCATTCCGTTGACCTGGTTGTAACTCCGGGCGTCCACGAGGTACTTCGCCCTCAGCAGCATCGCGAGCTGCCCGAGGTTCATCTCCGGGACCACGACCTTGTCGTAGCGTCTCAGCACCTCGCCGAGGTTGGCGGGGAAAGGGTTGAGGTGGCGCAGGTGGGCCTGCGCGATCGTCTCCCCGGCCGCCCGGAGCCGGCGCACCGCCGCGGTGACCGGCCCGTACGTAGAACCCCAGCCCAGCACCAGGGTCCTGGCACCGGCCGGGTCGTCGACCTCGAGGTCGGGGACCTGGATGTTGTCGACCTTGGCCTGACGGGTGCGGACCATGAAGTCGTGGTTGGCCGGGTCGTAGGAGATGTTGCCCGACCCGTCCTGCTTCTCGATCCCGCCGATCCGGTGTTCCAGACCCGGCGTGCCCGGCACGGCCCACGGCCGGGCCAGCGTCCGGGGGTCCCGCTTGTAGGGCCAGAACACCTCGGTGCCGTCGGCCAGGGTGTGGTTCGGCCCGGTCGCGAACTGCGTCCGCAGATCCGGCAGGCTGTCGGTCTCCGGGATCCGCCACGGCTCGGAGCCGTTGGCCAGGTACCCGTCCGAGAGCAGGAAGACCGGTGTCCGGTACACCAGCGCGATCCGGGCGGCCTCCAGCGCCGCGTCGAAGCAGTCCGCCGGGGTCCTGGGCGCCACGATCGGCACCGGTGCCTCACCGTTGCGCCCGTACATGGCCTGCAGCAGGTCGGCCTGCTCGGTCTTGGTCGGCAGGCCGGTGGACGGCCCGCCCCGCTGGATGTCGATGATCAGCAACGGCAGCTCCAGCGACACCGCCAGACCGATCGTCTCCGACTTCAGCGCCACACCCGGACCCGACGTCGTCGTCACCGCGAGGGAACCGCCGAACGCGGCACCGAGCGCCGCCCCGATCCCGGCGATCTCGTCCTCCGCCTGGAACGTGCGCACGCCGAAGTTCTTGTGCTTGCTGAGCTCGTGCAGGATGTCGGACGCCGGAGTGATCGGATAGGACCCCAGATACACCGGCAGATCCGCCTGCCGGCCGGCCGCGATCAGCCCGTACGACAGGGCCAGGTTTCCCGAGATGTTGCGGTACGTGCCCGTGGGGAAAGCCTGCGACGCCGGTGCGACCTCGTACGAGACCGCGAAATCCTCCGTGGTCTCACCGAAATTCCAGCCCGCCCGGAACGCCGCCACATTCGCCTCGGCGATGTCCGGCTTCTTCGCGAATTTCGACCGGAGGAATGTCTCCGTCCCCTCGGTCGGACGGTGATACATCCAGGACAACAGCCCGAGCGCGAACATGTTCTTCGACCGCTCGGCCTCCTTGCGGGAAAGCCCGAAATCCTTCAACGCCTCGATCGTCAACGTGGTCAGCGGCACAGGATGCACGTTGTACGCCTCGAGTGAACCGTCCTCCAGCGGAGACTCGGTATAACCGACTTTCGCCATCGGACGTTTGGTGAACTCGTCCGTGTTCACGATGATGTCCGCCCCGCGCGGAACATCGGCGATATTCGCCTTCAGCGCGGCGGGATTCATCGCGACCAGCACATTTGGCGCATCGCCCGGGGTCAGGATGTCGTGGTCCGCGAAATGCAGCTGGAACGACGAGACGCCCGGCAGTGTGCCGGCAGGCGCCCGGATCTCGGCCGGGAAGTTCGGCAGCGTCGACAGATCGTTCCCGAACGACGCCGTCTCCGACGTGAACCGGTCACCCGTCAACTGCATGCCGTCACCCGAGTCACCCGCGAAACGGATGATCACCCGGTCCAGACGACGGACTTCCTTCTCGGCGGCACCCGTACGCTCCATGTGCGGGGGGCGCTGCTCCCCGACGACAGCCTCGCTGGCCTCATCGGACTTTCCGGCTGGGCTACTGACCTGGCTGGTCACTGAACTGGACCTCCCTCGGGGCGGCGGCTCGGGACCGGCCGGCCCGCCGGCGGTCCAGGCCCCACCCTACTTCTGTAAGGGTCGCCTTCCTTGGATCGATCATAGGGTGAACGTGTTTTCAGGACATGAATGCGTCACGCTTTGCCATACTTTCCGAGCCCCCCGATCACCGGACGAACCTCCTCCGGCACTCATCCTTTCGTCGTAGGCTGCGGTAAGGCCCGGGGCTCGCTCGACGGCGGGCGGATCCCCCGGACCATTGCCGTCAAGTCATCGCGCCGTCACGAGTTCAGATAAGTGAGAACGGCGAGAACACGCCGGTGATCCCCGTCACTGGGAGACAGGCCGAGCTTCAGGAAGATGTTGCTGACGTGCTTCTCCACAGCTCCGTCGCTGACCACCAGCTGCCGGGCGACGGCTGAATTCGTACGTCCCTCCGCCATCAGACCGAGGACCTCCCGCTCGCGCGGTGTGAGTCCCGCCAGCACGTCCTGCTTGCGGCTGCGGCCCAGCAGCTGTGCCACCACCTCCGGGTCCAGCGCGGTCCCGCCCCGCGCCACCCGCACCACGGCGTCCACGAACTCCCTGACCTCGGCGACCCGGTCCTTCAGCAGATAACCCACCCCACGGCTGCTCCCGGCCAGCAGCTCGGTGGCGTACTGCTCCTCGACGTACTGCGAGAGCACCAGGACCCCGATGTCCGGGTAGTCCTTGCGCAGTCGCACCGCGGCCCGCACTCCCTCGTCGGTGTGGGTCGGCGGCATCCGCACGTCGGCGACCACCACGTCCGGCAGCGCGTCCTGCCCCGCGAGGTCGCTCACCGTCTTGATCAGCGCCTCGGCGTCCCCCACCCCCGCGACGACATCGTGCCCGAGATCGGTCAGCAGCCGGGTGAGTCCCTCCCGGAGCAGCACCGAGTCCTCGGCGATGACGACCCGCACTCTTTCCTCCACGACGTGTGTCCCCCACTGTCGGTGTTCCCTGTGTACGCCGCTGTCGCGCGCCGCTCTGTGTGTCCAGCATTCCAGCATCGGCACGGGAATGGCACGGGAACGGGCCCCGCACCAGCGGTTGCGGGGCCACAGCCGCAGCCGCGGTGCCCCGGACGCCGTCACGGCGTCCGGGGCACCGCGGCTGCGGCTCGTGTACGGGACCGGAGCCTCAGCCCCGCCAGGGCAGTTCGGCGGTGACCGTGGTGGGGCCGCCTTGGGGGGAGTCGACGACGAGGACGCCGTCGACCGCGTCCAGCCGTTCCGTCAGTCCGGCCAGGCCGCTGCCCGTCGTCACGTCGGCGCCGCCTCTGCCGTTGTCGGTGACCTGGAGCATCAGTCGTTGTGCGGTCTGCCACACGTCGACGGTGGCGTGGGTGGCGCGGGCGTGTTTGCTGATGTTCTGGAGGAGTTCGGAGACGGTGAAGTAGGCGATGCCTTCGATGGCTTGTGCGGGGCGTGTTTCCAGGTCGACGGTGACGGTCACGGGGACGGTGCAGCGGGAGGCGATGGCGGAGAGTGCGGCGTCCAGGCCGCGGTCGGTGAGGACGGCGGGGTGGATGCCGCGGGCGAGGTCGCGGAGTTCCTGGAGGGCGACCTTGACCTCGCCGTGGGCCTCTTCGACCATGCGGGCGGCGGCTTCGGGGTCGTGGTCGAGCTTCTCCTTCGCCAGACCTAGGTCCATGGCGAGGGCGACGAGGCGGGCCTGTGCGCCGTCGTGGAGGTCGCGTTCGATGCGGCGCAGGTCCGCGGCGGCCGTGTCCACCACCACACCCCGGTCCGACTCCAGCTCCGAGACCCTGGTGGCCAGCCGGGAGGGACCGAGCAGACCCAGCACCATCACCCGGTCCACGGAGACCAGGCCACGGATGATCCACGGCGTGACCAGGACGAGGGCCAGGCCGATCGCACTCGTGACCGCCACCTCGAAGGAGGAGTCGAGGTAGACCTGGTGCGTGCTGTCGCCGTACACCTGGATGCCGTCGACCCCCACGTACGCCGGGAAGACCCAACGCCACAGCGGATACGTGAACGCGGCCCAGCCGTACGTCCAGAACACCACCGTGACGACGAACGCGAACACCGCCCACGGCATGTGCAGCACCGCGTAGAGCAGATGCCGCCAGGACGCCCCGCTCCTGAGCACCGCGCCGACCCAGGACATCAGGCCGCCCTTCCCGCGCACCGGTGCGGGATCCGCGACGTCCAGCCTCAGCAGCCCGCGCGCCCGGCCCCGCTCCACGGCCCCGAAGCCGCGGCACACGACCAGGCCGGCGGCGAGTACCGGAACGCCGAGGAAGGTGATCAGCAGGCCCAGGCCCAGTGACACCATGGTGACCGCGAAGCTGAACATCACCACGCTGATCGGCAGACTCAGGAGTACATGACCCAGCTCGCGCCATGTGCGGGCCTCGACGGGCGCGCGCAGCGCCGCGGGGAGGAAGTGCTTCACCGGGGGGTGGCCCCCCGGCCCGGTGCCGGACCTCTGGTGGGCCCGGGTGTCCGGTCCGTATGCCGTGGCCATCAGTGGCGTCCGTCCGTTTCTTCTGGGCGGGAACTCCCCGCGGGCCGATACAACGGCTGATGTCCCAAGACTGCTGTGCCGGGAGCTCCGGCACCATGAGGGCGGTCTCCGTATCCGGCAGGGGGTTTTCCCCACCGTGGGGAGGTCCCGCCCGGTGACCGGCTCACGCCGGCGGTTCCGCCCGGCGGCCGGCTCACGCCGACGGGGTCACCCGACGGGCGGCTCACCCCGCACCGACCCGCTCGGCCCCGTTGTCCGCGCGGTCACGCCAGGGCAGTTCGGCGGTGACCGTGGTGGGGCCGCCTTGGGGGGAGTCGACGACGAGGACGCCGTCGACCGCGTCCAGCCGTTCCGTCAGTCCGGCCAGGCCGCTGCCCGTCGTCACGTCGGCGCCGCCTCTGCCGTTGTCGGTGACCTGGAGCATCAGTCGTTGTGCGGTCTGCCACACGTCGACGGTGGCGTGGGTGGCGCGGGCGTGTTTGCTGATGTTCTGGAGGAGTTCGGAGACGGTGAAGTAGGCGATGCCTTCGATGGCTTGTGCGGGGCGTGTTTCCAGGTCGACGGTGACGGTCACGGGGACGGTGCAGCGGGAGGCGATGGCGGAGAGTGCGGCGTCCAGGCCGCGGTCGGTGAGGACGGCGGGGTGGATGCCGCGGGCGAGGTCGCGGAGTTCCTGGAGGGCGACCTTGACCTCGCCGTGGGCCTCTTCGACCATGCGGGCGGCGGCTTCGGGGTCGTGGTCGAGCTTCTCCTTCGCCAGACCTAGGTCCATGGCGAGGGCGACGAGGCGGGCCTGTGCGCCGTCGTGGAGGTCGCGTTCGATGCGGCGCAGGTCCGCGGCGGCCGTGTCCACCACCACACCCCGGTCCGACTCCAGCTCGGCGATCCTGCGCTCCAGTTCGTCGGAGGGCGAGAGCAGCCCGCGTGCCATCGCCCGGTCCGCGTTCGTCAGCCCACGCGCCAGGTAGGGGAGGACGGGCCAGAGGACGAACAGGCTCACCAGAGTCACGGCGAACGTCGCCACACCCCACGGCAGCCGGATGAACGAGTACAACAGCGCCCGCCAGCCGACCGGGTCCTTCAGTCCTGACCACAGCCAGGTGAGGAACCCCTGGTTCCGACGGCTCCGTCCCATGGGGCTCGGCTCCTCGATCCGCACTCCGAGCATGCGCCGCGCCCGGCCGCGCTCGGCCCGGCCGAGACCACGCGCTCCCTGCAGCCCCAACGCGAGCAGCGGCAGCCCGACCACGGTGACGGAGAGCCCGGCCCCCACTCCGACCAGGAACACGGCGTACACGAACCCGGCGATCGCCATCGGCAGATTGGCCAGGAGATACGCGATCTCCTGCCATGTCCACCGGTCGAAGGCGAAGCGCGCGGGCGGCGGCCGGTCGTTGTCCGGCAAGGAGGGGCTCATGGTCATACGACCAGCGTGCCGGGCCGGGGACGCGCACGCCATGGGGTTCGTGGGTGGGGCCCGGTAGGGATAACCCCACCTCGTGTCACGTCTCCCGCGTCTCCTCCCGCCCCGCCTGTTGTGCGACGGGGCTGCCCACCGTCTCTTTGACAGGGCCTAGACTCCCGTGCGTACAGACCGTCGAACAGGTTGAGGGAGCGAGGGGCGGACGTGGCGGACGTGCCGGGACCGACCGTTCTCGCGTCGGACTACTTCCAGAGCTACTCAGTGGTCGGACTGCTCGCCGTGGTCGGTGTGCTGTTCGTCGCCGTCGCCTTCGGGGCCGGCCGGCTGCTGAGGCCCGTGGTCCCGACGCCGGAGAAACTCCTCACGTACGAGTGCGGCGTGGACCCCGTGGGGGAGGGCTGGGCCCACACCCAGGTTCGCTATTACGTGTACGCCTTCCTGTACGTGATCTTCGCCGTCGACTCGATCTTCCTCTTCCCGTGGGCGACGGTGTTCGCGGCCCCGGGATACGGGGCGACGACGCTGGTGGAGATGTTCATCTTCCTCGGTTTCCTGGCCGTGGGACTGCTCTACGCATGGAAGAAGGGCGTCCTCGAATGGGCGTGACGAGCCGGCCGAACCCCGAACCCCCCGTGTCGCTGCCCGACCCGACGCGCCTGCCCGAGCCCAAGAAGCTCGGCGTGCTGTCCCGGCTCGCGCCCGAACCGATGAAGGTGGTGCTCAACTGGGGGCGCCGCTACAGCCTCTGGGTCTTCAACTTCGGACTCGCCTGCTGCGCCATCGAATTCATCGCCGCCTCCATGGCACGGCACGACTTCATCCGGCTCGGCGTCATCCCGTTCGCACCCGGCCCCCGGCAGGCCGACCTGATGGTCGTGTCCGGCACGGTGACGGACAAGATGGCCCCGGCCGTGAAGCGGCTCTACGAGCAGATGCCCGAGCCGAAGTACGTCATCTCCTTCGGCGCCTGCTCCAACTGCGGTGGGCCTTACTGGGATTCGTACTCCGTGACGAAGGGCGTCGACCAGATCATCCCCGTCGACGTGTACGTGCCCGGCTGCCCGCCCCGGCCCGAGGCGCTCCTCCAGGGCATCCTCAAGCTCCAGGAGAAGATCGCCCGCGAATCGCTCGCCGAGCGGTACGCCACCGAGGACACGGACCGCCCCTCGGCCGCCGCCCTGCGCAGCGGTCTCGTCGCAGCCCCGAAGACGCCGGGGGAGGAGCGGACGTGACCGCCCCGGACACCTACGACCGGCTGCCCGACGCCGTGACCGACGTCTTCGGCCCGGACGCCACCGCCGCGCACGCGTACGACCTGCTGACCGTCGACGTCCCCGCCGCGTCCTGGACCGCCGCCCTCGAAACGGCCCGCGACGAGTTGGGCTGCACCTATTTCGACTGGCTGAGCGCCGTCGACGAACCGGGCACCGGCTTCCGCGTCTGCGCCCATGTGGCGGCCGTCGGCGGCGGTACGGTCCGGCGCCTGCTGCTCCGCACGACCGTCCCGCACGACGCGGCGGCCCTGCCCACCGCCGTCGGCGTCTACGCGGGCGCCGCGTGGCACGAGCGCGAGACGTACGAGATGTTCGGCATCGCCTTCGAGGACCATCCGCATCTCGTCCCGCTGCTGCTGCCCGAGAGCTTCGAGGGCCACCCGCTGCGCAAGGACTTCGTCCTGGCGGCCCGGGTAGCCAAGGCCTGGCCGGGCGCGAAGGAGCCGGGCGAGTCCGAACACGGCGGGCCCAAGCGGCGCACCATGCTGCCGCCCGGGGTGCCGGATCCGAACGAATGGGGTCCGCTCAAGGGCCAGCTGCCACCCGCCCCGGCCCGCCCGGCCCGCGGGGCGCGCGCGGCGGGCGACCGTCCGGTGCGCCGGGCCCGCAGCGCGAGCGAGGGCTCGGCGGCGCAGCGACCGGAGGCCGCCCAGGCCCCGCAGGCGGCGCCGCCGCGCCGCAGCCGCAGCGCCTCCCAGGGCTCCGCGAGCCAGGCCACCGGCCCGGCAGCGACACCCACACCTCCGGCCGGTGCGACGGACGCCGCCGCGACGGACGTGGACGCCGCCGGACGCAAGCGGGCGGCCGGCAGCGCGGATGCCCCCTGGCACGACGCGCGCCCCGCCTTCGACGACTCCCGGAAGGATCCGGCACAGGAACCCGAGCAGGCTACGGAGCCCGGCCCTGCGCCTGAGCCCGGCCCTGCGCCCGAGCCCGGCCCTGCGCCTGAGCCCGGTCCTGCGCCCGAGCAGGCTACGGAGTCGGGGCAGGCACCTGCGCCCGAGCCCGGTCCTGCGTCCGAGCCCGGTCCTGCGTCCGAGCCCGGTCCTGCGTCCGAGCAGACACCTGCGCCTGAGCCCGGCCCTGCGCCCGAGCAGGCTACGGAGTCGGGGCAGGCACCTGCGCCCGAGCCCGGCCCCTCGTCTCCGACCGGCGGTTCCGCCGGGTCCGGTCATCCCGAGCGTCCCGCAGGAGGCGATACCGCGTGAACGACGTACTCGACGTCGCCCTCCGCCTCGTCATCGTCTTCGCCGTGTTCATGGTGGTTCCGCTCGTCGTGGGACAGGCCGAACACAAGGTCATGGCCCACATGCAGGGCCGCCTCGGCCCGATGCACGCAGGCGGGTTCCACGGATGGGCCCAGCTCGTCGCTGACGGGGTGAAGTTCGCGCAGAAGGAAGACGTCGTACCGGCCGAGGCGGACCGCCGCATCTTCCAGCTGGCACCCGCCGTCGCCCTGCTTCCGTACCTCCTCGTACTCGTCGCCGTCCCGATCGGCCCCGGCGAGGGAGCGGTCGGCCAGGTCGTCGACGCGGGCATCTTCTTCGTACTGGCGGTCATGGGCGTCGGCGTGCTCGGCTCGCTGATGGCGGGCTGGGCCTCGGCCAACAAGTTCTCCCTCCTCGGAGGTCTCCGCACCGCCGCGCAGCTGCTCGCGTACGAACTGCCGATGCTGCTCGCCGCCGCCTCCGTCGCCATGGCCGCCGGTACCGTCTCGCTCCCCGGCATCCTCAACGCCTTCGAGTGGTGGTGGCTGCCCTGGCAGATCGTCGGCGCCGTGGTCTTCTTCGTGGCGGGGCTCGCCGAACTCCAGCGCCCGCCCTTCGACATGCCGGTCGCCGATTCAGAGATCATCTTCGGTGCGTACACCGAGTACACGGGCCTCCGCTTCGCCCTGTTCCTGCTGGCCGAGTACGCCGGAATCGTCGTCCTGTGCGGTCTGACGACCGTGCTCTTCCTCGGCGGCTGGCACGGACCGTGGGGCGCCGACGGACTCGGCTGGGTCTGGACCCTGCTCAAGACCGGTCTTCTCGCGTTCGTCGTCATCTGGCTCCGGGTCACCTACCCCCGCCTGCGCGAGGACCAGCTGCAGAAGCTCGCCTGGACCACGCTCATTCCCCTCGCTCTCGCGCAGATCGCGCTCACCGGCATCGTGAAGGTGGCGATCCACTAGTGCCCCCGATCCCCGGCTCAGGCCTGGCCAAGGGTCTCGCCGTCACCCTGCGGACCATGACGAAGCGCACGGTCACCGCGCAGTACCCGGACGTCCAGCCCGAACTGCCGCCCCGCACCCGGGGTGTCATCGGGCTGTTCGAGGAGAACTGCACGGTCTGCATGCTCTGCGCCCGTGAATGCCCCGACTGGTGCATCTACATCGACTCCCACAAGGAAACGGTGCCCCCGGCCGCCCCCGGGGGCCGCGAGCGCAGCCGCAACGTCCTGGACCGCTTCGCGATCGACTTCGCCCTGTGCATGTACTGCGGTATCTGCATCGAGGTGTGCCCCTTCGACGCTCTGTTCTGGTCGCCCGAGTTCGAGTACGCGGAGACGGACATCCACGAACTCACCCACGAGCGCGACAAACTCCGCGAGTGGATGTGGACCGTTCCCGAGCCCCCCGCGCTCGACCCGGGAGCAGAGGAGCCCAAGGAGATCGCTGCCGCCCGCAAGACGGCCGACAAGCTCCGGGCCCAGGAGGAGCGAGAGGCCCAGGAGGCCCAGGCAGACCAAGGAGCCCGGCCGGGCCCGACAGCGGAACAGGAGGGACAGGAGTGACCCTCGCGGCTAGCGCCGGACACCCCGGCTTCCTCTCACCGACCGGCGTCGAGATCGCCTTCCTCCTGGTGGGGCTCGCCACACTCGGCGCAGCCCTCATCACCGTGACGACCAAGCAACTCGTTCACGCGGCCCTCTGGCTCGTCGTGGCGCTCGGCGGCATAGCGGTGGAGTACCTCCTGCTCACGGCCGAGTTCATCGCGTGGGTCCAGGTCCTGATCTACGTCGGCTCCATCGTGGTCCTCCTCCTCTTCGGGCTGATGCTCACCAGAGCCCCCATCGGCCGTTCCCCCGACGCCGACTCGGGCAACCGCTGGATCGCGCTCGGTGCCGCAGTCGCCTCCGCCGCCGCCCTCGTCTGGGTCGTCGTGGATGCCTTCCGCACCACCTGGATCGACCTGGACGGCCCCGCCCAGGGCTCCACCAGGGCCTCCGGAGAATTCCTCTTCCGTCACTGGGTGCTTCCCTTCGAAGCGCTCTCTGTCCTGCTCCTCGCCGCGCTCGTGGGCGCGATCGTGCTCTCCCGCAAGGACGGCAAGGACGACAGGGGCCGGAAGGCCACGCAGGCCCCGCCGGCCGAGCAGGACCGGCAGGTGCGTCCGGCCGCGAACCGGGAGGACCGGAGCTGATGCACCTCGCCTATCCCGCAGTCCTCGCCGTCCTCCTCTTCTGCACGGGCCTGTACGGAGTACTCGCCCGCCGTAACGCGATCCTCGTCCTGATGTCCGTCGAGCTCATGCTCAACGCCGTCAACCTCAACCTGGTCGCCTTCGACGTCTGGCTCCGCGACGCACTCCACGCCGGCCAGGCCCTCACCCTCTTCACGATCGCCGTCGCGGCCGCCGAGATCGGCATCGGCCTCGCGATCGTCCTGGCCGTCTACCGCAACCGCGGCAGCTCGGACATCGACCGCCTCCGCGACACCGCGGAGACCGACGCCGCCGAAACGCTGCCCGACGCCGACGCCGCCCGGGACACCACCGCAGACCAGGCCACTGCTCCGGCAGGGAAGGCAAAGAAGGCAGAGGCCACCGCGTGACCACCACGACCCTCGCCGCCCTCGTCCCTCTCCTTCCCTTCCTGGGTGCCGCCGCAGGGCTGCTCCTCGGCCGGACCGCGCCCGGCTTCGTCCGTCCCCTCGCCGTCCTGCCGACCCTCGCCGCCGCCCTCCTCGCCGTCGTCGTCGCAGTACGCCAGGGGGGCGGCCGACCCGTCGACGCCGCGACCCAGCTGACTCCCACAGGCTCGGTCCCGATCGACCTGGCCCTGCATCTGGACGGTTTCGCCGTCCTCGTCGCCGTCCTCGTCGGACTCGTCGCCACCTGCGTACAGATCTACTCGACGGCGTACCTGAAGAACGACGCCCGCTACCCCTCGTACGCGGCGCTCGTCTCCCTCTTCACCTCCGCGATGCTGCTTGTCGTCTACTCGGGCGACCTGATGGTCCTCCTGGTCGGCTGGGAGGTCATGGGCATCTGCTCGTACTTCCTCGTCGGCCACTACTGGGAGACCCCCGAAGCCCGCGCCGCCTCCCTCAAGGCGTTCCTCGTCACCAAACTCGGTGACGTCCCCTTCCTCATCGGCCTGTTCGCGCTCGCCGTGGACACCGGCACCTTCCGCATCACCGGCATCCTGGCCGCCGTCGCCCACGGCGGACTCGACCACCCCACCCTCATCGCCCTGCTGCTCCTGGCCGGCGTCGCGGGCAAGTCCGCGCAGTTCCCCCTGCACACCTGGCTGCCCGACGCGATGGCCGGCCCCACCCCCGTCTCCGCGCTGATCCACGCGGCGACGATGGTCGCCGCCGGCATCTACTTCGTGGCGCGGCTCCTCCCCGTCTTCGCCGCCTCCGGCGCCGCACTCGTCGTCCTCGCCGTCATGGCGGCCGTTACGATGATCGGCTCCGGACTCGCCGCACTCGCACAGGACGACATCAAGCGCGTCCTCGCCTACTCGACGATCGGCCAGCTCGGCTACATGTCCGGCGCCCTGGCCGTCGGCGACCGCGGAGCCGCCGTCTTCCACCTCCTGTCGCACGGTGCGTTCAAGGCCGTCCTCTTCCTCGCGGCGGGCGTCGTCATCCATGCGGCCGGAACGAACTCACTCGCCGCCATGTCCCGCATGGGCGGGCTGGCCAAGCGCATCCCCGACGCCTACTGGACGATGACCGTCGCCCTCCTCGCGCTCGCCGCCATCCCGCCGTTCGCCGGTTTCTTCTCCAAGGAAGCCGTCCTCGTCGCCGCCGAGCACACCGCCTTCGGGGACCGGGACGTCGCGCCCGCCGCGGCCGGCTGGACGATCCTCGTCGCCGGACTCGCCGCCGCGGTCCTCACCGCCGCCTACGCCACCCGGCTGTGGCTCCTCGCCTTCCGCGGGCGCGGCCCCCAGGCCCCCGACCACGGCCGCCAGCCCGTCGCGATGACCTCCGTCCTCTGGGTCCTCGCCGCCCCCACGATCGCCTTCGGCCTCACCACCGGCGCCCTCACCGGCTGGTTCGACGGACACAGCCTCACCCCCTCCCTCACGACCGCCGTCCTCTCCACCGGTGCCGGTCTCGCCGGCGGACTCGTCACCTACGGCACCTGGCGCCACACCACGGCGCTCGCCGACCGCCCCCCGGTCGGCGCGGTCGCCGCCCACCCCGACGCCGAGCCCGCCCTCGTGGAGGCGGAGGCCATCGCCTCGCACACCGCTGCGTACGGCACCATCGCGGACGCCCCGGACCCCTCGGATCCCGGCAGGTTCCTGCTGGGCCCGCTGCACCGCCACGCCGTCACCGGCTTCCACCTCGACGCCCTCTGCACGACGCTGTTCGTCCGCCCCGTCAGGGCCGCCGCACAGCTCGTCCGCTTCCTGGACCGTGAGGTCGTCGACACCTACGTACACGGATCGGCCAGCATCGCCCGCGGCCTCGGCACCCTGATCCGCCGGGTCCAGACCGGAAACGTGCAGACCTACCTCGGCGCGCTGCTCGCCGGAACCCTTGTCCTGGCGATCGCCGCCGTCGTCTTCGCCAACGTCTACGCCGGGGCGTGAACCGTGCTCGATATCAGCGCATCCGTGATGCAGTTCCTTCTGGCGTTCGTCGTCGTGGCCCCGCTCCTCGGCGCGGCCGCAGCGCTCCTGCCCGCCCCGCCCGGGCTCAAGGGCAGGAACCCCGACCAGGCCGTCCTCCGCCACGGCGTGACCGTCACCGGCGCCGTACTCCTCGCCGCGCTCGTCCTGGCCGCGGGCTTCGACCACGACCATCCGTCGAAGATGCAGGCCACCACGGACATCAGCTGGATCCCGGCACTCGACGTCCGGATCCATCTCGGCACCGACGGCATCTCGCTCCCCCTCCTCGTGCTGACCGCGCTGCTGACCTTCCTCTGCGCGCTCCACAGCTACTTCAAGCCCTCCGCAGGCCCCTCCCCGAAGGCCCTCGTCGCTCTCGTCCTCGTCCTCGAGTCCGGCACCCTCGCGACCTTCGCCGTCCTCGACCTGCTGCTGTTCTTCCTGGCCTTCGAGATGGTCCTCATCCCGATGTACTTCCTCATCGCCCGCTGGGGCGGCGACCGGAAGCAGCCCGCCGCCTGGAAGTTCATCCTCTACACGCTGCTCGGATCCGTGATCATGCTGCTGGGGCTGCTCCTCATCGGACTGAAGAGCGGCACCTTCGACATGGTGGCACTCGCCACTGACAACGGCCGTGGCCTCACCACATCCGTGCAGGTCATCGCCGTGCTGGCGGTCGGGGTCGGCCTGGCTGTGAAGACCCCGATGTGGCCCCTGCACAGCTGGCTCCCCGACGCCCACACCGCGGCCCCGACCGTCGGCTCCGTCCTCCTCGCCGGCGTACTGCTGAAGATGGGTACATACGGATTCGTCCGCATCCTGCTCCCCGTGGCCCCCGACGGGATGCAGACCTTCGCGCCGTATCTGGCGGCCTTCGCCGTCGTCGGGATCATCTACGGCTCCCTCGCCTGCCTCGCCCTCGCCCGCCCCGGGGCCAAGGGCGATCTCAAGCGCCTGATCGCCTACTCCTCCGTGGGCCACATGGGCTTCGTGCTCCTCGGCATCGCGACCATGACCCCCACGGGTGTGAATGGCGCGCTCTTCGCGAACATCGCCCACGGCCTCATCACCGGCCTGCTGTTCTTCCTGGTCGGCGCCGTCAAGGACCGCTACGGCACGGCGGACCTCGACACCCTCTCCGGAGCCACCGGAGCCGCTCTCTACGGCCGTGCGCCCCGGCTCGGCGGCCTCCTCGCCTTCGCCGCCGTGGCCTCCCTCGGACTGCCCGGCCTCGCCGGGTTCTGGGGCGAGATGCTCACGCTGTTCGGCGCCTTCGACCCCGCCGAGGGCCTCAGCCGCCCCGCCTTCCTCACCTTCATGTCCGTCGGCGCCCTCGGCACCCTGCTCACGGCCGCGTACATGCTGATCGTCGTACGCCGCGTCTGCATGGGCGAGCACCGCGAGCAGCCGCACCCGGTCGCAGACATCCAGCGCCACGAGCTCGCCGCCTGGACCCCGCTCGCCGCCCTGACCGTCCTCGCCGGACTCTGGCCCGCCGTCCTCCTCGGCCTCACCGACCCGGCCGTGCAGAAGCTCCTCGCAGGAGGCAAGTCGTGACCGTGGCAGCCGGCAGCGCAACCGGGGCGGCGAGCCTCGTCCAGTCCGTCGACTGGCTCGCGATCGCGCCCCCCGTCATCGCGGCGTCCGTGGCCCTGCTCGTCCTCGTCGCCGACCTCTTCACCGACGAACGGCGCAAGCCCCTCCTCGGCTACGGAGCCGTCGCCGGGCTCGTCGCCGCCCTCGCCATGACCGTCCCGCTGCGCGCCGGGGACCGCTCCACCTTCTGTCTCACCGGCGGGGCCCAGGCCTGCAGCTACACCGCCGACCACTTCGCGCTCGTCATCCAGGTCCTCGTGCTCGGCGGCGCCCTGCTCACCGCACTGCTCTCGGTCGGCGACACCCGGAGGCTCCCGGCGGGCGAGTTCTGGTTCCTGCTGCTGGCCTCCGCCGCGGGCGCCGCACTGCTGCCGGCGGCCCGGGACCTCGCCACCCTCGTCATCGCCCTCGAAGTCGCCTCGCTCCCCGCGTTCGCGCTCGTCGGGATCAAGCGCGGCGACCGCCGCTCCTCCGAGGCGGCCCTGAAGTTCTTCCTGTCCTCCGTCGTCGCCACCGCTGTCATGCTCCTGGGCGTCAGCTTCGTCTACGCGACCACCGGTACCCTGCACCTCACGGAGATCGCCGCCCGCCTCGACGACGTACCGGACAGGTTCTCCACCCTCGCCGCGGCCGGTGTCGTCCTCACCCTCGTGGGCTTCGCCTTCAAGACGGCCGCAGCGCCGTTCCACTTCTGGGTCCCCGACACCTACGTGGGCGCCCCGCTCCCCATCGCCGCCTACCTCTCGGTCGTCGGCAAGGCGGTCGGCTTCTCCGGCCTCATCCTCGTCACGGTGATCGGCTTCCCGTCGTACGCCGACGTCTGGGGGCCCGCCCTGGCCGTCCTCGCCGCGCTCACCATGACCATCGGGAACCTCGCCGGACTCCGGCAGACCGCCACCCGCGCGCGAAGCGCCGTACGGCTCCTCGCATGGTCCTCCGTCGGCCAGGCCGGTTACCTCCTCGTGCCGATCGCCGCCGCCGCGTACTCCAGCGACGCACAGATCGGCTCGACCGTCACCTATGCGCTCATGTACGCCGTGGTGAACCTCGGAGCCTTCGCGGTGGCCGCCCTCGTCGCCCGCACCCACCCCGGCAACCGTCTCAGCGACTACCGCGGCCTGTACGCCACCCGCCCCCTGGCCGCGCTCGCCATGGGCTTCTTCCTGCTCTGCCTGGCAGGCCTCCCGCCCGGCATCATCGGCCTCTTCGCCAAGGTCACGGTCTTCTCCTCGGCCGTCGACGCCGGGCTCGGCTGGCTCGCCGTCGTCATGGCCGTCAACGTGGTGATCGCGCTCTACTACTACCTCCGGTGGACCGCCGCGCTCTTCAAGGCCCCGGAGGCGGGCACCGCTGCCGAGACGGAGCCCCCGGCCCACAAGCACCGGGTCCCGGCTCCGCTCACGCTGGCGATCGCTCTCACCGCCGTAGCGGGAATCACACTCTCCGGTGCGCCCCAGCTCATCCTCCGCTTCGCCGCCGTCAGCCTCTTCTGACCGGCTCCGGCCGGCTTGCCCGTGAAGCCACGCACAAGGCATGGTCATGCGTGCACGCGTCACGTACATGGGACGCACATGGGCACGCAGGACGAACACGCACGAAGAGCTCGCACGAAGAGCGAAGAGGAGCCAGAGCGGTGCTGAACGGGTTCAAGGACTTCATCCTCCGCGGGAACGTCGTCTCGATGGCCATCGGTCTCGCCGTGGGATCCGCCTTCACCGCCGTGGTCACGGGCTTCAGCAACGCCTTCATCGTGCCGCTGATCGGCCTCGTCACCCGCGGCACCGGTGACTTCAGCAAGGCCTCCTACAGCGTCGACGGCGTGACGTTCCCGTACGGCCTCTTCGTCAGCGCCGCCATCGCCTTCCTCATCACCGCAGCGGTCCTCTACTTCCTGGTCGTCCTCCCCATGGCCAAGGTCCAGAACCGCTTCACGACCAAGCAGGAGGAGCAGAAGGCAGACATCAAGGCCGCCCTCCGCGACTGCCCCCGCTGCTTCGCCGAGATCCCCTCCATCGCCTCCCGCTGCGCCCACTGCACCAGCGAGGTCGAGCCGGACGCGGAAGCCCGCGCGCTAGCAGGGCTCCCCGCCCAGCGCTGACCCGTCACCGCAGGCCCTCGCCCGCCCGTACGGGCCACCCATCCACTCGTACGGCCCAGGGGCGGATCCGCTCGGATCCGCCCCTTCGCCTGTGCCTCCGGCCACCTCGCACAAGGGAACTAGCTTCCTTCGCCTCGCGTTGACCAGTACGGGAGGCTCCACTGAAGAGTGGAGCACCACCGAGCAAGGGTTCCCCTGCTGCACCACTTGGAGGGCGTACCGTGCACCGCCGGCACAACGGGCTGAAAACCGCCGCACTGCTAGGGGGCCTTTCGGCCCTCATCATCGTCATCGGCAGCTTCTTCGGACGGACCGGCCTGATCGTGGCCCTCCTCGTCGCGCTCGCCACCAACGCCTACGCGTACTGGAACAGCGACAAGCTCGCCCTGCGCGCCATGCGGGCGCGTCCGGTCAGCGAATTCGAAGCGCCGCAGCTCTACCGCACCGTACGAGAGCTCTCGACCGCGGCGCGCCGGCCCATGCCCCGGCTCTACATCTCCCCGACCCAGGCTCCCAATGCCTTCGCCACCGGCCGAAATCCGCGCAACGCCGCCGTGTGCTGCACCGAAGGGATCCTCCAGCTCCTCGACGAGCGCGAGCTGCGCGGCGTCCTCGGCCACGAACTGAGCCACGTCTACAACCGCGACATCCTCATCTCGTCCGTCGCGGGCGCTCTCGCCTCGGTCATCATGTTCCTGGTCAACTTCGCGTGGCTCATCCCGGTGGGCCGGTCCGACGACGACGACGGCCCCGGCCTCCTCGGAATGCTCCTGATCATGATCCTCGGTCCGCTCGCCGCGTCCGTGATCCAGCTCGCGGTGAGCCGCTCCCGGGAGTACCAGGCCGACGCGTCGGGGGCCCAGCTCACCGGCGACCCGCTCGCCCTGGCGTCCGCCCTGCGCAAGCTCGACGCCGGGACCAAGCAGCTTCCGCTCCCGCCCGAACCGCGGCTCGAGACGGCGAGCCACATGATGATCGCGAACCCGTTCCGTCCCGGCCAGGGCATGTCCAAGATGTTCTCCACCCACCCGCCCATGGCCGAACGCATCGCCCGACTCGAGCAGATGGCAGGGTACCGACCGTGAAGACAATCCTGAACGTCATATGGCTGATTCTGTGCGGACTCTGGATGTTCCTCGGCTACATCGCCGCAGGGCTCCTGCTCTGCATCACGATCATCGGCATTCCCTTCGGCGTGGCCGCGTTCCGCATCGGCGTCTACGCGCTCTGGCCCTTCGGCTACTCCGTCGTCGACCGGCACGACGCCGGGGGTCCCTCCCTCATCGGCAACGTCCTCTGGGTGGTCCTGGCGGGCTGGTGGCTCGCGCTCGGCCACATCTTCACCGGCATCGCCCTGTGCGTCACGATCATCGGCATCCCGCTGGGCCTCGCGAACTTCAAGCTCATCCCGGTCTCGCTGATGCCCTTCGGCAAGGAGATCGTCCGCACGGACCAGCCGTTCGCCACCCGCTAGACGTACGTCACCCCTGATCGGAACGCCCGGCCGGCAACCGCACCCGCTCCCGCAGGCGTCCTTGCTTGCAGGAACAAGTGACGGGTAGGAACGCGAACATGAGCATCATCAGTTGGATCGTCCTCGGGCTGCTGGCCGGCGCCATAGCCAAGCTGCTTCTGCCGGGTCGCGACCCCGGGGGCATCATCGGCACCACCCTCATCGGCATCGTGGGAGCCTTCCTCGGCGGCTGGCTGTCGTCCCGCTTCCTGGACCGCCCCATCAGCACGGACTTCTACGACACGGCCACCTGGATCGCAGCCGTGGCCGGATCCCTGGTCCTGCTGATCGCCTACCGGCTGCTCTTCGGCCACTCCCGCGGCCGCCGCTGACCCCTCTGCCCGCACAGCCCCTTCGCATACGGCAACGGGGCGGGCAGTGCCGACCGGCACGCCCGCCCCGCCGCCGCGGCCCGCTGCACACGGCAGCGAAAGCTCTACCGGTAGTTGGCGAACTGCACCGCGAAGTCGAGGTCCTTGCCCTTGATCAGCGCCTGTACCGCCTGCAGGTCGTCCCGGCTCTTGGAGGTGACCCGCAGTTCGTCACCCTGGACCTGAGCCTTGACACCCTTGGGACCCTCATCGCGGATGATCTTCGCCACCTTCTTGGCGTTCTCCTGGGAGATGCCCTCCTCGATCGAGGCGAAGATCTTGTACTCCTTGCCGGAAAGCTGGGGCTCTCCCGCGTCCAGCGACTTCAGGGAGATCCCGCGCTTGACCAGCTTGGTCTGGAAGATGTCGAGGATCGCCTTGACCCGCTCCTCGCCGTTCGCCTCCATCAGGATCTTCTCGCCGGACCAGGAGATCGACGCGCCCGTACCCTTGAAGTCGAAGCGCTGGGAGATCTCCTTCGCGGCCTGGTTGAGGGCGTTGTCGACCTCCTGCCGCTCGACCTTCGAGACGATGTCGAAACTGGAGTCGGCCATGACGTGTGGCTCCTTGCGTCGTATGCGTTGGGGACGGCACAAAGCCTAGTCACCCACGCCCGCGCCCGGTGCTGATCAAACGGGTGGCGGAGCACCCCCGGGTATCAGGTATTGTTTACGTCGTCGCCAAGGATCCCAACTGGTATCCGACGCGTCGTTCCAGGCGGTGTGCCCGAGTGGCCAAAGGGAGCAGACTGTAAATCTGCCGGCTCAGCCTACCCAGGTTCGAACCCTGGCGCCGCCACAGGACGGGAAACCCCGTCCGATCTGATTGAACACCAGGTCGGGCGGGGTTTCTGTGTGAGTGAAGGTGACCGCGCCGATCAGGGGCGCGGCCGGCGTCCGACCGGTCTTTCCTCAACTTCCGGCAGTAACGTTCATTCGCCGTGCGGGGGCGAGGTCGGGCGAGGGGTCTCCAGGCGCATGACGAGCGCGCGCAGGGCGCGCAGTTCGGCGCCCAGTGCTTGTGCGCCTTCGCCGGTAAGGACGATCCACGTCCGGGGGCGCCTGCCGGCGTAGCCCTTCTCCAGGGTGATCGAACCTGACTCCTCCAGCACGCGCAGGTGCCGGGAGAGGTTTCCGTCCGTGACGGCCAGTTGCTTCTTCAGGAAGCCGAACTCGACTCGGTCCGCCTCGCGGGCGATGGTGAGAATGCCGAGCCGTACGCGTTGATGGACGGTGTCGTCCAGCGACTGGGTCGGATGGGGGCCTTCCTCGTCACCTCGCGCAGCGGTCGAGCCCCCGAAGGTCATGGGGCAGCCGTACCCGCAGCGGGGGTGGCACGGCGGCGGGCCGCCGCCCGTTCGGCCAGGCCGGCGACGAGCAGAACGGCGGCGAGCAGCAGCGCCTTGGCCTGCGGCCCGTCCGTCCAGCCGGGGTGGGCCGGGTGCTGCCAGGGGAGCCACCCACTGCCCCAGGAGGCGCCGAGGTAGCCGGTGAGCAGCAGGGCATGGGAGGCGCCGGCGACCGCGGCGATCCAGCTGCGCTCGACCAGGCCGAGCGCGATGAGTCCGATGCCGGCCAGGTACCACGGTGAGGCGTAGCTGTTCTCCAGTACCACGGCTTCCCACGGCTGGTTCCTGCCGAACAGCAGCGCTGTCAGGGCGGCCGTCATCGCCACGGTGGCTGTGGCGGTCGTACGGATCCACGCGCTTCGGCGGGGGACGAGGCCTCGGGACTCGCCGCGGAGGCGGTACCAGCGAGCGAAGACGAACCATGCCAGGGGGAGGAGCGCCTACCACACGCCCCATGCCGTGAAGCGCAGCACAGCTCCGTCGAACTCGCCCGCCGAGCAGGGAGTTCCTGGTTCATGGACGACGCACAGGCCGGTCAGTTCGGCATAGGCGAAGGCCGGGTAGGACGGGACGCTGCGGCCGTGAGCTCCGAAGTTGAAGGCGTACCGGGCGACAGGAGCGGCCAGCAGCGCGAGTAGGCCCAGGCCGAGAAGGGATACCCACGAACCGCTCATCTGCGCGCGGGTCCTGGCCCGCAGACTCTCGGCCGACGCCGGCAGGCCGGCCGCGTGGGCCGTCGGCCCGCTTTCCGCGTCGTCCGGTGACGGTGTCCCCATGACCTCCCCCGTGTGGCCGCATTTCGGCAACGCGGGGAGGCAGCCGAGCGGCTGGGCACTCCCCGGCCGTCACTTTGCATTCCAAAGCGGTTGGTGGTGAAGAGTATTCGGCTGAACTGCTTCGTCCAGGCAGGGCCTCTGTCCGCCGGCGGTCGCACGAGAGCGACCGGACGGCCGTGTCGGACGGGTCGGACAGGCCGCAGCAGGCCGGGTCACCCCCCGCTCCCGGCCGGGCGTCGCAGGAGGTAGACGCCGGCGGACGTGACCAGGACGGCCATGCACGCGATGAAGGCCAGTCCCGCACCCTGGAGGCCGATGGGGCCCGAGAGGACGCCCACGCCGATCACCGGCAGGGAGATACCCGCGTACGCCACCACGAACAGCGTCGAGATCACCGCAGCCCGCCGGTCCGCGGGCGAAGCCGCGGCCACCTGGGACAGGGCGGCCCGGAAAGCCAGCCCCTGGCCCGCGCCGCCCAGGAGCGCGCTCAGCACGACCAGGGGCAGCAACTGCCACCACAGCGCTGCCGCGAGCAACGCCAGTCCGCCGAAGAGGCCGGCGCACCCCAGAGGCAGCGACCGCCGCACACCGATCCCGCCGACCGCCGACTGGCCGGCGACCGAGGCGAAGAAGGCCAGCGCGACGATCAGCCCGCTCACGGCGTGGTTGTCCACGCCCAGGAACTGCGCGAGGAACGCGGGACTGACCGAGGTGAAGACCCCGAACAGCGCGAACCCCACGAAGGAGGCGAGCGCCGCGGGCCTGAACACCGCCCGGACCCCGGGCGGCAGCCCGGGGCGCTGTGGGCGGACGGTGTCCAGGGGCCGCCGCTCGCCCACGGTCTCCTCCAGGCGGGACAGGACGGCCGCCGAGACCGCCAGCAGCACCAGGTGCACGGCGAACGGCAGGTACAGCGGCCGAGGGGCGTACTGCGCGAGGATCCCGGCGAGCAGCGGCCCGCAGCCCAGGCCGCCCATGTTGGCCGCCGTCGCCACGAACGAGGCCCTGGGCAAGCCCTTCCCGGGCGCCAGCTCCATGACGTACGCGGTGGCCGCCCCGGTGAACAGCCCGGCGGACAGCCCCGACAACAGGCGCCCCGCGAAGAGCCAGCCCGGAGCGGTGGCGCACAGGAAGCAGACGGCGCTCGCCGCCGCGCAGCCCAGGCCCCACAGCAGCACAGGGCGTCTGCCCACCGCGTCGGAGGCGTTTCCCGCCAGCAGGAGCACCCCGAGGACCCCGAACGCGTACACGGCGTACACGACGGTCACCGTCAGCTCGGAGAAGCCGAACTTGCCCTGGTAGAGGCCGTAGAGGGGGGTCGGCAGGGTGGTCCCCGCCATGCTCACGGCGAACACCGCCCCGCCGAGGTAGCAGGGGAGCCAGCCTCGGCGGTCAAGGACACCGTCCATGCGCCCGACGCTATCCCGCGGATGTCCCGGCAGGCCGGAACGCCTCGCGCGGGTGCCGGAACACCTCGCGCGGCAGGTCCCGGGAGGCCCGGGCGCCCGCCCGCCGCGACGCGGCCACGGTGCGACGCCGTTGTCCGGATGTGCGGGAGGGGAGGAGGGGCGTCAACTGCGGCCGTGCCGGGCCCGCTTGGCTCCGCGCAGCCGCCTGGCCACGTATACCGCGACGGCCACGACCACCAGGGCCAGCACCACCTTGGAGGCGAGACCGACATAGGTCTCCACCGCCTCCCACTGGTCCCCCAGCCAGTAACCGGCCATCACCAGGACCGAGTTCCAGATCAGGCTGCCGAGGGCGGTCAGCGTGACGAAGACGTGCAGCGGCATGCGCTCCACACCGGCGGGGACGGAGATGAGGCTGCGGAAGATCGGCACCATGCGGCCGAAGAAGACCGCCTTGGTGCCGTGCTTCGCGAACCACTCCTCGGTGCGCTCCAGATCGGAGGACTTCACCAGCGGCAGCTTCGCCCATATGGAGTGCATGCGGTCACGGCCCACGCACGCGCCGATCCAGTAGAGAGCCAGCGCTCCCACGACCGAGCCGAGCGTGGTCCAGAAGAGCGCCGAGGCCAGGCTGAGAACTCCCTGACCGGCGGCGAAACCGGTCAGCGGCAGGATCACCTCGCTCGGCAGCGGCGGGAAGAGGTTCTCCAGCGCGATGGCCAGACCGGCTCCGGGGCCGCCCATGGTCTCGACGAGACCGGCGGCCCACCCCGCGATGCCACCGGGTTCCTGCTGCTGAGCCGTGTACATGAGGTGCATATGGGTCTCCAGGTCGGCGGGTCGTCACCTCGGGGCGTGTACCCCCGATCACCCTCCACGTGAGAAACCCGCCGGGCCCGCCCTCAGTTCCCCGCGACGTCCTTGACCGCGACCGCCACGGGCCTGCTCCCGCTGATCAGCTCGAGCGTCAGGCCCGCAGTGGCCGGGGTGTCCAGCAGTTCCAGCAGGACCGCCGCCACGTCGTCGCGGGGGACCGGGCCGCGACCCGTCGAGGCGGCGAGCAGCACCTGGCCGGTTCCTGCGTCGTTCGTGAGCATGCCGGGGCGCAGGATCGTCCAGTCCAGGCCGCTCCTGGAACGCACGTACGCGTCCGCCTCGCCCTTGGCCCGCTGGTAGACGTCGAAGACCTCGTCACCGGGGTGACCGGGATCGGCGCCCATGGAGGACACCACCACGTGGCGCCGTACGCCCGCCCGCTCCGCCGCGTCCGCGAAGAGCACGGCCGCCCCGCGGTCCACCGTGTCCTTGCGTGCCGAGCCGCTGTTCGGGCCCGCGCCGGCCGCGAAGACCGCCGCGTCCGCCCCTCGCAGGACCTCCGCCGCCTCCTCGACCGATGCCGACTCGAGGTCGAGGACGACGGGCTCGGCGCCTGCCGCCCTCAGGTCCTCGCTCTGCTGCGGGTCGCGGATGACGCCCACCGCTTCGTCACCGCGCGCGGCGAGCAGCCGCTCGAGCCGCAGCGCGATCTGACCATGTCCACCTGCAATGACAATGCGCATGCCTCCGACCGTACGCCGTAGGACGTGCTCGTGCTCGTGCTCAAGGCTCGCCCCCGGGGCCGGAACCGGTGCGTCCCTGGCGGGGGAGACCGGCGGCGGCCCCGGAACCGAGGTATTCGCGCACGGCGCTCGTCCGCGCCACCACGCGTCCGCGGTGCACCACGATCCTGCTGTACGCGAGGGAGAGCGTCCCGGCCAGGCCGTCCCCGCGCACGGCGAGCAATTCGGCGGGACAGCCGGCCTCGACGCGCACTTCGGGCAGTCCCAGGGCCGTTCTGGCGGCACCGGAGACGGCTTCGTAGGCCTCCTCGGGGGAGAGGCCCTCCTGTGAGGCCAGCAGGTAGGCCGCCTCCAGGGGATCGCCGCGGCCGACCGGGTTGGAGCTGTCGCGCAGGGCTCCGCCGCCCGCCGCCACCCGCACCCCGGCGGCACGCAACAGCCGCACGGGCGGGGCGCCGCGGAGCCGCGCGCCGGAGCAGCCGCCCTGGGGGAGGCAGATCACGGTCACGCCGGCGGCGGCGAGCCGGTCGGCGGTGCGGGCCGCCTCGTCGGCGGAAAGCCGCGAGAGGCCCGCGCACGGACCGATACGGACGCCTGGCCGGAACCCGCCGGCCATGGCGGCCAGCCGGGCGATGCGGGCGGGGTCGTCACCGTCCGTGTGCAGGTCGACGGGCCGGCCGCGGGAGGCGGCGAGGTCCAGGACCGCCTCGGCGCAGCCGGCCGGGTCGGGGTCGAGGTCGGGACAACCGCCGATCACGTCCGCGCCCATGTCCACGGCGTCACAGAGTGCGGCGAGGTGCCCGGCGCCCGCGACGCCGGTGAGGAGCCGCGGCACGGCGACGGCGGTCAGGTCGGTGAGGCCACGCAGGGAACGCCGGGCGGCCAGGACGCCTTCCAGGGAGCCGAGCCCCTGCACGTCGCCGATCCGTACGTGCGCGCGCAGCGCGGTGGCCCCGTGACCGAGCTGAAGCAGTGCGGCCTCGGTGGCGCGGTGCCGGACGTCCTCGAGCCGGTGGGACGGTGGGCCCTCCGTGGTGCCGGTGAGCGCCGTGTCCGCGTGGGCGTGGGGCTCGGCGGGGGCGGGCAGCAGGAGGTAGCCCCGGAGGTCCAGACGGCCCACCCGGGGGGCGAGGCTGCTTGCCGCCCCGACCGCCTCGATACGCGGGCCGTCGAGCAGCACGTCGACGGGCCGTCCGTCCGCGAGCCGCGCCCCGCCGAGGAGGAGCGCGGAGGCGTCGACGGGGCTTTCCGGCATCGAGAAGCTCCTGGAGGGAGTGCGGGACCGCGCAGAGTGCGCCGAGCCTAGGCGGAGGCCCGGCCCGCTCCGCGGAGGAACGGACCAGTCATACGAATGCGGCCTTGTGAGACAGACGGGGGAGGGGCGTGACGGGGCCCGGGAGGGGGCCTGCGGGGGCCGCCCGGGAAGGGGTCCGCGGAGGCGGCGTACGCGCTGATCAAGGGCCTGGTCAGCGGCCCGGCCGCAGGGGGCGTCGGGGCGCGGGAGGGGGTCCGGGACGGACGGCGGAAACGGATTTGGGCGATCGGCGAGAGACCGTGTAATGTCTTCCTCGCTCGCCCCAATAGCTCAGTCGGTAGAGCGTCTCCATGGTAAGGAGAAGGTCTGCGGTTCGATTCCGCATTGGGGCTCTGGTGATCGGGAAACCCCGCTTCGGCGGGGAAGCCCGGCATCAAAGCGGTGTAGCTCAGTCGGTAGAGCAAGCGGCTCATAATCGCTGTGTCACCGGTTCAAGTCCGGTCACCGCTACTAACGGTAGCCGATTGTGGGGTCGGTCCTTCGATCGGCTACTCTTTTATGCGTTCATCCGTCCATCGTCCGTCCAAGGAGCACTCACGTGGCTGCCACCGACGTCCGCCCGAAGATCACGCTGGCCTGCGTGGAGTGCAAGGAGCGGAACTACATCACCAAGAAGAACCGGCGTAACAACCCGGACCGTCTTGAGATGAAGAAGCACTGCCCGCGCTGCAACTCGCACACCGCGCACCGCGAAACGCGCTGAAAACAGGCTCGTACACGAGGCCGCCCCCTTTGGGGGCGGCCTCGTGTCGTTGTATGGGGGCTGTCCCTCGCCCTATTCGACTTTTCACCAGGAGGTACGGGGCCATGGCGCTCGACCAGTCCTTCGTGGGGCGGACCTATCCGCCCACCCCGGCGTACGAGGTCGGCCGGGAGAAGATCCGGGAGTTCGCGGAGGCGGTGGGTGACACCAACGCCGCGTACGTCGATCCGGAAGCCGCCAAGGCTCTGGGGCACCCGGATGTGATCGCCCCGCCGACGTTCGTCTTCTCGATCACCTTCAGGGCGGCGGGCCAGGTGGTCGCGGACCCGCAGCTGGGCCTGGACTACAGCCGTGTGGTGCACGGCGACCAGAAGTTCGCCTACACCCGCCCCGTACGGGCGGGTGACCGTCTGGCGGTCACCTCGACCATCGAGGGTGTCAAGTCGATGGCGGGCAACGAGATCGTGGACATCCGGGGCGAGGTGCACGACGAGTCCGGTGAGCACGTCGTGACCGCGTGGACGAAGCTGGTGGCGCGTGCCGCCGAGGAGGCGTGATGACGGCGAGCATCGCTTACGGGGCTGTCGAGGTCGGTACGGAACTGCCGGCGCAGTCGTTCCCGGTGACGCGGGCGACGCTGGTGCAGTACGCGGGCGCCTCCGGGGACTTCAACCCGATCCACTGGAACGAGAGGTTCGCACGCGAGGTCGGCCTGCCGGACGTGATCGCGCACGGCATGTTCACCATGGCCGAGGCGGTCCGGGTGGTGACGGACTGGGCCGGCGACCCGGGTGCGGTCGTCGAGTACGGCGTGCGGTTCACCAAGCCGGTCGTCGTGCCGGACGACGGGACCGGGGCGCTGATCGAGGTCAGCGGCAAGGTGGCCGCCAAACTGGACGACAACCTCGTACGGGTCGACCTGACGGCGATGAGCGACGGCAAGAAGGTGCTGGGCATGTCCCGCGCAGTCGTCCGCCTCGCCTGACGGCGGCCGCCGCTGTGCACCGAAGGGCGCCCTCCTCCGGGAGGGCGCCCTTCGCGCGCTCCGTGGCCCGGCCCGGGCGGCACGGCCACGGACCGTACTCTTGTCCCGTGCAGGAACTCCACGACGCCCCCCTCGCCCCCCTGACCACCTTCCGGCTCGGCGGCCCCGCCGACCGCCTGCTGACGGCCACCACCGACGCGGAGGTGATCGCCGCCGTGCGCGAGGCCGACGACAGCGGAACCCCGCTCCTGGTCATCGGCGGTGGCTCCAACCTGGTCATCGGCGACAAGGGCTTCGACGGAACGGCCCTGCGCATCGCGACCAAGGGCTTCGAGCTGTCCGGTACGGCGCTCGAACTCGCCGCCGGTGAACTCTGGAGCGATGCCGTGGCCCGTACGGTCGAGGCAGGACTGGCCGGGATCGAGTGCCTGGCCGGAATCCCCGGGTCCGCCGGGGCGACGCCGATCCAGAACGTCGGCGCCTACGGGCAGGAGGTGTCCTCGGTCATCACCGAGGTCGTCGCCTACGACCGGCACACCCGGGAGACGGTCACCCTCCCGAACGAAGCCTGTGCGTTCTCGTACCGCCACAGCCGCTTCAAGTCCGGACCCGACCGCTTCGTCGTGCTCCGCGTCCGGTTCGGACTGGAGGACGCCGGTGGGCTGTCCGCGCCCCTCCGCTACCCCGAGACAGCCAGGGCCATGGGTGTCGAGCAGGGTGACCGCGTCCCCCTCGCCTCGGCCCGTGAAACCGTCCTCCGGCTGAGGGCGGGCAAGGGAATGGTGCTCGACCCTGAGGACCACGACACCTGGTCGGCCGGGTCCTTCTTCACCAACCCGATCCTCGATCAGGCGCAGCACGCGGCCTTCCTCGTCCGCGCCGGCGAGCGCCTGGGCGCGGACGTCACGCCCCCGGCCTTCCCCGCGGGCGACGGCCGGGTGAAGACCTCGGCCGCCTGGCTCATCGACAAGGCGGGCTTCACCAAGGGGTACGGCACCGGCCCCGCGCGCATCTCCTCGAAGCACACGCTCGCCCTCACCAACCGGGGCGGCGCGACCACCGAAGACCTGCTGGCCCTGGCCCGCGAGGTCGTCACCGGGGTCCACGATGCCTTCGGGGTCACGCTCGTCAACGAGCCGGTGATGGTCGGCGTCAGCCTGTAGCCCGCCGCTGTCCGCCGGTGTGCTTCCCGGCGGCCGCCCGCTCAGCAGGCGACCCCCACACCCTGTCTCACCGTGGCCGGGTCATCGGCCAGCGCCGGCATCGCGTGCGCCGCATCGGCCCGCGCGCGAGGGTCCGGCCGCTGCGTGGGGTGCCGCCGACGACCGTCCGGTACGACCCCGTCAGCGGGCCGCCCGTCAGCTTCGGCGGCCGCACCGACGCCCAGTCCGCCGCACCGGCGGCCAGCGCGGCCTCCATGCGCGTCAGATCCGCGTACACCTCGCCGAGGAGGGCGCCGATCACCCTGCTGGACCACACGGTCCGGCAGGGGACCGTCCGCAGGCTGCGGTCCGACCGGCGCCGCGCTCACGACCAGCCGCCGCCGGACCCCCTCCGCCTCCATCGCCTCCAGCACCCGCCCGGTGAGCCGCTCGGTGACGTCACCGGCCTTCCGGCCCCGGCCCCCAGCCCCGGGAGCACGGCGTCCCGGCCGGCGACCGCCGCGCGCACCGCGGCCGCGTCGCCCAGCGGGACGACCGCGTGCAGGGGGGCGCCCCGGAGCCCGTCCGGGAGCCGGGCGGGATCGCGGACCACCGCCGTCACCCCGTGTCCTGCCTCCTGCGCCTGCCGCACGATCCCCTGGCCGACACCCCCGGTCGCTCCGAACACGGTGAGCCTCATCGCGCACGCCCCTCCCGGTGGGTGAGTGTTCACTCACTCACCGGGCGAGTGGACGCTCACTCCTTCGTCAAGCCTTGTCGGAGCATCCATGGACCAGAAGCCGGCCCGTGTCCGCATCGTCGACGCGGCCCATGAGCTCACGCTCGGGACCGGCCTCGCGCGGACCACGGCGAAGGAGATCGGCAGGGCTGCCGGCTGTTCGGAGGCGGCGCTGTACAAGTACTTCACGAGCAAGGAAGAGATCTTCGTGACCGTGCTCGGCGGACGCATGCCGAGACTCGGCCCGCTCCTGAGCGGCCTGGAGGCGGGCGAGGGGGCCCTGGAGCAGAACCTCACCGAGACCGCCCGCCAGGCCGTGCTCTTCTACCAGCAGTCCTTCCCGGTGCTCGCCTCGCTCTACGCCGAGCCGCGGCTCAAGCGCCGTCACGAAGGGGCGAGGCGGGAGATGGGCACGGGCCCCACAAGCCCGTCCAGGACCTCGACGCCTACCTGCGCGCCGGACAGCTGGCCGGCCGCGTCGGCCCCCGGGCCGACACCTACGCGGCCGCCTCACCGCTGCTGGGCGCCTGTGCCCAGCGCGCCTTCGCCTACGAGACGGGCGGGCCCCCGCAGGCCCTGGACGACTCCGCCGCGCCCCTCGCACGCACCGTGCTGAGAGGCATCAGCCAGCCAGCCACGCGTCGATCCCGTCCAGCAGCTTCTCCCGGACCTCCACGGGCGCCAAGGATCCCCGCACGGACTGCCGGGCCAACTCGGCCAGTTCCTCATCGGTGAACGCGTGATGACGGCGTACGAGGTCGTACTGCGCCGCCAGGCGGGAACCGAAGAGCAGCGGATCGTCCGCACCGAGCGCCATCGGCACCCCCGCGTCGAACAGAGTGCGCAGAGGTATGTCCGCGGGCTTCTCGTAGACGCCGAGAGCCACGTTGGACGCCGGGCACACCTCGCAGGTCACCCCCCGCTCGGCGAGCTCGCGCAGCAGCCGCGGGTCCTCCGCCGCCCGCACGCCGTGCCCGATCCGGGCCGCGCCGAGGTCGTCCAGGCAGTCCCGGACGCTGGAAGGGCCCGAGAGCTCGCCACCGTGCGGAGCGGCGATCAGACCGCCCTCGCGGGCGATGGCGAAGGCGCGGTCGAAGTCGCGCGCCATCCCTCGCCGCTCGTCGTTGGAGAGACCGAAACCGATGACTCCCCGGTCCGCGTACCGCACGGCGAGCCGGGCCAGAGTCCGGGCGTCCAGCGGGTGCTTCATCCGGTTCGCCGCGATCACCACCCGGATCCCCAGCCCGGTCTCACGGGCCGCCCGGTCCACGGCGTCCAGGATGATCTCGATCGCCGGGATCAGCCCGCCGAGCAACGGGGCGTACGAGGTCGGGTCGACCTGGATCTCCAGCCATCCGGAGCCGTCCGCGACGTCCTCCATGGCGGTCTCGCGCACGAGCCGCTGGATGTCCTCCGGCGAGCGGAGACAGGACCGGGCGATGTCGTAGAGGCGCTGGAAGCGGAACCAGCCGCGCTCGTCCGTGGCCCGCAGCTGGGGCGGCTCGCCGCCGGTCAGGGCCTCGGGCAGACGGACCCCGTACTTGTCCGCCAGTTCGAGCAGGGTCGTGGGCCGCATCGACCCGGTGAAGTGCAGGTGCAGATGGGCCTTGGGCAATCGCCGTACGTCACGCTCCATTGAAGGATCTTGCCGCACACGAGGGGCGCTGCGGTAGCCGGATCCCCTTGTGAGTTACCCCTCGAACAAAAAGTGGCCCCCGGCCGGAGCCGGGGGCCATCTCCTCGTGAGGGGCGGGGTCAGTCGCGGGCCTCGCCCAGCAGCTTCTGGAGCCGGGACACACCCTCGACGAGGTCGTCGTCGCCCAGTGCGTAGGACAGCCGCAGATACCCCGGGGTGCCGAACGCCTCACCGGGCACCACGGCGACCTCGGCCTCGTCCAGGATGAGGGCCGCGAGCTCGACGGAGTCCGCCGGGCGCTTGCCGCGGATCTCCTTGCCCAGAAGCCCCTTCACCGACGGGTACACGTAGAACGCGCCCTCGGGCTCGGGGCAGAGCACGCCGTTGATCTCGTTGAGCATGTGCACGATCGTCTTACGACGGCGGTCGAAGGCGCTCCGCATCTCGGCGACCGCGTCCAGCGGGCCGGAGACGGCGGCCAGTGCGGCGACCTGCGCGACGTTGCTGACGTTGGAGGTGGCGTGCGACTGCAGGTTGGTCGCCGCCTTGACCACGTCCTTGGGGCCGATGATCCAGCCCACCCGCCAGCCGGTCATGGCGTACGTCTTGGCCACGCCGTTGACCACGATGCACTTGTCGCGGAGCGCGGGCACGACCGCCGGGAGGGAGGCGGCCGCCGCGTCGCCGTAGACCAGGTGCTCGTAGATCTCGTCGGTCATGACCCACAGGCCGTGCTCGACGGCCCAGTTGCCGACGGCCTCGGTCTCGGCCTCGCTGTAGACGGCACCGGTCGGGTTGGACGGGGAGACGAAGAGGACGACCTTGGTGCGCTCGGTGCGGGCCGCCTCCAGCTGCTCGACGGAGACGCGGTAACCGGTGGTCTCGTCCGCGACCACCTCGACCGGCACACCGCCGGCGAGACGGATGGACTCGGGGTAGGTGGTCCAGTACGGGGCGGGGACGATGACCTCGTCGCCCGGGTCGAGGATCGCGGCGAAGGCCTCGTAGATGGCCTGCTTGCCGCCGTTGGTCACCAGGATCTGGGAGGCGTCGACCTCGTAGCCGGAGTCGCGCAGCGTCTTCTCCGCGATGGCGGCCTTGAGCTCGGGGAGCCCGCCGGCCGGGGTGTAGCGGTGGTACTTCGGGTTGCGGCAGGCCTCGACGGCGGCGTCGACGATGTAGCCGGGGGTCGGGAAGTCCGGCTCACCGGCGCCGAAGCCGATCACCGGGCGCCCGGCGGCCTTGAGGGCCTTGGCCTTGGCGTCGACGGCGAGGGTGGCGGACTCGGAGATCGCACCGATGCGGGCCGAAACCCGGCGCTCGGACGGAGAAGTTGCAGCGCTCATGGCCCCCATGCTCCCAGACCGGAAATGCCCGAGGCACAGGGGTTTCAGGGACCGGACAGGACGCGGACAGCATCCGGACAGGACCGGTCGGCCGTTGTCTGTTCGACGCGGCGCCCCTGAGCACGTACACTCACCTGTCGTTGGCCTTCATCAGCCACACCGTTTTCCCGACCGGCTCGCCGGGGAGGATGCGGTAGGTTGGTGGAAACCACAAAGGGTCGTAGCTCAATTGGTAGAGCACTGGTCTCCAAAACCAGCGGTTGGGGGTTCAAGTCCCTCCGGCCCTGCTACACACTCCTTCGCCAGGATGTGTGCGCATGTACGTACTTCAATGCACCGCCGTGCGGCTCCACCGGGCGCGGCACGGCCACGACCCGGAATCAGGTGAGTAGCGTGACGGACGCCGTGGGCTCCATCGACATGCCTGATGCCGAGGACGAAACCCCCGAGTCGCAGAAGAAGACCCGGAAGGGTGGCAAGCGCGGCAAGAAGGGCCCTCTGGGCCGTCTCGCGCTGTTCTACCGCCAGATCGTCGCCGAGCTCCGCAAGGTCGTATGGCCCACGCGCAGCCAGCTGTCCACCTACACGGCCGTGGTGATCGTGTTCGTGGTCGTCATGATCGGTCTCGTCACCGTGATTGACTTCGGATTTGCGCGGATCGTCAAGTACGTCTTCGGCTGATCCCCGCGGAGGGCGCCTCATCGGCGCCCCTTTCGCATGTTCCACCCATTTGTATCCAGGAAGAAGCAGCCATCGTGTCTGACCCGAACCTGAACGACGACGCCGAGCCCACGGCGAGCGCCGTCGAGTCCGCCGAGGACGAGCTCGACATCGTCGAGGCGGCGGATGCCGTGGCCCCGGACCAGGTCGACGCTGCTGACGCCGCCGCGGGAGAGCCCGCCGAGCAGGACGCCGTGCGTGCCGGGTCCGACGAGGACGAAGAGGCCGCCGAGTCCGACGAGGACGAATCCGAAGAGGCCGAAGAGGCCGCGGACGAGTCCTCCGAGGAGACCGAGCCGGCCGCCCCCGTCGACGCCGTGGCCGCCCTTCGCGACGAGCTGCGCGGACTTCCCGGCGAGTGGTACGTCATCCATACGTACGCCGGTTACGAGAAGCGCGTGAAGGCCAACCTGGAGCAGCGCGCCGTCTCGCTCAACGTCGAGGACTTCATCTACCAGGCCGAGGTGCCCGAGGAAGAGATCGTCCAGATCAAGAACGGTGAGCGGAAGAACGTCCGTCAGAACAAGCTCCCGGGCTACGTCCTGGTGCGCATGGACCTGACGAACGAGTCCTGGGGTGTTGTCCGCAACACGCCCGGCGTCACCGGTTTCGTCGGCAACGCCTACGACCCGTACCCGCTGACCCTGGACGAGATCGTCAAGATGCTCGCCCCCGAGGCCGAGGAGAAGGCGGCCCGCGAGGCTGCCGAGGCCGAGGGCAAGCCGGCTCCGGCCCGCAAGGTCGAGGTCCAGGTCCTGGACTTCGAGGTGGGCGACTCGGTCACCGTCACCGACGGCCCGTTCGCGACCCTGCAGGCGACGATCAACGAGATCAACGCCGACTCGAAGAAGGTCAAGGGACTCGTCGAGATCTTCGGACGCGAGACCCCGGTCGAGCTCAGCTTCGACCAGATCCAGAAGAACTGACCGGTTCTCCGCCAGTCTTCGGACACATGCCTACCGAGCAGGTCAGACGGGCTTCGCAGCCCGTCTGACCTGCTCGGTTTTTGGTCGCGCAACCATACCCGTTATCGTTGTGCGGTATGCCTCCATCCGGATGACCGGAACGGCGGCGAAACACTCTCACTAGGACCCGGAGAGAGCAATGCCTCCCAAGAAGAAGAAGGTCACGGGGCTTATCAAGCTCCAGATCAACGCCGGTGCGGCCAACCCGGCGCCGCCGGTCGGTCCCGCACTGGGCCAGCACGGCGTCAACATCATGGAGTTCTGCAAGGCCTACAACGCCGCGACCGAGTCGCAGCGTGGCATGGTCGTGCCGGTGGAGATCACGGTCTACGAGGACCGCTCCTTCACCTTCGTCACGAAGACTCCGCCGGCCGCCAAGCTGATCCTCAAGGCCGCGGGCGTGAACAAGGGCTCCGGCGAGCCGCACAAGACCAAGGTCGCCAAGATCACGGCCGACCAGGTCCGCGAGATCGCCACGACCAAGCTCCCCGACCTGAACGCCAATGACCTCGACTCCGCGTCGAAGATCATCACCGGCACCGCCCGTTCCATGGGCATCACGGTCGAAGGCTGAATCAGCCCCGTAGGCCTTCAGTGGTAGGACCAAGCGCTGGTCCGTACCACGACTCCACACTCTGAACACCACAGGAGTAGATGTGAAGCGCAGCAAGACCCTCCGCGCTGCGGACGCGAAGATCGACCGGGAGCGTACGTACGCCCCGCTCGAGGCCGTCCGTCTCGCCAAGGACACCGCCGCCACCAAGTTCGACGGCACCGTCGAGGTCGCGTTCCGCCTGGGCGTCGACCCTCGCAAGGCCGACCAGATGGTCCGTGGCACCGTGAACCTCCCGCACGGCACCGGCAAGACCGCCCGGGTCCTGGTCTTCGCGACCGGTGACCGTGCTGCGGCCGCGGAAGCCGCGGGCGCCGACATCGTCGGCGCCGACGAGCTCATCGACGAGGTGGCGAAGGGCCGTCTGGACTTCGACGCCGTCGTCGCCACGCCGGACCTCATGGGCAAGGTCGGCCGTCTGGGCCGCGTGCTCGGTCCGCGTGGTCTGATGCCGAACCCGAAGACCGGCACCGTCACCCCCGATGTCGTCAAGGCTGTCAACGACATCAAGGGCGGAAAGATCGAGTTCCGCGTCGACAAGCACTCGAACCTGCACTTCATCATCGGAAAGACCTCTTTCGATGACACGAAGCTGGTCGAGAACTACGGCGCGGCCCTGGAGGAGATCCTCCGTCTGAAGCCGTCCGCCGCGAAGGGCCGCTTCATCAAGAAGGCGACCATGAGCACGACGATGGGCCCCGGCATCCCGCTGGACGCCAACCGCGTGCGCAACCTCCTCGTCGAGGAGGACCCGGCCGCCGTCTGAGCCCCCGTGCTCACCCGGTAGCCGCGTCACGGCATGGGACGGGCCCCGCAGCCTCCTCGGAGGCTGCGGGGCCCGTCCGCGTAGTCCTCGCGGGGTGCGGGCCCGGGGACGCGTCCGCGGACCGTCCGGCACATGGGCGGCCGGTGCCCAGGGCCCGGGCACGCACTCCCCGGGCCCTGAGGACCGGAAGAACCCCCGTCCGCGTGGTGGCCGGTCTCCGAGCCCCCGGCTTCGCCCGGGCAGGGGAGGTCCCGGACGCTCCGCGTCGTTCCGGTCCTTGACCGCGCGGCCGTACGCGACCGGTCCCGCTCCTTCCTCCGCCCGTCATGCGACGGACGGCCTCAGCCGCTCGGGAGGCTCTTAAACCTCTCGGACCGGTCGAACCGGGACGGATTTGCTCCGCACGGCCCCGGTCACGTAAGCTCCACAAGAAGCCAAAGACCGCTGGTCGTTGCCGCACTCTCGTCAGAGGGGACGGCGACCGAAGGATCCGTCGAGAACGGGCGACCTGCGCAGGTGACTGTGGAAAGCTCCCGGATTTATCCGGTAGAGCTACGCCCTGGCGCCTGCGCCGGGGCGTTTCGTCTTTCCCGGCCCCTTCTGAGCGGTCCTCATCACCCGGAAGGAGGCCGACGCTCATGGCAAGGCCCGACAAGGCTGCCGCGGTGGCCGAGCTGACGGACCAGTTCCGTAGCTCGAGCGCCGCCGTGCTGACCGAGTACCGGGGTCTCACCGTGGCACAGCTCAGGCAGCTGCGCCGTTCGCTCGGTGAGAACGCCCAGTACGCCGTGGTGAAGAACACGCTGACCAAGATTGCGGCCAACGAGGCCGGGATCGACACGCTGGACGACCTGTTCTCGGGTCCGACGGCGGTTGCCTTCGTCACCGGTGACCCGGTGGAGTCGGCGAAGGGTCTTCGTGACTTCGCCAAGGAGAACCCGAGCCTCATCATCAAGGGCGGTGTCCTTGATGGTAAGGCCGTTACCGCCGATGAGTTCAAGAAGCTCGCGGACCTCGAGTCCCGCGAGGTTCTGCTCGCCAAGCTGGCCGGCGCCATGAAGGGCAAGCAGACGCAGACTGCGCAGCTCTTCCAGGCTCTGCCCTCGAAGTTCGTCCGCACCGCGGAAGCGCTTCGTGCCAAGAAGGCCGAGCAGGGCGGTGCCGGTACCCCGGCTCCCGCCGATGCCGAGGCGGCGGAGTAACACTCCGCTCCACGGCTCGCAGCGGGCCCGTACGCCCGCCTACATATACATCCGGCACCTGCCGAATTAGTGGAAGGACGCCATCATGGCGAAGCTCAGCCAGGAAGACCTGCTCGCCCAGTTCGAGGAGCTCACCCTCATCGAGCTCTCCGAGTTCGTCAAGGCCTTCGAGGAGAAGTTCGACGTCACCGCCGCCGCCGCGGTCGCCGTCGCCGGCCCCGCCGGCCCGGGCGCCCCTGCCGAGGCCGAGGCCGAGCAGGACGAGTTCGACGTCATCCTCACGGCTGCCGGCGACAAGAAGATCCAGGTCATCAAGGTCGTGCGTGAGCTGACCTCGCTGGGTCTGAAGGAGGCCAAGGACCTCGTCGACGGCGCCCCGAAGCCCGTCCTCGAGAAGGTCGCCAAGGAGGCCGCCGACAAGGCTGCCGAGTCCCTCAAGACCGCCGGCGCTTCCGTCGAGGTCAAGTGACCCTGCGAGTCCTCTGACTCCGTAAGGCAGTCCCTGCCGCGAGGCGGGGGCGTCACATCGCGAAGGGCGATCACCCATCCGGGTGGTCGCCCTTCGGCGTGCCCCTGGAGGCTGCCTTGATCTTCCGCGTGCGACGAGTAGGGTGATCTTCGCCGTGCTTTTCTCCGGGTCGTCGTGAGGCGTCAACCGGCGTCCTCCGGGCGCAGGTGAAGATCGTCGGACGCCCGGTGAGGCTCTCGGGGCCTTGACGAACCGCACGCGGCGCGCAATTCTCAGGACGCGTCGTCATCTCGATCCGCTTCCGAGGCATGGATCGAGAGCGAAGAGGGCAGTAAAGAAGGGCGCACACCGCGCGAGGGCTATTCATAGGTGTTGAGAACAGCTGTTGAGAGCAACGTGGGTCTCTGAGAACCGCGACTGGACATCAGTGTGGCGTTTGGCTACACTGACCCTTTGCGCTGCCTGTTAGCTGCCTCCTGCCCGTCACCAGGGGCATGCCCACGCCTGGCACCGACGACCGGACCTTCCCTGATCCAGGGATTCCCGTCTCTGTGCAGGGCTTGGGGCCGGTACGCGCGTAGTGAGTCCGAGCCCTCGGAAGGACCCCCTCTTGGCCGCCTCGCGCAACGCCTCGACCTCGAATACGAACAACGGTGCCAGCACCGCCCCGCTGCGCATCTCTTTTGCAAAGATCAAGGAGCCCCTCGAGGTTCCGAACCTCCTCGCGCTGCAGACCGAGAGCTTTGACTGGCTCCTCGGTAACGCCGCCTGGAAGGCTCGCGTCGAGGCTGCTCTGGACAGCGGACAAGACGTCCCCACCAAGTCCGGCCTGGAGGAGATCTTCGAGGAGATCTCCCCGATCGAGGACTTCTCCGGGTCGATGTCGCTCACCTTCCGCGACCACCGCTTCGAGCCCTCGAAGAACTCGATCGACGAGTGCAAGGAGCGCGACTTCACGTTCGCCGCGCCGCTCTTCGTCACGGCCGAGTTCACCAACAACGAGACCGGCGAGATCAAGTCCCAGACGGTCTTCATGGGCGATTTCCCGCTCATGACCAACAAGGGCACCTTCGTCATCAACGGCACCGAGCGTGTCGTCGTGTCGCAGCTCGTGCGCTCGCCGGGTGTCTACTTCGACTCCTCCATCGACAAGACGTCCGACAAGGACATCTTCTCCGCCAAGATCATCCCTTCCCGGGGTGCCTGGCTGGAGATGGAGATCGACAAGCGCGACATGGTCGGTGTCCGCATCGACCGCAAGCGCAAGCAGTCGGTCACCGTCCTCCTGAAGGCTCTCGGCTGGACCACCGAGCAGATCCTCGAGGAGTTCGGCGAGTACGAGTCGATGCGCGCCACCCTGGAGAAGGACCACACCCAGGGCCAGGACGACGCTCTGCTCGACATCTACCGCAAGCTGCGTCCGGGCGAGCCGCCCACGCGTGAGGCCGCTCAGACGCTGCTCGAGAACCTCTACTTCAACCCGAAGCGCTACGACCTCGCGAAGGTCGGCCGCTACAAGGTGAACAAGAAGCTCGGCGCCGACGAGCCGCTCGACGCCGGTGTCCTCACCAGCGACGACATCATCGCCACCATCAAGTACCTGGTGAAGCTGCACGCCGGTGAGACCGAGACGGTCGGCGAGTCCGGCCGTTCGATCATGGTCGAGACGGACGACATCGACCACTTCGGCAACCGTCGTATCCGTAACGTCGGTGAGCTGATCCAGAACCAGGTCCGTACGGGTCTCGCCCGTATGGAGCGCGTCGTGCGTGAGCGCATGACGACCCAGGACGTCGAGGCGATCACGCCGCAGACCCTGATCAACATCCGGCCGGTCGTCGCCTCCATCAAGGAGTTCTTCGGCACCAGCCAGCTGTCCCAGTTCATGGACCAGAACAACCCGCTGTCGGGCCTGACGCACAAGCGTCGTCTCAACGCCCTCGGCCCGGGTGGTCTCTCCCGTGAGCGGGCCGGCTTCGAGGTCCGTGACGTCCACCCGTCGCACTACGGCCGCATGTGCCCGATCGAGACGCCCGAAGGCCCGAACATCGGTCTGATCGGCTCACTGGCCTCGTACGGGCGCATCAACCCGTTCGGCTTCATCGAGACGCCGTACCGCAAGGTCGTCGACGGTGTCGTCACCGACGACGTCGACTACCTGACGGCCGACGAAGAGGACCGCTTCGTAATCGCCCAGGCGAACGCGACGCTCTCCGAGGACATGCGCTTCACCGAGGCCCGCGTCCTGGTCCGCCGTCGTGGCGGCGAGATCGACTACATCCCCGGTGACGACGTCGACTACATGGACGTCTCGCCGCGCCAGATGGTGTCGGTCGCCACCGCGATGATCCCGTTCCTCGAGCACGACGACGCCAACCGTGCCCTCATGGGCGCGAACATGATGCGTCAGGCCGTCCCGCTCATCAAGAGCGAGGCGCCGCTGGTCGGCACGGGCATGGAGTACCGCTGTGCCACCGACGCCGGTGACGTCCTCAAGGCGGAGAAGTCGGGTGTGGTCCAGGAGGTCTCCGCGGACTACATCACCGTGACGAACGACGACGGCACGTACACCACGTACCGCATCGCCAAGTTCTCGCGCTCCAACCAGGGCACCTCGGTCAACCAGAAGGTCGTCGTCTCCGAGGGCGACCGCGTGATCGAGAGCCAGGTCCTCGCCGACGGGCCGGCCACCGAGAACGGTGAGATGGCGCTCGGCAAGAACCTGCTCGTGGCGTTCATGCCGTGGGAGGGTCACAACTACGAGGACGCGATCATCCTGTCGCAGCGTCTCGTGCAGGACGACGTCCTCTCCTCGATCCACATCGAGGAGCACGAGGTCGACGCCCGTGACACCAAGCTCGGCCCGGAGGAGATCACCCGGGACATCCCGAACGTCTCCGAGGAGGTCCTCGCCGACCTCGACGAGCGCGGCATCATCCGTATCGGTGCCGAGGTCGTCGCCGGCGACATCCTCGTCGGCAAGGTCACGCCCAAGGGCGAGACCGAGCTGACCCCGGAGGAGCGCCTGCTCCGCGCGATCTTCGGTGAGAAGGCGCGCGAGGTGCGCGACACCTCGCTGAAGGTCCCGCACGGCGAGATCGGCAAGGTCATCGGCGTCCGCGTCTTCGACCGTGAAGAGGGCGACGAGCTGCCGCCGGGCGTGAACCAGCTGGTCCGCGTCTACGTCGCGCAGAAGCGCAAGATCACCGACGGTGACAAGCTCGCCGGCCGTCACGGCAACAAGGGCGTCATCTCCAAGATCCTCCCGATCGAGGACATGCCGTTCCTGGAGGACGGCACCCCGGTCGACATCATCCTCAACCCGCTGGGTGTCCCGTCCCGAATGAACCCGGGACAGGTCCTGGAGATCCACCTCGGCTGGCTCGCCAGCCGCGGCTGGGACGTCTCCGGCCTCGGTGACGAGTGGGCCCAGCGCCTGCAGGCCATCGGCGCCGACCAGGTCGCCCCCGGCACCAACGTCGCCACGCCCGTCTTCGACGGTGCGCGCGAGGACGAGATCACCGGCCTCTTCAAGGCCACGATCCCGAACCGCGACGGCGACCGCCTGGTCCAGCCCTCCGGCAAGGCCCAGCTGTACGACGGCCGCTCCGGCGAGCCGTTCCCGGACCCGGTCTCGGTCGGGTACATGTACATCCTCAAGCTGCACCACCTGGTCGACGACAAGCTCCACGCGCGCTCGACCGGCCCGTACTCCATGATCACGCAGCAGCCGCTGGGTGGTAAGGCGCAGTTCGGTGGGCAGCGATTCGGTGAGATGGAGGTGTGGGCCCTTGAGGCTTACGGCGCCGCATACGCCCTCCAGGAACTGCTGACGATCAAGTCCGACGACGTCACCGGCCGCGTGAAGGTCTACGAGGCGATCGTCAAGGGCGAGAACATCCCCGAGCCGGGCATTCCCGAGTCCTTCAAGGTGCTCATCAAGGAAATGCAGTCGCTCTGCCTCAACGTGGAGGTGCTGTCCTCGGACGGCATGTCCATCGAGATGCGCGACACGGACGAGGACGTCTTCCGCGCGGCGGAGGAGCTCGGTATCGACCTGTCCCGGCGAGAGCCGAGCAGCGTCGAAGAGGTCTGACGGGTTGTCCGGCCGGATCCCCGTGATTTGGCCGGCTCTCCCCGGACCCGTTCAGACCATTGCTGAAGTGCCCCGATTTCTCGCGTGAAGCGAGGGGGCTCGAACCCCCGAAAGAGGGATTGACGACAAGTGCTCGACGTCAACTTCTTCGACGAGCTGCGGATCGGCCTTGCCACCGCGGACGACATCCGGACCTGGTCCCACGGCGAAGTGAAGAAGCCGGAGACCATCAACTACCGCACGCTCAAGCCCGAGAAGGACGGACTCTTCTGCGAGAAGATCTTCGGTCCGACCCGGGACTGGGAGTGCTACTGCGGCAAGTACAAGCGTGTCCGCTTCAAGGGCATCATCTGTGAGCGCTGTGGCGTCGAGGTCACGCGCGCCAAGGTGCGCCGTGAGCGCATGGGCCACATCGAGCTTGCCGCTCCCGTCACCCACATCTGGTACTTCAAGGGCGTCCCGTCGCGCCTCGGATACCTGCTGGACCTCGCGCCGAAGGACCTCGAGAAGGTCATCTACTTCGCTGCGTACATGATCACGTTCGTCGACGAGGAGCGCCGCACGCGTGACCTCCCGTCGCTGGAGGCGCACGTCTCCGTCGAGCGCCAGCAGATCGAGAACCGCCGTGACTCGGACCTCGAGAACCGCGCCAAGAAGCTCGAGACCGACCTGGCCGAGCTCGAGGCCGAGGGCGCCAAGGCCGACGTGCGCCGCAAGGTGCGCGAAGGCGCCGAGCGTGAGATGAAGCAGCTGCGTGACCGTGCGCAGCGCGAGATCGACCGTCTCGACGAGGTGTGGAGCCGCTTCAAGAACCTCAAGGTCCAGGACCTCGAGGGCGACGAGCTGCTCTACCGCGAGCTGCGCGACCGCTTCGGTACGTACTTCGACGGCTGCATGGGCGCCGCCGCGCTGCAGAAGCGCCTGGAGTCCTTCGACCTCGACGAGGAGGCCGAGCGCCTCCGCGAGATCATCCGTACCGGCAAGGGCCAGAAGAAGACCCGTGCGCTCAAGCGCCTCAAGGTCGTCTCCGCGTTCCTGCAGACCAGCAACAAGCCCAAGGGCATGGTGCTCGACTGCGTGCCGGTCATCCCGCCGGACCTGCGTCCGATGGTGCAGCTGGACGGTGGCCGCTTCGCGACCTCCGACCTGAACGACTTGTACCGCCGTGTGATCAACCGCAACAACCGCCTCAAGCGTCTCCTCGATCTCGGTGCCCCCGAGATCATCGTGAACAACGAGAAGCGGATGCTGCAGGAGGCCGTCGACGCGCTGTTCGACAACGGCCGCCGCGGTCGCCCGGTCACCGGTCCCGGTAACCGTCCCCTGAAGTCCCTCAGCGACATGCTGAAGGGCAAGCAGGGCCGTTTCCGCCAGAACCTCCTCGGTAAGCGCGTGGACTACTCCGCGCGTTCCGTGATCGTCGTCGGTCCGCAGCTCAAGCTGCACCAGTGCGGTCTGCCGAAGGCGATGGCGCTGGAGCTCTTCAAGCCGTTCGTGATGAAGCGCCTGGTGGACCTGAACCACGCGCAGAACATCAAGTCGGCCAAGCGCATGGTCGAGCGTGGCCGCACCGTCGTGTACGACGTCCTCGAAGAGGTCATCGCCGAGCACCCGGTGCTGCTGAACCGTGCGCCCACCCTGCACCGCCTCGGCATCCAGGCCTTCGAGCCGCAGCTGGTCGAGGGCAAGGCCATCCAGATCCACCCGCTCGTCTGCACCGCGTTCAACGCGGACTTCGACGGCGACCAGATGGCCGTGCACCTGCCGCTCTCCGCGGAGGCGCAGGCCGAGGCCCGCATCCTGATGCTGTCCTCGAACAACATCCTGAAGCCGGCCGACGGCCGTCCCGTCACCATGCCGACCCAGGACATGGTGCTGGGCCTCTTCTTCCTCACCACGGACGAAGAGGGCCGCGACGTCAAGGGCACGGACCGCGCGTTCGGTTCCACGGCCGAGGCCACCATGGCCTTCGACGCCCGCGAGCTGTCACTCCAGGCGAAGGTCGACATCCGCTTCCCGGTGGGCACCATGCCCCCGCGCGGCTGGGTGCCGCCGGTCGCCGAGGAGGGCGAGCCCGAGTACCAGCCGGGTGACACCTTCCGTCTGCGTACGAGCCTGGGCCGCGCGCTCTTCAACGAGCTGCTGCCCGAGGACTACCCGTTCGTCGACTACTCGGTGGGCAAGAAGCAGCTCTCCGAGATCGTCAACGACCTGGCCGAGCGCTACCCCAAGGTCATCGTGGCGGCGACGCTCGACAACCTGAAGGCGGCCGGTTTCCACTGGGCGACCCGCTCCGGCGTGACCGTGGCCATCTCCGACGTCGTCGTGCCCGAGGCCAAGAAGGCCATCGTCAAGGGCTACGAGGAGCAGGACGAGAAGGTCCAGAAGCAGTACGAGCGCGGTCTCATCACCAAGGACGAGCGCACGCAGGAACTCATCGCGATCTGGACCAAGGCGACCAACGAGGTCGCCGAGGCGATGAACGCGAACTTCCCGAAGACGAACCCCATCTTCATGATGGTCGACTCGGGTGCCCGAGGAAACATGATGCAGATGCGTCAGATCGCGGGTATGCGCGGTCTGGTGTCGAACGCCAAGAACGAGACGATCCCCCGTCCCATCAAGGCGTCCTTCCGTGAGGGCCTCACCGTTCTGGAGTACTTCATCTCCACGCACGGTGCCCGTAAGGGTCTGGCGGACACCGCCCTGCGTACCGCCGACTCGGGCTACCTCACCCGCCGTCTGGTGGACGTCTCGCAGGACGTCATCATCCGCGAGGAGGACTGCGGCACCGACCGCGGCCTCAAGCTGAAGATCGCCGTCAAGGGCGCCGACGGTGTCCTGCGCAAGACGGACGACGTCGAGACCTCGGTCTACGCCCGCATGCTCGCCGAGGACGTCGTCGTCGACGGCAAGGTCATCGCGCCTGCCAACGTCGACCTCGGTGACGTCCTGATCGACGCCCTGGTGGGCGCCGGCGTCGAGGAGGTCAAGACCCGCTCGGTCCTGACCTGCGAGTCCGCGGTCGGCACCTGTGCCTTCTGCTACGGACGCTCGCTCGCCACCGGCAAGCTGGTCGACATCGGTGAGGCGGTCGGCATCATCGCCGCCCAGTCCATCGGTGAGCCCGGCACCCAGCTGACGATGCGTACCTTCCACACCGGTGGTGTGGCCGGTGACGACATCACCCAGGGTCTGCCGCGTGTCGTCGAGCTCTTCGAGGCCCGTACACCCAAGGGTGTCGCCCCGATCTCGGAGGCGGCCGGCCGCGTCCGGATCGAGGAGACCGAGAAGACCAAGAAGCTCGTCGTCACCCCGGACGACGGCAGCGAGGAGACGGCGTTCCCGATCTCCAAGCGTGCCCGTCTCCTGGTCGGCGAGGGCGACGCGGTCGAGGTGGGCCAGAAGCTCACCGTCGGTGCCACCAACCCGCACGACGTGCTGCGGATCCTCGGTCAGCGCGCGGTCCAGGTCCACCTGGTCGGCGAGGTCCAGAAGGTCTACAACTCGCAGGGCGTGTCGATCCACGACAAGCACATCGAGATCATCATCCGGCAGATGCTGCGCCGCGTGACGATCATCGAGTCCGGTGACGCGGAGCTGCTGCCGGGCGAGCTCGTCGAGCGGTCGAAGTTCGAGACCGAGAACCGTCGTGTGGTCACCGAGGGCGGTCACCCCGCCTCCGGCCGTCCGCAGCTGATGGGTATCACGAAGGCCTCGCTCGCCACCGAGTCGTGGCTGTCGGCGGCGTCCTTCCAGGAGACGACCAGGGTCCTGACCGACGCGGCGATCAACGCCAAGTCGGACTCCCTGATCGGCCTCAAGGAGAACGTCATCATCGGTAAGCTCATCCCGGCCGGTACGGGCCTGTCCCGCTACCGCAACATCCGGGTCGAGCCGACCGAGGAAGCCAAGGCCGCGATGTACTCGGCCGTCGGTTACGACGACATCGACTACTCGCCGTTCGGCACGGGCTCCGGCCAGGCCGTCCCGCTGGAGGACTACGACTACGGTCCGTACAACCAGTAGAAGTGAGTGAGAAGGGCGCCCACCCCGTCGAGTACCACGTACGGGGTGGGCGCCCTTCTGTGTGTCCGGCGGGGGCCCAGCGTGAGGTCGGTCACCCGGGGTGACCGCTGTGCGGCCGGCCCCCGTGGGGGACCCGACCGGGCATCCGTCGTCGGCCGGCCGTTCATGCTGGTGGGAGGGGTCGGGCTGTCCGGCCGGCCGTCGTCCCGGGGGGTCTCCACGTCCCGGGCGGGGCCCCCGCCGGGACCGGGGGCCGGAGACGGACTCCATTTGTTTTGACCCAGCTCCGTGAGGTAGGTACGCTCAAGCCTTGTGCCTGGGGTGTGCCTGGGCTCGGCTGCGTGTCTTCAACCGCATGGCGAGTCCGTTGGTTGCCACCGCAATCTGTGTTCCTTCCGCTTCACGGCGGGGGCTTGCAGTATTCGACACACCCGACCGCGTGGGTCGGTGAGTGTTCCAGGTTAGTTTCACGAACGGCACACAGAAACCGGAGAAGTAGTGCCTACGATCCAGCAGCTGGTCCGGAAGGGCCGGCAGGACAAGGTCGAGAAGAACAAGACGCCCGCGCTCGAGGGTTCGCCCCAGCGTCGTGGCGTCTGCACGCGTGTGTTCACGACCACCCCGAAGAAGCCGAACTCGGCGCTCCGTAAGGTCGCGCGTGTGCGTCTGACCTCCGGTATCGAGGTCACGGCCTACATCCCGGGTGAGGGGCACAACCTGCAGGAGCACTCCATCGTGCTCGTGCGTGGTGGCCGTGTGAAGGACCTGCCGGGTGTTCGTTACAAGATCATCCGCGGTTCGCTCGACACCCAGGGTGTCAAGAACCGCAAGCAGGCCCGCAGCCGCTACGGCGCCAAGAAGGAGAAGTAAGAATGCCTCGTAAGGGCCCCGCCCCGAAGCGCCCGGTCATCATCGACCCGGTCTACAGCTCTCCTCTTGTCACCTCGCTGATCAACAAGATCCTGCTCGACGGCAAGCGTTCCACCGCCGAGCGGATCGTGTACGGCGCCATGGAAGGCCTCCGCGAGAAGACCGGTGCAGACCCGGTCATCACGCTGAAGCGCGCGCTTGAGAACGTCAAGCCCTCGCTCGAGGTCAAGTCCCGCCGTGTCGGTGGCGCCACCTACCAGGTGCCGATCGAGGTCAAGCCCGGCCGCGCCGCCACCCTCGCTCTGCGCTGGGTCGTGGGTTACTCCCGCGCCCGTCGCGAGAAGACCATGACCGAGCGCCTCATGAACGAGCTGCTCGACGCCTCCAACGGTCTTGGCGCTGCCGTCAAGAAGCGCGAGGACACCCACAAGATGGCCGAGTCCAACAAGGCCTTCGCGCACTACCGCTGGTAGTCGCTCACCCCATCGAGACCGAGAGAAGATTGAGCCTTATGGCCACCACTTCGCTTGACCTGGCCAAGGTCCGCAACATCGGGATCATGGCCCACATCGACGCGGGCAAGACGACCACCACCGAGCGGATCCTCTTCTACACCGGCGTTTCGTACAAGATCGGTGAGGTCCACGACGGCGCAGCCACGATGGACTGGATGGAGCAGGAGCAGGAGCGCGGCATCACGATCACGTCCGCCGCGACGACCTGTCACTGGCCGCTCAATGATGTTGACCACACCATCAACATCATCGACACCCCGGGTCACGTCGACTTCACCGTCGAGGTGGAGCGTTCGCTCCGCGTCCTCGACGGTGCCGTCACCGTGTTCGACGGTGTGGCCGGTGTCGAGCCCCAGTCCGAGACCGTCTGGCGTCAGGCGGACCGCTACGGCGTTCCGCGCATCTGCTTCGTCAACAAGCTCGACCGCACCGGTGCCGACTTCCTTCGTTGCGTCGACATGATCGTTCAGCGCCTTGGCGCGGTCCCGATCGTCATGCAGCTCCCTATCGGTGCGGAGGCCGACTTCCGAGGCGTCGTCGACCTCGTGACGATGAAGGCCTTCGTGTACCCCGAAGAGGCCGTCAAGGGCGAGATGTACGACACCGTCGAGATCCCGGACAACCTCAAGGAGGCCGCCGAGGAATGGCGCGGCAAGCTCCTCGAGGCCGTCTCGGAGAACGACGACCAGATGATGGAGCTGTACCTCGAGGGCGAAGAGCCCACCGAGGAGCAGCTGCACGACGCGATCCGCCGTATCACGCTCGCGTCGAAGGGCTCGGCCGACTCCGTCACCGTGACCCCCGTCTTCTGTGGCACGGCGTTCAAGAACAAGGGCGTCCAGCCCCTGCTCGACGCGGTCGTCCGCTACCTGCCTTCTCCCCTGGACGTCGAGGCCATCGAGGGTCACGACGTCAAGGACCCGGAGGAGGTCATCCGGCGGAAGCCCTCGGACGACGAGCCGTTCTCCGGCCTGGCGTTCAAGATCGCGAGCGACCCGCACCTCGGTAAGCTCACCTTCGTCCGGATCTACTCCGGTCGCCTCGAGGCCGGCACCGCGGTGCTGAACTCGGTCAAGGGCAAGAAGGAGCGCATCGGGAAGATCTACCGCATGCACGCGAACAAGCGTGAGGAGATCCCCTCGGTGGGCGCCGGTGACATCGTCGCCGTCATGGGCCTGAAGCAGACCACCACGGGTGAGACGCTGTGTGACGACAAGAACCCGGTGATCCTGGAGTCCATGGACTTCCCGGCGCCGGTCATCCAGGTCGCCATCGAGCCCAAGTCCAAGGGTGACCAGGAGAAGCTGGGTGTCGCCATCCAGCGTCTCTCGGAGGAGGACCCCTCCTTCCAGGTGCACTCCGACGAGGAGACCGGCCAGACCATCATCGGTGGTATGGGCGAGCTTCACCTCGAGGTGCTCGTCGACCGCATGAAGCGCGAGTTCCGCGTCGAGGCGAACGTCGGCAAGCCCCAGGTCGCATATCGTGAGACGATCCGCAAGGCCGTCGAGCGTATCGACTTCACGCACAAGAAGCAGACTGGTGGTACCGGCCAGTTCGCGAAGGTGCAGATCGCCATCGAGCCCATCGAGGGCGGCGACGCGTCGTACGAGTTCGTCAACAAGGTCACCGGTGGCCGCATCCCCCGTGAGTACATTCCCTCGGTGGACGCGGGTGCCCAGGAAGCCATGCAGTTCGGCATCCTGGCCGGCTACGAGATGGTGGGCGTCCGCGTCACCCTTCTCGACGGTGGTTACCACGAGGTCGACTCCTCGGAGCTCGCCTTCAAGATCGCTGGTTCGCAGGCGTTCAAGGAGGGTGCTCGCAAGGCGTCCCCCGTGCTTCTCGAGCCGATGATGGCCGTCGAGGTCACCACGCCCGAGGACTACATGGGTGAAGTGGTCGGCGACATCAACTCCCGCCGTGGCCAGATCCAGGCCATGGAGGAGCGCCACGGCGCTCGCGTCGTGAAGGGCCTCGTGCCCCTCTCGGAGATGTTCGGCTACGTCGGAGACCTCCGCAGCAAGACCTCGGGTCGCGCAAGCTACTCGATGCAGTTCGACTCCTACGCCGAGGTTCCGCGGAACGTCGCCGAGGAGATCATCGCGAAGGCCAAGGGCGAGTAACTCTTCCGAGCTCACGCTTTAGGCTTGTCACCGGAGCCCGGTCGGGCATGTGCCGCAGTGCGGCACATGCCCCCCGGCACCGGCATTCCAGCAAAGATCACCTGGCGCCGATGAAGCAAGGCGTACAGAACCACTCAGGAGGACCCCAGTGGCGAAGGCAAAGTTCGAGCGGACTAAGCCGCACGTCAACATCGGCACCATCGGTCACATCGACCACGGTAAGACGACCCTCACGGCCGCCATTACCAAGGTGCTGCACGACGCGTACCCGGACCTGAACGAGGCCTCGGCCTTCGACCAGATCGACAAGGCTCCTGAAGAGCGCCAGCGCGGTATCACCATCTCGATCGCGCACGTCGAGTACCAGACGGAGTCGCGTCACTACGCGCACGTCGACTGCCCGGGTCACGCGGACTACATCAAGAACATGATCACGGGTGCGGCGCAGATGGACGGCGCCATCCTCGTGGTCGCGGCCACCGACGGCCCGATGCCGCAGACCAAGGAGCACGTGCTCCTGGCCCGCCAGGTCGGCGTGCCGTACATCGTCGTCGCGCTGAACAAGGCCGACATGGTGGACGACGAGGAGATCCTGGAGCTCGTCGAGCTCGAGGTCCGTGAGCTCCTCTCCGAGTACGAGTTCCCGGGCGACGACGTTCCCGTCGTCAAGGTCTCGGCGCTCAAGGCGCTCGAGGGCGACAAGGAGTGGGGCCAGTCGGTCCTCAACCTCATGTCCGCCGTCGACGAGGCCATCCCGCAGCCCGAGCGTGACGTCGAGAAGCCGTTCCTCATGCCCATCGAGGACGTCTTCACGATCACCGGTCGCGGTACGGTCGTCACCGGCCGCATCGAGCGTGGTGTCCTGAAGGTCAACGAGACCGTCGACATCGTCGGTATCAAGACCGAGAAGACCACCACCACGGTCACCGGCATCGAGATGTTCCGCAAGCTGCTCGACGAGGGCCAGGCCGGTGAGAACGTCGGTCTGCTGCTTCGTGGCATCAAGCGCGAGGACGTCGAGCGCGGCCAGGTCATCATCAAGCCGGGTTCGGTCACGCCGCACACCGAGTTCCAGGCCCAGGCCTACATCCTGTCGAAGGACGAGGGTGGCCGTCACACCCCGTTCTTCAACAACTACCGCCCGCAGTTCTACTTCCGTACCACGGACGTGACGGGCGTTGTGACCCTTCCCGAGGGCACCGAGATGGTCATGCCGGGTGACAACACCCTCATGGACGTCGCGCTGATCCAGCCGGTCGCCATGGAAGAGGGCCTGAAGTTCGCCATCCGTGAGGGTGGTCGCACGGTGGGCGCCGGCCAGGTCACCAAGATCACCAAGTAATTCCCTTACTTGTGGGTCGGGGTAACCCGGTTGCTCTGAACTGAGCGCACAGCACCAAGCAGGGCCCGTACGGCATCACGCCGTACGGGCCCTGTGCTGTTGTCACCGCGCGGGTCCGGTGCGGGGCCCTCCCCGCGGCCGGTTCCCGGACAGGACGACGGCCCGCACACCCCGGCGGGTGGTGCGGGCCGTCGCGACGCGGCGCCCCTCCGCCCCGGCGTTCAGCTGCGAGGGGGATGGGCGTACGTGGTGGCCAGGAGGGAATGGCGGGTGGCCCCGTCGCTGTGGACCAGACGATGCACGGACGACGGGACGAAGCCGCCGAACAGCGTGCCGACGAGGCCCAGTGCCTGACACCGGAAATTGAGGTCGTAGGTGGCCATCGAGGCCCGCAGCGCGCTGATCCGGTAGCCGTGGGCCCCCGCCCAGGTGTCGGCCCGGTCCAGACTCGCGTACAGCGCGACGATCCCCGCGCCGGTGGAGAACTCGCGCTGGACACCGAGGTTCTCCGGAGGCCCGATCTCTTCGAGTCCGGCCAGGTGGAAGCTCTCCTCGGCGGTCACCCGGTAGAGCCCCGGCGCGGTGCCCTCGCTGCGGAACGCGAAGACGAAGCCCTCCAGCGCGCCCGCCGAGGCGTCGAGCCCCCAGTCGTCACGGTCCCGGCGCAGCACGTCGCGCAGCAGCGAGAGGATCACGTCCGTGCGTACCGGCCGTGGTGTGTAGTGCAGCGAGGAGCGGCGCCGCTCGAGTGTGCCCCGCAGGTCGTGCACCGGCCGTAGAGCTTCGGCCGGGGGATCCGGTTCGACGGGCACGGCGTTCGCGAACGGCACCGGCCGGCGCTCCGCCGCCAGGCCGTCCGACGTGCTCGCCCGGGAGGTGAAGCCCTCCAGCACAGCCGTCATGGACGTCAGGTCGCTCCTCATGCGGGTCCTCCCAGGGTCGCGAAGGCGGCGATGGGCTCATCCGCCGGTGTGGTGCCGAGCACCAGGGCCAACGCTTCGTCGTCCCACTCCGACCGCGGTGTGAAACCCAGCCCCAGGTGCTGCGAGAGCTCCCGCATACTGGCCAGGTTGCAGCCGGCGTCCAGGAACACCAGCCTGAAGCCGAACGTGCCGTACTTGGTCATGACCTTCTTGAGGTCCCCGGTGATGATGATGTCGCACGTCGAGTCGCCCGGAGGCACCTCGTCGGAGAGTGTCACGAGTGTGTGGCTGTCCTGGGCGTAGGCGTAGATCCCCGGCGGCATGATCCGCTCGTCACGCAGCACCACGTAAGCCGTCGTGCTGCCGATGTTCCCCGACGCCGCGGTCCACCGCTTGACGCGTTCCGGTGTCGTCTCGTCGTCCTTCACACCGAAGGCGATCTTCAGCAGCAGCCCCAGGGAGCTCAGCGTGAGGGGGACCTCGCCGTGCGACGGGTCGTGGCGCCCGGACTCGGCGAGGACCGCGAGATCGAGGGCGGGGAGCGGTGTGTGCGGGCGGCTCGGCCAGTCCTTGAACTGCGACTGCAGGCGCACGTTGGACGCGTAGTAGTGCGCCTGGTGGTCCTTCGGAGCGAGGAAGGCGCGGGGAGGCATCGCGACCGAGGCCTCGTAGACGGTCCCGGCCGGGGCCTGCGGTGCGACCGGGCCCCGCGCGTAGGAGCACCGGGGACATCCGGGGCGCACGGCCAGCGGACGGTAGGCCGTGGCCAGGGTGGCGGTGTCGATGACGGTGGAGTCGCCGGGGAGGTGCGAGACCGTGGCCCGTGCGAGCAACGCGGTGACGTGGTGCGAGGCCAGGCCGACGACCAGGTCGTGCAGGTGCTCGGGCGGTTCGCCGGAGAGGTCCGCCTCACCGTGGCGGCCGCAGTCCAGGCAGGGCGTGATCGAGAGGTCGGCGTACGGTCCCACGGTGATCGTCCGTTCGTCGGCGCGCACCCGCAGCAGCGGGCGCCCGTCCTGCCGGCACCGTTGCTCGGTGGCGGCGAGCAACGGTGCCGACACGAGCGTCTCGAAGAACACGGTGAGCTCGTCCCCGGGGCCCGGCGGGCCGGCCGGGCCCGTGACCACCTGGCACACCTCCTGGAGCGACCGGTGGGCCCCTGCGACGAGGGTGGCGTCCCCCTCGAGGCGCACGGAGCGCAGTGCCAGTCGCGCAGCGGCGTCCGCCCAGGACGGGTTCGCCCCGGTGGAATTGCCCAGGCGGGAGAGGAAGACGGCCCACTCGGGGCTGACGTCCGGCTCCTTCCCGGACACGGCCTCCTCGATCGCCCCGGCCGTCCAGAGCAGGGCGAGGCACTTGTAGACCGTGGCCTCGTCGAAACCGGTCCTGTGTGCCAGTTCAGCGTGGTCACGGGTGCCGTCACACGCCTCGGTCAGGGACACCAGCCCTTCACGGGCGAACGCGCCGGAGAACACCTGTGCCCGGTCGGCGCCGTCGAGCACGACGGATTCCCCGGCCCGGCGCAGCCTCACCCCGCGTCGCAGGACGGGCCGGGAGGGGACGACCAACTGCATGTCCGTGCGCGCGGCCCGACCGATCTGCTCGGCCTTCATCTCGGCAACCATGATCGATCTCCTCTTTACCGCAGCAGTTCCGGAACCGGCATGGCGCTGTCCGCACGCGCCCGCGAGAACCGGTCCCCGCACCGCGGGCACCGGTTCACCGAGACCGTCACCGCGGACGAGACGGTTCCCGAGACGAGGTTGAACGTGCGTACGGTGCCCCCGATCCCCGTGACGCCCGTGGTGATCTCGGTCAGGGCGAGGTCCAGGAGGCCGGAGGCCACAGCTACGTGCTGCCGCCCGAAGCCCTCGGCCAGGCCGGACAGGGCCGCGTCCATGTCGTACGGGAGAGCGGTGCCCGCGTGCTGGGCGGCGCGCTTCCTGAAGCACGCGTAGCACGCCGTCCTGCCCGGAACCACGGCCGGCCCGCAGACGATCTTGGTCGGCAGCAACTGGAGCCCGACGGACGGCGTGCCGCGCTCCGCGCAGAGCCGGTCGACCTCGTCGCGGAACTCCGGGTCACCGCCTGCGTGCACGGGGACCACGACCTCAGCGTGCGGCGGGGTCTCTTCCCGGAAGTCCTCGAAGGACACCTGCTGCTCCGGAGGGACACCGCGGTGTCCGGTGAGCCGCCGGCCGAAGGCGTCACCCACCAGGTACAGGCACTGCGGACGCGGATCGTGCGACATGCTGCTCTGCTCCTTCTTCTCGCTCATGCGAACGGCTGCTGCACGGGGTTGAGCGCGTCCTCGGTGTAGCTCGTGTGCCCCATGGCGCGCGGCGCCTCGTAGAGGCGCGGGGTGCCGAGGTACCGCTCCCCGTGCACGAACGACACGGGCATCGCCTCGGGCACGAGTACCTTGACCGCCCGCATGCCGACCTGGCGCGCCTCGTCCGTGGTGATGTCGGTGACGAGTACTTCGGCGCCGCGCGCCGCGAGCCGGTCGACGACGGTGTCCAGCGGGTCCGCCCCCGCGGGCAGGCCCGGCATGCCGTCGAGGCCGTACGACGGGCGTTCACCGTCCAGCAGGAACCCGAACACGTCCCGCCGGTCGCGGGAGGCGTTGTGGACAGCGCCGCCGACCACGCTCACCTTGGCCGGATCGGGCTCGCGCCCGGCGTACGCCGACAGGTATCCGCGCAACGCCACCCGCAGGGAGGAGAGTTCGCGGTAGATCTTGCCCAACGCCTCTTCAGGACGGACGTCGCAGGTGGCGGCGACGATCTGGGCGAGCGCGGGGTCGGCGTCGGAGAGCTGCACGGCGTAGACGACCGGCACGCCGAAGTCCGTCGTCGCGTCGAACAGCCTCACCCGCAGGTCCGTCGAGGTGCCGACCCTGTACAGCTCCCGGACACCGGCGTCGAGCCGCTCCGGGTCCACGACCAGCTCGGGCAGTCGCAGCTGCTGGAGCCAGACCAGAGCGATGGCGTCCCGCTCGACGACCTCCAGCAGCCCGCCCAGTACGGCGCTGCGTACGTCGGAGTGCACCGCGGCACCCGTGGTGATGCCCCGGATGAACTCCTCGGACTTCGACTGGTAGGGCATGTGCAGATACACCGAGATCGCCGGCACGAGCACCGGTACCTGCCGGGTGAGTGACCACGCACGCACCCAGCGGATCGGGACCGACGGGTCGTACGCGGTCAGGCTGCAGTCGTCCCGTGCCAGCTCGGTGGGTGAGCAACTGGGCCACCGGGACGGTGACACGTACTCCTCGGTGAGGTCGTCCTCCGCGGCGACCACCATCTCGTCGTCGTCCCACGCACACGTGGAATAACGCTCGAGCGCTTCCGCGATGGAGACCAGCTTGGCGCGTTCGGGCGTGAGTCCGGTGCCGGCACCGTCGGAATTACCGGTGTCCTCGTCGTGGGCCCACGTCCGGAGGTTGGGGAGGGCACGGGACGGGACTCCGAGGTAGGCCAGCTGGACGGCGAAGGGCGGCTCGCCCTCGCGCACCGGCAGCGGCGCGGTGCGCGACACCAGTCCGTACGGCGAGACGAGCTCTTCGAGGCCGCGCAGCTCGGCCGAGATGTGCTCCTGGTGCCTGTTCGGATTCATGTGGTTCTTCTTCCTGCGTCCGGATGTTCCCCGTGCCCGTGTCGCGTCGCCTACTCGGTGGCCGTCCTGGACACCGCCGCCATGCTCCTGGCCAGATCGTCGAGACCGTCCTGGAGTTCCTTCATGGACTTGCCGCAGACCTCTTCGTTGGCACGTGCGACGACGTAGCAGAAGACGTACCTCTCCGCCAGGCTGAAGCCGAGGGAGTAGAGGCAGCTGTACAGCAGGCTGGTCTGCAGCCGGAAGGCCAGGAAGTCGGTGTCGCGGTGCATGAGGTGATCGAGCTCGGCACTCGGTGGCGTATGGAAGCGGGTCGGTTCGACCGGGGCGCCCCGCTTGCGCACGAGGTCTTCGAGCGTGTGTCCGGCGTTGACGACGGATCCGTCGGAAAAACTTTCAGCCAGGTGGCTCGATCCGGACGTGATGATGTCCGTCCATTTTCGAATCGTATCGTCCGTGTGTTCGGCGTCCGGGTCGCCGCACGCCGTGATGAATTCCCGGGCGGCCGTCCCGACCTGTTCGTAGAATCTCGCGCAGGCGGCATCGAAGGATTTCGGGTCCTTGGTGCGCAGATATATCGCTTCGAAATGTGAGCGGTAGCTCAGCAGGCGCAGGGAAAGCAACTCGTTGAATTCGTAACCGTCAATTTTTCTCTGCGGGGATCTCAGCAGGGTCGCTCTGGTGTGCGCAACCATGAGCCGGATGGCACCGAGTGCCGGCGGTGGGGAATTCGGTGCCTCCGCCGCGCGATCCAGGAACGATACGAGGATCGGTGCGACCTCCTGGAAGAGCCGCTTGGAGGAATCGGAGAATCCGGTTCCGGTGAATCCCGCGTTCCACAGCGGTGAGGGAACCGAATCCAGCGGTGTCGCGTCCACATGTGCGGAGCACCCGTGTCGCTGGGCGAATCTCTGCAGGTCATCGCGGGTGGCGTCCCCGTCGGGCACTCCGTCGATGCTGATCTGCAGGACCTCTGCGCCGTCCCGTCGGTCCTGGGTGCGCACGAAGTAGTAAGGGCCGTGACTGCCTGCCCCGCCTACCCGCTCCGCCGCGAACAATTCGCGAATCAGGGGCGCGAACGTGTCGTTGTATTTTGAACCAATGGGCTGCGGGATGGTGGCGAACAAGTGCACGAACAAGCCCCCGAGATTTCAGTCGGCGCCGGACCGGCCGCCGCGTGATCTTGTAATCGACCGTAACTCAGTGAGACGAGGGGAAGGAACCCCGCCTCCTGTGTGATCTGCGTCACTTCGAATAATGCTTGCGTTGTGATCAGTCGAATGCCTAGATTCGAAGCACATTGACGAAAGGGGGTGTAATCAATGGAGCAGCAGATCGAACTCGATGTGCTCGAGATTTCGGACCTCATTGCAGGTGCTGGGGAGAATGACGACCTGGCGCAGGTGATGGCCGCCTCGTGCACGACCACCAGCGTTTCGACGAGTTCTTCGTCGTCCTCGTCCTGAATTTAGGGACCGGGGAACAGTTGAGCCACCGTCGGGGTGTTCCTCGGCGGTGGCCTTCTGCAGTCCCGGCGTGCCTGTTCGATTCGAATGGCTGCGCCGTTCCTGGAGATGCGCCGACGATGCGGGCGCCGTGCCCGGGACGAGGGCGGGTCTGCGCGATGCCGGCCGGCCGAAGGGCGGCACACGTGTTGTCAAACGCGAACCGACCGGTTCGGTGGAGTGACTGGCGGGCTCCGTGTGGCGGGGCCCTCTCCGCGGCCGGCCCCGATGACCGCACGCCGTGATGAACCGGGCCGGCGTGACGAAGTTGGGGGATTCCTATGGGTGTGAACATCAGTCCGTACGTCGTCTGCCGGCGGAGCAGACTCCCACTGGGCGAGCTCGGAGGGATGTCCTTCACCGACACCTGGTCGCACATCGACGAACTGCACGCTCTGCGGGACGAGATCGGCAAGCACGCCATCGGTCTGGCCGACCGCCTCGGCGAGGTCGTGCCCACGCTGGGGGACGACGCCCGAGCCGGCCTGATCAAGCTGCGGCGTGACGTGCACAACCTGCGGCACGACCGTGCGGCGGCACGACTGGAGTCACTCCGTCCGCATCTGGAATCCGAGGTGTTCGCCGAGGTCGAGCGATGGTGCGGGCTCGGCTCCCGGGCCGAGAAGTGCGAGCAGGAGGGGCGACTGCAGCTCGAGAGCGAGAAGAGCCGGGCCGCTGACGGCTTCCGCGAACTCTTCGAACACGATGCGATGGCCCGGAGCATCCAGCTTTCCGGGGACCGGCTGTACCGGGGCCTGCGCGACCTCGTCTCGGGTGACGAAGCGGCTGCCCTCAAACCGAGCAAGGCCCGCCTGCGCGAGTCCTCCCTCGTCAACTTCGCGTACCGGGCGAGCCTGAAACCGTCACCCTTCGGACGGTTCACCGAGATCGGCGCCTTCCCCCCTGACGATCCGGGCTCTGCGGATCCCGGTCACCGGGACGGCGGACCGCAGGAGTCGGTCACCACGCTGAACCGCCTCCTCGTGAACTGGGTGCTCGCCGGGTTGCCACTGGTACCGGGCGGTCTGGAGCCGGGACACCTCGTGCTGAACTCCACACTGCGGGCCGGCGCCGATTCCGTCGAATTCGTCGGTGTCGCCCCAGGATCCCGGGAGGAGGGCCGGATCGCCTCCGAGAAGGTGCTGCGGGTCCGCCGGGAGGGGCTCTTCGACGCGCTCCTCGCGGCGATGCCCCAAGGATCGGCTCCGGCGGCCACGGTGCTGCGCGACCTCACCGCCGTCACCGGGAAGCAGGACGCGAGCCGGAACGTCGTACAAGGCCTCATCCGGGCCGGCGTCCTGTTCTTCCGGCCGCGGATCGACGACCACGATCCCGAGTACACGGCGAAGCTCGACCGCATGCTCGCCGCCGGCGGGACGCCGGAGACGGCCGCGCTACGCGGGCACTTCGGTGAGCTCAGGCGGCTGGAGACCGACTTCTCCCGGGCGACGGCCGACGAACGGCAGAAGCTGCTCGACTCGGCCTACGCGGCGATCGGTGAGATCGCCGAGCTGTGCAAGGTCTCCCCGCCCCCCGAGGAAGTGCTGAAGTCGCCGGTCTTCGAGGACACGCCGGCGTCCACGCCGCCCCAGGCGTGGAGCCTGCCGACGGTGGAGAAGAGCATCCCCGCCCTGACGGGTCTCTGGCGCCTGGCCTCGATGATGGACAACGGCCAGGTGAAGCGGCTGGGCCTCCACTCCTTCGCGACCCGTGTGCTCGGGGACCGCAGCACCATGCCCTTCCTCGAGTTCTTCCAGGCCTTCTCGTCGCTGACGGACCAGGAACAGGCCGACGTGTTCATGGGGCGTGACGTGGAGGCGGTCGGGAGGTACACGGCGCAGCGGGCAGAAGCCCTGCGCACGATCCGGCAGCGACTCGTGCCCGGGGACGACACCGTGCACCTGGACCCCTCGGTCATCGAAGAGGTCTGCGCGGGGGTCGAAGACCTCCTGGACACCGAATCGGTGACGTTCCGGGCGCAGTTCGCCGAGGGCGTGCTGCCGGACAGGGACCGGACACTGGTCGTGAACGGCCTGCTCACCGGCTACGGCGTCTACTTCTCGCGGTTCGGCTCGTTCGTCGGGGGAACCGGGAACTGGTCCCTTCCGGATGCCCAGCGGGACCATCTCGCCCGCAGGTTCCCCGGCCAGGTGGACCTCAACTCCGTGCTCGGGTTCAACTTCAACCTGCATCCCCCGGTGACCCGGCGGGTCGTGAACTATCCCGGCGCGGTGTCGCTCGGCGCGGACCGGACGGTGTACGGACTGGAGCGTCTGGAGGTCCGCGCGGATCCCGCCACCAGGTCGCTGCGCCTCTGGGACCCGGAGACGCAGGAAGTCCTCGACCTCGTGCCCATGAACTTCATGACCCCGGTCGGGGTGCCGCTGCTCTACCGTCTGCTCGAGGCGCTGTCACCGTCCAACCGCTATCTGTGGAAGCCCCTGGACGACATCCGGGACGCGGGCGGACCCACGGTGTACGGCGGGACGGCGCCCCGTCTCGTCGTGGGTGACGTGGTGGCCGACCGCAGGTCCTGGAACGTGGCCGCCGCTGAGATCCCCCTGCTCCAGGACCTGAGCCGGGACGCGTTCGAAGCGCTCGTGGCCTTCGACGCCTGGCGCCTGTCCCGGGGCCTTCCCCGCCACGCCTTCGTGCTGTGCCAGACGCCCGAGGAACGTGACGTCATGGCCGGACGCAGCCGGAAGGTGACCCGTCAGTGGGCGGACTACGCGCACCTGCGCCGTGCCAGCGTCCACAAGCCGATGTACGTCGACTTCCGGAACCCCTTCCTGGTCCGGAGCTTCGCGAAGTCGGCACTGTCGCGTGGCGATGTGCTCGTGTCGATCCGCGAGTGCCTTCCTTCGGTGGACGACTACGGACCCGACACGGGCCGGACCGCAGCAGAGGAGTTCTTCGTTGAACTGTGTACCGACAAGTAGCGGGCAGACCGGGACCCGTGAGTGGAGGACGGTCCACATCCATGTCCCGCATTCGCTGCACACCCCCTTCCTGTGCGACGTGGTCGAGCCGCTGCTCCGGTCCGAGGGTCTGCAGGACCACTTCTTCTTCCTCCGCTACTGGCAGGGCGGGCCCCATCTGCGGCTGCGGATGCTCTGCGGCCCCGGGGCCGGTTCGGCGGAGGCGGCCGAACGGGTCGTCGCGGGTCTGGCCCGCACCATGCCGGAGTTCGGCGGTGAGGCGCGGGACGAGTACGCGCTCGGGCTGACCCTGCAGGACGAGCTCGCCCGTCTGGAGGACGAGACCTCCGCCGAGGGGAGGCCCCTCGGCGCCCTCGACCGGGTGCCCTATGAGCCGGAGTACCGCAAGTACGGGGGGACGGAGGGGCTGCGGATCGCCGAGACCGTCTTCCGGAGGTCCTCGGTGGCGGTGCTCGACCTGCTGGGCCGGCAGCCGCGGAAGTGGGTGGAAGAGCGCCGGGCCCCCATAGGGGAGGCCGCGAGGATCATGGCGATGTTCCTCCACGGCGCGGGCCTCGGCCCGAAGGCGGCCATGCTGTTCCTGCGGGAGTACGAGGACTGGTGGCGCAAGTACGCGCCGGAGGACATGCAGCGTGCCTGGCCCAGGCTGTTCGACGGTGTCTCGGCACAGATCACGAGTCTGTGCACCGCGGTCTGGCGTGACGGCGCCACGGACGACGTGTTCCACGACATCAGCGCGGAGGCCGCCGCCCGTGCTCGCTCCGTGTGCGGCGCCGAGCCCGGCGGCGATGTCCGCGACCTGCGGCTCGACGGCACGCCGTACCCGGGATGCCTCTCGAATTACGTGCACACCACCAACAACCGTCTCGGCCTGGTTCCCGCTGCCGAGGGGCTCGTGGCGTACCTCGTGCGCAGGGGCCTGGAAGCGCTGGACGGTTAGGACCTGTCGTTGGGATCGTTCCGGGCCCGCACGCACCGGGGCCGAACAGCCGAAGCCTCCGTCCCGCGTGGTCCCTTCCCCGCAGGGCCTGTGCCGGACGGAGGCTTCACAGGTGTCTCACCAGGTCACCGGGAGCTTGTGGAGGCCGTACACCCCCATGCTGTCCTTGAAGGGAAGTTCCTCGACCGGGACGGCGAGCTTCAGACCGGGGACCCTTGCGAGGAGGGTGCTGAACACGACCTCCAGCTCCAGCTTGGCGAGGTTCTGGCCGATGCACTGATGGATGCCGTGCCCGAATGCCAGGTGGTGCCTTCCGCCACGCTCGATGTCCAGCCGGTCCGGGTCGGGGAACACCGCCTCGTCGTAGTTGCCCGAGGCGCTGAGCCCGATGACGCCCTCGCCCGCGCGGATCAGGACGCCCCCGATCTCGATGTCGGCCGTCGCCACACGGGAGGTCACCTGGTCGGCGATGCTGAAGTAGCGCAGCAGCTCGTCGACGGCCTGCGGGGCCAGACCCGGGTCGGCCCTGAGCTTGGCCAGCTGGCCGGGATTCTCCAGCAGGCCCACGACACCGAGGGAGATCATGTTCGCGGTGGTCTCGTAGCCGCCGACCAGGAGGACGTTCGCCATCCCGACCAGTTCACCGTGGTCGAACGTGCCGGTCTCGCGGTTCTTGACGACGAGTCTGCCGAGCAGGTCGTCGCCGGGGTCCGCTTCCTGCGCGGTGACCAGCTCGGAGAAGTACGTGTGGAGCTCCTGATGCGCGCTGTTGCGCTCCTGTGGGTCGGCGTCGACGGAGACCAGCTTCCTGGTTCGGTCCTGGAAGAACGCACGGTCCTCGTAGGGCACCCCGAGCAGCTCGCAGATCACCAGCGACGGCACGGGAAGAGCGAGCGCGTCGACCAGGTCGGCCGGCCCCTCGCCGCTGAGCATGGAGGAGATGCACTCGTCCACGATCTCCTCGATGCGGGGGCGCAGTCGGAGCACCCGCTTGACGGTGAACTCCGGGATCACCATCCTGCGCTGCGCGGTGTGGACGGGCGGGTCCATGGCGAGAAGTACCGGCCGCATCTGCTCCATGACTTCCGCCGGCACGTCGAAGTGCAGGGGGTAGCCGGGGTGGGCCAGGTTCGAACTCACGTGAGGGCCGGCGAGCAACTGCCGTATGTGCTCGTGCCGGGTGAGCAGCCACGCGGTCCGCCCGGAGGCCAGAGTGACCTTCGTGATCGGCTGCTCGGCGCGCAGGGAGGCGTACTCCTGCGGCGGGTGGAGCGGGCAGGTCCGGGGGTAGGGAAACGCGCTGTCCTGTTGGTCCGTCACGGTCTTCTCCGCTGCTAGCTCAGGGAAATCGCCTTACGGGATCCATTTAAGCGGACAGGTGATCCACTTCGTGGTGTATCCGGGGAAAGAGGCCGAACTCACGTGGTTCGCGGGAGGAATCGCTTCACTCTCTCCAAGGACCCGTGTGATGGTTTCGGTACAATCCGGCATTGTAGTCGCCGCGCAATCCGGAATAGCTTCTTCCGTATGGCGGTGGGCTGATAGTACGTCGTTTCTTCACGTGCTCCTCGTCGAGGAGACTGCGTTTTCTGTTCCGAAGTCGCCTGTTGTGGCCAGGGGGGAGTTCGAGTCATGTACCTTTCGATCGTCATGTGGGACCTGAAGAAATCGGAAGCCACGGTGGAGAGCCTCAGGGATTATCTGCGGGACTATGCCGTCGACGCCTACTCCGAACTGGAGGGAATGCGGCTCAAGGCGTGGTTCTCCGATGCCGGGCGGCAACTGTGGGGTGCGGTCTACCTGTGGGACAGGCCCGATCAGATGCCGGGTCTGTACAAGGTCAGCCGCGTGGTCGACCTCATCGGCTATCCGCCGACTTCGGTCGGTGGCTTCGCACTTGAGGCGACTGCCGAGGGGAGGAGTGTCCACGAGACGCTGGCCGGCCTGGGCATCGCCCTGGAAGGCGGGCGGGACCAGGGCGGGGCCCGGGAGCCGTGATGATGTGAGGCCGTGCGAGCGGACCCGCGGGGCCGGCCGCAGACCGGGCGCGGTGCGCCGCAGACTCCGGTGCGCCCGGGCCGGGCGGTGCCGCGCACACCGGGACTTCAGGCGTGTCGCACCGGCGCCTTCGCGTGCGTCCCGCGTCGCCCTGTGGGCCACGAGCCGTGCGCGGGCGGCGAGTTCCGGACCAGGTGTGCGGTGTGTGGCCGTGGTGTCCGGACGTGGGTGTGCGGTGTGCTCGATCCGCCCGGACGCGCGTATTTCACCCCGCTTCACCGAGATCATTCGGTGAGGGGGCGGGCGGCGACCGTGCTAACGTCGTGATCGTGGCCAGCCTTGACATTATTACCGAACGCTCTGATTCAGCCGTACAACGCATCATCGATGTCACGAAGTCTTCGAGGTCCGTTGTCCGCACGGTGCTGATCGAGGACATCGAACCCCTTCTGCAGAGCATGCGTGCCGGGGTGGAATTCATCGAGATCTACGGGCTCGACACCACGCCCGTGCCGGAAAGCCTGCTCGCCGAGTGCGAACAGCGCAGAATTCCGGTCCGGCTCCTTGCTTCACCGGTCGCCAATCAGGTCTTCAAGACCGAGAAGAAGCCCAAGCTGTTCGGCATCGCCAAGGTCCCGCGGCCTCGCCGGCTGGCGGACCTGGCCGACACCACCGGTGACCTCATCCTCCTCGACGGAGTGAAGATCGTAGGCAATATCGGTGCCATCGTGCGGACCTCGTTCGCACTCGGGGCGTCAGGGATCGTTCTCGTGGACAGCGATCTCGGCAGCATCGCTGATCGCCGCCTGATCAGGGCGAGCCGGGGGTACGTGTTCTCCCTTCCGATCGTCCTCGCGTCCCGGGCCGAAGCGCTCCAGTACTTCAAGGACCACGGGATGCGCCCGGTGGTCTTCGAGGCCGACGGGAATCGGACCGTCGGTGACCTCGACGGCATGGACGAGCGTCTTGTCCTCATGTTCGGCAGTGAGAAGATCGGCCCGTCGGGCGAATTCTCGGACATCGCCGCCGAATCGGTCTCGATCCCCATGAATCCCGCTGCCGAGTCGCTCAATGTCTCGGTGTCGGCCGGAATCGCGCTGCACGCGAGGGCCCGCCGGAATCTCTCCCGGTAGCCCCGATCCTGCCGTGGAGCCGTAACTGTGCCAAGGGCCCCGTCCACCTCGCAGCAGGGGACGGGGCCCTTCGCCGCGCGTCCGAGCGGCCCGGTCCGGGCCGCGCCTCTACCGGGGCCGCCAGATCCAGGGCGTCGCGTCCGGACCCAGACCGGCGACCGTGGGCCGGCCGTCCGGGCCCACGTGGAGGGACGCCCCGTCCAAGGCGACCGGACCGTCGGTGCGTATGTGCAGCCCGTCGCCCGTGAGCACCTGGACGAGGCCGTCCGCGGTGCGGCCGAGCAGCACCGGCCCCCGCGGCGACGGGGCGGCGGCCACCGGCCCGTACCCCTCGAACCGGGCTCCGGGCACGGGCGTCCCGGCCCGGGCGGTGATCAGCCCGCTCTCGGCCGCCGCCCGGTAGTGGAGTGTGAGCGACCCGTCGGGCGCCGGGAGGGCGGCGGGCGCGTGTGCCGGTACGGGCGCCGCCGTGAGCTGTGCGCGGGCGGAGAGTCCGGCGCCCGGGAAGTCCTGGGCCCAGTGGTGTACCGCGTGGTGGCCGGCACCGAAGACATGGACGCGTCCACCCCCGTCCACGGCGGTGCGCAGGCCGTCCTGTACCTCTCCGCCGCCCATGTCCCGCCAGGCGCCCCACCGCCCCGACCCGTCCCGGACCCGGGTGCTGAGGCCCTTCCGCGCGTTGCGTACGAAGAGATGCATCTGCCCGCCCGGCGCCGCGACGGCCACCGGCACGCCGATGCGGCGGCCCTCGTCGCGCCCCGGGGAGGGGGTGCCGAGGCCGCGCCAGGGGAGGAAACCGCCGCCCGGGGCACTCTGCTCCAGCACCACGATCTCGCGCTCGTTGTCGGCGCCGTGTCCGCCGAGCGCGGCGAAGCGCAGCCCGAACAGCAGCAGTCGCCCGTCCTGGGAGGCGGCCGAGCCGAGCACCGGGGCGAGCGGCCCGCCACCGAGGTCGTGCGGCGGGCCCCAGACGCCGCTGTCCCTCCCGGTCTCCTGCCACCGCACCACCCGCAGGCCCAGTACGGCGTAGGCCGCCAGCCGGCCGTCCGGCTCGGCGGCAAGAGCCGTGCGCGTGCCCGGATAGCGGTGGTGGGTGGAGCGGACCCAGCCCTTGCGGTTGGTGAGAGGACGGCCGCCGCCGACGTTGTAGTCACCGCAGCCGGACGGGTTGCCGCAGTCCCACTCGGGTGAGCCCCCGTAGGGGACGAGGTGGGAGGCCTTCGCCGCCAGCACCCGTGGCGGCAGGTTCTTCGGCCAGTGCCGGTTGTAGTACCCGCGGTAGGCGACAGCCACGAACCCCGGCACCTGACCCCCGCCCGCGGTCGCACGGGCCGCCCGGCGGAACATCGCCGCCCAGGCGAAGCAGGCCGCGGCCGTGTGGTCGGCGTGGTCGGAGTAGCCGCGCTGCTCGCTGTCCTTGCGGCGGACGGCCTCCGTGCTGTGCTGGATGTCCGGGTCGGGGTCCAGGGTGTGGACGACGGTGGGCCGGTAGCTCTCCATCAGCCCGGTGAGGACCCCGATGAGCCCGTCGTACGTGTACGAGCCGGCGCGCCGCAGCGGTGATCCGTCGGCGACGACCGTACGCAGCACGAGTCTGCGGTCCTGCCAGAGGCTCGGCAGCCCGAGCCGGTGCCGGCCGGTGTGCATGGCTGTGTTGAGGAAGACCAGCTCGACCCGGCGTCCGCCGGCGGTCAGTACGTTCACCTCGGCCCTGCGGTCCGCGCCGAGATCGGCGACGGAGATCTCCCAGGGGGTGAACGGCTCCAGTCCGAGCAGGGCGGCGTACGCCTGCCGGAGCCCCTGGTGGCGTGCGGAGGAGTACGCGGCCTTGTCCGGCACCGGGCGGGCGCGGCCGGGGATCTTGTTGACGCCGTCGGCCTCACCGGCCGTGAGATAGACGCAGACCAGGGGCGTTCCCGCGTCGAGGGCGAGCCGGGTGTCGGGATTCATGAAGTACAGGTCGTCGTCCGGGTGGGCGAGTACCTGCATCAGCAGTGCCCGCCGCGCGGTGCTGACGGGCCGGCCGGGCGCGGGATCCGGCGCGGGGTCCGTACGCCGGGGCGCCGGGACCGAACAGGCGCTGAGCGCGGCACCCGCGGCGGCCGTGATCATGACGGTGCGCCGGCGCACACCGTTTCCGGGCAGGGCAGGTCCATTCGTCACGCCACGCACTCCGTCCGCGTCCCCCCGCAGCGGACGGGTGGAGGCCCGGAGCTGCGTGCTGTCGGTCAGCGCAGGTCAGGGCCTTGTGCCTGCTCCTGCGGGGGAATAGACGGGGATCCGGGTCCTGACGTTGCCCCGGCGGCCGGGTGAACGCGGGCTGCGAGGAACGGCGCACGACCGTCACGTGATCATCACGGTTTACGTCGCGTCCTTGTCCGAGTGCAGCGCCGCAGCGTGAAGTGGAGGCGCCGGAGCTGTGCGGGGGAGTGGAACGGAACAATGAGCGCTGACATGCCACAAGGCGGGCCGGCCGAGCACCCGGACGAGGGGGCTCCTTCTCCGGCGGACAGTGGGCGGAGCTCGCCCCCGGGCGACAGCCCGGGCCCCCGTCGCGCCGGGCCGGATGTGGACCCCTACGACCGTGGTGAACGGCAGCCCGACGGGTCCTGCGGCACCGTCACCCGTACGTGAGGTGAGCCGGGAAGGTCCCCGGCCCGCCGCTCGGCGGCGGGCCGGGGACCTGTCTCAGCCGGCTGGGGGTCAGTGGCCGAGGTGCGGCATGTTCACCTGGGACGCCGCCCGCTGGAGCATGCCCACCTTCTGCTGGAGCGGCCGCTGCTGCTCGCCGTGCAACGCGTTGAGCACCACCACGGTGCCGGTGAGGGCGGGGACCGCCCACTGCATGGCCGTCAGGTGCTTCCGGGCCTTGTGCAGGTCCACGGGGTGACGGGCGGCCTTGTCGAGGTCCTCGGGGGCATCGGAACTCGCGAGTTCCACCTTCTTGCCCAGAACCCGGCTGTAGGCCGTGGCAGCCAGTGCGGCACCGGTCAGTACGGCTTTCGCCACAGTCGAGGCCGCGACCCCCTGCTGGGTGTGGACCCGGGTGGCGTTGGCGGACAGCAGCCCGGTGCCTCCCATGAGGTGCAGCCCGATCGCCAGGGCGTTCACCGGCGTCCACTTCGCCCAGCCGTCACTGGCGATCCTGGCCGTGTCCGTCTCGCTCGCGCCGCGGTTCATGGCTGCGCCGTTCAGTCCCACAGCGCCCATCAGCGAGCCGCCGAACCAGGCAGCCAGGCCGAGATCATGGATGCTGCGGACGAAGGTGTTGCGTTCCGACATCGTCGCTCCTCTGCATGGGGAGGACCTGCAGGTGCCCACAGGTCTTCTCTCACGCTCGACGGGATGGGGCCCGTCCACCACAGGTGTGGCGCATCCGGGCGACAGCCGGTGGTGCGGCTGTCCGGCGGCCGAGTGACGGGCGCCCCGGCATTCGTGCCGGTGGCCGGGGCGCCGGGAGCGGAGGGCCCGGTCGCTGAGGTCACGGCTCCGGAACGGGAGGAGGAGGGCCGGGCCGGGGCATGCGGGTGCGGGGGCGGGGGCGTGGGCGCTCGGCAGCGGGCTCAGGCACGGCCCTGGACGGTGCTCGTGGACACGGCCGGATCCCGTCAGGCCTCGGTGAAGAGCTCCTCGGCCGTGGCCGCGGTGAGTGCGTGGCCGAGCCAGTCGTCGAGCGTCTCCACGTCGACGCAGCCGAGGATGCGGCTGCGGACGCCGTCCCGGACGGTGATCCCGCGCCGCTCCAGAATGGTGAGCACCGCCTCCGCCTTGCCTTCCGCCTTGCCCTCGGCGCGCAGCCGCTGCGAGGACGCGGAGCGGAAGAAAGAGAGGTCGAGGGCCGTGAGATCCCTCCAGATCTGAGCGGCCGGGGTGTCGCCCAGCCCGAGTTCGGTGAGCTCGCCGAAGAGGGTCGCGGTCTCTTCGTCGACGGTCTTCGACGCGGTGGCCAGCGCTCCCAGGACGGCAGCCGCATTCGGATCCTTACCATGTGTGATCGCCGAGAAGGCGGCGAGCGGGACATCGCGCGCCGCCACCGACGGATCGGTCACGGCCGGGACGTTGTGCGGACCCAGTGCCAGAGGCCGGACGGTCAGCGAGGGCCACTCGGGCGGTCCGATGCGGATGGGCCGCCCGGCCCACCGTGCCGTCGACTCGTCCTGGCAGACGACGAGCAGCACGGGATCGATGCCGTACCTCGCGTGGAGGTGGGCGAGGTGATAGGTCCGGCTGCTGGGTTTGGCCGGGTCCTTCTTCCCCTGGGACCCGACGGCCGGCAGGTAGGGCCTGCCGTCGGCGGTCTCGACCCGCAGCAGGGTGTCGAGACGGCGTTCCAGCGCTGGGTCTCGGTGAGGTCCGTGGTGGGCGCCGGCACCTCGACCGTGTCGGGGAACGGGATGCCCGGCGTCCTGAACGTCCGCGTGAAGATGCCCGGGTCTTCCTGAAGATCAGGTGTATCGCTTCGTGCGATGGGTTGACCATGACCCGGACACTGGAACCGGCATTTCTCCCGGCATATGCCGAAAGGAGTGGTTTCATCTCATCTGTGGACAGATCGAACCAGCGCACGATTTTGCCGCGCGTGAAGCGGGGTGCCCCCCGGAAGGCGCCCGCGTTTGATCCGTCCCTCGCAGGGGGTAAGATCCTCGGCCCGATTGGCCAGGCCTGCGAGGCGTGTGGCACACTAGCCAGGTTGCTCGGTTGAGTGTCAATGCTGCGCGCCTCCCGCCGGGAGGACCGGAAGCGAGTCCCACAGTACTCGTCGACCCCCAGGGTCGGACGTACGGGAATCTTCCGGGAAGTGTCAGTGGGGCGCTGACCAGGCACCCGGTGGGGTTTCGCCCCCGGCAGCGCGGTTTCGGCCCGCACCCCCTTGGTTGGGAAATCCTTCGGGAGATCTACGTAGAGGGGATGCGACACGCCCGACCGCGTGGGTCGGAGGCGGAGTTAAGAGAACTCCCGGGTTCCAGAGCGTTATTGAGAGACAGGACTACTAGTAGCCATGGCGGGACAGAAGATCCGCATCCGGCTCAAGGCCTACGACCACGAGGTCATCGACTCCTCGGCGAAGAAGATCGTCGAGACGGTGACCCGCACTGGTGCGTCGGTCGCGGGCCCGGTGCCGCTGCCCACTGAGAAGAACGTGTACTGCGTCATCAAGTCGCCGCACAAGTACAAGGACTCGCGCGAGCACTTCGAGATGCGCACGCACAAGCGCCTCATCGACATCCTCGACCCCACGCCGAAGACGGTTGACTCGCTCATGCGTCTCGACCTGCCGGCGGGCGTCGACATCGAGATCAAGCTCTGAGGTGACGCGCGAGATGGCTAAGAACATTAAGGGCGTCCTGGGCGAGAAGCTCGGCATGACCCAGGTCTGGGACGAGAACAACCGGGTCGTCCCGGTGACCGTCGTCAAGGCCGGGCCCTGTGTCGTCACCCAGGTCCGCACCAACGACAGCGACGGCTACGAGTCGGTCCAGATCGCCTTCGGCGAGATCGACCCGCGCAAGGTGAACAAGCCCCTCAAGGGCCACTTCGCCAAGGCCGACGTGACCCCGCGCCGCCACCTGGTGGAGCTCCGCACCCCTGACGCCAGCGAGTACACGCTGGGCCAGGAGGTCACTGCCGAGGTGTTCGAGTCCGGCGTCAAGGTCGACGTCACGGGCAAGAGCAAGGGCAAGGGCTTCGCCGGTGTCATGAAGCGTCACAACTTCAAGGGCCTCGGCGCCGGCCACGGCGTCCAGCGCAAGCACCGTTCCCCCGGTTCGATCGGTGGCTGCGCCACCCCTGGGCGTGTCTTCAAGGGCATGCGCATGGCCGGTCGGATGGGTAACGAGCGCGTCACCACCCAGAACCTGACCATCCACGCGGTTGACGCGGAGAAGGGTCTGCTGCTCATCAAGGGCGCGGTCCCCGGTCCGAACGGCGGCCTCGTCCTGGTCCGTACCGCGGCCAAGGGGGCTTGAGGTAATGAGCACCATTGACATCCTTTCGCCGGCAGGCGACAAGGCCGGTACCGTCGAGCTCCCCGCGGAGATCTTCGACGCGAAGACCAGCGTTCCGCTGATCCACCAGGTCGTCGTCGCACAGCTGGCAGCTGCCCGTCAGGGCACGCACAAGACCAAGACCCGCGGCGAAGTCCGTGGTGGTGGGCGCAAGCCGTACCGCCAGAAGGGCACCGGCCGCGCGCGCCAGGGTTCGACCCGTGCGCCGCAGTTCGCCGGCGGTGGCGTCGTCCACGGCCCGCAGCCGCGTGACTACTCGCAGCGCACCCCGAAGAAGATGAAGGCCGCCGCCCTGCGCGGTGCCCTCTCGGACCGGGCGCGTCACTCCCGCATCCACGTCGTCACCGGCGTGGTCGAGGGTGGGATCTCCACCAAGGCCGCCAAGACGCTGTTCGGCAAGATCTCGGAGCGCAGCAACCTGCTCCTGGTCGTCGAGCGTGCCGACGAGGCCGCGTGGCTGTCCGCGCGCAACCTGCCCCAGGTGCACATCCTGGAGCCGGGCCAGCTGAACACGTACGACGTGATCGTCTCTGACGACGTGGTCTTCACCCAGGCCGCTTTCGAGTCCTTCGTGTCTGGCCCCCAGACCGCTGAGACCGAAGGGAGCGCCGCCTGATGAGTGAGGCGACCGTTACCAGCAAGACCTACTCGGACCCGCGCGACGTTCTCGTCAAGCCGGTCGTGTCCGAGAAGAGCTACGCGCTGCTCGACGAGAACAAGTACACGTTCATCGTCGCGCCCGGCTCCAACAAGACCCAGATCAAGCAGGCCGTGGAAGCGGTCTTCTCGGTCAAGGTCACCGGGGTCAACACGATCAACCGGCAGGGTAAGCGCAAGCGCACCAAGACCGGTTTCGGCAAGCGCGCCGACACGAAGCGCGCCATCGTGACCCTCGCCGAGGGCGACCGTATCGACATCTTCGGCGGCCCGACCTCCTAGTGAGGCCGAGTCGTCCGGAATCGGACGAGGACTGAGAAATGGGTATCCGCAAGTACAAGCCGACGACCCCGGGCCGTCGTGGCTCCAGCGTCGCCGACTTTGTCGAGATCACGCGGTCCACGCCGGAGAAGTCGCTGGTCCGCCCCCTGCACAGCAAGGGCGGCCGTAACAACGCCGGTCGTGTGACCGTTCGCCACCAGGGTGGTGGCCACAAGCGCGCCTACCGCGTGATCGACTTCCGTCGTCACGACAAGGACGGCGTGCCGGCCAAGGTCGCGCACATCGAGTACGACCCGAACCGCACCGCGCGCATCGCGCTGCTGCACTACGCGGACGGCGAGAAGCGCTACATCGTCGCCCCCCGTGGCCTGTCGCAGGGTGACCGCGTCGAGAACGGTCCGGGCGCCGACATCAAGCCGGGCAACAACCTGGCGCTGCGCAACATCCCGGTCGGTACGACCATCCACGCCATCGAGATCCGCCCCGGCGGCGGCGCGAAGTTCGCCCGTTCCGCGGGTGCCTCCGTGCAGCTGCTGGCGAAGGAGGGCACGATGGCCCACCTTCGTATGCCGTCCGGTGAGATCCGGCTGGTCGACGCCCGCTGCCGCGCCACGATCGGTGAGGTCGGCAACGCCGAGCAGTCGAACATCAACTGGGGCAAGGCCGGCCGTATGCGCTGGAAGGGCGTCCGCCCGACCGTCCGCGGTGTCGCGATGAACCCGGTTGACCACCCGCACGGTGGTGGTGAGGGCAAGACCTCCGGTGGACGTCACCCGGTCTCGCCGTGGGGTCAGAAGGAGGGTCGTACTCGCTCGCCGAAGAAGGCATCGAGCAAGTACATCGTCCGCCGCCGCAAGACGAACAAGAAGCGCTAGGAGCGGGTTTAGATGCCGCGCAGTCTCAAGAAGGGGCCCTTCGTCGACGGCCACCTCATCAAGAAGGTGGAAGTACAGAACGAGGCAGGCACCAAGAACGTCATCAAGACCTGGTCCCGTCGCTCGATGATCACCCCGGCGATGCTGGGTCACACCATCGCGGTGCACAACGGCAAGATCCACGTCCCGGTGTTCGTCACCGAGTCGATGGTCGGCCACAAGCTCGGCGAGTTCTCGCCGACTCGCACCTTCCGCGGCCACGTCAAGGACGACCGGAAGTCGAAGCGCCGCTAACGCGGGGTGGAAACGACTATGACTCACACCGAAGGGACAACCATGGAAGCCAGGGCCCAGGCGCGGTACATCCGCGTCACGCCCATGAAGGCCCGCCGCGTGGTGGACCTCATCCGTGGCATGGATGCCACGGAGGCTCAGGCGGTCCTGCGTTTCGCCCCGCAGGCCGCGAGCGTGCCGGTTGGCAAGGTGCTGGACAGCGCCATCGCCAACGCTGCACACAACTACGACCACACCGACGCCTCTTCGCTGGTCATCAGCGAGGCGTTCGTGGACGAGGGCCCGACCCTGAAGCGGTTCCGCCCGCGTGCTCAGGGCCGTGCCTACCGGATCCGTAAGCGGACCAGCCACATCACCGTGGTCGTCAGCAGCAAGGAAGGAACCCGGTAATGGGCCAGAAGGTAAACCCGCACGGGTTCCGGCTCGGCATCACCACGGACTTCAAGTCCCGTTGGTACGCCGACAAGCTGTACAAGGACTACGTCAAGGAAGACGTCGCCATTCGTCGCATGATGACGAAGGGCATGGAGCGGGCCGGCATCTCCAAGGTGGAGATCGAGCGCACCCGCGACCGCGTCCGCGTCGACATCCACACCGCCCGCCCGGGCATCGTCATCGGCCGCCGTGGCGCCGAGGCCGACCGCATCCGTGGCGAGCTGGAGAAGCTGACCGGCAAGCAGGTCCAGCTGAACATCCTCGAGGTCAAGAACCCCGAGGTGGACGCTCAGCTGGTGGCCCAGGCCGTCGCCGAGCAGCTCTCCTCCCGCGTCTCCTTCCGTCGTGCCATGCGTAAGAGCATGCAGAGCACGATGAAGGCCGGCGCCAAGGGCATCAAGATCCAGTGCGGTGGCCGCCTCGGCGGCGCCGAGATGTCCCGCTCGGAGTTCTACCGCGAGGGCCGCGTGCCCCTGCACACCCTCCGTGCGAACGTCGACTACGGCTTCTTCGAGGCCAAGACGACCTTCGGCCGCATCGGCGTGAAGGTCTGGATCTACAAGGGCGACGTCAAGAACATCGCCGAGGTTCGCGCCGAGAACGCAGCGGCTCGCGCCGGCAACCGTCCGGCCCGGGGCGGCGCTGACCGCCCGGCCGGCCGTGGTGGCCGTGGTGGCGAGCGCGGCGGTCGCGGCCGCAAGCCGCAGCAGTCCGCGCCGGCAGCGGAGGCCCCCAAGGCCGACGCTCCCGCCGCCGCTGCTCCGGCTGAGAGCACCGGAACGGAGGCCTGACCGAAATGCTGATCCCCCGTAGGGTCAAGCACCGCAAGCAGCACCACCCGAAGCGCAGCGGTATGTCCAAGGGTGGCACGCAGGTTGCGTTCGGCGAGTACGGCATCCAGGCGCTGACCCCGGCGTATGTGACGAACCGTCAGATCGAGTCCGCTCGTATCGCGATGACCCGTCACATCAAGCGTGGCGGCAAGGTCTGGATCAACATCTACCCGGACCGTCCCCTGACGAAGAAGCCGGCCGAGACCCGCATGGGTTCCGGTAAGGGTTCTCCCGAGTGGTGGATCGCGAACGTCAAGCCCGGTCGGGTGATGTTCGAGCTGTCCTACCCGAACGAGAAGATTGCTCGTGAGGCGCTCACCCGCGCTGCTCACAAGCTTCCGATGAAGTGCCGGATCGTTCGGCGCGAGGCAGGTGAGTCGTGATGTCGGCCGGTACCAAGGCGTCCGAGCTGCGCGAGCTGGGCAACGAGGAGCTCCTCAACAAGCTCCGCGAGGCCAAGGAAGAGCTGTTCAACCTCCGCTTCCAGGCGGCGACGGGCCAGCTCGAGAACCACGGTCGGCTCAAGTCCGTCCGTAAGGACATCGCCCGGATCTACACCCTGATGCGTGAGCGCGAGCTGGGCATCGAGACGGTGGAGAGCGTCTGATGAGCGAGAGCACTGTGACTGAGACCAAGACCGCCCGCGGCTTCCGTAAGACCCGTGAGGGTCTGGTCGTCAGCGACAAGATGGACAAGACCGTCGTCGTCGCTGTCGAGGACCGCGTCAAGCACGCGCTGTACGGCAAGGTCATCCGCCGTACGAACAAGCTCAAGGCCCACGACGAGCAGAACGCCGCAGGCGTCGGCGACCGCGTCCTCATCATGGAGACGCGTCCGCTGTCTGCGACGAAGCGCTGGCGCATCGTCGAGATCCTCGAGAAGGCCAAGTAATCCCTGAGGGGGTCTCCCCTCAGGCCAGTTCCGCCAGGCTCGGCAGGGGCTCCCGCAACGGGGTCCCTGCCGGGAACCGGCAGACGATCAGGAGATAGACGTGATCCAGCAGGAGTCGCGACTGCGTGTCGCCGACAACACGGGTGCGAAGGAAATTCTCACCATCCGTGTTCTCGGTGGCTCGGGTCGCCGCTACGCGGGCATCGGTGACGTCATCGTCGCCACCGTCAAGGACGCGATCCCCGGTGGCAACGTGAAGAAGGGTGACGTCGTCAAGGCCGTCATCGTTCGCACCGTCAAGGAGCGTCGCCGTCCGGATGGCTCGTACATCCGTTTCGACGAGAACGCCGCCGTCATCCTCAAGGGCGACGGCGACCCCCGCGGCACCCGTATCTTCGGCCCCGTGGGCCGAGAGCTGCGCGAGAAGAAGTTCATGAAGATCATCTCGCTCGCGCCGGAGGTGCTGTAAGCATGAAGATCAAGAAGGGCGACCTGGTCCAGGTCATCACCGGTAAGGACAAGGGCAAGCAGGGCAAGGTCATCGTTGCCTTCCCCGCTCAGGACCGTGTCCTCGTCGAGGGTGTCAACCGGGTCAAGAAGCACACCAAGGCCGGCCAGACGGCTCGCGGCTCGCAGACCGGTGGCATTGTCACCACCGAGGCCCCGATTCACGTCAGCAACGTGCAGCTGGTCGTGGAGAAGGACGGCAACAAGGTCGTCACCCGCGTCGGCTACCGCTTTGACGACGAGGGCAAGAAGATCCGTGTTGCCAAGCGGACCGGTGAGGACATCTGATGACTGCCACCACTGCGCCGCGTCTCAAGACGCGCTACCGCGAGGAAATCACCGGCAAGCTGCGTGAGGAGTTCTCGTACGAGAACGTCATGCAGATCCCCGGTCTGGTCAAGATCGTGGTCAACATGGGTGTGGGCGACGCCGCCCGCGACTCCAAGCTGATCGACGGTGCCGTCAAGGACCTCACCACGATCACGGGCCAGAAGCCGGCCGTCACCAAGGCCCGCAAGTCGATCGCGCAGTTCAAGCTGCGCGAGGGGCAGCCGATCGGCTGCCACGTCACCCTCCGTGGTGACCGCATGTGGGAGTTCCTGGACCGTACGCTGTCGCTCGCGCTTCCGCGTATCCGTGACTTCCGTGGCCTGTCGCCGAAGCAGTTCGACGGCCGTGGCAACTACACCTTCGGTCTCACGGAGCAGGTCATGTTCCACGAGATCGACCAGGACAAGATCGACCGGGTCCGGGGCATGGACATCACCGTGGTCACCACGGCGACCAACGACGACGAGGGTCGTGCCCTGCTTCGTCACCTCGGCTTCCCGTTCAAGGAGAACTGACCGTGGCGAAGAAGGCTCTGATCGCTAAGGCCGCCCGTAAGCCGAAGTTCGGCGTGCGCGGGTACACCCGCTGCCAGCGCTGCGGCCGGCCCCACTCCGTCTACCGCAAGTTCGGCCTGTGCCGCGTGTGCCTTCGTGAGATGGCCCACCGTGGTGAGCTGCCGGGCGTGACCAAGAGCTCCTGGTAATTCTCCTTCGCCCTTCGGGCGTCGGAGGACCAGAAAGCTCTCGGTAAGTATCCGGTCGGCAGGAGCCCCGCTCTTCATGCCGTAGGCTTGAAGGGTTGGGCGCCTGCCGCCCTGACCGACTTACTACGCCGTAGGTCCCCGCACCGCACCCGTCCCGCCACTGAGTGGGGAGAGGGATGGCGCATACAGGAAACCCCGGCGAGAGAGGCCGAAGGCCAACTCATGACCATGACTGATCCCATCGCAGACATGCTCACGCGTCTGCGTAACGCGAACTCGGCGTATCACGACGATGTCGCGATGCCGCACAGCAAGATCAAGTCGCACATCGCGGAGATCCTCCAGCAGGAGGGCTTCATCACCGGCTGGAAGGTCGAGGACGCAGAGGTCGGTAAGAACCTCGTCCTCGAGCTGAAGTTCGGGCCGAACCGCGAGCGTTCGATTGCCGGCATCAAGCGCATCTCGAAGCCGGGTCTGCGTGTATACGCAAAGTCCACCAATCTGCCGAAGGTTCTCGGCGGCCTGGGCGTGGCGATCATCTCCACGTCCCACGGTCTCCTGACCGGCCAGCAGGCCAGCAAGAAGGGCGTAGGTGGGGAAGTCCTCGCCTACGTCTGGTAGTCGGGAACGGAGGAATAGCTCATGTCGCGAATCGGCAAGCTCCCCATCCAGGTTCCCGCCGGTGTGGACGTCACCATCGATGGCCGCACGGTCGCGGTGAAGGGCCCCAAGGGTTCCCTCTCGCACACCGTCGCAGCGCCGATCGAGGTCACCAAGGGTGAGGACGGCGTGCTCAACGTCGTCCGCCCGAACGACGAGCGTCAGAACAAGGCCCTCCACGGCCTGTCCCGCACGCTGGTGGCGAACATGATCACCGGCGTGACCACGGGATACAGCAAGGCGCTCGAGATCAGCGGTGTCGGTTACCGCGTCCAGGCGAAGGGCTCCAACCTGGAGTTCGCCCTGGGCTACAGCCACCCGATCCTCATCGAGGCTCCGGAAGGCATCACCTTCAAGGTCGAGTCGCCCACGAAGCTCAGCGTCGAGGGCATCGACAAGCAGAAGGTCGGCGAGGTAGCCGCCAACATCCGCAAGCTGCGGAAGCCCGACCCGTACAAGGCCAAGGGCGTCAAGTACGCGGGCGAGGTCATCCGCCGCAAGGTCGGAAAGGCTGGTAAGTAGCCATGGCATACGGTGTGAAGATCGCCAAGGGCGACGCGTACAAGCGTGCCGCTCTCAAGCGGCGCCACATCCGCGTCCGCAAGCACATCTCCGGTTCGCCGGAGCGCCCCCGCTTGGTCGTGACGCGTTCCAACCGCCACATCGTCGCCCAGGTCATCGACGACATCGCGGGCCACACGCTCGCGTCGGCGTCGACCCTGGACACGTCGATCCGTGGTGCGGAGGGTGACAAGAGCGCCCAGGCCAAGCAGGTCGGCGCCCTGGTCGCCGAGCGTGCCAAGGCCGCAGGCGTCGAGGCCGTCGTGTTTGACCGCGGTGGTAACCAGTACGCCGGGCGGATTGCCGCTCTGGCTGACGCCGCCCGTGAAGCCGGGCTGAAGTTCTAAGCCCCGGTTCCAACGCACAGCGGACGTAACAGAGAGAGGTAAATCCAATGGCTGGACCCCAGCGCCGCGGAAGCGGTGCCGGTGGCGGCGAGCGGCGGGACCGGAAGGGCCGTGACGGTGGCGCAGCCGCCGAGAAGACCGCGTACGTCGAGCGCGTCGTCGCGATCAACCGCGTCGCCAAGGTAGTGAAGGGTGGTCGTCGCTTCAGCTTCACCGCGCTGGTCGTGGTGGGCGATGGTGACGGCACCGTCGGTGTCGGATACGGCAAGGCCAAGGAAGTTCCCGCGGCCATCGCCAAGGGCGTCGAAGAGGCCAAGAAGAGCTTCTTCAAGGTCCCGCGTATCCAGGGCACCATCCCTCACCCGATCCAGGGCGAGAAGGCTGCGGGCGTCGTCCTGCTCAAGCCTGCTTCCCCCGGTACCGGTGTGATCGCGGGTGGCCCGGTGCGTGCCGTTCTGGAGTGCGCCGGCGTCCACGACATCCTGTCGAAGTCGCTCGGTTCTTCGAACCCGATCAACATCGTGCACGCGACCGTGGCGGCCCTTCAGGGCCTGCAGCGTCCCGAGGAGATCGCGGCTCGCCGTGGTCTGCCCCTCGAGGACGTCGCCCCCGCGGCTCTGCTCCGTGCGCGTGCGGGAGCGGGTGCGTAATGGCTCGCCTCAAGATCACGCAGACGAAGTCGTACATCGGCAGCAAGCAGAACCACCGCGACACCCTGCGTTCGCTCGGGCTCAAGCGCCTGAACGACTCGGTTGTCAAGGAGGACCGCCCCGAGTTCCGCGGAATGGTGCACACCGTCCGCCACCTCGTGACGGTTGAGGAGGTTGACTGACATGGCGGAGAACAGCCCGCTGAAGGCCCACAACCTCCGGCCTGCCCCGGGCGCCAAGACCGCCAAGACCCGTGTGGGTCGTGGTGAGGCGTCCAAGGGTAAGACCGCAGGCCGTGGTACCAAGGGTACGAAGGCTCGTTACCAGGTTCCGGAGCGCTTCGAGGGTGGCCAGATGCCCCTCCACATGCGTCTCCCGAAGCTCAAGGGCTTCAAGAACCCGTTCCGCACGGAGTACCAGGTCGTGAACCTGGACAAGCTCGCGACGCTCTACCCCGAGGGTGGAGAGGTCACGGTGGCCGACCTGGTCGCCAAGGGCGCTGTGCGCAACAACCACCTCGTCAAGGTCCTCGGACAGGGCGAGATCTCCGTGGCGCTGCAGGTTTCGGTTGACGCCGTCTCCGGCTCCGCCAAGGAGAAGATCGCCGCTGCCGGCGGCACCGTCACCGAACTCGTCTGAGACAACTCGGACAGGACAGTGGCCTGAACACCCGACCGGGGATGCCTCTCATTTGGGGCATCCCCGGTTGGTCGTTCCTAGGGGGCATGTACGCCGGTAAGGTGGCGTGCACTGTTGCTGTGGTAAGACCCGGGCAAGAGCCCGGGGTTCTTTGGCTGTTACGTAATCGTCGATCCTCAAGACCGTCACCTCACGCTTTTGCGCGGGGGTCGCAGGAGGCACCGTGCTCACCGCGTTCGCCCGGGCGTTCAAGACGCCCGACCTGCGCAAGAAGCTGCTCTTCACGCTCGGCATCATCGTGCTCTACCGTCTCGGGGCACACATTCCCGTCCCGGGGGTGAGCTACGAGAACGTCCAGATTTGTGTTGACCAGGCCAGTAAGGGCAACAACAGCCTGTTCGGTCTGGTGAACATGTTCAGCGGTGGTGCACTGCTGCAGATCACGATCTTCGCGCTCGGAATCATGCCGTACATCACGGCCAGCATCATTCTCCAGCTCCTGACCGTCGTCATCCCCCGGCTCGAAGCCCTCAAGAAGGAGGGGCAGTCGGGCACGGCCAAGATCACGCAGTACACGCGTTATCTGACGGTCGCGCTGGCCATCCTCCAGGGCACGGGCCTGGTCGCGACCGCCCGCAGCGGCGCGCTGTTCAGCGGCTGCCCCGTCGCCGACCAGATCGTCCCGAACCAGTCGATCTTCACGACCGTCGTCATGGTGATCACCATGACCGCGGGAACCGCCGCCGTCATGTGGCTCGGTGAGCTCATCACCGACCGGGGCATCGGCAACGGCATGTCGATCCTGATGTTCATCTCGATCGCCGCCAGCTTCCCCGGCGCCCTGTGGGCGATCAAGGAGAGCGGCAAGCTGGCCGACGGCTGGATCGAGTTCATCACGGTCATCCTCATCGGCTTCGTGATGGTCGGCCTCGTCGTCTTCGTCGAGCAGGCCCAGCGCCGGGTTCCCGTGCAGTACGCGAAGCGGATGATCGGGCGTCGTTCGTACGGCGGTACGTCCACCTACATCCCGCTGAAGGTGAACCAGGCCGGTGTGATTCCGGTCATCTTCGCTTCTTCGCTGCTCTACATTCCTGCTCTAATCGTTCAGTTCTCCAACTCCACCGCGGGCTGGGCGACCTGGATCCAGGACCACTTCGTCAAGGGCGACCACCCGTACTACATCGCGACGTACTTCCTCCTGATCGTGTTCTTCGCCTTCTTCTACGTGGCGATCTCGTTCAACCCCGAGGAAGTCGCGGACAACATGAAGAAGTATGGTGGCTTCATCCCGGGTATCCGGGCAGGTCGGCCTACTGCCGAGTATCTGAGCTACGTGCTCAACCGGATCACTTGGCCGGGCTCGCTGTACCTGGGGCTGATCGCTCTGGTGCCGACGATGGCGTTGGCAGGCTTCGGCGGTGCCAACCAGAACTTCCCGTTCGGCGGGACGAGCATCCTGATCATCGTGGGTGTGGGTCTGGAGACCGTGAAGCAGATCGAGAGTCAGCTCCAGCAGCGCAATTACGAAGGGTTCCTCCGCTGATGCGAATCGTCCTCGTCGGGCCGCCCGGTGCCGGCAAGGGAACGCAGGCCGCGTTCCTTGCCAGGAATCTTTCGATTCCGCACATCTCCACGGGCGACCTCTTCCGCGCCAACATCAGCCAGGGCACCGACCTTGGCAAGCAGGCCCGCTCCTACATGGACGCGGGACAGCTGGTGCCGGACGAAGTCACCAACGCCATGGCCGAGAACCGCATGTCCCAGCCGGACGCCGAGCACGGCTTCCTGCTGGACGGCTTCCCGCGCAATGTGGGGCAGGCCGTCGCACTCGACGAGATGCTTCGCGGCAAGGACGTCGAACTGGACGCGGTCCTCGATCTGGAGGTCCCCGAGGACGAGGTGGTCAAGCGCATCGCGGGCCGCCGCATCTGCCGTAACGACAGCGCGCACGTCTTCCACGTGACGTACAACCCGCCGAAGGCCGAGGGCGTCTGCGACGCCTGCGGCGGCGAGCTGTACCAGCGGGACGACGACACCGAGGAGACGGTCCGTACCCGTCTCGAGGTCTACCACACCCAGACCGAGCCGATCATCGACTACTACCGGTCCCAGGGCCTGGTCGTGACGATCCCCGCGCTCGGCAAGGTCACCGAGGTGACCGAGCGGGCCATGGAGGCCCTCAAGAAGTCCGACGAGGGCTGAGCCCCCGTTTCACCACCACAGCCGGCCGCGGCGCCCTCGGGCGCCGCGGCCGACTGTGTGCGCCGTATCGTGGAGTACGGCCATCGACCGTTCCCTCCGCAGGCAGAAAGGCGCCCAGCAATGGTGCAGATCAAGACCCCCGAGCAGATCGCGAAGATGCGCGAGGCGGGCCTCGTGGTCGCTGCCATTCACGCCGCCACGCGCGAGGCGGCCGTCCCCGGCGCCACCACGAAGGACCTGGACGAGGTCGCCCGCAAGGTGATCGCCGATCACGGCGCCAAGTCGAACTTCCTGGGCTACGGCGGATTTCCCGCGACCATCTGCACCTCGGTCAACGACGTCGTGGTGCACGGCATCCCGGACGAGAAGACGGTCCTCAAGGACGGCGACATCATCTCGATCGACGCCGGCGCGATCGTCGACGGCTGGCACGGCGACGCGGCGTACACCGCCTTCGTGGGCACCGGCCACGCTCCGGAGGTCGTCGAGCTCTCCCGGGTCACCGAGGAGTCCATGTGGGCCGGGATCGCCGCGATGAAGGTGAACAACCGGCTCGTCGACATCTCGAAGGCGATCGAGTCCTACATCCGCCGCCAGCCCCGCCCGGCGACCGGCAAGTACGGCATCATCGAGGACTACGGCGGCCACGGCATCGGCACCGAGATGCACATGGACCCGCACCTGCTGAACTACGTCTCGCGCAAGCGCGGCAAAGGCATCAAGCTGGTCCCTGGCGTCTGCCTGGCCATCGAGCCGATGGTCTCCCTGGGCACGCCGCAGACCAAGGTGCTGTCCGACGAGTGGACCGTGCTCACGACCGACGGCACCTGGTCCTCGCACTGGGAGCACTCGATCGCCCTCACGGAACAGGGCCCCCTGGTCCTGACCGCCCCGGACTGCGGCCGGGCGAAGCTCGCCCAGTACGGGGTCGAGGCGGCGCCGGACCCGCTGGGCTGAGACCCGCCCGCCGGACCGTGGCTCGGCCTCCGGCCTGCCGGTGACCCGCCGGCCTGAGGCAGGACTGCCCCGCTGATCTGTGTCTAAGGATCAGGGGAAGTGGGCAAACTTGACGGATTCGTCTTTTGGAGTCCGCTGACGTAGACTGACTCGTCGGCTCTCGTGCATCCGTGTGTCTTCATGCGGCGACGGGAGTCGATCAAGGTAGCCGATTCGAAAGGCGAAGCGTGGCCAAGAAGCAAGGTGCCATCGAAATTGAGGGCACCGTGATCGAGTCCCTCCCGAACGCCATGTTCAAGGTGGAGCTCCAGAACGGTCACAAAGTCCTCGCGCACATCAGCGGCAAGATGCGGATGCACTACATCCGTATCCTCCCGGATGACCGGGTCGTCGTGGAGTTGTCTCCGTACGACCTGACGCGTGGCCGGATCGTCTACCGCTACAAGTAGATCTTGCCGCCACCCCGCTCCGGCGTGGTGAGGGGCACTGACCCGGAGAACCTGACATCCCATGAAGGTCAAGCCGAGCGTCAAGAAGATCTGCGACAAGTGCAAGGTGATCCGCCGTCACGGCCGGGTCATGGTCATCTGCGACAACCTGCGCCACAAGCAGCGCCAGGGCTGACGCACGACCACCTGCATCTCGCAGCTCTTCGCGCGACGCACGTAAACGTACATACGCAGTGCCCGTCCAGGCTTCGGCTGACGACACCTCCGGCGGGGGCCGGGGACCCGGGCGTACCACCCCTCCCTCCACGGGTCGGGTCGGCGTTCGGGAGCGGCGCTGTGGAAGACCCCCGACTTAACAACTGGAGCCATTGAATGGCACGCGTTTCAGGTGTTGACATCCCGCGCGAAAAGCGCGTGGAGGTTGCCCTCACCTACGTCTTCGGTATCGGGCGCACCCGGTCCAAGGAGATCCTCGCCACCACCGGCGTGAACCCGGACACCCGCGTTCGTGACCTGGCCGAAGAGGACCTGGTCAAGATCCGCGAGTACGTGGACGCCAACCTCCGCACCGAGGGTGACCTTCGCCGCGAGATCCAGGGCGACATCCGCCGCAAGATCGAGATCGGCTCCTACCAGGGCATCCGGCACCGTCGCGGTCTGCCGGTCCACGGTCAGCGCACCAGCACGAACGCGCGTACCCGCAAGGGCCCGCGTCGCGCCATCGCCGGTAAGAAGAAGCCGGGCAAGAAGTAGTCCTCAGCGGACGCACTGCGAGTGCCCGGGTCACCGGACGCCCGCGGAAACCAGCGGTCTTCGCTGTAGGACCGATCACCTCCCCTCTCCATCTGGAGTCAAGACATGCCCCCCAAGGGTCGTCAGGGCGCAGCCAAGAAGGTGCGTCGCAAGGAAAAGAAGAACGTCGCTCACGGCCACGCGCACATCAAGAGCACGTTCAACAACACCATCGTCTCGATCACGGACCCCTCGGGCAACGTGATCTCCTGGGCCTCCGCCGGCCACGTCGGCTTCAAGGGCTCGCGCAAGTCCACCCCCTTCGCCGCGCAGATGGCCGCCGAGTCGGCCGCCCGCCGCGCGCAGGAGCACGGCATGCGCAAGGTCGACGTCTTCGTCAAGGGTCCCGGCTCCGGCCGTGAGACCGCGATCCGCTCCCTCCAGGCCACGGGCCTCGAGGTCGGCTCGATCCAGGACGTCACCCCGACGCCGCACAACGGCTGCCGTCCGCCGAAGCGTCGCCGCGTCTGATCCGTCACGGCCGGTGACGGCCGTGCGTCAGTAGCGTGGGTCCGGGCGGTATGCCCCTTCGGGGGCGTGCCGCCCGTACCCTTGTCTCATCTGTCGGGCATCAAATAGTGGGTGCCCACGACTGAAGGATCGCACCATGCTTATCGCTCAGCGTCCGTCGCTGACCGAAGAGGTCGTCGACGAGTTCCGCTCCCGGTTCGTGATCGAGCCGCTGGAGCCGGGCTTCGGATACACCCTCGGCAACTCCCTGCGTCGCACCCTCCTCTCCTCGATCCCCGGGGCCGCTGTCACCAGCATCCGGATCGACGGTGTCCTGCACGAGTTCACCACCGTGCCGGGCGTCAAGGAGGACGTGACCGACCTCATCCTCAACATCAAGCAGCTGGTCGTCTCCTCGGAGCACGACGAGCCGGTCGTGATGTACCTGCGCAAGCAGGGCCCCGGCCTGGTCACCGCTGCTGACATCGCCCCGCCGGCCGGCGTCGAGGTCCACAACCCGGACCTGGTCCTGGCCACGCTCAACGGCAAGGGCAAGCTGGAGATGGAGCTGACCGTCGAGCGCGGTCGCGGCTACGTCTCGGCCGTCCAGAACAAGCAGGTGGGCCAGGAGATCGGCCGTATCCCGGTCGACTCCATCTACTCGCCGGTGCTCAAGGTCACGTACAAGGTCGAGGCGACCCGTGTCGAGCAGCGCACCGACTTCGACAAGCTGATCGTCGACGTCGAGACCAAGCAGGCCATGCGTCCCCGTGACGCCATGGCGTCGGCCGGCAAGACCCTGGTCGAGCTGTTCGGTCTGGCGCGCGAGCTCAACATCGACGCCGAGGGCATCGACATGGGCCCGTCCCCGACGGACGCCGCGCTCGCCGCCGATCTGGCGCTGCCGATCGAGGAGCTCGAGCTCACGGTCCGTTCGTACAACTGCCTCAAGCGCGAGGGCATCCACTCCGTGGGTGAGCTCGTGGCCCGCTCCGAGGCGGACCTGCTCGACATCCGCAACTTCGGTGCGAAGTCGATCGACGAGGTCAAGGCGAAGCTGGCCGGCATGGGCCTGGCGCTCAAGGACAGCCCGCCCGGATTCGACCCGACCGCCGCCGCCGACGCCTTCGGTGCCGACGACGACGCGGACGCCGGTTTCGTGGAGACCGAGCAGTACTGAGCCGCCTTCCGGCCGGGGGCGCCTGATGTTCAGGGTGCCCCCGTGCCGGGCCGGCAGGACTTCCGCGGGGCGTCCGCCTCGCGGGAACTGACACCGGTACCTGATACGGCCGGTGCAGCACACAAGGAGAAAAACCATGCCTCAGCCCGCCAAGGGTGCCCGTCTGGGCGGCAGCGCTGCGCACGAGAAGCTTCTTCTCATCAACCTCGCGAAGTCGCTGTTCGAGCACGGCCGCATCACCACGACCGAGGCCAAGGCCCGCCGCCTGCGTCCGGTCGCCGAGCGTTTCATCACCAAGGCGAAGAAGGGCGACATCCACAACCGTCGCCTGGTGCTGCAGTCGATCACGGACAAGAGCATCGTGCACACGCTCTTCACCGAGATCGCCCCGCGGTACGAGAACCGCCCCGGTGGTTACACCCGCATCACCAAGATCGGCAACCGTCGTGGCGACAACGCCCCGATGGCCGTCATCGAGCTGGTCGAGGCGCTGACCGTGGCCCAGCAGGCCACCGGTGAGGCCGAGGCCGCGACGAAGCGCGCCGTCAAGGAAGACGCCCTCAAGAAGGACGAGGCTCCGGCCGAGACCGCCGAGGACGCCAAGCCGGCCGACGCCGCTGCTGAGGAGTCCAAGGACGCCTGAGCGTCCTGAGACCCGGGGACGGGCCCGCATCACCCTTCGGGGCGGTGCGGGCCCGTTCGTTCTTGAGAGGATCTGCGGGTGAGTGACGAGGCAGAGCCCGGCTTTGTACGGGTACGGCTGGACCTTTCCTATGACGGCAAGGACTTCTCCGGCTGGGCGAAGCAGACCAGCAGGCGCACCGTGCAGGGTGAGATCGAGGACGCGCTGCGCACCGTGACACGGTCGTCGGTGACGTACGACCTGACGGTCGCCGGGCGCACCGACGCGGGTGTGCACGCGCGCGGGCAGGTGGCGCACGTCGACCTGCCGGCCGAGGTGTGGGCTGAGCACGAGGAGAAACTGCTGCGGCGGCTGGCGGGGCGCCTGCCGCCGGACGTGCGGATCTGGCGCGCGGCCGAGGCCCCCGCGGGGTTCAACGCGCGCTTCTCCGCGCTGTGGCGGCGGTACGCGTACCGGGTCGCGGACCGGCCGGGCGGTGTGGACCCGCTGCTCCGGGGCCATGTGCTGTGGCACGACCGGCCGCTCGACCTGGACGCGATGAACGAGGCCGCCGCCCTGATGACGGGGGAGCACGACTTCGCGGCGTACTGCAAGAAGCGCGAGGGTGCCACGACCATCCGTACGCTGCAGAAGCTGCACTGGGTGCGGGACGCGGAGTCGGGCGTGCTGACGGCGACCGTGCAGGCGGACGCGTTCTGCCACAACATGGTGCGGGCGCTGATCGGTGCGGCGTTGTTCGTCGGGGACGGGCGCAGGCCGGCCGGGTGGCCTGCGGAGGTGCTGGCGGCGAAGGTGCGGGACCCCGGGGTCCACGTGGTGCGGCCGCACGGGCTGACGCTGGAGGAAGTGGCCTATCCGGCGGACGCGTTGCTGGCGGCCAGGGCCCAGGTGGCCCGGAACGTCAGGACGCTGCCGGGGGCGGGCTGCTGCTGACCGGTCTGCGGCGCGGAGCGCGGAGCAGACCGGCCGCGTGCGGAGGGCGACGGCGCTGGGGACGCTGGAGCAAAACCAGCCGGTGCCCGGCGTCCACCAGGCGTAGACGGAAGCGGCGGACAAGAACAGCAACGCCGCCGCGCGGAGCGCCCACCGGTGCGCCGGGTGCGGTTCGTCCGGGGCCGGGCCTCCGGGCGGACGCCGTCCTTCGCGGTCACGGTGGCCCGCATTCCGGCGCCGGGAGCGGCAGCGCGTGGAGCGCAGACGCACGGCGGCGGGTCCTCGGCCGGGGGCAGGGACGGGACCGGTGCGTGTGGGGGGACAGGTGGTGCGCGGGCCGTCAGGCGACGGGGAGCCCCGCGGCCGCCGACGCCTGGACCTCGCCGCGGTGACGGATCTGGCGGAAGGTGAAGTCGGTCAGGTCGTCACCGACCTTGTACACGTCCTTGGCCGACGTGGTGACGTGCTTCCCGCTGACGTAGCCGCCGATCGTGAAGTAGGCGTAGCGGCCGTAGGAGTTGGCGGTGCGCCGGCAGACGGACCCGCCGCGGCAGAAGGTGGGGACGCCCGAACCGCTGAGGGAGGCGAGGCCGCCGGAGGCCTGTTCGGCCGCCTTCCTGGCCTCCGCCTCGGTGCCGAAGACGGCGAGCCCGACAGTGACGGCGATGCCGTCCTTGCTGTACGTCGCGCGGATGACCTGGTCGCAGCCGTTGTTCGCGAGGACCGAGCCGAGGGCGCCCTGGGTCGTCGTGGCGCAGCTCGCCGTACGGGCGGTGGCGCCCTTGGCGTAGACGCGGTCGCCCATGGTCAGCTTCCGGCCGGGGAAGAAGGCGTCCACGGTGACCGGGGCCTTGTCCTTCTTCTCGTCGGCTATGTAGTCCTTCGGGTCCGGCGGGGGCGGGGGCGCCACCGAGGAGAAGGAGGGCTGCGGTGCGGAGGTCTCCGAGGGCAGGTCGGCGGGGGCCGGCAGCTCACTCGCGTTCTTGCCCGCCCCGGACGCGCCGCTCCCGCCGGTCGTGATGACGGCCGTGGCCACGATCGCGGCGACCACGGTGGTGGCCAGTGCGCCGCCGCCGATCATCAGCCACTTCCTGCGCCTGCCGCGTGCGGCGGAGGCCTCCGCCAGCGCCGCCCAGTCCGGAGTCCGGCTCTCTCCAGGCCCCCAGGAGGGCCCCCCTTGCCCAAAGCTCATGCGGCGAATCCTAGTGCCCCTCCCGGCCGCGGCACCGGGCCGGCCGTAATCCGGTTGGGTCAGAGCTCCGCCTGCCGCGACAATGCTGTGCATGGGACATCTCGAAGCGGGCCACCTGGAGTACTACCTACCGGACGGGCGGGTGCTGCTCGGCGACGCTTCGTTCCGGGTGGCCGACGGCGCCGTCGTCGCCCTCGTCGGCGCGAACGGCGCGGGCAAGACGACACTCCTGAAGCTGCTCGCCGGAGAGCTCCAGCCGCACGGCGGCTCGGTCTCGGTGAGCGGCGGGCTCGGCGTGATGGCCCAGTTCGTGGGTTCCGTGCGGGACGAGCGCACCGTCCGCGACCTGCTGGTGTCCGTGGCGCAGCCCCGCATCAGGGAGGCGGCGAAGGCCGTCGACGCGGCGGAGGAACGCATCCTCGCGGTTGACGACGAGGCCGCGCAGATGGCGTACGCGCAGGCGCTGAGCGACTGGGCGGAGGCCCGGGGCTACGAGGCCGAGACGCTGTGGGACATGTGCACGATGGCCGCGCTCGGCGTCCCGTACGAGAAGGCGCAGTGGCGCGAGGTGCGCACGCTCAGCGGTGGCGAGCAGAAGCGGCTGGTCCTGGAGGCACTGCTCAGGGGACCGGACGAGGTGCTGCTCCTGGACGAGCCGGACAACTACCTGGACGTCCCCGGCAAGCGGTGGCTGGAGGAGAAGCTCAGGGAGACCCGCAAGACGGTGCTCTTCGTCTCCCACGACCGGGAGCTGCTCTCGCGGGCCGCCGAGAAGATCGTGAGCGTGGAGCCCAGCCCGGCCGGCTCGGACGTCTGGGTGCACGGTGGCGGATTCGCCACGTACCACCAGGCGCGCAAGGAGCGGTTCGCGCGCTTCGAGGAGCTCCTGCGGCGCTGGGAGGAGGAGCACGCGCGGCTGAAGGCGCTGGTCCTGCGGATGCGGCAACAGGCGGCGAACAGCCCCGACATGGCGAACCGCTACCACGCGATGCAGACCCGCTTCAAGAAGTTCGAGGAGGCGGGGCCGCCGCCGGAGCCGCCCCGCGAGCAGGACATCAGGATGCGGCTGCGCGGCGGGCGGACCGGGGTGCGGGCGGTGACGTGCACCCGCCTGGAGCTGACCGGTCTGATGAAGCCGTTCGACCTGGAGATCTACTACGGGGAGCGGGTCGCCGTGCTCGGCTCCAACGGGTCGGGCAAGTCACACTTCCTGCGGCTGCTGGCGGGGGAGCCCGTGGCGCACACCGGTGAGTGGAAGCTCGGTGCGCGGGTCGTGCCCGGCCACTTCGCGCAGACGCACGCCCATCCGGAGCTGCTCGGCAAGACCCTCGTCGAGATCCTGTGGACGGAGCACGCCAAGGACCGTGGCGGTGCGATGTCGGTGCTGCGGCGCTACGAGCTGGAGCGCCAGGGCGACCAGGCCTTCGAGAGGCTGTCCGGCGGGCAGCAGGCACGGTTCCAGATCCTGCTCCTGGAGCTGGCCGGAACGACCGCGCTCCTGCTGGACGAGCCGACGGACAACCTGGACCTGGAGTCGGCCGAGGCCCTGCAGGACGGGCTCGAGGCGTACGACGGGACGGTCATGGCCGTCACCCACGACCGCTGGTTCGCGAAGTCCTTCGACCGGTACCTGGTCTTCGGCTCGGACGGGGTGGTGCGGGAGTCCACGGAGCCCGTCTGGGACGAGCGGCGGGTCGAACGGGAGCGGTAGGGGCGGTGCGTTTTGACCCGTCCGGGGCGGGGCGGGTACTGTCGGGGGTTGTTATACGTATTGGCCTCGTCGTTCTCACGCGAAGAGCCTTACGTAGGTTCTCTGGAGCAGTTACCAGTGGCTCGCATACGGGCAGCGTTCCCGGCATTGTGGGTCCCAGCTGCATGATCGCTTCAGGGGTGCCATGTGTCTGGACCTCATCCACTGAAGAAGCGAAGGCTACGAAGTGCGTACGTACAGCCCCAAGCCCGGCGATGTCACTCGCCAGTGGCACATCATCGACGCCGAGGACATCGTCCTGGGCCGTCTGGCCACCACGGCTGCGAACCTCCTCCGAGGCAAGCACAAGGCGATCTACGCCCCCCACATGGACATGGGCGACTTCGTCATCATCATCAACGCCGAGAAGGTCCACCTCTCCGGTAACAAGAAGACCCAGAAGATGGCGTACCGCCACTCGGGCTTCCCGGGCGGTCTCCGTTCCGTGCGTTACGACGAGCTGCTCTCGAAGAACCCCGAGAAGGCCGTCGAGAAGGCCATCAAGGGCATGATCCCCAAGAACACCCTGGGTCGTCAGATGCTCTCGAAGCTCAAGGTCTACGCGGGCGACCAGCACCCGCACGCTGCGCAGCAGCCGGTCCCGTTCGAGATCACCCAGGTCGCGCAGTAGTTCCGGCCTCCCCCCTAAGACGTAAAGAAAGATCTGAGGAGAATCGTGGCCGAGACCACTGTTGAGACGCCCGTCGAGGGTACCGAGGGTGAAGAGACCTTCGCCGAGGTGACCACCTTCGAGTCGGAGGTCCCCGTCGAGGGTGAGTACACCTCCGAGTCGCTCGCGGGCCGCTTCGGCGACCCGCAGCCCGCGGCCGGCCTTGGCCGTCGCAAGAACGCCATCGCCCGTGTCCGGATCGTTCCGGGCACCGGCAAGTGGAAGATCAACGGTCGCACCCTTGAGGACTACTTCCCCAACAAGGTGCACCAGCAGGAAGTCAACGAGCCCTTCAAGGTGCTCGAGCTCGACGGCCGCTACGACGTCATCGCCCGTATCTCGGGTGGCGGCGTCTCCGGTCAGGCCGGTGCCCTGCGCCTCGGTGTGGCCCGCGCGCTGAACGAGGCGGACGTGGACAACAACCGCGCCACGCTGAAGAAGGCCGGCTTCCTCTCCCGCGACGACCGTGCGGTCGAGCGCAAGAAGGCCGGTCTCAAGAAGGCCCGTAAGGCCCCGCAGTACAGCAAGCGCTAAATCGCCTGCTCGTCTGCTTCACACGTTCGCCCCGGCGGCACACACCGTGCTGCTGGGGCGTTCGTTTATCAGCCCGTGCGGGCGTATAACGGCTTAAGACGTTTGCACGTTTATAGGGTTGGCGGTTCCAGGTGCCCTGCTTTGCTGTGCCTTGCCTCGCTCTGCCCTTTTTTCAGTACGTTGGTTTGCGGTTTCGGAGCATCTTCGGAGGACACCAGTGGGACGACTCTTCGGCACGGACGGCGTGCGCGGTGTCGCCAACGCGGACTTGACGGCCGAGCTCGCGCTCGGACTCTCGGTCGCGGCGGCGCACGTACTGGCCGAGGCGGGCACCTTCGAGGGGCATCGGCCGACCGCTGTGGTGGGCCGCGACCCCCGCGCGTCCGGAGAGTTCCTGGAGGCGGCCGTCGTGGCGGGCCTGGCCAGCGCCGGCGTGGACGTGCTGCGCGTCGGTGTGCTGCCCACCCCCGCCGTGGCCTATCTCACCGGTGTGCTCGGCGCGGACATCGGTGTCATGCTCTCGGCCAGCCACAACGCCATGCCCGACAACGGCATCAAGTTCTTCGCCCGCGGTGGCCACAAGCTCGCCGACGAGCTGGAGGACCGCATCGAGACGGTCTACGAGCAGCACCGCACCGGTGAGCCCTGGGCCCGGCCGACCGGCGCCGGTGTGGGCCGGGTGACCGACTACGCGGAGGGCTTCGACCGCTACGTCGCCCACCTCATCGCAGTCCTGCCCAACCGGCTCGACGGGCTGAAGGTCGTCCTCGACGAGGCACACGGTGCCGCCGCCCGCGTCTCACCCGAGGCGTTCGCCCGGGCCGGGGCCGAGGTCGTCACCATCGGTGCCGAACCGGACGGCCTCAACATCAACGACGGCTGCGGTTCCACCCACCTGGAGCTGCTGAGGGCCGCCGTCGTCGAGCACGGCGCCGACCTCGGCATCGCGCACGACGGTGACGCGGACCGCTGCCTGGCCGTGGACGAGACCGGCGAGGAGGTCGACGGCGACCAGATCCTGGCCGTGCTCGCCCTCGCCATGCGCGAGGCCGGCCACCTGCGCAAGGACACCGTCGTCGGCACGGTCATGTCGAACCTCGGCTTCAAGATGGCGATGGAGCGCGAAGGCATCCAGCTCGTCCAGACCGCTGTCGGTGACCGTTACGTCCTGGAGTCGATGAAGGCCGAAGGCTTCGCGCTGGGCGGAGAGCAGTCCGGCCACGTCATCGTCCTGGACCACGCCACGACGGGCGACGGCACGCTGACCGGGCTGATGCTCGCGGCCCGGGTCGCCGCCACCGGACGTACGCTCGCCGAGCTGGCGGGGGTGATGCAGCGCCTCCCGCAGGTCCTCGTCAACGTGCCGGACGTCGACAAGTCCCGCGTGGACACCTCGCCGGAGGTGGCCGCCGCGGTGTCCCGGGCCGAGAGCGAGCTGGGTGACACCGGGCGCGTACTCCTGCGCAAGTCCGGCACCGAGCCGCTCGTACGGGTCATGGTCGAGGCGGCCGACATCGAGCAGGCGCGCGCCGTGGCCGGTCAGCTGGCCGACGTGGTCAAGTCCGCGCTCGGCTGACGTCTTTTCAGCTCCCGGAAGGACCCGGCCTCACGGCCGGGTCCTTCCGGCGTTGCACCGCCCACAAGGCCTTCTGGACCAGCAGCGTGCAGGTGCCGGCCAGGACGATACCGGCCAGGTTGGCCAGCAGCTGCTCCGACGACCCCCAGGTCTGCCGCAGGTCCTGGTAGCTGAAGGCGACCGCGGCGTTGGCGGCGGCGGGCACCGTGGTCACCGAGATCGCCACGCCGATCAGCGCGCCCGACTTCGCCGAGGTCAGCGAGAGCGTCCCCGCGACGCCCGCGAGGAGCGCCACCACGAACGACATCCAGTCCGGGTGCCAGATGAAACCGGTGTTGGGGCGTTCCGCCTTGACCATGTCCTCGGTGAAGAGCCCGAGCGCGTCCAGCAGCCAGGCGAAACCGGCCGTCAGCACCATGGCCACGGCGAAGCCGCCGATCAGCGCCCACAGGGAACGCCCCACCAGCCGGGGCTCACGCTGCACCAGTGCCGTCGAGATCCCGGCGAGCGGGCCGAACTCCGGGCCCACCGCCATCGCTCCCACGATCAGGACCGCGTTGTCCAGCATCACACCGCACGCGGCGAGCATCGTCGCGAGGGCGAGGAAGGCCGCATAGGTGACGCTGAAGGTCGACTCCTCGTGGGTCACCTCGCTCAGCTCTTCCCAGAGCACTGCGTCCGCGCCCTCACCCGGCGCCGCGCGTTCGGCCTCGTCGGCGTGCCTGGAGAGGGTGAGGTCCATGTTCTCGGCAGTGATCGAACCGGAGCTGTCGATGCCCATCTCCCGCAGCACACCGATCAGTTCGTCACCCGCCTCGCGGGCCACGTCGCACAGGACCACATCGCCCGCCGGGCTCCGGGCAGCACCCGCGAGCACCGCGAGATGGGCGGTGCCCACGGTCCGCTCGAGCAGTGCGACCACCTCATCGGTGCGGTCGGCGGGCACGATGAGGCGCAGATGCAGCACGAGGCACCCTCTCCGGTGTCAGAGCTTGCGCAGCGACAGACGCTGGACCTTGTGGTCCGGCCCCTTGCGGAGCACCAGAGTGGCACGGCCGCGCGTCGGCGCCACGTTCTCCAGCAGGTTGGGCCTGTTGATGGTCCGCCACATGGTGCGCGCGTAGTCCAGCGCCTCCTCCTCGGAGACCTGCGTGTACTTGCGGAAGTACGAGAACGGGTTCTGGAACGCCGTCTCGCGCAGCCTGCGGAAACGGTGGAGGTACCAGTTCTCGATGTCCTCGGCGCGTGCGTCGACGTACACGCTGAAGTCGAAGTAGTCCGCGAGACCGACCCGGGTCCGGCCGTCCTTGCCGGGCAGTGCGGGCTGCAGCACGTTCAGTCCCTCGACGATCAGGATGTCGGGACGGCGCACGGTGAGCCGCTCGCCCGGCACGATGTCATAGATCAGGTGGGAGTAGACGGGAGCCGTCACCTCGTCCTTGCCGGCCTTGATGTCGGCGACGAACCGGGTCAGTGCCCGCCGGTCGTAAGACTCGGGGAAGCCCTTGCGCGACATCAGGCCACGCCTCTGGAGCTCCTTCATCGGCAGCAGGAAACCGTCGGTCGTCACCAGTTCCACCCGGGGGTGCTCCGGCCAGCGTGCCAGCAGCGCCTGCAGGATGCGGGCCGTGGTGGACTTCCCGACCGCGACACTCCCGGCGACCCCTATGACGAACGGAGTGCCGCGCTGCTCGCCGTGCCCGTTCCCCGCGTCACCCAGGAAGGTGTTCAGGGCCCCGCGCAGGCCGGAGGTGGCCTGGACGTAGAGGTTGAGCAGGCGGGAGAGCGGCAGATAGACGTCCCGGACCTCGTCGAGGTCGATGACGTCGCCGAGCCCTCTCAGCTTCTCGACCTCCTCGGCGGTCAGCGGCAGAGGTGTCTTGTCGCGCAGGGCGCTCCACTCCGCCCGGGTCAGGTCGACATAGGGCGTCGGCGCGTGCTCGGTGCGTCGGGGGCTCCGTGCGGGCGAAGTGATCACGCACTCATTGTCGCGGGAGTTCGGGCGGAGTGGGGGGTGGGGTCGGTCACGTGGGGCCGGCCGAGGGCCTGTGGACGCGGCCGTGGACCTGATCGTCGCCGCCACCGCCGCCCCTCACGGACCGGCCGTTCTCCACGACGACGCCGACCAGCACCGTCCCCCGGCGCACCGGATCCCAGGGAGCACCGCCTTCACGTCGTGGGGTGGGCTGCGCGTCTCGGGGTGGTCCGCGCGGTGTGCCGCGGCCCATGCCCTCACGTGGGGCCCGCTCCACCGCAGGGGCTGGGTCCGGCGTGACGATGTTCTGACCGGTGATGGCTGCGACCCGCGGCAGAGCCTGCGGCTGTCCCCGGAATCGGTCGTCGCCCTGTCGCATGTGCGGGAGGGTGCCCGCCAGGTGACACCCGGTTCTGCCGGTCGCCCGGCTCGGCCATGAGCGCGTGTGCCATGTGGTCCGCCCGGTCCGCCGTCAGTCGCTCCGGTTCCGGTGCCCGGAGCAGTCCGAAGACGCCCGGGCCGTGGAGTCGCGGTGGCAGGTCCTCCGGGCGCGGTACGACGTGGAAGTGCACATGGGCGAAACCTTCGGCCTCCGCGAACTGGGCGGTGTACGTCTTGGCGCATCCGGTCACGGTGCGCAGGGCCCGGGAGAGCCTGACCTGCAAGGCTCCCAGGGCGGCCTCGGCGTCGGTGAGGTCGTGGACCGCCGTGACGTGCCGCCGGGGCAGCAGGACCAGCCATCCGGGCAGCGAGGTGCCGGTGGCGTGGGCCACCCGCCAGTGGCGGTCGGATGCGATGCGCTCGCGCGGGGGAAGGACGTCGAACCGCGCTTCCATGGTGCAGGTGTGTCAACCGGGCGTCGTCATGGGGGAGGAGCGGAGCGCCGGTGGTGGACGGGTCCGGGGGCCGCCGCCGTGCGGGTCCGGGGGCGGACACCGTCCGCGCGTGGCCCACCCCTGCTGTCCCCGGCTTCCGTACGGCCTTATGGTGCCGATATGTGTGGAATCGTGGGATATGTAGGGGTGCAGTCGGCGCAGGACGTCGTTGTCGCGGGACTGAAGCGGCTGGAGTACCGGGGGTACGACTCCGCCGGGGTCGCCGTCCTCGCGGACGGAGGGCTGGCCTCCGCCAAGAAGGCGGGAAAGCTCCTCAATCTGGAGAAGGAGCTCAAGAACCGGCCACTGCCGGCCGGGAACGCCGGGATCGGGCACACCCGGTGGGCCACGCACGGCGGGCCCACCGACGCCAACGCCCACCCGCATCTCGACAACGCCGGCCGGGTCGCCGTCGTGCACAACGGGATCATCGAGAACTTCGCCGCCCTGCGCGAGGAGCTGGCCGGACGGGGCCATGACCTGACCTCCGAGACCGACACCGAGGTGGTCGCCCACCTGCTGGCCGAGGCGTACTCCTCGGGCGGTGACCTGGCGGAGGCCATGCGGCAGGTGTGCCGGCAGCTGGAGGGCGCGTTCACCCTGGTCGCCGTGCACGCGGACGAGCCCGACGCGGTGGTGGGGGCCCGGCGGAACTCGCCTCTGGTGGTGGGGGTGGGGGACGGCGAGATGTTCCTCGCCTCCGACGTGGCCGCCTTCATCGCGCACACGAGGGACGCGATCGAGCTGGGCCAGGACCAGGTGGTCGAGCTGCGCCGGGACGGGGCCACGGTCACCGGCTTCGACGGCCGGCCCGCCGGCCTGCGCGAGTACCACGTGGACTGGGACGCGTCGGCTGCCGAGAAGGGCGGCTACGCCTCCTTCATGCTCAAGGAGATCGCCGACCAGCCCAAGGCCGTCGCCGACACGCTGCTCGGCCGGACCGACGCTTCGGGCGCGCTCCACCTCGACGAGGTGCGCATCCCGCAGGGCGTGCTCCGCGAGGTCGACAAGGTCGTCGTCGTCGCCTGCGGGACCGCCTTCCACGCCGGGATGATCGCCAAGTACGCCATCGAGCACTGGACCAGGCTGCCCTGCGAGACAGAGCTCGCCAGCGAGTTCCGCTACCGCGATCCGATCCTGGACCAGCGCACCCTCGTCGTCGCGATCTCGCAGTCGGGCGAGACGATGGACACGCTGATGGCGGTCCGGCACGCCCGTGAACAGGGGGCGAAGGTCCTCGCCATCTGCAACACGAACGGCTCGACCATCCCCAGGGAGTCGGACGCCGTCCTCTACACGCACGCGGGCCCCGAGGTCGCCGTCGCCTCCACCAAGGCGTTCCTGACACAGCTCGTCGCCTGCTACCTCGTCGCGCTGTACCTCGGCCAGGTACGCGGCACCAAGTGGGGCGACGAGATCCGCACCGTCGTACGCCAGCTCTCCGAGATGTCCGGTGCGGTCGAGCGCGTGCTGGCGACCATGGAGCCGGTCCGTGAACTGGCCCGCTCCCTGTCCGCCCACGGCACCGTGCTCTTCGTGGGCCGGCACGTGGGCTACCCGGTTGCGATGGAAGGTGCGTTGAAGCTCAAGGAGCTCGCGTACATGCATGCCGAGGGCTTCGCCGCCGGGGAGCTCAAGCACGGGCCGATCGCACTGATCGACGAGGGCCTGCCGGTCGTCGTGATCGTGCCGTCCCCGCGCGGCCGTTCGGTGCTGCACGACAAGATCGTGTCGAACATCCAGGAGATCAGGGCCCGGGGCGCCCGTACCGTCGTCATCGCCGAGGAGGGCGACGACGAGGTCGTACCGTACGCCGATCACCTCATCAGGATCCCGGTTACGCCTACGCTGCTTCAGCCGCTGGTCGCCACGGTGCCGTTGCAGGTCTTCGCCTGCGAGCTGGCGACCGCCCGGGGCAACGAGGTGGACCAGCCGCGCAATCTGGCGAAGTCCGTGACAGTCGAATGAGTGAGTGAGCGCGTGATCATTGGGGTCGGGATCGATGTGGCGGAGATCGAGCGCTTCGGCGCCGCGCTGGGGCGGACCCCCCAGTTGGCCGAACGGCTCTTTCTGGAGCGGGAGTTGCTGCTGCCCGGCGGGGAGCGGCGGGGGATCGCCTCGCTGGCGGCCAGGTTCGCCGCCAAGGAGGCCCTGGCCAAGGCGCTCGGCGCGCCGGGTGGACTGCTCTGGACCGATGCCGAGGTGTGCGTCGAGGAGAGCGGGCGGCCACGCCTCGAGGTGCGCGGCACCGTCGCCGCGAAGGCGGCCGAACTCGGCGTCCGCACCTGGCACCTGTCGCTCAGCCACGACGCGGGGGTGGCGTCGGCCGTGGTGATCGCGGAGGGTTGACGGTATGCGACATGCCTACAGCGTCGAAACCGTACGGGCCGCCGAGAAGGCACTGATGGCACGACTGCCGGAAGGGGCGCTGATGCAGCGGGCGGCCGCCGGCCTCGCGGTGGCCTGCGGTGACCTGCTCCGCCGCAACGGGCGGGTGTACGGGTCCCGGGTGCTCCTCCTCGTCGGCAGTGGTGACAACGGCGGCGACGCGCTGTACGCGGGCGCCCGGCTGGCCCGGCGCGGAGCCGGGGTACGGGCCGTGCCGACCTCGCCGGACAAGATCCACAGGGCCGGACTGGCGGCCCTGCTGGCGGCGGGCGGGCAGGTCCTCGACGGACCGGACCTCGGGGTCTTCGGCCCCGTCGACCTCGTCGTCGACGGCATCACCGGGATCGGGGGCCGCGGCGGCCTGCGCCCCGGAGCGGCCGCACTGGTGCACGCGGTCACCGGGGGCCACGCGCCCGTGCTCGCGGTGGATCTGCCGAGCGGGATCGAGGCGGACACCGGCCAGGTGCTCGGTGCGGCCGTACGGGCGGACGCGACGGTCACCTTCGGCGCGTACAAACCGGGGCTGCTCGTCGATCCGGCCGCCGAGCACGCGGGCGCACTCCGGCTCGTCGGCATCGGACTGGAAGCGGAACTGCCCGCACGGCCGGACCTGGAGGCCCTCCAGTACGCCGACGTGGCCGCCCTGCTGCCCGTGCCCGGAGCCGAGAGCGACAAGTACCGGCGCGGGGTCGTCGGGGTGGCCGCAGGCTCGGAGCGTTACCCGGGTGCCGCCGTGCTCGCGGTCGCGGGTGCGCTGCGCGGCGGCGCGGGAGCCGTGCGGTACGCCGGCCCCGGGGCCGGCGCGGTGACCGCCCGCTTCCCGGAGACGCTGGTGCACCCCGGCCGGCCCTCGGAGGCCGGGCGGGTGCAGGCCTGGGTGGTCGGGCCGGGACTCGGCGACTCCACGGCGTCCTCGGAGGCGGTGGCCGATGTGCTGGCCGCGGACGTCCCCGTGCTGGTCGACGCGGACGGGCTGCGGCTCATGGACGCCGAGGCCGTGCGGTCCCGGACCGCGGCCACCGTCCTCACCCCGCACGCCGGCGAGGCAGCGGCGCTGCTCGGGGTGCCACGCGAGGAGGTCGAGGCGGGCCGGCTCGCCGCCGTACGGGAACTGGCCGCGCGCTACCGGTCCACCGTGCTGCTCAAGGGCTCGACGACCCTGGTGGCCGGACCCGGGGGCCTGCCCGTGCGCGTCAATCCGACCGGTACGCCGTGGCTGGCCACGGCGGGCAGCGGCGACGTGCTGTCCGGGCTGACCGGTTCGCTGCTGGCCGCGGGCCTCGCGCCGCGCGACGCCGCGTCGGTGGGTGCCTATCTGCACGGGCTCGCGGCACGCCGGGCCTCGGACGGGGCGCCGGTCGCCGCGCAGGACGTCGCGGACGCCGTACCGGCGGCCTGGCGGGACGTGCGGGCCTGATCCACGCTGGAACCACGGGAACGGGAGGTGATCGGCCGTGGGCAGCGGCAGCGGCATCCGGGTACGCAGGGTGTACGACCCGCCGGAGGACGACGACGGCAGCCGTGTCCTGGTGGACCGGCTCTGGCCGCGCGGGATCTCCAGGGAGGACGCGGCGGTCGACCTGTGGGCCAAGGACGTGGCGCCTTCGAAGGAGCTCCGCACCTGGTACCACGAGGACCGCTCCGCCGGCCGGTACGACGACTTCGTGGAGCGCTACCGCACCGAGCTCGGCGACCCCGGGCACACCGAGGCCGTCGAGGAACTGCTCGCCCTGCTGCGCCGGGGCGGTCCCGTCACCCTCGTCACGGCCGTGAAGGACGTCCCGGCCGGCCACGTCCCGGTCCTCGTCGGCCACCTGGAGAAGGCCCTCGACCACCGCTGACCGCCTCACCGGGCACAGGAGGCCGAGAGCACAGACGTACGGCTCTGAGACACTGGGCGCGATGAACGAGACAGCGACCCTGAGAGCCCGTGCCGAGATCGACCTCGCCGCGTTGCGCGCCAATGTGCGCGCCCTGCGCGCGCGGGCGTCCGGGGCACAGCTCATGGCCGTGGTGAAGTCCGACGCCTACGGGCACGGGGCGGTGCCCTGCGCCCGGGCGGCGCTGGAGGCCGGGGCGGCCTGGCTGGGCACCGCCACCCCGCAGGAGGCGCTCGCCCTGCGGGAGGCCGGGATCGGCGGCCGGGTGATGTGCTGGCTGTGGACGCCGGGCGGCCCCTGGCGTCAGGCGGTCGAGGCGGACATCGACGTCTCGGTGAGCGGGATGTGGGCGCTGGACGAGGTCGTCGCGGCCGCCACGGACGCCGGTGTCCCGGCCCGGATCCAGCTCAAGGCGGACACGGGCCTGGGCCGCAACGGCTGTCAGCCCGCCGACTGGCCGGAACTCGTCTCGGCCGCCCGCGCCGCCGAGGAGGCGGGCATCCTGCGCGTCACCGGGCTCTGGTCGCACTTCGCCTGTGCCGACGAGCCCGGCCACCCGTCGATCACCGCTCAGCTGGACGTCTTCCGCGACATGGTGGCGTACGCGGAGAAGGAAGGCGTCAGGCCCGAGGTGCGGCACATCGCCAACTCCCCGGCGACGCTCACGGTGCCCGAGTCCCACTTCGACCTCGTACGCACCGGGATCGCGATGTACGGCATCTCGCCCAGCCCCGAGCTGGGCACCCCGGCCGACTTCGGGCTGCGGCCCGTCATGACGCTCGCCGCCTCCGTCGCGCTGGTCAAGCAGGTACCCCAGGGCCACGGCATCAGTTACGGGCACCACTACACGACCTCCGCCGGGACGACGCTCGCCCTGGTGCCCGTCGGGTACGCCGACGGCATCCCGCGCCACGCCTCCGGCCGGGGCCCCGTCCTGGTCGGAGGTGCGGTACGCAGGATCGCGGGCAGGGTGGCCATGGACCAGTTCGTGGTCGACCTCGGGGGCGACCCCCTCGAAGCGGGCGCGGAGGCGGTGCTGTTCGGGCCGGGGGACCGGGGCGAGCCGAGCGCGGAGGACTGGGCCGAAGCGGCCGGCACGATCGCGTACGAGATCGTCACGCGCATCGGCGTACGCGTCCCGCGCGTCCATCTCCACGAGGGCTCCGGCCGGGGCTGAGGCCTGGCACCGGCCACGACCACGGTCCGACGACAACGACGAAGGAGCACGGCACGGTGAGCGAGACCAGCGCGGAGGACGTGGTGGCGACGGCGGCCGTCGCGGCGGCCGGCTGGCGCCGGGCGGGCTTCGCCGGAGCGGCGATAGGCGTCATCGCCGCGGGCGCGGCCGCGGGCGTCGCCGTCGAACGGCTCACGGTGGGCCGGGGCATGCGCAAGAAGGCCCGCCTCGCACTGGACGCCTCCGGCCCGTACGGATCCCTGCGCGGGCTGCCCGGCCGGGCGGTGGCGGACGACGGCACCGAGCTGTACTACGAGGTCGACGAGATCGAACCGGACGGTGGTACGAGCCGTGCGGGCGAGGGTCCCGGCGCCCCCGCCCCCGCGGGCTCGGGGACGCGCCGGCGCAGGCTGTTCGGCAGCAAGGACCCCGCGCCCCTGACCGTCGTCTTCAGCCACGGCTACTGTCTCGGCCAGGACTCCTGGCACTTCCAGCGGGCCGCGCTGCGCGGCCTGGTCCGCACGGTCCACTGGGACCAGCGCAGCCACGGCCGCTCCGAGCGGGGCAGGGCGCAGGGCGAGGGCGTGCCGCTCGGTATCGACCAGCTCGGCCGTGATCTCAAGGCGGTCATCGACGCGGCGGCGCCGGAGGGCCCGCTGGTGCTGGTCGGGCACTCCATGGGCGGGATGACGATGATGGCGCTCGCCGACCGGTATCCGGAGCTGATCCGCGACCGGGTGGCCGCGGTCGCGTTCGTGGGGACGTCGAGCGGCAAGCTCGGCGAGGTGAATTTCGGTCTGCCGGTGGCGGGCGTGAACGCGGTGCGCCGCGTGCTGCCCGGGGTGCTGAAGGCGCTCGGATCGCAGGCCGAGCTGGTGGAGCGGGGGCGGCGGGCGACCGCCGACCTCTTCGCGGGGCTGATCAAACGGTATTCGTTCGGCTCGCGCGACGTGGACCCGGCGGTCGCGCGGTTCGCCGAGCGCCTGATCGAGTCGACCCCGATCGATGTGGTCGCCGAGTTCTACCCGGCGTTCACCGAGCACGACAAGAGCGGGGCCCTGCCCGCCTTCCGCGGGCTTCCGGTGCTGATCCTGGCCGGTGACAAGGATCTCGTGACGCCCAGTTCGCACAGCGAGGCCATCGCGGACGAGCTCCCGGACGCGGAGCTGGTCATCGTGCCGGACGCCGGTCATCTGGTGATGCTGGAGCACCCGGAGACGGTGACCGACCGGCTCGCGGACCTGCTGGTGCGGATCGGCGCGGTTCCGGCCGGGGCGCCCTGATCCTCTACCGTTGGTCGGCATGGAAGCAGCGCACAACCGCCCGGCGACCGGCACCGCCGCACCGGGCACCGTCACCCTGGCCGTCGCCGTGGAGTCCCCCGAAGAGATGAAGGACCTGGGCCGCCGGATCGCCGGACTGCTGGCCCCCGGTGACCTGGTGATGCTCACCGGCGAGCTCGGCGCGGGCAAGACCACCCTGACCCGCGGGCTCGGTGAAGGCCTCGGGGTGCGGGGTGCCGTCACCTCGCCGACCTTCGTGATCGCCCGGGTCCATCCGCCCCTGGGCGAGGGCCCGGCCCTGGTCCACGTCGACGCGTACCGCCTGGGCGGCGGCCTCGACGAGATGGAGGACCTGGACCTCGACGTGTCACTGCCGGAGTCGGTGGTCGTCGTGGAGTGGGGCGACGGCAAGGTCGAGGAGCTGTCGGAGGACCGGTTGAGGGTGGTGATCGACCGCGCGGTCGGTGACACGGACGACGAGCGCCGCACAGTGACCCTGGTGGGGATCGGCACGCGCTGGGCGGGGCTGGACGCGGAGCTGGCGGCGCTCTGAGGTGGGGCGGGCGGCCCGGCCGAGCGGCCTCCGCACCCGCTCCCGGGCACTTTCCGACACTGCGTCGGTAAAATGTTGCGCCAGGGGCTCCCCTCGTGGTCACATGGGTACAGAGATGGGTTAGGTGTACCTAACCAGGTCTCTCGCCGAAGCCCGAGGAGGCATCCATGCCGGCACCCGAGCGTGAAGTGCAGCCGCAGTCGTCGCAGGCGGAGCCACCGCCGGCGTCCGCGGTGTCCATGAAGGACCTGCTGGCCTCCTGCGCGGCCGCGACGGCGGTGTCGACCCCGCCCCGCGGCGATCACGCCGCCGAGGACGACGCCGAGGACGCACGGTTCGAAGCGGGCCGCGACGCGGCGTGACCCCTGGGCCCGACGGCACGGCAGGACGCGCGCGCTAAGGGACGACGACGACCTTCACGCCGACCGTCGCGAAGGTCCACAGCACATTGCCGTCGGCCCGCTTCATCCGCACCCCGCCGGTCTTCATCGTGGGGTCGGGGCTGGGCATCGAGTCGTCCTGCGCGGCGCTGAAGCCCACGGACACGTCGTCGACGTTCGCGAAGCGCACCACGTGCTCGATCGGGACGCCGTCGGACCCCTTGATACTGCCGGAGCGCGAGGTGACCTGGTACGCGCCCGGCGGCGGGCTCACCGCGCTCGGCATCACGGAGAACGTCCGGAGGGCCTTCTCCTGGTCGTCCACGATCCACACGCGGCGGTCCTCCAGCGCGTACACGACGCGGGCCCCCGCGCCGGAGCCCGCCGGGACCGCGAGCGGCTGCTCGGTCGGCGTGGGCTTCGGCGAAGGGGACGCCGACGGCCCGGCAGCCCCGGCCGAGGAGGCGTCGACCGAGTCGGGCGCGTTCGCCGACGCCTGGTAGGCGAGGAAACAGACCGCGGCCACCGCCGCGGCAGTGAGCCCGGCCACGATTCCCGAGCTGCCCCGTGCCACCGTGAGGTCCCCTTTCACATGCGTCGGCCACATGTCGTACAAGTATTTACGTCGTACACACGTATACCCCGGCGACGGTATCAGCAGCGGAAGGGCGGAACGGGACGCTGCACGGCCTGCCGTGGCCGGGCCGGCGGAGCCGTAGGCTGTTCGTGTGCTGCTGCTCGCCATGGATACCGCCACCCCCGCCGTCACCGCCGCCCTTCACGACGGGACCTCCGTCGTCGCCGAGACCGGTCAGGTCGACGCCCGGAGGCACGGGGAACTGCTGCTGCCCGCCGTCGACAGGGTCCTCGCCGAGGCCGGGGTGAAGCTCGACGCCGTGACCGACGTGGCCGTCGGGGTCGGCCCCGGCCCGTACACCGGGCTGCGCGTCGGCCTGGTCACCGCGGCGGCCTTCGGCTCCGCCCTCTCCGTGCCGGTGCACGGGCTGTGCACGCTCGACGCCCTCGCGTACGCCGCGGGGCTGGACGGCGTCGAAGGCCCCTTCGCCGTCGCGACCGACGCACGCCGCAAGGAGGTCTACTGGGCACGGTACGAGGACTCCCGCACCCGGGCCGGCGAACCCGCCGTCGACCGGCCCGCCGACATCGCGGACCGGCTCGCCGGACTGTCCGTCGTCGGTGCGGGCGCCCTGCTCTACCCCGAGGCATTCCCGGACGCCCGCGGCCCGGAGCACGTCTCCGCCGGGGCGCTCGCCTCCCTGGCCGCCGAACGCCTGGCCGCCGGCGACGCTCCGCTCCCGCCGCAGCCGCTCTACCTCCGCAGGCCCGACGCCCAGGTCCCGAAGAACTACAAGGTGGTCACCCCCAAGTGACCACCGCGACCGCTGTGCTCCGCGAGATGCGCTGGTGGGACATCGAGCCGGTGCTGGAGCTGGAACACGAGCTGTTCCCCGAGGACGCCTGGTCGGCCGGCATGTTCTGGTCCGAACTGGCCCGCGCCCGCGGGCCCCGGGCCACCCACCGCTACGTCGTCGCCGAGGACCCCGCCGACGGCCGGATCGTCGGCTACGCGGGCCTCGCCTCGGCCGGCGACCTCGCCGACGTCCAGACGATCGCGGTCAGCCGCGGCCAGTGGGGCGGCGGCCTCGGCTCCGAACTCCTGACCGACCTGCTCCGGCACGCCACGGCCCTCGAGTGCACCGCCGTGCTCCTGGAGGTCCGTGTCGACAACACCCGCGCGCAGAAGCTCTACGAACGCTTCGGCTTCGAGCCCATCGGCTTCCGCCGGGGCTACTACCAGCCGGGGAACATCGACGCACTCGTCATGCGCCTGACCGTACAAGGAACAGAGACAGACTGATGGCTGACGAACCGCTCGTACTCGGTATCGAGACCTCCTGCGACGAGACCGGCGTCGGCATCGTGCGGGGCACGACGCTCCTCGCCGACGCCGTCGCGTCCAGCGTCGACACGCACGCCCGCTTCGGCGGAGTCGTCCCGGAGATCGCCTCCCGCGCCCACCTGGAGGCGATGGTCCCCACCATCGAGCGCGCCCTGAAGGACGCCGGGATCAGCGCCCGTGACCTCGACGGCATCGCCGTCACGGCCGGCCCCGGGCTCGCGGGGGCGCTGCTCGTCGGAGTATCGGCCGCCAAGGCGTACGCGTACGCGCTGGACAAGCCGCTCTACGGGGTGAACCACCTGGCCTCGCACATCTGCGTCGACCAGCTGGAGCACGGCCCGCTGCCCGAGCCGACGATGGCGCTGCTGGTGAGCGGCGGGCACTCCTCACTGCTGCTGGCTCCGGACATCACGAACGACGTACGGCCGCTGGGCGCGACCATCGACGACGCGGCGGGCGAGGCCTTCGACAAGATCGCCCGGGTGCTGGACCTCGGCTTCCCCGGCGGACCGGTCATCGACCGGCTGGCGAGGGAGGGAGATCCGAAGGCGATCGCGTTCCCCCGCGGGCTGAGCGGCCCGCGCGACCCCGCGTACGACTTCTCGTTCTCCGGTCTCAAGACGTCCGTGGCGCGCTGGATCGAGGCGAAGCGCGCGGCCGGTGAGGACGTTCCCGTGCGGGACGTGGCGGCGTCCTTCCAGGAGGCCGTGGTGGACGTCCTCACCCGCAAGGCGGTCAGGGCCTGCAAGGACGAGGGCGTCGACCACCTGATGATCGGCGGCGGTGTCGCGGCGAACTCACGGCTGCGGGCCCTGGCCGAGGAGCGGTGTGCGAAGGCGGGCATCAGGCTGCGGGTCCCCAGGCCGGGGCTGTGCACGGACAACGGGGCCATGGTCGCCGCACTGGGCGCGGAGATGGTGGCGCGCAACCGCCCGGCGTCGGACCTGGACCTCTCGGCGGACTCCTCGCTGCCGGTCACGGAGCCCCATGTACCGGGTGCGCACGGCCATGACCACGACCATGTGCACGAGATCAGCAAGGACAACCTCTACTCATGACCGTCGCCCTGATGTGGGAGGCCCGCGCCGCCGAGGGCCGCGGCGCGGAGCTGCTGGAGTGGGCCCGGGCCCGGGCGGCGGAGCTGGCCCCGGCGCCGCTGCGCAGCGAGCTCCTGCGGGCCCCGCAGGAGCGGGTCCTGGTGCTGACGTGGTGGGACGCCGGATACGACGACGGGCTGCCCGAGCTGCCCGGGCCGGAGGCCGGGCTGATCAGCCGCCCGGTGCACCGGTGGCGGTTCGAATCCCTGGGTCCGGCGGCCGGCTGACGGGCGTACGGCCGCGCGTGTTCCGATGAGTTTCCGGCGCGGGACCGGTCCACCTTGCACAGCGAACGACGACGTTCCTCGTGTGAGAGGAGAGAAGCCATGCAGAAGATCAGGCCCTGTCTGTGGTTCGACAGCCAGGCCCAGGAAGCCGCGGAGTTCTACGTCTCGGTCTTCGGCGGTGATTCCCGCATCGGGGACATCACCTACTGGAGCGAGGGGTCCCCGCAGGCGGGCTCGGTGCTGACCGTCGACTTCGTGCTCGCCGGCCAGGAGTACCTCGGGCTCAACGGCGGCCCGCAGTTCCACTTCAGTGAGGCCGTCTCGCTGAGCGTGGACTGCGAGGACCAGGGGGAGGTCGACACCCTGTGGGCGAAGCTCACCGAGGGCGGCGAGGAGGGCGTGTGCGGGTGGCTGAAGGACAAGTACGGTCTGTCCTGGCAGATCGTCCCGCGCGCGCTGCCCGAGCTGCTCGGCGGTCCCGACCGGGTCAGGGCCGACCGCGTGATGAAGGCGATGACGGGGATGCGGAAGCTGGACGTCCAGGCCCTGCGGGACGCCTGAGGCGCCCGGTGCCGCACGCCGTGCGCGGGCGGGGGATCGGGCGCACCCTGGAAGCAGGAATCCCGGGAGGTGAGCGTCATGATGGAGACAGCCGTCGGCTGGCACATCGAGCTGGAATTCGAGGAGGACACCCACCGGACGCGCGCGGCCGCGATGGTGCGGCTGAGTGACGGGACCGAGGTGCGGTCCCACGGGTACGCCAGCCGTCACCCCTCCGACGCGGAGCAGCCGAGGGTCGGCGAGGAGATCGCGGGTGCCCGTGCGCTCAACGAACTGGCGATGAAGCTGCTCACCAAGGCACACGACGAGATCGACGAGGCGTCCGGCCGCACGTCGTACCCGCTGACCTGACCCGGGGCCGGTCCACCGCCCTCGGGCGGGGCGCGCACTCGGTGACCTCTGGTCCGTGCCCGGTCGTCCACCGCTTCCGCCGCCTCCGCCCGCGGAGACACAGATGCGGCCCGGCCGTGACGTCCTGCTGAGGAACCGGGTGATCGTCCTCACTGATCTGGTGAAGACGTCCGTCGGGCCCGGGCGGCTCGGGCTCCTCCGGACGGGGGCGGAGCCGCCGCGCTCGGATGGTGCCCGGTGGGTCCGGCGTTCCTCATGTCCGAGGACGCCCACGACGTCCTCGGTGTGACCCCGGAGGCCGGCTGCCTCGTCGTGGGTGCCGCCGTGCTGGTCCCCGCGGCCGTCCTCATGGCCGTGGACGTGGCCAGGGGCCTGGGGGGCCACCGTCTGCTCGTGCGGTGGGGTGCGCCGGGCCGCGGCCCGGAGGGGGACATGCTCCCGCACCGGCCGCGGGTGAGCCTGGCGTGGCTGCCGATGTCGTTCACGCGCTGTGCGGCGGGACTCTTCGGCTGCGCGGCCGTCCCGGCGACCGCCAGGGCGGACCGGAGACGTACGGCCTGGCGGCCTGGCCGGCGGGGCCCGGGTTCCTCGCCCGGCTGACGGGGCTGACCGTTCTCGTGAAGGCGTTCGCCCGTCGCCGCCGGGTGCTGCGGACGCCCGCCGGGGCCCCGGCGGAAACGCTGGTCGCGGCGGGCCGCTGGTCAGCTCCGTTCCACGGGCTGCCCGATCAGCATCGTCGGCGCCCCGGCCACCCGGGTCAGGAAGACCGTGGCGGCGTGCGGCCCCTGGAGTTTCATCCTCCGGCGGAGTTCCTCCGGCTCGACGGCCGAGCCGCGCTTCTTCACCGTCAGGACGCCCACTCCGCGCTCCCTCAGCAGGGCCTTCAGCTTCTTCATGTGGAAGGGCATCTGATCGGTGATCTCGTACGCGGTCGTGGCGTCGGATACGTACGGGGCGTCGCTCGTGACGTACGCGATGGTCTCGTCGATCAGTCTGCCCCCGCAGTCCTCCACGACGCGGGCCACCAGGTGGGCGCGGATGACCGCGCCGTCCGGCTCGTGCAGATACCGGCCGACGGGGCCCACCGGCGGGGCGGGGAGCGGACCGTCGGAGGTGAGGGTCGCGCGGGAGGGGAGCAGCGTGGCCCGGAAGGTGCCCGGGGAGAAGCCCTCGCCGAACCAGAGCACGGCTTCCTTGACGTCGCCGCCGTCCGAGATCCATTCGGCCTCGGCCCGCGGTTCGATTGCCTCGTGCGGGACCCCGGGGGCGATCTTCAGCGCGGCGCGCGGGGCCTTCAGCGCGGCCCCGGCAGCCCAGGAGAGCGGCGGCGAATAGGCCTCGGGGTCGAAGATCCTGCCGCGTCCGCCGCGCCGCGCGGGATCGACGAAGACCGCGTCGTACGGGGAGGTGTCGGTCTCCGTGACGTCGGCGCACCGCACCTCGACGAGGTCCTGGAGTCCGAGCGCCTCGGCATTGGCGCGGGCGACCAGGGCGGTGAGCGGATCTCGGTCCACCGCCAGGACCGAGATACCCGCCCTGGCCAGGGCGATCGCGTCGCCGCCGATGCCGCAGCACAGGTCGGCCACGCTCCGTACGCCGAGCTCCGCGAACCGTCCGGCGCGGTAGCCGGCGACCGAGGTGCGCGTCGCCTGTTCCACGCCGTCGGGAGTGAAGAACATGCGGTACGCGTCGGCGGCCCCGAACTTGGCCACCGCCCGCTGTCGCAGCCGTGCCTGACCGAGCGCCGCCGACACGAGGGGGGCGGGATGGGTGCGGCGCAGCCGGGTCGCGGTCGCCAGCTCCCGGGCCGGGTCGTGGTCCCGCAGCTCGTCCAGGAGCGCCGCGCCCTCGGGGGTGCGCAGGGCGGCGAAGGAGGCGAGCGGGCCGGTCTGACCGGTCCGCTCGGCGGGGGTGAGGGCTTCCACGGGTCCGTCGTTCACCGGTCCATTGTGAGCCAGCCGGGGGACCCGGCGGGACCGCCGGAGGTGTCGCGGGAGGCGGCCGGTGACGCGGTGGCAGGATGCGGCGCCATGCAGCTAGTACGACAAAAAGAAAAATCTGCCACGAAATACCGTGGAACGGTCCGTGTGGTCCTGGTGGCCCTGCTGGCCGGAGCCGCCGCGTCCGGGTGCGCCGGCGGTCCGGACGACGACGCCAGGCGGCCGCCCCCGGCCGCCGGACTGCCGGGGGCGGCCGCCCCTCCGGCAGCCGCCCTCCCCCCGGCGGGCCCCGCCGCCGCCGCGGCCAAGGCCGAACAGCTGAAGCGGGAGCAGGCGGCACGCGTCGCCGCCGCGAAGAAGTGGGGACTGGCGAAGGTCCCGCTCACCGCTCCGCCGCCACCCGCCGTGAGGCCCCGCATCACCACCCGCGAGGGGTTCGAGGTGGAGGGCGGGGAGTCGCTGCCGCCGGTCTTCACCACGGTGCCCACCCAGGAGCGGATCGTCTTCCTGACGATGGACGACGGGGCGGAGAAGGACCCCGAACTGCTGCGGATGATGACCGAGCTGAAGATCCCGTACAGCGCCTTCGTCAGTGACTACGTGGTGAGTGACGACTACGGCTACTTCAAGGACATGCAGGCCAGGGGCGTCACCATCAACAACCACACGCTCAACCACCGCTACCTCCCGGGGCTCTCGAAGGACGAGCAGCGGCGGGAGATCTGCGGTGAACAGGACAAGATCGAGAAGCACTTCGGGAAGCGTCCCACCCTCTTCCGGCCGCCGTACGGCAACTACAACGGCGACACCCTGCGCGTCGCCCGGGACTGCGGCATCACGGCCGTGCCCCTGTGGGCGGCCGAGGCGTTCCCCGACCACATGGAGTGGCGTGAGCAGGACCAGGACCTTCACCCCGGTGACATCATCCTCACCCACTTCCGGGGGCGCGAGGACTGGGAGGGATCCATGACCGACATGGTCCGCCGGGTCATGAAGACGGTCACGGACAAGGGGTACGCCGTGGCCAGGCTGGAGGACTACGTCTGAACGGCCCGGAACGCCGCGGCGGTCTCCCGCGTTGTCCGGGCGTACGCCGGTCCGCGACGCCACGCGAGGGTGGTGAATTGGCACTCCGCTTGACCGAGTGCTAATCGCAGTCATAGTCTCAGTGCTGGCACTCCCCGATGGAGAGTGCCAGCACAGCTGCGCGACAGGGCAGGTCCGGCACCCGCGACGACGGATCGGTCTGGTCGCCACTCCACAGACTGTTAAACCCCGTGAGATCTCCGAAGGGGGAGACCGGATCGTGTCGACCACCAGCTCCAAGGTTGCGATCAAGCCGCTCGAGGACCGCATTGTGGTCCAGCCGCTCGACGCCGAGCAGACCACGGCTTCCGGCCTGGTCATTCCGGACACCGCCAAGGAGAAGCCCCAGGAGGGCGTCGTCCTGGCCGTGGGCCCGGGCCGCTTCGAGAACGGCGAGCGCCTTCCGCTCGACGTCAAGACCGGCGATGTCGTCCTGTACAGCAAGTACGGCGGCACCGAGGTGAAGTACAGCGGCGAGGAGTACCTCGTCCTCTCGGCGCGCGACGTTCTCGCGATCGTCGAGAAGTAATTCACCCACGTTTGCTTGTGTTCTGCGCCCCTGGCCCCCTGCGAAATGACTAGCCGGGCGGCAGGGGCGCAGTTCGTTTGAGAGGACAGCTCAGCCCATGGCGAAGATTCTGAAGTTCGACGAGGACGCCCGTCGCGCCCTTGAGCGCGGCGTCAACAAGCTTGCCGACACGGTCAAGGTGACGATCGGCCCGAAGGGCCGCAACGTCGTCATCGACAAGAAGTTCGGCGCTCCCACCATCACCAACGACGGTGTCACCATCGCGCGCGAGGTCGAGCTCGACGACCCGTACGAGAACCTCGGTGCCCAGCTGGTGAAGGAGGTGGCGACCAAGACCAACGACGTAGCGGGTGACGGCACCACCACCGCCACCGTGCTCGCCCAGGCCCTCGTCCGCGAAGGCCTGCGCAACGTCGCCGCGGGCGCGTCCCCGGCCGCCCTGAAGAAGGGCATCGACGCCGCCGTCAAGGCCGTGTCCGAGGAGCTCCTCGCGACCGCCCGCCCGATCGACGACAAGGCCGACATCGCCGCCGTGGCCGCGCTCTCCGCGCAGGACCCGCAGGTCGGCGAGCTCATCGCGGACGCGATGGACAAGGTCGGCAAGGACGGTGTCATCACCGTCGAGGAGTCCAACACCTTCGGTCTGGACCTCGAGTTCACCGAGGGCATGGCCTTCGACAAGGGCTACCTCTCCCCGTACATGGTGACCGACCAGGAGCGTATGGAGGCCGTCCTCGACGACCCGTACATCCTGATCCACCAGGGCAAGATCGGCTCCATCCAGGAGCTGCTCCCGCTCCTGGAGAAGGTCATCCAGGCCGGCGCCTCCAAGCCGCTCCTGATCATCGCCGAGGACGTCGAGGGCGAGGCGCTCTCCACCCTCGTCGTCAACAAGATCCGTGGCACCTTCAACGCCGTCGCGGTGAAGGCCCCGGGCTTCGGTGACCGCCGCAAGGCCATGCTCGGCGACATCGCCACCCTCACCGGTGCGACCGTCATCGCCGAGGAGGTCGGCCTCAAGCTCGACCAGGCCGGTCTGGACGTGCTGGGCACGGCCCGCCGCGTCACCGTCTCCAAGGACGACACGACCATCGTCGACGGCGGCGGCGACTCCGCCGACGTCAAGGGCCGGGTCAACCAGATCAAGGCCGAGATCGAGAACACGGACTCCGACTGGGACCGCGAGAAGCTCCAGGAGCGCCTCGCGAAGCTGGCCGGCGGCGTGTGCGTGATCCGTGTCGGTGCTGCCACCGAGGTGGAGCTCAAGGAGAAGAAGCACCGTCTGGAGGACGCCATCTCCGCGACCCGCGCCGCGGTCGAGGAGGGCATCGTCTCCGGTGGCGGCTCGGCCATCGTCCACGCCGTCAAGGTCCTCGAGGGCAACCTCGGCAAGACCGGCGACGAGGCCACGGGTGTCGCGGTCGTGCGCCGCGCCGCCGTCGAGCCGCTCCGCTGGATCGCGGAGAACGCGGGCCTCGAGGGCTACGTCATCACCTCGAAGGTCTCCGAGCTCGACAAGGGCCAGGGCTTCAACGCCGCGACCGGCGAGTACGGCGACCTGGTGAAGGCCGGCGTCATCGACCCGGTCAAGGTCACCCGCTCCGCCCTGGAGAACGCCGCGTCCATCGCGTCGCTGCTGCTCACGACCGAGACCCTGGTCGTCGAGAAGCCGGCTGAGGAAGAGGCCGACGCCGGTCACGGCGGCCACGGCCACTCCCACTAGTACGCTCCGTACGCCGCCGAGGCCCGGTACCCCCGTCGCGGGGGCACCGGGCCTCGGTGCTGTCCGGGGGTCCGGACGCCGGCCGGCTACCGGGGGCCGTACGTCCGGCCCGCGCGGGAGGCCACTCCGCCGAGCAGGCCGCGGGGTGCCAGCTTCACCAGGCCCATCAGCGCCTTGTACCGCGGGTCCGGGATCGACACCGACCTGCCCCGGGCCAGGTCCGCCAGGGCCGCGGTCACCAGCTTGTCCGCGTCGAGCCACATCCAGTCCGGAATGTTTCCCGTGCCCATCCCGGCCCGCTGGTGGAACTCGGTCCGTACGAAGCCCGGACACAGCGCCATCAGCCGAACCCCCGTCCCCGCCAGGTCCTTCGCCGCGCCCTGGGTGAACTGCACGACCCACGCCTTCGACGCCCCGTACGTCCCGCGGGGCAGGAAGGCCGCGACGGAGGCCACGTTGACCACCCCGCCGCGCCCGCGCTCCCGCATCGGTCCCGCGGCGGCCGAGGTCAGCCGCAGCACGGCCTCGCAGTGGACCTTCAGCATCGTCAGCTCATCCGCCATCGGCACGTCCAGATAACGCCCCTTGTTGCCGAAGCCGGCGTTGTTGACCAGGAGGTCGACAGGGCTCACACGATCCGTCAGCCGTGCTGCGACCGCGTCGATCCCGGCGTCCGTGGACAGGTCGGCCGTCAGCACCTCGGCCTCGATGCCGTGCCCGTCGTGCAGCTCCGTGGCCTGGGCCCGCAGCCGCTCCGTGTCGCGGGCCACGAGCACCAGGTTGTGCCCGTCACCCGCGAGCCGCCGTGCGAAAGCGGCCCCGATCCCCGCCGTCGCGCCCGTAATCAGTGCAGTCGTCATAGGCGGCACGTTAGTGCCCACGTCAACGGACGGCCGACCCGCCTTCCACCTGCGGGCGAGGAGAACCCTGGAGGTGCCCTCCGGACACCCCTCGGGCGTGCCCGGAGGGCAGCCGCTCCGCCACGTACGCCCGCGCCGCGCGCAGCGTCTCCGTGTGCAGGGCGTCACCGGCATCGAGCAGACGCGGCAACAGCTCCCGTTCCGTGGTCGTCGCCCGGAACTCCAGGGCAGCGGTGATCCCGTGGCCGGGCACATGCACCACCTCGACCGGGTCGCCCGAACGGATCGTCCCCGGCTCGAGGACGCGCAGGTACGCGCCCGTGACGCCTTCCCGCGTGAACCGCCTCACCCAGCCCCGCTCACCCAGGTGTCCCGCGAACGTACGGCACGGGATGCGGCCCGACGTCACCTCCAGCACCAGTTCGCCACCGATGCGCCAGCGCTCCCCGATCCGCGCGTGGCTCACGCTGACGCCGAGGGTCGTGAGGTTCTCGCCGAACGCCCCGTTGGGCAGGGGACGGCCGAGCTGCTCCTCCCAGGCGTCCAGATCCTCGCGGGCATAGGCGTACACCGCCTGGTCCGTCCCGCCGTGGTGCCGGAGATCGCACACCGTGTCACCCGCCAGGCCACTGCCGCCGCTCCCCTTGGGACCGGGGTCGGCGACCCGCACGGGACTGTCGGACGGAAGCTTGCGGATGCCGGTGAGCCCGTCTGCCCCGTCCGTGTGGGGGGAGTGGGCGGGACGGCCGAGATTCACGGTGAGCACCTTCATGACCGGACAGGCTAGCCGGGAAGAAACCAAAGGTGCTCGTGATTATTCGTCCCCCGGTGCAAGATTCGCTTATGGTCGAAGGGTGATCGAAGCCCGTCATCTCCGTGTCCTGCGCGCCGTGGCCACCACCGGTTCGTTCTCCGCCGCCGCGCGGGAGCTGGGCTGTACACAGCCGGCCGTCAGCCAGCAGATGAAAGCGCTGGAGACCACCACGGGCACTCCGCTGCTGATCCGCACGGGGCGTGAGATGCGGCTCACCCAGGCGGGTGAGGCGCTGGTGCGCCACGCCTCCGGCATCCTCGCGGGGCTGACCGCGGCGGAGGAGGAGGTCGCCGCGATCGCGGGGCTGCGGGCCGGCCGGGTCCGGCTCGTGTCGTTCCCGAGCGGGAGCTCCAGCCTGGTACCCGGCGCCCTCGCCGCACTGCGCGCCGCGCACCCCGGCACCCGGGTCTCGCTCGTCGAGGCGGAACCGCCGCGCTCGGTGGAGATGCTGCGCGACGGGGACTGCGACATCGCGCTGGCGTTCCGTTACGGGGTGACCGGCGGCGAATGGGACGACCTGGTCGTGCGCCCGCTGCTCAGGGACCGGCTCATCGGGCTGGTCCCCGAAGGGCACCGGCTGGCGGGGGCGGACGCGGTGGGCATCGGGGAACTGGCCGACGAGCCGTGGATCGCCGGCTGCCCGCGCTGCCGGCGCCAGCTGGTGGAGGTGTGCGAGGACTCGGGCTTCACCCCGCGGATCGACTTCGCCACGGATGACTACCCGGCGGTGATCGGTCTCGTCGGGGCGGGCCTCGGCGTCGCCGTCCTGCCCGAGCTGGCCCTCGAGTCCGTACGGCCCAAGGGGGCGCGCACCGTGACGGTGGAGCCGGCCGTCGAGCGGGAGATCGTCGCTCTCACCCTGCCCGACCTCGCCCGGGTGCCGGCGGTGGCGGCGACCCTGGACCAGCTGTCCCTGGCGGCCGCACGCTGACCGGCCCGGACGCACGCGGACGGCCCGGCCCGCACCCGGGGCGGTAGGTCCGACGGGGTGCGCCAGGCGCGAGGAAACGTTTCTGTATTCGGCGGACGGTGCGGACCGTCAGGTCTGGCCGGGCTCCGGGGCCGGTCCCGGGCGGGCGGAGATCAGACGACTGCGGGCGCGGCCCATGAGCTCTTCGCGTTCGTCCTCGGTCAAGCCGCCCCATACCCCGTAGGGCTCGCGTACCGCGAGCGCGTGCGCCGCGCACTCGGCACGTACCGGGCAGCGCATGCAGACCTCCTTGGCCGAGGCCTCGCGGGCACTCCGCGCTGCTCCGCGTTCCCCTTCGGGGTGGAAGAAAAGCGAGCTGTCGACCCCGCGGCAGGCGGCCAGCAGCTGCCAGTCCCACAGGTCCGCGTTGGGTCCGGGAAGGCGGGAGAAATCTGCCATTGCGTGTCCCCTCGAAACCTTGCTGGTTCGGAAACGGCATCCTCGACCGTTGTCGTTCGTCCGGTGCTCGTCGGTGACCGGAATCCCGACCGTACATCTACGGTGTTAGTAGATGTAAATATGACCGATTGCGAATCTAGCCTCATACGCCACCAAAAGTGAAGAAAAACCTCTAAATGGGGCAGGCTGTTGAGTGAGGGGGTAATTGAAGGGTGAATGACCCCGTGTCGCTCCCCTCCGCGCACGGCCCTTCACTTAGAGTGCCGAACCGGATGCTTTGGCCCGTAACTCTTTCGAGTGACCGTCGTTGATGAGGGCGAGGCGGTTGACGGAGAACGAGCTCGGGCAGATGTCCGAGGGGGTCAACCGCACAGGTGACGACTTGTATCAGCCTGGAGGCTCAAGGTGACGCGCATCAGCTGCGGAGGACGGTCATGACATCCGTCCTCGTCTGCGACGACTCCCCGCTTGCCCGAGAAGCGCTCCGCCGCGCGGTTGCGACCGTGCCCGGCGTCGAGCGTGTGACGACCGCGGCCAACGGTGAGGAAGTGCTCCGCCGGTGGGGGGCCGACCGTTCGGATCTGATTCTGATGGACGTACGCATGCCCGGCCTGGGAGGTGTGGAGACGGTCCGGCGGCTGCTCTCGGCGGATCCCGGGGCCCGGATCATCATGCTGACCGTCGCCGAGGACCTGGACGGGGTCGCGCTCGCGGTCGCCGCCGGCGCCCGCGGCTATCTGCACAAGGACGCCTCGCGTGCCGAACTGCGCGCGACCGTGACCCAGGCGCTCGCCGATCCGACATGGCGACTCGCCCCGCGCCGGCTGCGGTCCGCGGAGATGGGCGCGGCGCCGACGCTCACCGCGCGGGAGATCCAGGTGCTCGAAGGCATGAGCCACGGCCGTTCCAACGCGGAGATCGGCCGCGAGCTGTTCCTCTCCGAGGACACGGTGAAGACGCATGCGCGGCGCCTGTTCAAGAAGCTCGGAGCCTCCGACCGTGCGCACGCCGTCGCGCTCGGATTCCGCTGGGGTCTGGTCCGCTGATGCCGCGGCGCGGCCGGTAGCCGTGTGATCCCGTCCGCACGCCGGCGGACGGGGCGACGGCGGTGGCGGACCTGCGGCCGGGCCCTCCCCACCAGTGCCGTGTGACGCTTCCCGGCCGATGCCGCATCCTTGGGGACGTGGAGTTCCTCGGGGAACATTCGGTCGAGCGGAAGGGGAGGGCGCAGGACATGACACCCGGCGCACCCGCTCAGAACGCTGGAGCACTCGCTCGCGACGCCGGTGGCGCACCGGCCGGCGCGCGGGCCGACGTACATTCCGACCGCGCCGACGTACCCGTCGGCGGAACCGGCGCAGCCGCTGATAACGCTTCGGTGCACAACTCGGGACGTGATGCGTCGGATCCGGCGGCGCCGGGGCACCATGGTCCGATGCGCGAGGACGGGACGACGGTGATCGGTGCTCTGGTGCACCGCGCCGTGGACGGGGACGCGCAGGCCACCCATGACCTGCTGGCCCATGTCCACCCGCTCGCTCTGCGCTACTGCAGGTCCCGGCTGAACCGGCTGCCCGGTGATGCCCGCCACTTCGTGGAGGACCTCGCGCAGGAGGTCTGTGTCGCGGTACTGATGGCGCTGCCGCGGTACAAGGACACCGGCAGGCCCTTCGAAGCCTTCGTCTTCGCCATCGCGGGTCACAAGGTCGCCGACCTCCAGCGGGCCGCGATGCGGCACCCCGGATCGACGGCGGTGCCCTCCGACGAGATGCCGGAGCGGCCCGATGATTCACTCGGCCCGGAGGAGCGGGCGCTGCTCAGCAGCGACGCGGCCTGGGCCAAGAAGCTCCTGGCCAATCTGCCGGAGAACCAGCGCGAGCTGCTGGTCCTGCGGGTGGCGGTCGGGCTGACCGCCGAGGAGACCGGACAGATGCTCGGAATGTCCCCGGGTGCCGTCAGGGTCGCCCAGCACCGCGCGCTGAGCAGACTGAGGGCCCTCGCGGGCCAGTAGGCGCCGGTTCCCAGGGCCTCCACGGTGTGGAGGAAGCCACGGAACCACCAGGTGATCTTGATCGTGGAATGAGACACCCCGCGAGCCCGTTAGCATGGACATCCGCACCGATCAAGACCATTTGGGGAAGGTGTCATGACTGCAAACGTCGACGGAGTGCCTGAGAAGTTCGCGACGCTCGGGCTGACATACGACGACGTGCTGCTGCTGCCGGGCGCGTCCGAGGTCCTGCCCAACGCGGTCGACACCTCGTCCCTCATCTCGCGCAACGTGCGGGTGAACATCCCCCTGCTGTCGGCCGCCATGGACAAGGTGACCGAAGCCCGGATGGCCATCGCCATGGCCCGTCAGGGCGGTGTCGGCGTACTGCACCGCAACCTCTCGATCGAGGACCAGGTGAACCAGGTCGACCTGGTCAAGCGGTCCGAGTCGGGGATGGTCACGGACCCGATCACCGTGCATCCCGACGCCACGCTCGGCGAGGCGGACGCGCTCTGCGCGAAGTTCCGCATCAGCGGGGTGCCGGTCACCGACCCCGCCGGGAAACTCCTCGGCATCGTGACCAACCGTGACATGGCCTTCGAGTCGGACCGGTCACGCCAGGTGCGCGAGGTCATGACGCCGATGCCGCTCGTCACCGGACGGGTCGGCATCTCCGGCGTGGAGGCCATGGAGCTGCTCCGTCGCCACAAGATCGAGAAGCTGCCGCTGGTCGACGACGCGGGCATCCTCAAGGGCCTCATCACGGTCAAGGACTTCAAGAAGGCCGAGCAGTACCCGAACGCCGCCAAGGACGCCGAAGGCCGTCTGCTGGTCGGCGCGGCGGTCGGCGCCAGCCCCGAGGCGCTGGACCGTGCGCAGGCGCTCGCCTCCGCGGGGGTCGACTTCCTGATCGTCGACACCTCGCACGGACACAACAGCAACGCCCTCGACTGGATGGCGAAGATCAAGTCGAGCGTCGCCATAGACGTCATCGGCGGCAACGTCGCCACCCGCGACGGTGCCCAGGCGCTGATCGACGCCGGTGTCGACGGTGTGAAGGTCGGCGTCGGCCCCGGCTCGATCTGCACCACCCGTGTGGTCGCCGGCATCGGCGTCCCCCAGGTCACCGCGATCTACGAGGCCGCGCTCGCGGCCCGTGCCGCCGGCGTCCCCGTCATCGGGGACGGTGGCCTCCAGTACTCCGGCGACATCGGCAAGGCACTCGCGGCCGGGGCGGACAGCGTGATGCTGGGCAGCCTCCTCGCGGGCTGCGAGGAGTCCCCGGGCGAGCTGATGTTCATCAACGGCAAGCAGTTCAAGTCGTACCGCGGCATGGGCTCGCTGGGCGCCATGCAGTCCCGGGGGCAGGGGCGCTCGTACTCCAAGGACCGCTACTTCCAGGCCGAGGTGTCCTCGGACGACAAGCTGGTACCCGAGGGCATCGAGGGGCAGGTGCCCTACCGCGGCCCGCTGGCCAACGTCCTCCACCAGCTGGTCGGCGGCCTCCGCCAGACCATGGGCTACGTCGGCGCCGTCTCCGTCGACGAGATGGAGAGCAAGGGCCGCTTCGTCCGGATCACCTCGGCGGGTCTCAAGGAGAGCCACCCGCACGACATCCAGATGACGGTCGAAGCGCCGAACTACAGCAGGAAGTAACACATCATCGCAGGTGAGGGGCGGACCGGGGTTCCCGGGACCGCCCCTCGTGTGTGTGTCGGGGATACTGGTCAGCGCAGACGTAGAGGAAAGGCCACATCATCGTGACTGAGATCGAGATCGGGCGCGGCAAGCGCGGTCGGCGGGCATACGCGTTCGACGACATCGCTGTCGTGCCGAGCCGGCGCACCCGTGACCCGAAGGAGGTCTCGATCGCCTGGCAGATCGACGCCTACCGTTTCGAGCTGCCGTTCCTGGCCGCCCCCATGGACTCGGTGGTCTCCCCGCAGACCGCCATCCGCATCGGTGAGCTGGGCGGACTGGGCGTCCTCAACCTCGAGGGGCTGTGGACCCGGCACGCCGACCCGCAGGCACTGCTCGACGAGATCGCCGAGATGCCCGTCGAGACCGCCACCCCGCGGCTCCAGGAGATCTACTCCGCCCCCATCCAGGAGGAGCTGATCGGGCAGCGCATCAAGGAGGTGCGCGACTCCGGTGTCGTCACCGCCGCCGCGCTGTCTCCGCAGCGCACCGCGCAGTTCTCCAAGGCCGTCGTCGACGCGGGTGTGGACATCTTCGTCATCCGCGGCACGACGGTCTCGGCCGAGCACGTCTCCGGCGCGGCCGAGCCGCTGAACCTGAAGCAGTTCATCTACGAGCTGGACGTCCCGGTCATCGTCGGCGGCTGCGCCACGTACACCGCCGCCCTGCACCTGATGCGCACCGGCGCGGCCGGTGTCCTCGTCGGCTTCGGCGGTGGCGCCGCGCACACCACACGCAACGTCTTCGGCATCCAGGTCCCGATGGCGACCGCGGTCGCCGATGTGGCCGGGGCCCGCCGCGACTACATGGACGAGTCCGGCGGCCGGTACGTGCACGTCATCGCGGACGGCGGCGTCGGCTGGTCCGGTGACCTGCCCAAGGCCATCGCCTGCGGCGCGGACGCCGTGATGATGGGCTCCCCGTTGGCCCGTGCCACGGATGCGCCCGGCCGCGGCCGGCACTGGGGCATGGAGGCCGTCCACGAGGACGTGCCGCGCGGCAAGCTGGTCGACCTGGGCTCCGTCGGTACGACCGAGGAGGTCCTGACCGGTCCTTCGCACAGCCCTGACGGCTCGATGAACATCTTCGGCGCGCTGCGCCGGGCGATGGCCACCACGGGCTACAGCGACCTCAAGGAGTTCCAGCGCGTCGAGGTGACGGTGGCGGACTCGCAGCACAGCCGCTGATCTCCCGCGCAGCACGCACGAGGGCCCGGACCGTCAGAACCCAAGGGGACCGGTCCGGGCCCTCGTGCGTGTGCGGGGTGTCAGCCGGCGCGCCTGGCGCCGCCGAAGGCCGCGACCGGACCCAGGAGGAGGAAGAGGTACGTCATGAAGTCGGCCTCCTCCTTCCAGATGTCGAAGACGTCACCGAAGTGGTCGAAGAAGACCTCGGAGAAGCCGACACCCAGGCCGTCCGCGAGGATCATCGACATGCCGACGAGCTGGCCGAGGAAGACGGCGGCCAGGGAGAAGACGGCGCCGGCGCCGAGGACGGCGGGGTTGGAGCCGCCGGCCTTGCTCCCGGCGAAGCCGGTCAGGAAGCCGACACCGATGGCCGCGTAGCCGACCTCACGCTCGATGGACCCGGCGAGGACGCCGTAGAGGACGGCGGCCACGATCGCGGCGCCCAGTGCGGCCAGCACACCGAGTCCGACCTGGTTGCGGGCCGCCGGCGGAGCGGGCGGGAACGGACCGCCGAACTGACCGCCGCCGAACTGGCCCTGCTGCCCCGCGAACGGATTGCCGGTCGGCGCGCCGGGCTGCCGGCCCGCGTACGGGTTGCCCTGCTGCTGGTCCGCGTACGGGTTGCCGTCGGCCGGCCCGCCGCCGTAGGGCTGCTGCGGCGGGTTCGGCGGCTGCACGGGCTGGCTCATGAAGGTGTTCCCCCTGGGACGGTGCGCACGGATGTGCGAGAAGTGACGCCGCAGGCTAGCAGCCCGCGCCGGCACGGCCCACCGGAATCCGTGCGCTCCCGCCGGAGCGCACTACAGCCGGTGGGCGGCCCCCGCCGGGGTGGCTCCCCGTGTGTCCAGGAGGAGTTGGGCCTTCACCGCGAGGCCCTGGAGGTCGTATGTGCGGTGGTGCTGGAGCAGCACCGTCAGGTCGGCCCCGGCGGCGGCCTCGTAGAGGGAATCGGCGCGCGGGACGGGCAGGCCCCGCACCCGCCAGTCCAGGACGTGCGGGTCGTGGTAGCCGATCTGGGCGCCCATGTCCGTCAACCGGGTCGCGATCTCGCGGGCGGGTGAGGCCTCCTGGTCGGCGAGGTCCGGTTTGTACGTGACCCCGAGCAGCAGGACCCGGGCTCCCCGGACGGACTTCCCGTGCTCGTTCAGCAGGGTCGCGCAGCGCTGGATCACATAGCCCGGCATCCGGTCGTTGATCTCCTTGGCCAGCGAGACCATGCGCAACGGGTGGCCGGGCGTACGGCTGTCGTACGGGAAGCAGCCCGGGTCCACGGGGGCTCCGTGGCCACCCACGCCGGGGCCGGGACGGAACGGCTCGAAGCCGAACGGCTTGGTCTCGGCACACCTGATGACGTCCCAGAGGTCGACACCGAGATCGTGGCAGAGCACCGCCATCTCGTTGACCAGTGCGATGTTGACGTGCCGGAAGTTGGTTTCGAGGACCTTCGTCATCTCCGCCTCGCGTGGCCCGCGGGCCCGGACGACCTTGTCGGTGAGCCGCCCGTAGAAGGCGGCGGCCGATTCGGTGCAGGCGGGGGTCAGACCGCCGATGACCTTCGGGGTGTTGCCGTACACGTGGGTGCGGTTGCCGGGGTCGAGGCGGCCGGGGGAGTGGGCGAGGTGGAAGTCCCGTCCGGCGCGCAGTCCGGAGCCCTCCTCCAGCAGGGGACGCACGACGTTCTCGGTGGTGCCGGGCGGGACGGCCGACTCCACCAGCACGGTGGTGTACGGCCGCAGCCGGGCGGCGAGGGCCCGGGTCGCGTCGGTCACGGCACCGAGGTCGAGGGTGCGGTCAGGCCCGAGGGGGGTGGGTGCGCAGATCGCCGCGGTGCGGACCCGGCCCAGTTCCGCCGGGTCGGCGGTGGGCCGGAAGCCGCCTGCGACCATCCGTCTGATGTCGGAGGCGCTGAGGGATCCCTCGACCGGCGTACGGCCCGCTGAGAGTTCGGCGAAGGGGCGTGGGTCGGGGTCGTAGCCGACGGTGTGGATTCCCATGCCTACGGCTGCCTGGGCGAGGGGCAGGCCGAGGTGACCGAGTCCGATGACGGCGAGGTCTGCGGGCATGTGGGCCGTCCTTCCCTAAGGCCAAGAGACAGAAAGCGCAACCGCTGGGGACAGCGCTATGTCAGACTAGGCGTAAATATGACCTATATGTCGCATTCTGTGATTCTTGTGAGGCGGGTGTTGTCCACAGGCGGTGGCTGAAGTCGTGGACCGCGGACAGAATCGAGGGGTGGGCACGGGCGCCCGGCCCCCCGGCCGGTCCCGCTCCCGTGCCGTACCACCCCGATGCACCGGGATACCGGGAGGCAGCAGTGAGGACAGCGACACTGGGACCCGCGGAGCGCGCCGAAGCGCTGACCGCGATGGCCGAGCGCGAACTGGACGTGCTGGTCGTGGGAGCGGGCGTGGTCGGCGCCGGGACCGTGCTGGACGCGGCCACCAGAGGACTGTCGACCGGGCTGGTCGAGGCGCGCGACTGGGCGTCCGGCACGTCCAGCAGGTCGAGCAAACTGATCCACGGCGGACTCCGCTATCTGGAGATGCTGGACTTCGCGCTCGTACGGGAGGCGCTGAAGGAGCGCGGACTGCTGCTGGGACGGCTGGCGCCCCACCTCGTCAAGCCCGTTCCCTTCCTCTACCCGTTGCAGCACAAGGGCTGGGAGCGGCTGTACGCGGGCTCCGGCGTCGCGCTCTACGACGCGATGTCGGTGTCCTCCGGCCATGGCCGTGGGCTGCCCGTGCACCGGCACCTCTCCCGCCGCCGCGCCCTGCGGGTCGCTCCCGCCCTCAAGAAGGACGCCCTGGTCGGAGCCCTGCAGTACTACGACGCCCAGATGGACGACGCGCGTTACGTGGCGACCCTGGTGCGCACCGCCGCGGGCTACGGCGCGCACGTCGCCAACAGGGCGCGGGTCACCGGATTCCTTCGGGAGGGCGAGCGGGTCGTCGGCGCGCGGGTGCAGGACGCCGAAGGCGGCGAGGAATACGAGATCAGGGCCAAACAGGTGGTCAACGCGACCGGGGTGTGGACGGATGACACCCAGGCGCTGATCGGCGAGCGCGGGCAGTTCCACGTCCGGGCGTCGAAGGGCATCCACCTCGTCGTACCCAAGGACCGCATCCACTCCTCGACGGGGCTCATCCTGCGGACCGAGAAGTCGGTGCTCTTCGTGATCCCGTGGGGGCGGCACTGGATCATCGGCACGACCGACACCGACTGGGACCTGGACAAGGCCCATCCGGCCGCCTCCAGTGCCGACATCGACTACCTGCTCGACCACGTGAACTCGGTGCTGCACACCCCGCTGGGCAGGGACGACGTCGAGGGTGTCTACGCCGGGCTCCGACCCCTGCTGGCCGGTGAGTCGGACGCCACGAGCAAGCTCTCGCGCGAGCACACGGTGGCCCACCCGGCACCCGGGCTCGTCGTCGTGGCGGGCGGTAAGTACACGACGTACCGCGTGATGGCGAAGGACGCCGTCGACGAGGCGGTGCACGCGCTGGACCAGCGGGTGGCGGACTGCGTCACGGAGGACGTCCCGCTGCTGGGCGCCGAGGGATACCGGGCCATGTGGAACGCCCGGGCCAGGATCGCCGCCCGCACCGGGCTGCACGTCGTCCGGGTGGAGCACCTGCTCAACCGGTACGGCTCGATGACCGGGGAACTCCTGGAACTCGTCGAGGGCGACTCCTCGCTGGGCGAGCCGCTGGCCGGCGCCGAGGACTACCTGCGGGCGGAAGTCGTCTACGCCGCTTCGCACGAGGGCGCCCGGCATCTCGACGACGTCCTGACCCGGCGTACCCGGATCTCCATCGAGACCTTCGACCGGGGCACCCGCTGCGCCCGGGAATGCGCGGACCTGATGGCGCCGGTGCTCGGCTGGGACACGGACCAGATCGAACGGGAGGTGGAGCACTACCGCAAGCGGGTGGAGGCGGAGCGGGAGTCGCAGCGGCAGCCGGACGACCTGACGGCGGACGCGGCACGGCTGGGGGCGCCGGACATCGTGCCCCGCTGAGGTCGCTCCCGTACCTCCTCGGGGGCCCGGGGCGGATCTGCGGAGCCCCGTGCTCGCAGCAGTTCCGCTTCGGGGCCCTCGCCGGGCGGTGTGCCGGCACCAGCGGATCCGAGGGTGCCGGCCGCCGCGGTCCGCAGGCCGGTACCCGCGGATCGCGGGCCGACGACCGTCGAGGACGTGGTGCCGTGTCCCGGTGGCGCGGGGGCACCCGGTGGCGCGCCGGGCGTGGCCGGTGCCGAGGCGCGCGTACGAACCGTGCGCCGGCACCGGCGGACGGCCACCGCCGCGGTCGTCCGTCTCCTGGCCGCCGGGGTGTCGTGAAGCGCCGGGAAGGCGGCCGCCGGGGCCCGGCCCCCGACGGTGAACGGGGGGAGGGAGGACGATGCGGGCGCGAGGTGTGGTTCGCTTGGCGGGCTCGCGGTTCTCAGGGCGGGCACAGTCAGCACCGACGGGGCGGCGAACAGCGCCCTGGACATCGGCATGGCAGGGGGTCCGTTCCTCCGGCCGGATCATGGCCGACCCCGGACCCGGCACCATGACCGGTCCCGGGGTGAGGGACAATGAACGCTCTGCCAGGGCGGGTTGATCGCAGAGGGGACGCATGTCGGAGGCGGAGCAGTCGCGGGAGCCCCAACGGGACAAGGACGGACGTCTCCTCGCGGGGCGGTACCGCCTCGGGGAGGTGCTCGGCCGGGGCGGCATGGGTACGGTCTGGCGTGCTGCCGACGAGACGTTGGGGCGTACGGTCGCGGTCAAGGAACTGCGGTTCCCGTCGTCCATCGACGAGGACGAGAAACGCCGTCTGATCACGCGAACCCTGCGTGAGGCGAAGGCGATCGCGAGGATTCGCAACACCAGCGCGGTGACGGTCTACGACGTGGTCGACGAGGACGACCGGCCCTGGATCGTCATGGAGCTCATCGAGGGCAAGTCCCTCGCCGAGGTGATCCGTGAGGACGGGACGCTGACGCCGAGGCGTGCCGCGGAGGTCGGCCTCGCCATCCTCGACGTGCTGCGATCGGCGCACCGCGAGGGCATCCTGCACCGTGACGTGAAGCCGTCCAACGTCCTGATCTCCGAGGACGGCCGGGTCGTCCTGACCGACTTCGGGATCGCCCAGGTCGAGGGCGACCCCTCCGTCACCTCCACGGGCATGCTCGTCGGCGCCCCCTCCTACATCTCGCCCGAGCGGGCCCGTGGTCACAAACCGGGACCGCCCGCCGACCTGTGGTCGCTCGGCGGACTGCTGTACGCGAGCGTCGAGGGCCGCCCGCCGTACGACAAGGGCTCGGCCATCGCCACGCTGACGGCGGTGATGACGGAACCGGTCGAGCCGCCGGTCAACGCGGGTGGGCTGGAGGAGGTCATCTACGGCCTGCTGGCCAGGGACCCCGACCAGCGACTGGACGACGCCGGGGCACGTGTCCTGCTCAACGCGGTGATCAACGCCCCGGAAAAGCCCGTCCCGCCGCCGGCCGACTCCACCCAGGTCATGGCGCTGCCCACGGTCGGCGACTCCAGGAGCGACAGCAAGAGTGGCGGCAAGAAGGCCGCGGCCGCCGCGGCGGCCGCGGCAGCCGTCGTGTCCACCCCGTCCGGCGAGGGCGGCGGACCCGGAACGGACGCGGGCTCCGGGACGCCGGCCGCCGGTGACCCCGTCCCTCCGGGACAGGCCTCCGGCTCCCCCTCCGGCTCCGGTTCCTCGTCCGCGGACACTCCGGCCGGCGTGTCCGCGCTCGCCGAGAGCACCCGGGACCGGCTGCGCGGCGCCCTGCGGTCCGTACGCAACGCGAAGTCTCCGGCGGCCACCGCTGCCGGCGCCTCGGCGTCCGCGCAGGGGCCGGGGTCCCCGGCCGCGACGGCCTCGGCCTCCGGGCCCGCCGTGCCGCCCGGACGTCCGGGCGTGACCCGCGCGCCGATCACCGACGTCGTGCCGCGCCGCACGCTGGCGGTCATCGCCGGCGTCGTGGCCCTCGCCGTCCTGGGCACGGTCCTGGCGCTCACGCTCGGCGACGACGCGGGTGACACGAGCGGCGGCTCCAAGGGCGGCACCGCGGCCTCGTCCGGTGCGTCGGCCGGCGGTGACGCCCAGCCCGGCACCGGCGGAGGTGCGGGCAAGGACGAGGGCGGCGCGCAGGACGGCGGCAAGGACGGTCAGGGGCAGGACAAGGGTGAGGCGTCCGGCGAGGCCTCCGGTCAGGCATCGCCCTCGCCGGGGACCGGTAAGCCGAGCCCGGACCCGGGAGCGCTGCCCACCGGATACAAGACGGTCACCAACAAGCAGTTCCACTTCTCCGTGGCGATGCCCGGGAACTTCAAGTTCGACAAAATAGCCGGACGGAACTCCGGCGCCATCTACAACGCCGACGGTGGTTTCCCCCGTATCCAGATCGACTACAACTCCTCCCCGAAGGACGACGCGGCGGCGGCCTGGGCGGGAGCGGTCGCGGCCACCAAGAGCCTCAGTAACGGCTACAAGCACGGTTACATCAAGAAAGTCGAGTACAAGGGCTACCCGACCGTCGCCGACTGGGGGTTCACGCGCAACCAGCAAGGGCTCCGGGTCCGGGTCCTCAACCGGGGCTTCAAGGCCGACGCCACCCACGGTTACTCGATCATGATCAGCTGCAAGGCGGACGCATGGGACGACGAGGAGTGCCGGACGCTGCGCGAGACGGCCTTCGCCACGTTCAAGCCGGCCGACTGAGCGGCCGGTCCGGCTGACGCCGTGTCCGGGTTGCCGGACACGGCGGCGCGGCCACGACGTGCCACGTATGGTGAGAGAACGGGGACCGTACGCTGCCGTAATGCTGGGTCACTTGCACGGCAAATGACCGCGATCGGCCGGTTCGTACGGTTCCGATGACCGAGGGACAGCGCGCTCCGGGGAGGCGTCGTGGACGACTACGCGGGTCGGGTGCTTGCCGACCGCTACCGCCTTCCGCTGCCCCCGTCCGATGCGTACGAACTGGTCGAGACCCGGGCGTTCGACACATACAGCGGGCAGGAAGTCCTGGTACGGCAGGTGCCGTTGCCGGAGGTCGTGGACGCGGAGGTGCTCGACGCGGACGGCCTGACCTCGGCCAGACGTGCCACCGGGCGTACGGTGCGGCGGTCCACGGACCCGGCGGTCCGCCGGGCGATCGAAGCCGCACAAGCGGCGGCCCAGGTGCCCGACCACCCGCGCCTGGACCAGGTGTTCGACGTGTTCGCCGAGGCGGGATCACTCTGGATAGTGAGTGAACTGGTCGCCGCCCGGCCCCTCGCCGCACTCCTCGCGGAGCGGCCCCTCAACCCCTATCGGGCCGCCGAGATCGGCTCCGACGTGCTCACGGCGCTGAGGGTGCTGCACGCGCACGGCTGGACGCACCGCAACATCACGGTCCGCACGGTGCTGGTCTGTGACGACGGCCGAGTCGTGCTGACGGGGCTCGCGGCGGGCGCGGCCGAGGAGGCGCTGTGCGGATACGTCCCCGTGCCGCAGCCGGACGAGGAGAGCGCCTACGGGCCACCGGCGGTCGAATCGGGCCCCACCGGTCCGTACGAGCCGGAGGTGGCCGGGTCCGGTCCGTACGAACCCTCGGCTGTCGGGTCCGGCCGTTACGAACTGCCGGAGGCCGAGCCCGGTCCCTCCGGCCCGTACGAACCCCCGGTGCCGTACGACCCGGACGCCCTCCGCCCCGGGCCCGACGCCGTTTCCGCCCCCGAGGCACTGCCCGCCCCCAGGACGTCCACCGACGGGGCACCCGCGCCCGGTCCCCGGGCGGAGATCGAGGTGGCTCCCCCCGTCCTGCCCGCCGAGCCGGGGGCGGGGAGTGCGGCGCAGCTGCGTGCCGCCCGCGCCGGGGCCATCGCGGCCTACCGCGCGGGCGCCCGGGCAGCGGTGGCCCGTGCCGGTGAGGGGCAGCGGAAGCATGCGGACCCCGACCGCGACGACGGCCCCGACGCGGAACGGAGCGAGGAGCCCGGTGAGGATTCCTCCGCTCCTCCCGCCCCCGGCGGCCCGCAGCTGACCGGTCCCTGGGGCCGGGCGGCCGACGACCCGTACGAGGACGACGAGGACGACGAGGACGACGACGAGGACCCCGGCGAGCCCTCGCCCCCCGGCCGGCGGGTCCACCTCGCCGGTGCCTGGGACGACGGTCCCGGCTCCGGCCGGCCGGTGCCCGCAGGCGGTTCCGGAGGGCAGGGCGGCTCCGGCGAGGACGCGCTCCGTGCCGACTCCCGGCGTCTCGGTGGCGGGCCCGCCGGCCGCCAGGACCGGCTGCCGCAGCCCGTGACCGCCCGCGCCCCCGCCGGGGGGTGGGACGAGGTCGTCGCCGGGAGCGGCACCACCCCCGCCTACCGGGGCCCGGCCACGCCCCTCGCCGCGGAGCGAGCCCGGCAGGCCCGTATCGCCGTCGTCGGTGCCGTCACCGAGCGGTGGGCGCCCGAGCAGGCGGGGCCGGTCCACGACAACTGGCAGCTCGCCCCGCCCATCGGCCCCTCCACCGACCTGTGGGCGCTCGGCGCCCTGCTCTACCGCGCCGTGCAGGGGCACGCCCCCTACCCGGAGGAGAACGCCGCCGAACTCGTCCAGATGGTCTGCGGCGAGCCGCCCGCCTTCGCGGAGGAGTGCGGCCCGCTGCGTCCGGTCGTCGAGTCGCTGCTGCGCCAGGACCCCACGGAACGCCCCGACTTCGAGGAGCTGCGCGGCTGGCTGCGCTCCCTCGTGCGCTCGGCCCCCGAACCCGAGGCCGGTGCGGACATCGTCACGATGCCGCCCGTCGACGCCACCCGGCTGCCGGTCGTACGCCGCCGGGGCGAGCTGGTACGCCGTCGCCGGGGCCGCGGTGGCGCGGTGCACGGCCGGCACCGTCAGGGAAAGTCCCGGCGCCGCGAGAAACAACGGAGGCACGAGCAGCAGGCATACGGGCAGCAGGCGTACGAGCCGCAGGCCTACGAGAAGCCGCCGCGCGCGCCCCGGGAACCCAAGGGGCCCAAGGTGCTGCGCCAGCCGCAGCCCGGCGGCCGGGCCCCGCGACGACTCGGACGGCTGCTGCTGGTGCTGATCCTGCTGGCGATGGCGGCCGCCATCGCCTACGCCATGCTGTTCATGCCCGAGGAACGACCGGAGACGGGGGCGGGGGCCGCGCCCTCGGGCTCCGCCGCTCCGGCCGAACCGGAGCCCGCCGACAGCCCGCCCGCCGGCTCGTCGGAGCCGTCGGCCTCGTCCGGTTCCTCCGGCTCGCAGAAGCCGCAGACCAGTCGCTCCGCCGTCGCCCTCGCACCGGGCTACAAGCTGCGCAAGGACGCCGAAGGGTTCGAGATCGGCGTGCCGGCGGACTGGCAGCGCAGTCCGGCCAACGCCGACCGTCAGGTCCGTTACGGCAGCGACGGGTTCAGTGTGCTCGTCGTGCCCGGACGGGACACCGTCAAGGCCAACGGGAGCGACCCGCTGGACTACCAGCGGACCGCGGAACCCGAGCTGAAGCCCTTCCGGGACTCCAGCTGGGCCACGTCCACCGGCCTGCGCCGCGTCGACGTCGGGCGACAGGCCATGGCCGAGGGTCAGTTCACCTGGCAGGAGAGCGGCGGCCGTCAGGTGTACGTCCGCAACCTGGTCGTGATCGTGGACGGCAGGTATCACATCGTGCAGGTCATCGGCCCGGAGAACGAGCGGGACAAGGTCTCCGAGATCTACGGCCAGGCCATCTCCTCGTACCGCGTCACCTCCTGACGGACCGGCAGCGCGACGCGACAAGCATCACAGTGAGGTCTCGTGAGCGATGCGAGGTTACGTCGCACCGCCTCCCGTCCGTAATCTGTCGTCCCGAGGAACGGGGCGGGGACACACGTGGAACACGCGCAGGGCACGGATGCGGGGACCGTACTGGCCGGACGCTACCGGTTGGGTGACGTCCTGGGCCGCGGTGGCATGGGAAAGGTGTGGCGCGCCCAGGACGAGGTGCTGCACCGGACGGTAGCGGTCAAGGAGCTGACCGCCGGGCTGTACGTCGCCGAGGCGGACCGGGCGGTGCTGCACGCCCGCACGCAGAAGGAGGCGCGCGCCGCGGCCCGGATCACGCACCCCGGGGTCGTCACCGTCCATGACGTCATCGAGTACGACAACCGTCCCTGGATCGTCATGCAGTACGTCGACGGGCCCTCGCTCGCCGACGCGGCGAAGGCGTCGGGCGAGATCGAGCCGCGCGAGGCCGCCAGGATCGGGCTCCACGTCCTGAGCGCGCTGCGGGCCGCCCACGGCGCCGGTGTCCTGCACCGGGACGTGAAACCGGCCAACGTCCTGCTCGCCCGGGACGGCCAGGTCCTGCTGACCGACTTCGGCATCGCCGCGATCGAGGGAGACTCCACCATCACCAGAACAGGTGAACTGGTGGGTTCCATCGACTATCTGGCACCCGAGCGGGTACGCGGCGGCGACCCGGGCCCCGCGTCCGATCTCTGGTCGCTGGGCGCCACGCTCTACACGGCCGTCGAGGGGAGTTCGCCCTTCCGCCGTACGTCCCCCATCTCCACCATGCAGGCCGTCGTCACGGAGGAACCGCCCCCTCCGCTGCGCGGCGGCGCGCTGGCCCCGGTGATCACCGCGCTGCTGCGCAAGGACCCCGCGGACCGTCCGACGGCCGCGGAGACGGAGCGCATGCTGCTGGACGCGATGGAAGGGCGAAAGCCCCGTGCCGCCCAGGCACACGTGCCGACGCAGCGGCTCTCCGGGGACGACCTGCGTGCCTCCGCCGTCCCGGACGGCTCCACCGCCCAGCTCCCCCGGCCCCTGCCTGATCCGCTCGTGCCCCCGCACACCTCGGCGCCCGCCACCCGGCGCAGCCGGGGCCGGTGGCGTACCGCCCTGCTGGTCGTGACGGTGGCCGCCCTGATCGGCGGGGCGACGGGCCTGGTGGCGATGAAGACGGCGGACCGCGACGGGGGCACGGCCGGGGGCGCGGTGCAGCGGAGTACGGCCGGACCGGCTCCCGCCCCCTCGGCCTCCGCCGCCGGAGACCCGGCCGGGGCCTCCGCCGGGAAGGGCGGTGAGCCCGCCTCGAAGGAGATACCCGACGGCTGGAAGCGGGTCGACGACCCCGAGGGCTTCAGCCTCGCCGTCCCCGAGGGCTGGGAACGGCAGACGAGCGGCAGCCAGATCGACTACACCCCGGACGGCGGTGCGCACCGCCTCCGGATCGGCCTCGATCCGCAGCCGGACTTCACCCACTCCTACACGCACATGCAGAGCATCGAGAAGGATCTGGCCGCACGCCTGCCGGGCTACGAGCGCCTGTCACTGGAGAAGAACGTCTTCCGTGACCGACCCGGCTCCCGCTGGGAGTTCACCTGGGTCGAGTCCAAGGACCATCCGGGCCCGCGCCACGGCATCGACCAGATGTACTTCGCCGAGGCCGGCGGTCCGGAGTACGCGTTCTACATGACGGGGCCCGCGGAGGAACGGGCCGAGAGCCGGAAGCTCTTCGAGACGATGCTGCGCAGCTGGCAGCCGCCGGAGCGGACCGGCTGAGGACGGCGAGGAGATCCACGCCGAGGTGGCGGAGCGGCTGGAGATCCACGAATCTCGACGTCCGATCCCGGGATCGACTGTGGATCGCCCCTGATCAGCGGTTATGCAGCCAGTGATCACTGGCTGCATGGCCGGGCCCGGCAGAAGTCTTCGACAGGGTCTGTGAAAACCTGTTACCCACGGGTACCCAAAGTCGGCGGCTGGACATACTCTCGCCCTCATGACGGACTCGCAGGCCTCCACGCCCACCTCCGCCGCCCCTGGCACCCGTGTCGGCACCAATCCGGTGGCCGCCGCTCCGGCGGGCGCGCGTACCGCCGCCGACGTGGTCACACCCGAGGTGGTCGCCCGGCTGACCCGTGAGGTCGTCGGCTGCGGCCGCACGGCCAACCACAGCCCCTTCACCGGGGAGAAGCTGGCCGACCTGCCCGAGTCCACCCCCGAGGACGTCAAGACCGCCTTCGAGCGTGCCCGGGCCGCCCAGGGCGCCTGGGCCGCGGTTCCCGTCCGGACCAGGGCCGCCGTGCTGCTCCGCTTCCACGACCTGGTCCTGCAGCGCCAGTCGGAGGTCCTCGACCTCATCCAGCTGGAGACCGGCAAGGCCCGGCTGCACGCCCACGAGGAGGTGCTGGCCGTCGCCGTCGCGGCCAGGCACTACGGGCGCAAGGCCGCCTCGTACCTCAGGCCGAAGCGGCACACCGGGGTCGTCCCGACGCTCACGAAGGTCACCGAACTGCGCCAGCCGCGCGGGGTCGTCGGCCAGATCGCACCCTGGAACTACCCGCTCGAACTCTCCGTCGGCGACGCGCTCCCCGCCTTCGTCTCCGGCAACGCCGTCGTGATGAAACCGGACACGGAGACCGCGCTGACCGCCCTGTGGGCCCGTGACCTCCTGATCGAGGCGGGACTGCCCGCCGAGGTGTTCCAGGTCGTCCTGGGGGAGGGGCCCGTCGTCGGCCCCGAGGTCGTCGCCCACGCCGACTACGTCTCCTTCACCGGTTCCACCCGCACCGGCCGTGAGGTCGCCCAGGGCGCCGCCGCCCGGCTCGTCGGCGTATCCCTCGAACTGGGCGGCAAGAACGCCATGCTCGTCCTGGAGGACGCCGATGTGGAGAAGGCCGCCGCGGGCGCCGTCCGTGCCTGCTTCTCCTCCGCGGGACAGCTCTGCATCTCCATCGAGCGGCTGTACGTCCACGAATCGGTCGCCGACGACTTCGTGGAGCGCTTCGCCGCCCGTACGAAGGCCATGCGGCTCGGCAACTCCCTCGCGTACGGCGCCGACATGGGCTCCCTCGTCGGTGAGCGGCAGCTGGAGACCGTGAGCTGGCATGTGGCCGAAGCCGTGGAGAAGGGCGCCACGCTCGTCGCGGGCGGCGTCGCCCGCCCGGACATCGGCCCGCTCTTCTACGAACCGACGATCCTCGACGGTGTCGAGGCGCCCATGGCCGTCTGCGGCGAGGAGACCTTCGGTCCGGTCGTCTCCGTCTACCGCTTCAGCGACGACGACGAGGCCGTCGCCCTCGCCAACGCCACCCCCTACGGCCTCAACTCCAGCGTCTGGACGAGGAACGCCGGACGCGGCCACCGGGTCGCCGCGCGGCTGCGGACAGGCACGGTCAACATCAACGAGGGGTACGCACCCGCGTACGGCAGCGTCCAGTCGCCCATGGGCGGCATGAAGGACTCCGGCCTCGGCCGGCGGCACGGTTCCGAGGGCATCCTGAAGTACACAGAAGCCCAGACGGTCGCCCGGCAACGGCTGATCCCCCTCGCCCCCGCCTTCGGGATGGACGACGAGAAGTACGCCGCCTTCATGAGCCGCAGCCTCAAGGCGATGAAGGCCCTCCGGCTGCGCTGACCCCCTTCCGGTCGCGCTGCCCCATAGCGCCCCCCATCCGCCCTTTCCGTACCGAGGAGAGCCATGTCCCAGGACAGCCATGCCCAGAACCAGGCCGGCCCGTCCGCCCCGGCGGCGGACGACGACGCGTACGACTACGACGTCATCGTCGTCGGCTCGGGCTTCGGCGGCGCGGTCTCGGCCCTGCGGCTGAGCGAGAAGGGGTACCGGGTCGGCGTCCTGGAAGCCGGCCGCCGGTTCACGCGCGAGACGCTGCCCAAGAACTCCTGGGACATCAAGAACTACCTGTGGGCCCCGGCGCTCGGCATGTTCGGTCTCCAGCGGGTGCATCTGCTGGGCAAGGTGATGGTGCTGGCCGGCGCAGGTGTCGGCGGCGGCTCCCTCAACTACGCCAACACCCTGTACGTGCCGCCCACGCCGTTCTTCGAGGACCGGCAGTGGGCCGGCATCACCGACTGGAAGGCCGAGCTGGCGCCGTACTACGACCAGGCGAAGCGGATGCTCGGGGTACGGCTCAACCCGACGGTGACCCCGGCGGACATCCACCTCAAGGCCGTGGCCGAGTCCATGGGCGTCGGTGACACCTTCCACCTCGCCCCGGTCGGCGTCTTCTTCGGTGACGGCCAGGACGCCGACGGGGCCACGCGCACGACACCCGGCAAGGAGGCGGCCGATCCCTACTTCGGCGGCGCCGGCCCCGCCCGCACGGCCTGCTCCCAGTGCGGCGAATGCATGACGGGCTGCCGTCACGGCGCGAAGAACACCCTCAACGAGAACTACCTGTACCTGGCGGAGAAGGCCGGCGCCGTCATCCACCCGATGACCTCCGTCGTCGCGGTCACGGACGGCCCCGACGGCGGCTACCGCGTGTCGACCGTGCCCACGCACCGGCGCCGCAAGGCCACGCCGTCCGTCCTGCGGGCCCGGAAGGTGGTCATCGCCGCGGGCACGTACGGCACCCAGACCCTGCTGCACACGATGAAGGACGAAGGGCTGCTGCCCCGGTTGTCGTCCAGGCTCGGCGAGCTGACCCGCACCAACTCCGAGGGACTGGTGGGGGCGCAGACCAGCGACCGCCGCTACCGCAGGAAGCACGGCATCGCCAAGGCCGACTTCACCCAGGGGGTCGCCATCACCTCGTCGATCCACCCCGACGAGAACACCCACATCGAGCCGGTCCGTTACGGCAAGGGCTCCAACGCGATGGGCGCGCTGACCATCCTTCAGGTGCCCTACAGCACGCACCGGGTGCTGAGCTGGTTCGGCAGCGCGGTCAGGCACCCGTGGCTCCTGATGCGTTCGCTGTCCAACCGGCGCTGGTCGGAGCGGACCATCATCGGCCTGGTCATGCAGTCGCTGGACAACTCGCTGACCGCGTACCGCAAGCCCGGCGGCGTCGGCAAGGGGCTGCTCACCGCCCGGCAGGGCCACGGCTCGCCCAACCCGACCCAGATCGCCGAGGCCACCCAGGGCGCGACGCTGCTCGCCCGGGAGATCAACGGCTTCGCCGGGTCGAACATAGGGGAGCTGATGGGCACCCCGCTCACCGCGCACTTCCTCGGCGGCTGCCCGATAGGGGCGAGCCCCGAAGAGGGCGTCATAGATCCGTACCACCGGCTGTACGGACACCCGGGCATCTCCGTGGTCGACGGTTCCGCCGTCTCCGCCAACCTCGGCGTCAACCCGTCGCTGACCATCACGGCACAGGCGGAACGTGCGATGTCCTTCTGGCCCAACAAGGGCGAGGCGGACCCGCGTCCGGCGCAGGACGCGGCCTACGAACGGCTCCCCGCCGTCGAGCCCCGGACGCCCGCCGTGCCGAAGGAGGCGTTCGGCGCCCTGAAGCTGCCTTTCCTGGGGATACCGGTGGTACCACCGAAGGCGGCCGCGACCGAGGCCTGAGCCGGGAGACACGCCGCCGGGGAACACACCGAGGGGCTGCACCCCCCTCCGAGTGCAGCCTCTCCACCCGTCGTGAGGTACGGGACGAGCTGGTGTGTTCGCCATACATGACCCGCAGGGCGGGGCGACGGTTGTCCCCGGTTTGACGGAATCCTTATGTGTTCCTCGCCACATTCCCGCGGTGTGTTCAAGTCGTGATCCTGTACCGGGCAACTCCTGGCGGCGCGGCACGGTCGAACCCGTGCTGAGTCACAGCAGTCACACAGCTCCGCCGATCCCCAGAGGTTCGCGATGACACGCCTTTCCCCGAGAACAGCGCTGCGCCGTACGGCAGGCGGCCTCGCAGCCGCCGGGATGCTCGCCGCCGGTTCACTCGCCTTCGGCGCCCCGGCGCAGGCGGACGGGCCCGCCTTCACGCTCGGCGGGCCCGCCGAGACGGCGCTGCACCCGTACCCGGAGACCGGAAGCCCGCAGAAGTCCTCGCTCGGGCTCACCGTCCACAACCCGGACCCGGACGAGGAGAGCATGGGCTACGAGGGCGAGGTGACCTACACCCTCGACCTCAGCGGCATCGAGGGCGTCGCCGAACTCTCCCCGGCCGAGGACGCGGGAGAGGACTGCGAGATCACCGGGACCGAAGCCGTCTGCCACGACTACGGCGTCTCCGCGGGCCTCAGCTCCATGGCCGCCTTCGACCTCGCCGCCGCCGAGGGCAGCGAGGACGGCGCCTCCGGCACCATCGAGGTGACCGGCTCGGCCGAGGGGGTCACCTTCACCCCCTTCTCGGCGAAGGTGACCATCGGCGGCCCCGACCTGGTCATGAAGCAGCTGTCCTTCGAGGAGCAGCTCCAGCCGGGTGATGTGCAGCCCGCACCGATCACCTTCACCAACAAGGGCGACCGGGCCGCCGACGGCGTCCTGCTGACCCTCATGTACTCGCGCGGCATGGAGATCCCCGAGCGCTACGCCAACTGCGAGTACAACGGGGAGGCAGGGAAGCAGCCGTTCGAGGACTTCGCCTGGGCCACCGCCCTGTGCTCGGTCGCGGGCTCCTTCGAACCGGGCGTCACCTACACGCTGGCGGAGCCGCTGTCCCTCAAGGCCACCGAGCGGGCCCTCCACGACACCTTCGTCTACCGCATCCACGAGGACAGCTCCGCCCAGCGCTCGGCGCAGCGCGCCGGCGCGCCCTTCACCCGGGGCACCGGCCCGGAGCTGACCCTGGAGAAGGTCACGTCCTCCACGCGGAGCGCGGACCTCGATCCCCGGGACAACCAGCATGAGGCCGACTTCCACACCGGGAACACGGCCGACTTCACGGCGTACGGATCGGAGGTCGAAGGCGCCGAGGGCGAGACCGTCACGGCGGACATCGGCTTCCGCAACGACGGGCCGGCCTGGGTCGGCTACATCCGGTCCGGCGAGCCTGTCGCCACCTTCGACTTCACCGTCCCCGAGGGCGCCCGGGTCACCGGGAAGCCGGACTCCTGCCAGGGCGTGACGGCGGAGGGCAAGTACCGCGAGGACCGCACCGCAGCGCCCCGCTACTTCTGCAGCTCCTCGATGACCGTGCGGGACGGGGCGGACATCACACTGCCCTTCGAGCTGAAGATCGACAAGGTGGTCCCGGGCGCCTCGGGCGCCGTCACCGTCCGGAACACCTGGCTGAGCGACCCCGCCCTGCCCTTCGACCCCGAGAACACCAACAACACCGCGCGGCTCGTGCTGAACGGCGCGGACTCCGGTTCCGAGGACACCGGGGGTACGGCCGAGGGCTCCACCACCGGCACGGAGGGCGCCACCGGCGGTGACACGGCGGGCTCGGCAACCGGGACACCCGGTACCCCGGGCGAGACGTCCGCCCCGGGCTCCGCGACCGACGCGGGCACCACGGGCACGTCCGGTTCCGCATCGACGGGCACCGGGGGCCTCCTCGCCTCCACGGGCTCGGTGGCGCTCATGGGCACCGCCGTCGCGGTGGCCGCCCTGGCCGCGGGCGGCGTGCTGTACGCGACGACCCGGCGCCGCGCCCAGCGGATCTGAGACCGTCGTCCACGACGGCCCGAGGACGGCCGGCCCCGGGCGTCCCCGGGGCCGGCCGCACATGGGTGACCGGACTGCTGTCCCCTGCCGGCCGGTCACACACGCCGGGTCGTGGTCCCACGACGTACCTGCGGTACGCCACACGCCCCGGCGGAGCCACGCGTGGATTCCTGCCGATGCCGCCCCTGGCTGGCACGGACACCTGCATCAACGAAGCCGTCCGGGGCCCGGTCACGCGCCGTACGGGTGAGACCGGGCCCGAACGGGGGTGCGGCCTTACACCTTTCCGTACGTCACACCCTGCCGCGGCACAGCTCCAGCAGCGTCATGGCGAGCGCCGTGCCGGGCCTGCCCAGGGCATCGCTGTAGTGGCTGAGGACGTCCATCTCCCGGGAGAGGTTCACCCGGCGGCCCCCGGACGTGATCCTCGCCTCCTGGATCACCGCCGAAACGGCCATCCGTTCCTGGACGAGGCCGATGATCCGGTCGTCCAGGGCGTCGATGCGCGTCCGGGCGCCCCCGATCAGGGACGCGGCCTCCTCGGTGTGCGCTCCGGTCCGCTCGGCGGCCGTCGTCGTGGGTGCGGTGCTGTTCATCCGTGACTCCCGATGGGCTGAGGCCCCGGAGCGGACGGGCCCCGAACGCCAGAACGCCCCGGGCCTGTCGGCCCGGGGCGCCTGGAGAAGTTGCTTGTCAGTAGCTCAAGCAGCACGACCATGGCAGCCGGCGGGCCGGGTGCCATAGGTAAAGACGAAGGTCGTGTGCTGACGCATGGGGCAAGTATGGACCCGGGCCCGGCCCGGGTCCACGCCGGGCCCGGATGGTGAGACGGGAGTCCGGCGGGGCAATGCCGTGAGGCCGGTAGAATTGGAGGACCGAACCCCTCTCCACCGCCGGAAGGCCGCCCCCGTGCCAGCAGCACCCTCCGCCGCCCCCGAGACCACGACGGACGTCGTCCTGGTTGTCGACTTCGGCGCCCAGTACGCCCAGCTCATCGCCCGCCGCGTCCGTGAGGCCCGGGTCTACAGCGAGATCGTCCCGTCCACGATGCCGGTGGCCGAGATGCTGGCCAGGAACCCCCGGGCGATCATCCTGTCCGGCGGCCCGTCCTCGGTGTACGCGGAGGGAGCGCCCAGCCTCGACCGTTCGCTGTTCGAGGCCGGGGTCCCGGTCTTCGGCATGTGCTACGGCTTCCAGCTCATGGCCACGACCCTCGGCGGTACGGTCGACGACAACGGCGCACGTGAGTACGGCCGCACCTCGCTCGCCGTCTCGAAGGCCGGATCGACCCTCTTCGAGGGCACGCCCACCGAGCAGCCGGTCTGGATGTCGCACGGCGACGCCTGTTCCGCCGCCCCCGAGGGCTTCACCGTGACCGCGTCCACGGACGTCGTGCCGGTCGCCGCCTTCGAGAACGACGAGAAGAAGCTCTACGGGGTCCAGTACCACCCGGAGGTCATGCACTCGACCTACGGCCAGCAGGTTCTGGAGCACTTCCTCTACCGGGGCGCGGGCATCGAGCCGACCTGGACGACCACCAACGTCGTCGAGGAGCAGGTCGCCCTCATCCGCGAGCAGGTCGGCACCAAGCGCGCCATCTGCGGCCTCTCGGGAGGCGTGGACTCCGCGGTCGCCGCGGCCCTCGTGCAGAAGGCCATCGGCTCCCAGCTCACCTGCGTGTACGTCGACCACGGTCTGATGCGCAAGGGCGAGACCGAGCAGGTCGAGAAGGACTTCGTCGCCGCGACCGGCGCGAAGCTGAAGGTGGTCGACGCGGAGAAGCGCTTCCTCGACGCCCTGGCCGGTGTGTCCGACCCGGAGCAGAAGCGGAAGATCATCGGGCGCGAGTTCATCCGCGTCTTCGAGCAGGCCCAGCTGGAGATCCTCCAGGAGGACGGCCCCGAGGTCGCCTTCCTCGTCCAGGGCACCCTCTACCCGGACGTCGTCGAGTCCGGCGGCGGCACCGGCACCGCGAACATCAAGTCCCACCACAACGTGGGCGGGCTCCCCGACGACATCGAGTTCCAGCTCGTCGAGCCGCTGCGCCAGCTGTTCAAGGACGAGGTCCGGATGGTCGGCCAGGAGCTCGGCCTGCCGGAGGAGATCGTCCAGCGCCAGCCCTTCCCCGGCCCCGGCCTCGGGATCCGTATCGTCGGTGACGTCACCAAGGAGCGGCTCGACCTGCTGCGCGAGGCCGACGCCATCGCCCGCGAGGAGCTGACCGCGGCCGGCCTCGACCGTGACATCTGGCAGTGCCCCGTGGTCCTGCTCGCGGACGTCCGCAGCGTCGGAGTCCAGGGCGACGGCCGCACCTACGGTCACCCGATCGTGCTGCGCCCGGTCTCCTCCGAGGACGCCATGACGGCCGACTGGTCGCGCCTGCCGTACGAGACGCTGGCGAAGATCTCCACCCGCATCACCAACGAGGTCGCCGACGTCAACCGCGTGGTCCTCGACGTGACGAGCAAGCCGCCGGGGACGATCGAGTGGGAGTAACCCTCCGCGCAGGGTCAACGCTGGTGCCGTCGCTCATTCGTTTGGGCGGCGGCATCGTCGTACCCGCTGGGTAGGCTGGCTGAGGAGACGAGACTCAGCCCCATGGGAGCAACCATGAGTGCCGCACCCGACGACGAACCGACCGAGCGGTACCACTACCCGGTGCCCCCGCCCCAGGGCTGGGTGGCGGAGGATCTCGATCGGCTTCCGGAACTGCCGCGGCACACCGAGCTGATCGACGGGAGCCTCGTCTTCATGAGTCCGCAGACCAGGTTTCACATGCGGACCATGCGTCTGCTGGAGAACTGTCTCCTCGATCAGGCACCGGACGAACTCGACGTCTTTCGTGAGTTCAGCATCAGGCTGGACAGCCGGAACCGCCCCGAGCCGGATGTGCTCGTGGTCCCGTTGGACGCGGACACGGGCCCCAAGGAGACCTGCCTCCGACCCGAGGACGTACTTCTGGCGGTGGAGGTCATGTCGGAGGAGTCCGCAGTCAGGGACAGGGACGCGAAGCCACGGAAGTACGCCGCTGCCGGTGTGGCGCACTTCTGGCGGGTCGAGCAGGGCACCGACGGTCTGCCCGTCGTGTACGTGTACGAGCTCGATCCGGCTCTCAGGGCGTACACCGCGACGGGCATCTACCACAACACCCTCAAGCTCGACGTGCCCTTTCCCCTCGACATCGATCTCACCGCGATCCACCGGAGGCGCTCCCTCTAAATCGGTGGCAGAGCTCCTTCACCCGTGGAATGGTGCGTCCCCATGTCTGCCGAAGAAGTCCGCGCCCTCATGTCCGCCCCCGGCAACGAGGGCCTCACCTGGAACACCCCGCTGTCCGAGGACCACGCCGCCCGGCTGATCGCAGCCTGCGCGCCCGGGCCCGGGGCGCGGATCGCCGACTTCGGCAGTGGCTGGGGTGAGCTGCTGATGCGCCTGGTGGAAGCGGCGCCCGGGTCCACCGGGGACGGCATCGAGACCGACCCGGAAGCCGTCGCGCGGGGTGTGCGGCTGGCGGACGGGCGAGGGCTCGGCGACCGGGTCCGGTTCCACGAGGTGCCGGCGGCCGAACATCGGGGGGACGGCTACGACCTGGTCCTCTCCATCGGCGCCGCGCACGCCTGGCCCGGTGGCACCCCGGACGCGTTGAAGGCGCTGCGGGCCGCGGTGCGGCCCGGCGGCCGGGTACTGTTCGGCGACGGCTTCTGGGAGCGCGAGCCCTCGCCCGCCGCACTGGAGGGGCTCGGTGCGGAGCCGGATGACTTCGGCACCCTCCTGGGCATGGTCCGGCAGGCGGAGGCGGCCGGGCTCCGGCCGCTCCAGGTGACCGTGGCCGACCAGCGCGAGTGGGACCTCTTCGAGTCCGCCGCCAACATCGGGCGCGGCGAGCGCTGGGCGCTGGCCAACCCCGGGCACCCGCTGCACGCCGGGGTGACCGAGGCCGTCGACGCACGCCGCACCGGGTACTACGGGGGATACCGCGGGACCCTGGGCCTCGCCTACCTCGTGCTCAGCGCCTGAGAATCGCACATTTCTGCGATACGCGCCTCTGGCCCGCCCCGATGCGGGACGAGCCCGCTTCGTACGGCACAATTCGCAGCAATCAGAAGCGAGTTGGTTCTACCAGGGCGGGAAAGGGCGGCGTTCTCCGTGGCGTTGGACGAGACGAGGGCGAAGAGTGCGCACGGCGGTGGCTGTACGTGCGGCGACTGCCCGCACGGAGCACGCGAAGGGCACCGTCGCGCGGTGGCGGCCTTCCTCACCAAGCGGGACGCGTTCGCCGCCGGGCAGGGTCTGCCCGCCGGGGTCGCCCAGTCCGTTTCCGCGTCCCGGCAGTGGGTGTCGGACGAGCTGACCGAGTCGGCCCGCGCCGTCGCCGAACGCAGCCGTGAAGCCGGTGACGCCTGGCTGCACACGCTCTGGGTACGCACCCTCGTGGTCGTCTGGGGCGGCGTCGCCCTGCTGGTCATCGGCGAGGCCGTCACCGCGATCGGTGCCGGCTGGTCCACGGCCCGCACCGCGGGCCTGATCGCCGCACTCGTCACCGCCGGCCTGCTGACCGGCGCCGCCCGTGTCCACCGGGCCCGCGGCGGCCTCCTCGCCCCGCTGATCGGCGAGGACAACCGGCTCTCCACCTCGCGTACGGTCGCCGCGTCCTGGGTGCTGCTGGCCGTCTTCGCGGTGCTCGTCCTCGCGCTGCAGCTGGCCGGGGCGTCCGACCACGCCGACCGTGACGCCCTGATCGAGGGCCTGGACCTGGTCCGCTCGGCCGGCGTGCTGACCGTGCTCGCGCTGGTGTGCGCCGTCGCCGTCGTCGTACGCCGGGTGGTGACCGTACGCGTCCTGGCCCAGCGACTGCAGAAGCTGCGCGCCGACCGGCCGCGGGCCGCCGACCTGCTGACCGACGACTCCGGTCGCGGGAGCTTCACCGATGTGCAGTACGTGCTGGTCAGCGCCGTCGCCGTGCTGTTCGCCGCGGTCCGCCTGGCCCGTCGTCCCGAGCAGCTCCCGGATCTGCCGTGGGGCCTTGCGGTCCTGGTGGCCGTCTCGGCGGCGACGTACTTCGCGGGGAAGTACGCGGAGGGCGGCCGGCCGGTCATCCTGTCGGTCGTCCGGGCCAGGGAGGCCGGGGACCTGGACGCCCCGATCCGTACCGGGGACGACATCGAGATCCGCGGCGCCGGCTTCGTCCCGCCCGGTGCCGGCAGCCCCGACCGGCTGGCGCGGGTGGTCGTCAGGATCGGGCGGGTGCATGTGCACGTGCCCCTGATCCCGGTCACCGGGGGCTTCGCCAATCCGGCGGACACCGTGCTCACGGTGCCCGTGCCCGTCGAGGTCGAGCCCGGAGCCGTGGAGGTACAGGTCGTCACGGCGGCGGGCGTGGAGACCAATTCCTGCGTCGTCGACGTCACGGACTGAGCTGCACACCTGAGGGAACGGCACCGGACCGGCCTCCGTATGGTCTGTTGGAGGGCCAACGGAAAGCGGGGCAGTGATGCATGGGTACGGCGGCGGTTCCTACGGGCTGGACGAGCCGAAGGGGCTCCGGGACCGGGCGCGGGAGTACGCGCTCCTTCCCCTGCGGATCTTCCTCGGCGCCACGTTCGTCTACGCGGGGCTCGACAAGCTGACCGACAGCGCGTTCCTGTCGGCGGACGGGGCCGGGTCCATCGGTGAGACGATGCAGGCCGTACGCGACAGCGCGGCGGTCCCGGCCCTGGCCGACCTGGCCCTGAGGAGCCCCGAAGGCTTCGGTTACGCCCTCGCGATCGGGGAACTCCTCGTCGGCCTCGGCACCCTGGCCGGCTTGTGGGCACGGCTCGCTGCGCTCGGCGGGGCGCTGGTCTCGCTGAGCCTGTGGCTGACCGTCAGCTGGCGGACCGAGCCGTACTACTACGGCAACGACCTGGTCTACCTCGTGGCCTGGCTGCCGCTGCTGCTGGCGGGAGCGCCGTACCTGTCGCTGGACGCCCTGAGGCCAGGCCGGCGCCGCGGCCGGTTCTAGGGCCGCCGGCCTGACCACGCGGGGTGCGGCGTCCGCAGCCGTCGCCCACGCGACCCCGGACGGTCCGGTCGGGGGAGACCTCGCCGGGTCATCGGCGTGGAGCCGGGCAGCGCCTCCGGCCGGCCGGTCACCGGGGTGGGCGAGGGGGCCGGGGCCGCCCGCGAGGCCTTGGGTCCTCCGCTCTGTCCTTCCGATGGCCGGGCCGCCCGGGGCCCTTTCAACTGCCGGGCACGGCACCACTGGGCGAGGGCCCCGGCGTCGCCTTCCGCGCCTGGCGCCGTCGCCGCAGGCGGTAGCTGACCCAGGTCGTCGTGGCGGCCAGCCCCAGTCCGCCGAAGAACAGGGGGGCGAAGAAGGTCCAGGGGGCGTTCCACGCCCCCGCCGCGTCCGCCGCGTAGCCGGCTGCCAGGGTCAGCATGACGAGCCCCGCCACCGCGCGGCCGGGCCGGATCTCATGACGCAGCACGGGTGACCTCCAGCTGTCCGATGCCGATTCCCATGCCCAGCTCGACGGTGCCGGCGGGCTCGCTGTTCCCGGGGGGTTCGATGATCTGCCGCGTGCGCCGGTCGGCGGCGATGTCCACGTCCTCAGGCACATCGGACGGGAACTGCATGTCGCCGAGGCCGGCCTCGGCGTCCACCTTCACCGTCACGCCCACCGGTACGACCACGAGCGCGCGACCCGCCCCGACCTCGATACGCGTACGCAGGGTCTCCCCCTCGGGGACGGTGATCCGGGAGAGGTCGAGCTTCGCGTCGCCGGTGCCGAGCTCGTACCGGGGCTGGACCGCCGCGACCGAAGCCGGGCGCCATTCCTTGCGGATCCAGTCGGTACCGATGTCCTCGGGGACGACGGACGCCCCCGCCAGCAGTCCTGCCGTGACCACGGCCAGCAGGACCGTGCCGAAACCGGTCCTGCCGAGCACGGAGGCGACCAGCAGACCGAGGCCGAACACCCCCAGCGCCGCGGCGAGACCGATCTGCAGGCTGGTCCCCAGCGGATGGGTCTCCCAGCTCAGCCCCGTGCCCAGGCCTCCGGCGACCAGGGCGAGCAGGAAGACGAGGCCGCCGATCGAACGCGGGCCCCGGGAGCCCGGCGCGCGGTAGGGCGGGCGGTAGGGGGAGTCCGCCGTGGGCCTGCTCCTGCCGACCTGTTCCGCCTCGTACACCGCGTCCGCGGGGCCCCACAGATAGCCGGTCGCCGCAGGACCGGTCGTGCCGTCCTTGATGATGGGCTCCCGCCACCAGGACGGGCTGCCCGGTGTGGGCGGGGCCTTCACCTCGGGTGGCGCCCCGTGGCCGGCGGCGTGCGCCGTGTTCTTCGGGGCACGGGCCGGCGTACCCGGCGCGTCTTCAGGCGGGACCGCCCCGCGGTGCTGGGTCCAGACCGAGAATCCGATCACGGTCAGCGACAGCATCGCGGCGAAGGCGAGCATCCCGCCGTTGTGCAGCATCGACAGCAGCAGGCCACAGCCCACCAGGGCCAGGAGCAGAGCGATCAGTGAGGCGCCCTCGACGCGGCCCGACAGCAGACGGCGCGCCTCGTTCTCGTCCTCGCCCTCCACGGGGAGCAGCAGCCACGCGAAACCGTAGAAGATCAGGCCGATGCCACCCGTCACCGCGAGGACGCCGAGCACGATCCGGAAGATGACCGGGTCCACGTCGCAGTACCGGCCGAGCCCGCCGCACACCCCTGCCACCACTTTCTGCCGGGGGCTGCGCTGCAGCCGGGGAGCCGGCTCGGGAGGCGGTGCGACGCCGGGAGGGGCGTCGTGAGGAACGGTCATGGCTCCATGGTGACGGCCCGTACGCCCGTGTGGGACCCGCGCCGACCCTGGCCGATCCCTGATATTGCGTCCCGGTGGCCCCTGAGGGCCCGTCCGCAGGTCCTCGGGGCTGCGGGGCGGCGCCGGGGCACCGGCACCGAGCGCCTCAGGGTCGAGTCCGGGCAGACCCTGATGCCACGGCCCGCCGGAACGTGTGACGATCGGAGCATGCCAGCAGCCACGACCCGAGCCCCGAGCTCCCACGCCCCGGACCCGGAGGAGCCGGCGCCGCGCAAGCTGTACCGCAGCGCCGACGGGCGGATGCTCGGGGGCGTCGCGCGCGGGCTCGCCGGACATCTCGGACTGCCCGTCGTCTGGGTCCGGTTCGTCTTCCTCGGGCTGTTCTTCGCGGAGGGCCTGGGTGCCCTGCTCTACGCCGTGTTCTGGATCGTCGTACCGCTCGGGGTCGGCGGGGTCGGCGGGGCGGACAGGTCACTCTTCGAGACCGCCCCGGACGGCCGGCGCAGACTCCGCAAGCCCGACACCGGTCAGGTCTTCGCCCTGCTCGCCCTGCTCGTCGGCGCCGTGATCTTCGTCAGCAACGTCGACATGGGCAGCGAGGCGGACCGTTACGTCTGGCCGGCGCTGCTCATCGGCGCGGGCTCCGTCCTCGTATGGCGCCAGGCGGACAACGCGCGACGGGCCCGATGGATCGAGGTCGGCCGGCGCCGTCGGATCCTGCACCTCGCCCGCGGACTGGCCGGCGTCGCGCTCGTCGGCCTCGGCCTCGCCGCCTTCATGGTGGTGCGGGGTTCGGCCGCCCAGCTCGGCACCGCGCTGACCGCGGCCATCGCCGTGCTCACCGGCATCGCGCTGCTCGCCGGCCCCTATCTGGTGCGGATGACCCAGGACCTCTCCGAGGAACGTCTCATGCGCATCCGGGCCCAGGAACGGGCCGAGGTCGCCGCCCACGTCCATGACTCCGTCCTGCACACGCTCACGCTGATCCAGCGCAACGCGGACGACGGCGGCGAGGTCCGCAGGCTCGCCCGCGCCCAGGAGCGCGAGCTGCGCAACTGGCTGTACGACCCGGAGGGCACCGGCAAGGAGGAGGCCGAGGAGCCGTCGGGCCTCGCCGAGGCGGTCAAGCGTGCCGCCGCCGAGGTCGAGGACAAGCACGGGGTCCCGCTGGAGGTCGTGGTCGTCGGCGACTGCCCGCTCGACGAGAAGCTGGCGGCACAGATGCAGGCCGCACGCGAGGCGATGGTCAACGCGGCCAAGTACGGTGGCGAGGGCGGCGCCGTCCAGGTCTTCGCGGAGGTCGAGGGCCGCACGGTCTTCGTCTCCGTACGGGACCGGGGGCCGGGCTTCGACCTGGACGCCGTCCCGGCCGACAGGATGGGCGTACGAGAATCGATCATCGGCCGGATGCAGCGCAACGGCGGTACGGCGCGGCTGCGTCCGGTGCCCGGTGGGGGCACGGAAGTCGAGCTGGAGATGGAGAGGGCGGGTCAATGACCGAGAACACCGAAGCGGCCGGGGGGCCGGAGCGCCGGGTACGGGTCGTGCTCGTCGACGACCACCGGATGTTCCGCACCGGGGTCCAGGCCGAGATCGGCCGCACCGAGGAGACCGGGGTCGAGGTCGTGGGTGAGGCCGCCGACGTCGACCAGGCGGTCACCGTGATCACCGCGACCCGCCCCGAGGTCGTCCTCCTCGACGTCCACCTCCCGGGAGGCGGCGGCGTCGAGGTGCTGCGGCGCTGCGCCCCGATGATGGGCGCGGTCGAGAACCCGGTGCGCTTCCTCGCGCTGTCCGTCTCGGACGCCGCCGAGGACGTCATCGGTGTCATCCGCGGCGGCGCCCGCGGCTACGTCACCAAGACCATCACCGGCACCGACCTGGTGGACTCCGTCTTCCGGGTCCAGGACGGCGACGCGGTGTTCTCGCCCCGGCTGGCCGGGTTCGTCCTGGACGCCTTCGCCTCGACGGACGCCCCGCCGGTCGACGAGGACCTGGACCGGCTGACGCAGCGCGAGCGTGAGGTGCTGCGGCTGATCGCCCGGGGATACGCGTACAAGGAGATCGCCAAGCAGCTGTTCATCTCGGTGAAGACGGTCGAGTCCCATGTCTCGGCCGTGCTGCGTAAGCTCCAGCTCTCCAACCGGCACGAGCTGACCCGGTGGGCGACGGCGCGACGGCTGGTCTGATGAGCCTCGCTCAGGCGGGCCGGGTGCTCAGGGGGCGAGCGAGATGGTGAGCTTCCGGCCGGTCCTGCGGTAGCCGATGCGCGCGTGGACCCGCTCGACGCCGGGTGCGCCCGGCTCCGGCCACACGGTGCCGTAGCCGCGCTCGAAGGCGGTGCGGGTCAGCCAGGCGGAGAGCGTGGCGCCGACGCCCCGGCCGGGGGCGGCGTAGTCGGCGGACTGCAGCTCCCGGCCCGGACCGTGCCGCACGGTGAACGGGCCGCCCCGGTAGTGGTCAGGGGAGCGGAGGGTCGGTGAACGGGCGTAGTCCTGGACGGCGTTGTCCATGGGCGCGGGAGCCTAGGCGACCCGGGTCGCTCCCGCGAAGGGCATTTCGGTGATCGGCGCGATACGGACGGCTGCACCCGGGCGCGGTGCGTGGATCATCTGGCCCCCGCCGATGTAGAGCCCGACGTGGGTGACTCCGGAGTAGAAGAAGACCAGGTCACCCGGGGCGAGTGCGGAGCGGGGGACGCGCCGGCCGGCGTTGATCTGGGTGTACGTCGTGCGGGGCAGGGACACACCCGCCGCCCGCCAGGCGGCCTGGGTGAGCCCGGAGCAGTCGAAGGAGAAGGGCCCGGTGGCACCCCATACGTACGGCTTGCCCAACGCCCCGTACGCGAAGTCGACGGCCTGGGCCGCACGGGCGTTGGGGGCGGCCACGGAGCCGCGCGGGACGCTCCGGCCCGCACGGACGGCGCCGCCGCCGTGCGCGGCGCCGGCGGAGCGCTCGTAGGCGGCGCGCTGGCCGGCGGTCAGGGTGGCCAGGAGCTTCCGGGCGTCGGCGAGCTTGGTGCGGACCGCGTCCTTGTGCTTCTTCAGGTCGGCCCGGCGGGAGGAGAGCACCGCCAGCTCGTCCTCGGCCCGGGCGCGCAGCTGGGCGATGTGACCGACCTGCCGGCGTACGCCGTTGACCGCGCCGGCCTGGCGGTCGCCCGCCCGGGCCTCGTAGGAGGCGCGCTCCAGGTACTCGTCGGGATCGGAGGAGAGGGCCAGCCGGATGGCGGGGTCGATGCCGCCGCTGCGGTACTGGGCGGTGGCGAACGAGCCGAGGGCGTCGCGCGCGGCGTTGAGGCGCTCGGTCCTGCGCGCCGCCTCGTCGCGCAGTGCGTCGAGGGACTTCTCGGAGGCGGTGACCGCCTCCTTCGCGCCGTTGTACTTCTCGGTGGCGACCTCGGCGTCGTGGTGGAGCCGGTCGACCTCGGCCCCGACCTGGGCCGGGGTGAGCCGGGGGTCGGCCTGGGCGGCACCCTCGAGTGCCGTCGCGGTCGCCGCCCCGGCGAGGGCGAGGGTGGCTGCGGTGCGGGCAGCAGGCCCCGTGAACAGGCGCTGCTTGGGCTTGCGGTGAGCGGCTTCTCGATGGGCGGCCACGGGGGTGGTGGGTCCTTCCGTTCGACTGCCCGCCGGGGATGCGACGGGCCCGGCGGGGTCCGGGGGCGGGCCGTCACGGGGGGAGCGGCCCGCCGCCGGATTCCTGACGGGGCGGCCGGAGCACCGCCCGCTACAAAACGGTGGTGCAGGGCCGGTCGCCTGGGAGGGACGCTAAACCTGGCGTGCGGGGAAGAGGCGTAATGACAGATATTGCCCGCATGTGCTGTTTCGTTTCCGTCCGATGAACGGGAAAATCAACCAGAGTCCGGCAATTCGCGCAGAATCGAGGTCCACTCATCGGTAAGTCGTACCTGGCCGAAGAGTGGTGATATGGCCGCGGTTAGGCTGCGGCCATGGACGTACTCATCAATGTCTTCGTGGCCCTGCACATCATCGGCATCGCCTCCCTGCTGGGCGGCTTCCTGACCCAGATGAAGGCCATGGGGGCGGGCACGGCCCGTTTCGTCCCGGCCATGCTGCACGGTGCGCTCACCATGCTCGTCACGGGTGTCGCCCTGGTCGGGCTCAACCAGGCCGACGACCAGAGCGTGAACAACATCAAGATCGGCATCAAGCTGCTGGTCCTGATCGTGATCCTGGCGCTCGTCTATGTGAAGCGGGACGAGGAGAAGGCGGGCAAGGGCGCGTTCGCCGCGGTCGGCGGGCTGACGGTCGCCAACGTCTTCATCGCCACGCTCTGGACCTGAGCGGGCGGACACGACGGATCAGGGGCGGCCCTGCGGCCGCCCCTGACCCGTGTCCTGGTCAGGCCGGGCGGACACTGCCGTAGACCGGCATGGAGTAGATCGACTCCTCGCGGACGTCCGCGCCCGGCTTCGGTGCGTGGATCATCATGCCGTCGCCCTTGTATATGCCGACGTGGCTGATGTCGTCGTAGAAGAAGACCAGGTCTCCGGGCCGCAGATCCGCCGTGGCCACGCGGGTGCCGGCCTCGACCTGGTCCCAGGTGGTGCGCGGCAGATCGACGCCCGCCTCCCTCCAGGCGGCCTGGGTGAGCCCGGAGCAGTCGTACGAGGACGGGCCCGTCGCCCCCCAGACGTACGGCTTGCCGATCTGGGCGCGCGCGAAGGCCAGCACCTTCCCGGCCTTCGTGGCGTAACCGCTGCCGGAGCCCGTGCCGCCGGTCTCCGCGTCGGTGCCGGTGCCGGTGCCCGCCTCCTCCCGCGCGGCCTCCTCCCTGGCGGCCCGGCCGGCCCGCTCCTTCACGGCGGCGGCCTGCTGCCGGGCCAGTTCCCCGGCCTTGCGCTCGGCCTCGGCCGCCTTCTCGCGCTCCAGCTCCGCGAGCCGCGCCTTCTCCTCGGCGGTCAGCTCCGACAGCAGGGAGCGGGCCTCGGTGAGCTTCGTCTGCACCTGCTGCTTGCTGGTCCGCAGGGCGGCCTGCGACTCGGTGAGCGTCTCCAGGCTCTTCGTCGCCTCGACGCGCTTCGCCGCCGCCTCCTTCTGCTGCGTACGGAAGTCGGCGACCGCCTTCTGCTGCCGGCTGGTCATCCGGGCCATCAGCTGGTCCTGGTCGAAGTACGACTGCGGGTCGTCCGCGAGGAAGAAGGTGGCCGTCGGCGCGATCGATCCGTTGCGGTACTGCGCGGCCGCGTAGCCGCCCAGCTCCCGGCGCGTCTCGTTGAGCCGGTCGGCCCGCTTCGCCGCGGCCTCCAGCAGCGCGTCGACCTCGGAACGCTGCTCGGCCGTCGCGGTCTTCGCCCTGTTGTACTGCTGTGTCGCGGTACCGGCCTGCCGGTAGAGGGCGTCGACCTTCTTCCGCACTTCCTCGATGCTGGGCCTGGGCTCGGCGGGGGCGGCCGTCGCGCTCTGCGTGGAGAGCAGGGTGACGGAGGCGAGCGCCGCCGTCGTGAGACCGACGGCGGGGGTGGTGGTGCGCACCCGGGTGCGCGGCTTGCGATGCGATGCCAAGGCCGGCATCTCCTTCCGTGGACCGCCTGCCGGGTCAGCGGTGGGGGTACCCCCAGGCCGTTCAGGCACTGGGGGAGGGTTCGGGCGGAACGGAAGGCTGCCCTACGGTCCGGTGGAGACGGACCGATTCACCCCGGTGCTGCGTGTGGGTCCCCGGTTCCTGGCTCCCTTCGGGGGAGTGCGGATTCGGCGGGGGTGCCCGTGCGGCGTGGTTCGCCTCAAGGGGGTACGGGGCACCTGTCGGAGCACGCTAGCCAACCCGTGGTGTCCCTGTGAAGGTTGATGTTCGATATGCCCGATACGTTTTCGTGACCTTTCCGGGGCGGTGGGCGGCGGGGCCGAAGGCGCCTCCGGAACCTCACGGACCGTGGGTGGACCGTCTCGGTACGCGCACGGCCCCGGTCCATGTCGTCGATGCGGCCCGGGTTGTCGGTCCGGCCGCCTAGACTCGTGAAGCGATGAGCAGCCTCTTTGACGACAGTTTCCTGACCGGCCTCCGGCAAGCGGAGGACAGCCCCCCGCCGCCCCCCGAGGAGCACGCACCCGAAGAGGTGCCGGAGGGCCTCTTCGGGGACGTCTTCGACACGCCTCCGCCGCGTGACGCCTATTACCGCGACGGTGCCGCGCGCCCCGTCATCGACTCCGCCGCGCTGCTCGACGGGCTGAACACCGAGCAGCGCGCCGCCGTCGTGCACGCCGGGTCCCCGCTGCTCATCGTCGCCGGGGCGGGTTCGGGCAAGACCAGGGTGCTCACCCACCGGATCGCCCATCTCCTGGCCGAGCGCGGGGTGCACCCGGGGCAGATCCTCGCGATCACCTTCACCAACAAGGCCGCCGGCGAGATGAAGGAACGCGTCGAGGATCTCGTCGGCCCGCGCGCCAACGCCATGTGGGTCATGACGTTCCACAGTGCCTGCGTGCGGATCCTGCGCCGTGAGTCGAAGCGCCTGGGCTTCACCTCGTCGTTCTCCATCTACGACGCCGCCGACTCGAAGCGGCTGATGGCGCTGGTCTGCCGCGATCTGGACCTCGACCCGAAGCGCTACCCGCCGAAGTCGTTCACGGCCAAGGTCTCGAACCTGAAGAACGAGCTGATCGACGAGGAGACGTTCGCCGGTCAGGCGGCGGACGGCTTCGAGAAGACGCTGGCGCAGGCCTACGCGCTCTACCAGGCGCGGCTGCGCGAGGCCAACGCCCTGGACTTCGACGACATCATCATGACGGCGGTGCACCTGCTCCAGGCGTTCCCCGACGTCGCCGAGCACTACCGCCGCCGTTTCCGGCACGTCCTGGTCGACGAGTACCAGGACACCAACCACGCGCAGTACACCCTGGTGCGCGAGCTGGTGGGGCCGTCCGGTGAGGCCGAGGCCCCCGGAGAGCTGTGCGTCGTCGGTGACGCGGACCAGTCGATCTACGCCTTCCGCGGCGCGACCATCCGCAACATCCTCCAGTTCGAGGAGGACTATCCGGACGCGACCACGATCATGCTGGAGCAGAACTACCGCTCCACACAGACGATCCTCTCTGCGGCCAACGCCGTCATCGAGCGCAACGAGAGCCGCCGCCCCAAGAACCTCTGGACGAACGCGGGCGCCGGGACCCGGATCACGGGCTACGTCGCCGACACCGAGCACGACGAGGCACAGTTCGTCGCCGACGAGATCGACCGGCTGACGGACGCCGGGGACGCCAAGGCGGGCGACGTGGCCGTCTTCTACCGCACGAACGCCCAGTCCCGTGTCTTCGAAGAGATCTTCATCCGCGTCGGGCTGCCCTACAAGGTCGTGGGCGGAGTGCGCTTCTACGAGCGCAAGGAGGTCAGGGACGTCCTGGCCTACCTCCGTGTCCTCGCCAACCCCGAGGACACGGTTCCGCTGCGCCGCATCCTCAACGTGCCCAAGCGGGGCATCGGCGACCGGGCCGAGGCGATGATCGACGCCCTGTCGATGCGCGAGAAGATCTCCTTCCCGCAGGCCCTGCGCCGCGTCGACGAGGCGTACGGCATGGCGGCCCGTTCCGCCAACGCCGTGAAGCGCTTCAACACGCTCATGGAGGAGCTCCGCACGATCGTGGAGTCCGGCGCGGGGCCGGCCGTCGTGCTGGAGGCGGTCATGGAGCGGACCGGCTACCTCGCCGAACTCCAGGCCTCCACCGACCCCCAGGACGAGACCCGTATCGAGAACCTCCAGGAACTCGCCGCCGTCGCCCTCGAGTTCGAGCAGGAGCGCGCGGAGGGGGAGGGCACGGGGACACTCGCCGAGTTCCTGGAGAAGGTCGCGCTCGTCGCGGACTCCGACCAGATCCCCGACGAGGACGAGGACGGCACCGGTGTCATCACGCTGATGACCCTGCACACGGCCAAGGGCCTCGAATTCCCGGTGGTCTTCCTGACCGGCATGGAGGACGGCGTCTTCCCGCACATGCGTGCGCTGGGGCAGGTGAAGGAGCTGGAGGAGGAGCGCCGGCTCGCCTACGTGGGCATCACGCGCGCCCGTGAGCGCCTGTATCTGACCCGGGCGGCGATGCGGAGTGCGTGGGGCCAGCCCTCGTACAACCCGCCGTCGCGGTTCCTGGAGGAGATCCCGGACCAGCACCTGGAGTGGAAGCGCAAGGGGCCGATGGCTGCTGCGGCGGGACCGACGTCAGGCATCACGTCCTCGCTGTCCTCGTCGCGCTCCAAGTCCGGGCCGTCGGGTTTCGCGACCCGGCGCACCTCGGACAAGCCGGTGGTCACCCTGGTGGCCGGGGACCGGGTCACGCACGACCAGTTCGGGCTGGGCACGGTGACGGCGGTCGAGGGCTTCGGCGACCAGGCGAAGGCGACGGTCGACTTCGGCGACGAGCGGCCGAAGAAGCTGCTGCTGCGCTACGCGCCGGTCGAGAAGCTCTGAGCCGGGCCGGCCGGCACCACACGTGCCGGCCGGCGTCAGTTCGGGTTGAGGCCGTGGCTGCGGAACCACGCCGACGGGTCGATCGCCGAACCGCCCCCGGGCCGTACCTCGAAGTGCAGGTGCGGGCCGGTGGAGTTGCCGGAATCCCCCGAGTAGGCGATGACGTCACCGGCCTTGACCGAACCGGAACGGATCTTCGCGGTGCTGAGGTGGCAGTACCACGTCTCGGTGCCGTCGGCCGCGGTGACGATCACCATGTTCCCGTAGGCGCTGTTCAGCTGCGTACGGACGGTGCCGTCGGTCGCGGCCATCACGGGGGTGCCGTAGGAGACCGGGAAGTCGATACCCGTGTGCACGGACATCCAGTTCACACCGGCCTGGCCGTAGCCGGCACTGAGACCGTGCTGCGCCACGGGCAGCGCGAACTTGGGGCGCGCGGCCTCGCGGCGCGCGGCCTCCTCCTCGCGCTTCTTCCTCTCGGCGGCCTGGCGTTCCTTCAGGTCGATGCGCTCCTGGGTGCGGCTGGCGCGGTCGGCGAAGTTCTCGGCGTCGGCACTGAGGTTGGCCAGCTGCGTGTCCAGCTTGCTGTTGGCCACGGCCGGCTGGACCGTGTCGGCGGCTGCCATGGACGTGGTCTCGTCCTTGGTCTCCTCGCCCCCGGCGACGCTCACCGAGGCGGCGGCGATGCCCGCGACGCTCATGACGCAGGCGGAGGGGACGGCGACGGTGAGGAGCGCGGAACGCTTCGCGGGGGTGCGGCGCCTGCCCCGGCCTCCGCCGCGCGGGGCGGAGGAACGGCTCGTGGGGCGGGCGGCGGCCGGCACGGAGGCGGATTCCGCGGTCGCGGCGGCGACGTCCGGCATCGGCTCGGTCAGGCCGGCCCCGGGGAGCTCGTCGTACGTTTCCTGGGGCGAGTTCGTGTACGTGTCCGTCTGCGGGGTACTGGGCTCGGTGTACCCGGCGTGGTGAGGGGAGCCGGGGGAGTCCTGTGGATCGTGACCGGCGTCCTCGCGGGAGGCGAACTCTGCTGATTCGTAAGGCTCGTAGGGCGCCGGCTGGTGTTCGTACGAGGGGTGCGACGTCTGTTCGGGTGCGTATGCGGCGTTCTCGGGTGGGGCGCCGGTGTTCCAGGCGGTGGCGTCATAGGCGCCGGTGTCCGTGGCCGCGTAGCTTTCGTGCCCCGCGCCCTCGAAGGCTGGAAGGGTGAAGGTGCCGGTCGCGTAGGCCGTCGTGTCGAACGTGGTGGTGGGGAAAGCGCCGGTGTCGCCCGCCGTCCACTGATCGGCCTGACCGGTCAAGTCCCAGCCAGCGGTGTCCCACTGGCCCGTCGCGTCCGGTGCCGGGGCGGTGGTCTGGGCCGGGATCCCGGCCTCGGCCGTCCAGGTGCCGGTGGTGTCGTAACCCTGCGGCGCCTGCGGGTGGTTCAGGGTGTCATAGGCGTCGTACGAGGCCTGCTGATGCGCTCCGGTGTCCCACCGGCCGCTGTCGTAACCGCTGTAACCGCCTTCGTACGCCGGGGCGTAGCCGTCGCCGTACGTCGTCCCGTGGCCGCCGTCGTGCTGACCCGGCAGGTTCCCGAAGAGCGGGTCGGCGTCGAAGCCGCCGGTGGAAGGGCTGTCGTATCCGGCGTACCCGGCGTGGGGGTGCTGGTCGTTCACCAACTTCTCTCTCGCCTCGGCAGCAGGACCTGTTCCAGGGTCCGGTGGGGGGATCCCAGGGGGAGCAGTGGCCGCGACTGTACCCGGCGGTAGTGGAGGACGACAATCTTCGGTGGCTTTCATCCCCACAGGAAACGGGCAATCGGCCGTCTTTCGGTGGACGGAGGAAGCAGGCTTGGCCCTATGTTCGAAATTCGTTCTAATCGGCAGAGGGTGTGCGGGGGCGTGGCGCGTGAGATCAGGCGACGGAGGCCGCTCCCGGGGCGCCCGTCGCCTCACCGTCGGACTCGAGGGCCTGACGGATCGCGGCCGCGACCGCGGGGTGCACCGGGAGGGCGAGGTGGCCGATACCGCTGACGCGTACGTTCACCGCGTCGAGGTCGGGGTGATCGACACAGGCCGTCTCGACAGGGAGCATCACCCTGTCCAACTCGCTCCAGAAGCTGATGAACCGTGTCCTGCAGTCCGGGGCGGGGCGGCGCAACTCCTCGATCAGGGAGGAGCCGCTGCGCATCTGGCGGACGATGGGGTGGGCGCCCGCCAGCGGTGCGGCGGCCGTGCCGCCGTGCGGCGTGCCGAGGGTGACGAGGGTGCGTACCCGGCGGTCCCCGCCGAGCCGCTGCACGTAGTACCGCGCGATCAGGCCGCCGAGGCTGTGGCCGACGATGTCGACCTCGCGGTGCCCGGTGCGGGCGCAGATTTCCTCCACATGACGGTCGAGCAGTTCGGCCGCGGTGCGGATGTCGCAGGTCAGGGGCGAGTAGTTGAGCGACTCCAGATGGCGCCAGCCGTGCCGGGCCAGAGAGCGGCGGAGCAGGACGAACACGGAGCGGTTGTCGATGAAGCCGTGCAGGAGGACGACGGGCGGGCGGCCGCCCTCCGTCGTCGGCGGCGCGCTCACGTCCGCCGGACGGGTGACCCTCCCGGGGGCGGCGTCAGGTCCGGTTCCGGTGCCGGGCGGGGGAGTGGAGGCCCTGCGCTCCGGGGTGAGGCCGGACGGGTAGATCAGCGCGTGTCCGGCGAGGATCGCCAGCTCCAGGGCGGTGGCTCTGATCAGCGCCGAAGAAAGCCGGGCCGGGCGCGGCCTGCGCAGCAGCATGGGTAGGAAGGGCAGGACCTTCATGGCCGACCTCCTGCACGGCATGCGGGGGAGGCGGCTCCTGCCCCGTACGCCCTCACGGGGGTCGCTGCGGAGGCGACCGGCGGCCCTGACGGACCGGGGGCCGTACCACCGTGCCGTGCGGCTGACGGCGCGATGGTACGGCGACCTCGTTGCGGCTCCCTGGCGGCGTTCCCCGGGCGGCCCGTGGGCCGTCCGGTAAGGAGAACGCCGCCGGCGAACATGTCCCATGTGTGATTTCCCCCTCCCGGCCGACCGCGAAACGACGCCGTGCGGGATGCTGTGGATAACGTTCGTTCACATCACCGGCCCCCCCGGGGCAAGGGAAACGTGTGTGGAGGCATTGATGGGTGTGACCGGTCCGATCCGTGTGGTGGTGGCCAAGCCGGGCCTCGACGGCCATGACCGCGGGGCCAAGGTGATCGCGCGGGCGCTGCGGGACGCGGGCATGGAGGTCATCTACACGGGGCTCCACCAGACCCCCGAGCAGATCGTGGACACGGCGATCCAGGAGGACGCCGACGCCATCGGCCTCTCGATCCTCTCCGGTGCGCACAACACGCTCTTCGCCAAGGTCATCGAGCTGTTGAGGGAGCGGGACGCGGCGGACATCAAGGTGTTCGGCGGCGGCATCATCCCCGAGGCGGACATCGCCCCGCTGAAGGAGCAGGGTGTCGCGGAGATCTTCACCCCGGGCGCCACGACGGCCTCGATCGTCGACTGGGTGAACGCGCACGTCCGCCAGCCCGCGGAGGCCTGAGCCCGTCCCGGCCGGGGCAGCCGGCCTGAGCCCGGTCCCGGCCGGGACCGGGCTCGAGCGCCCCGGTCCGGAGCGCGGCCCGGACGCAGGGCCCGCGGGAAGGGCGGAACCGTCGCGGGGCGGGCCGGTGTGCCCCGCGCCCGTCCTCCTCCCGTCCGGTCAGCCGGTGCAGGGCTGCGCCAGCTCCGCCTCCATGGCGGCGCGCAGGCGCAAGGTGGAGACCAGGCGCTGGAACGCCTCCGACCAGTAGCCGCCCGCACCCGGTGAGGCGTCCTCCGGTTCGTCCGGCGTGGTGGTGAGCACCGCGAGCCGGTCCGCCTCGGCAGGGTCGAGGCAGCGCTCGGCGAGGCCCATCACCCCGCTGAAGCTCCAGGGGTAGCTCCCCGCGTCCCGGGCGATGTCCAGTGCGTCGACCACGGACCGGCCGAGCGGCCCGTCCCAGGGCACGGAACAGGCACCGAGCAGCTGGAAGGCCTCGGACAGCCCGTGCGCGGCGATGAAGCCGGCGACCCAGAGCGCACGCTCGGAGGAAGGCAGAGTGGCGAGGAGCTTCGACCGCTCCGCCAGCGACACCGTCCCGGGGCCGTTCGCCAGGGGCGTCGAAGGGGTGCCGAGCAGCGCCCGTGCCCAGTCGGGATCCTGCTGCCGCACGGCGGCCCGGCACCAGGCGGCGTGCAGCTCGGCGGCCCAGCCGTCGGCGACCGGCAGCGTCACCAGCTCCTGCGCCGTCCGGCCGCCGAAGCTCTCCCGCCAGACACCGAGGGGGGTCGCCTCCACCAGCTGGCCGAGCCACCAGGACCGTTCGCCGCGCCCCGAGGGCGGTACCGGCACCACACCGTCGCGCTGCATCGCGGCGTCGCACTCGTGCGGCGCCTCCACGGCGACGGACACGGCGCCCCCCGTACGGTCGGGGTTCACGCAGGACGTGGCACGGGCCGCCATCCGCCGGGCGAGCGCCGAATCGGGCAGCGCGGACAGGAGCCCGGCGGCTACGGAGCGGACGTTGCGGCTGCGGTCCGTGAGGGCCTCCTCCAGGAACGCCTCGTCGGCTCCGGAGAGGCCGGACCGCAGCGAGTCGAGGAACATCAGCCGGTCCTCGGCCCGCTCCGTGGGCCAGGTGGCGGCGAGCAGGGAACGGGCCGCGCCGGGATCCCGCTCCCGCACGGCCTCGAGCAGCGCGACCCGCTCGGCGAAGAGGCCCTCGTCCCAGAGCCGGCGCACCGCCACCGGATCCGCCGTGTCCGGCCGCTGCGCGCCGCGTGAGGTGGTGCGCAGCGCGAACCTCCACTCAGGATTCAGCCCGGCCAGCCAGAGCCCTCGCGGCCCGGCGAACGCCAGCACGTGCGGACGCAGATCCGTACGCGCTCGCGCCGCGTCGAGCAGGGCGGGCAACAGCTCCGCGGGCGCCCGGTAACCGTGAGCACCGGCGGAGGCCAGCCACTGGGGGATGAGCTCGGTGAGATCAGGGGCCGTCCCCCTGCGCCCGCCGCTGGACGGAGCCGAGCGGCCGGCGAGCAACTGGGCGAGCCGGCGGCGGGCAGCGGCGGGCAGCGGCGGCCGGGGGTCGGCGGGCGCGGGTTCGGGCAGGGCGGTCCCGGTGGCCGGCCGCAGGGCCGCCCGGCGTCGCAGCGTGTGCACCGCAGCCGCGTCGAGCAGCGCCGTCGGACCGGCGGCGGCGCCACCCTCCGACCGGAGAGGCCGCCGGTCGGTGCCGAGCAGGGCAGAGGCGACGAGCTCTTCCCACGGGGCGTCGGCGGGTACTCCGGTCGTGGTGACGGTGGTGGACATCGGGTCCCTCCGGTGGTCCGGGATCGCGGGTTCCAGTGGTGCGGCGAGTCGTGGGGCTGTGGCGGGCCGAGGGGGACTGCGGTACGTCAGGCGAGCGCCACGGCCGTGCCCGCCCCGGCGCCGTCGGAAGCCTCCGGGCACCAAGCGGCGAGCGGGTCGACACCCCGGTGACCGCACTCGCCGAACACCGTCAGGGGGCCGCCGCCGGAGAGCGCCACGAGCTTCCACAGCCCTGACCGGGTCAGCGCGGAGGGTGCGATCGGCAGGGCGGAACCGTCCGCCGCCGCGACCAGGTGCCAGCCGTCCCCGGACGGCGCGGGTACGACATCGCGCAGCGTGACCGGCCAGGCGTCGAGCCAGGGGTCGTCCCGCAGCGCGTGCCCGTACGCGGCGACGGCCTCGGCCGTGGTGCCACCCGGCGGGGGCGCGTTCATGACGACGGGGTCGCCGAACTGCGTTCCCCACTCCGCCCGTAGCCTTCCGCCACCCGGATACGGCGTCACCTCGGCATCGATCACCGCGCCCACCGGCAGCGCCTGGGCAGGAGCACGCCCGGGCGCGCCGTAGGACAGCAGCAGCACGGTGCGCTCCGACTCCCGGCCGTACAACCAGATGCGGCGGGTGACGATCCTGCCGTCCGGTATGTCGTACTGCGCGAGAACCAGCCAGTGATCGCGGACGGGCGGCCCTTCGGCCGGTGCCGTCAGCCCCACCCGCGTGCGGACCGTCGCCGCCAGCGGGCCGGGCAGCCGGTCGCGCCCGAGCCAGGCCGAGTCCAGCAGGTGCAGGAGCGCGCACTCCTCGAGCAGCCGCGCCGGCCAGTCGGGCCCCGACCCAGGGACCGACGCCATCTCCCGGACCCGGTGGGCGAGCCCGGGGGCCTGCGCGTCGATCATGCGGGCCGCTGTCTCCTCCCACCGCCCGTGTCCCGGCAGCTCCGCCGCCGCGAGACCGCCGCGCAGCAGATCGGTCAGGCGCTGCTCGAGCTCCTGCGCCCCGCCGGTGACGCGCTCGGCTCTGCGGGCCGCGCGACGGGCCGCCGCAGCGCGGGCCGCGGACTCTCCGGCCGCTGCCCGTCCGCGCCGGTCCGCCAGCCACTGCGCGGCCCAGGGGGGCGGCTCCTGGACCCGCTCAAGCACCGGGGCGCCGGAAGCGACGAGGAGCAACAGTCCCAGGACATGCGCGCAAGGCGGCCTCTCGGAAGGGCAACTGCACGTGTACGCAGGCCCGTCCGCGTCGACCAGTGTGCGGTGCGGAGCGCCGGTGCCCTCCGCGCACAGACCCCATGCGACGCCCGCACCACCACGGCCCGCACCTGACCACCCGGCCTCCGAACCGAGCGCGCGAGCCCTCACGCGTGACTCCTGGTCAGGAGACAGGTCCAGCACCCGCTCCATCGCCCGGCGCGCCACCTGGTCGGCGGAGAGCCGGGGTTCTTCCCCCTGGGACAGCACCATGGACCCGACGGTAGGGCGTGCCACTGACAATCGGCTTCGGCCGGCGGTTCCGCCCGTTCCGTGAGGCCTTGAGCGCTTCACTTCCGTGCGCTTTCCCGCGAAGCGGACAGTCCGGTGAACGGGACCGGGGGATTTCCACGAACCGCGTCGTGAGCACCGTCCGCGCCGGACGCACCGTCAGCGCCGCCGTGACGGCATCGGCCGTCCGCGCCCTCGTGCCCGGCCCCGGTGCCTGCTCCGGCGAAGTCGTCGACAGGGCCACGGACGGAGACGTACGAGGCGACCCGCGAAGCCACCGGTACGAGCGTCGACGAGATCCGGTTCCACGGGGGCGGGGCCATGGAACCCCGGACCGAGTCGGTCAAGTCGCCCGCGCCTCCCTGGAAGAAGACCGTCGCCCTGCGCGGAATCACGCCGCCGCCGGCGGTCATGCCGGTCGTGCTGGACGCGGGTGCGGCGGACCTCACCCGCACCATCGCGTACAGGGGTGAGGCCAGCGAGGAGGCGAAGGGGGAGAAGCGCCTCACGAGCGGCGGATGCGTCGCGGTCCCGCCCGTCACGGGCCGACCTCGTGCCTGGCCCCCGAACGGTCCCGGCCCTGTGCCGGGACCGATTGTCAGTGCCATGGTGCACGGTGGAAACCGCATCGGATCGACCGATCCGGAGGGGGATCCATGACCGTGTCCGTACAGACCGACGCAGTCGGCGGCGAAGCCCTGAGGCCGCACGCCGAGCATGCGTTCGCCGACGAGCTGAAGGCACTCGCCGCCGCCGACGACCGCCCCAGGCCCGCCCGTTGGAAGCTCTCACCATGGGCTGTCTCCACCTATCTGCTCGGCGGGACGCTCCCGGACGGCACGTTGATCACACCGAAGTACGTGGGTCCGCGCCGCCTCGTCGAAGTCGCTGTCACCACACTCGCCACCGACCGGGCCCTGCTGCTCCTCGGCGTCCCGGGGACCGCCAAGACGTGGGTGTCCGAACACCTCGCCGCCGCCGTCAGCGGGGACTCGACCCTGCTCGTCCAGGGAACAGCGGGGACCCCCGAGGAAGCCGTCCGCTACGGGTGGAACTACGCGCAGTTGCTGGCCCACGGGCCCAGCCGCGACGCGTTGGTGCCGAGCCCCGTCATGCGGGCCATGGCCGAGGGCATGACCGCCCGCGTCGAGGAACTCACCCGCATCCCCGCCGATGTGCAGGACGCGCTCATCACGATCCTGTCGGAGAAGACGCTCCCCGTCCCGGAGCTGGGACAAGAGGTCCAGGCGGTGCGGGGATTCAACCTCGTCGCCACGGCGAACGACCGCGACCGCGGGGTCAACGAGCTCTCCGGCGCACTGCGCCGCCGCTTCAACACCGTCGTGCTGCCGCTGCCCGCGACACCTGAGGCAGAGGTGGACATCGTGTCCCGGCGGGTGGCCCAGATCGGACGCTCGCTCGACCTTCCCCCGGCGCCCGACGGCATGGCCGAGATCCGGCGCGTCGTCACGGTCTTCCGCGAGCTGCGCGACGGCATCACCACGGACGGCCGCACCAGACTCAAGTCGCCGTCCGGGACGCTGTCCACGGCCGAGGCCATCTCCGTCGTCACCGGAGGCCTCGCGCTCGCCGCCCACTTCGGCGACGGGGTCCTGCGGCCGGGGGACGTGGCGGCAGGCGTCCACGGGGCAGTGGTCCGCGACCCCACGGCCGACCGTGTGGTCTGGCAGGAGTACGTGGAGACCGTCGTCAGGGAGCGGGAGGGCTGGAAGGACTTCTACCGCGCCTGCCGCGAGGTCGCCGAGTGACGCCCCGCGCCGGAGGCACATCCGCTCCCGGAGGGCCGCTGCTGCTGGGGGTGCGCCACCACGGCCCGGGCTCCGCCCGTGCGGTCCTGGCCGCCCTGGAATCCGCACGGCCGGGTGCCGTGCTCGTCGAAGGCCCGCCCGAGGGCGATGCGCTGCTGCCGCTGGCCTCGCACAGCCGGATGCGTCCGCCGGTCGCGCTGCTCGCCCATGCCGTGGACGACCCGGGGCGCGCCGCTTTCTGGCCGATGGCCGACTTCTCGCCCGAGTGGGTGGCGATCCGCTGGGCCTCGGCGCACGGGGTCCCCGTGCGTTTCGTCGACCTGCCCGCCGCATACTCACTGGCGCTGGCGGAGCGGCGGGAGGACGCACCGAAGGACGTCCGGGCCGTCGATCCCCTCGCGGTCCTCGCCGGGGCCGCGGGCTACGACGACCCCGAGCGCTGGTGGGAGGACGTCGTCGAACACCGCTCGGCGGACGGGCGGCCGGCGGACCCGCTCGCCCCGTTCGCCGCGCTCGCCGAGGCGATGACGGCGCTGCGCGAGGCGTACGGGGACGGCGGACATCCGCAGGACGCCGTCCGGGAGGCCTGCATGCGCCTCCGGATACGCACGGCCCGTAAGGAGTTCGGCGACAGCATCGCCGTGGTCTGCGGTGCGTGGCACGTGCCCGCGCTCTCCGCGAGGACGACGGTCGCCGCCGACCGGGCGCTCCTCAAGGGGATGCCCAAGGTGAAGGCGGAGCTGACCTGGGTGCCCTGGACCCATCGCAGGCTCGCCCGGTACAGCGGATACGGCGCGGGGATCGAGTCCCCCGGCTGGTACGGGCACCTCTTCGGCGCACCCGACCGGCCCGTCGAGCGATGGATGACGAAGGCGGCCGGCCTCCTGCGCGGCACGGACAGGGCCGTGTCCTGCGCCGATGTCATCGAAGCGGTCAGGCTGGCAGGGACACTGGCCGCCCTGCGCGGCCGCCCTGCGGTCGGCCTGGACGAAGCCACCGACGCGGTCAGGGCCGTCATGTGCGGGGGGTCCGACGTGCCGCTCGCCCTGGTGCGGGACCGGCTCGTCGTCGGCGAGGTCCTCGGTGAGGTCCCGGACACCGCCCCGGCCGTCCCCCTCCAGCGTGATCTGGACAAGCAGCAGCGCACGCTGCGGCTCAGGCCCGAGGCGGAGAGGCGCGAACTGGAGCTCGATCTGCGCAAGGACACCGACGCGGCCCGCAGCAGGCTGCTGCACCGGCTGCGGCTCCTCGGAGTGCACTGGGGCCAACCCACGGCGGGCCGGGGCAGCACGGGCACGTTCCGTGAGAGCTGGCGGCTGCACTGGGAGCCCGAGCTCTACGTCCGGACCGCCGAGGCCGGAGTGTGGGGCACCACCGTGTCGGGCGCCGCGACCGCCCGGGCCGAGTCGGACGCCGTCTCGGCGTCGTCGCTCGCCGGGGTCACCGCGCTGGCCGAGCAGTGCCTCCTGGCCGGCCTGCCCGAGGCCCTGCCCGTCGTGATGAGGGCCCTCGTCGACCGGGCCGCCCTCGACGCGGACGTCGGGCACCTGGCCGACGCGCTGCCCGCCCTGGCCCGCTCCCTGCGGTACGGGGACGTGCGGTCCACGGACACCGCGGCCCTGGAAGAGGTGACCGCCGGTCTCGCCGAGCGCGTCTGCGTAGGCCTGCCGTCCGCCTGCACCGGTCTCGACGCGGATGCCGCCGGTGAGGCGCAGCGCCGGGTGGACGGTGTGCACACCGCGATCGGGCTGCTCGTCGGCGCCGTCCGGGCGGAGGGGCTGCCCGAGCGGTGGGCCGGGGTCCTGCACGAGCTGTCCGTCAGGGACGCGGTCGCCGGTGCGATCCGGGGGCGTGCCACGCGACTGCTCCTGGACGACGGGCGGCTGGCCGGGAGCGAGGCCGCGCGCCTGATGGGACTGGCCCTCTCGCCCGGCACCGCCCCGGCCGACGCGGCGGCCTGGATCGAGGGCTTCATCGGAGGAGCGGCGGGCGGCGGCCTGCTGCTCGTCCACGACGAGCGGCTCCTCGGGCTGGTCGACACCTGGCTGACGGGCATACCGGCCGACGCGTTCGCCGGCGTCCTGCCCCTGGTGCGCCGTACGTTCTCGGCCTACGAGCCGGGTGTACGACGCACGTTGGGCGAGCTCGTCCGCCGTGGAACGGGGACCGCCGGGACGCGCGGCGAGGACGGGCCGGCCGCTCCCGGCTTCGGTGAAGGACTCGACGAGGAGCGGGCGGACGCCGTGGTTCCGGTGGTCAGGCTGCTGCTCGGCCTCGACACCCCGGCGGAGCGGGCGGCGGCCGGATGACCACGGAGCGGGCGGATACGAAGGAGGAGAAGGTGAGGGACACGGCTCCTGCCGAGGACGAGCGGCTGCGGCGCTGGCGCATGGTGCTCGGCGCGGACGGCGCCGGGGGCACCGGACACGCGCTCACCGGACGTGACGCGGCGATGGACGAAGCGCTGACCGCCCTGTACGACGGGAGGAGGAAGCCGGGCGGCCGAGACGGAACCGAGCGCTCCGCGGGGCTCGGGGCATCCGCCCCGTCGGTGGCCCGCTGGCTCGGTGACATCCGTACGTACTTCCCGGCCTCCGTCGTCCAGGTCATGCAGCGTGACGCGATCGACCGTCTCGGGCTCTCCGCCCTGCTCCTGGAGCCGGAGATGCTGGAGGCCGTCGAACCCGACGTCCATCTGGTCGGCACCCTGCTCTCGCTCGGCAGGGCCATGCCGGAGACGACGAGGGAAACGGCCCGGGCCGTCGTACGCAAGGTCGTCGAGGACCTGGAGCGCCGGCTGGCCACCCGTACGAGGGCGACGCTCACCGGGGCCCTCGACCGTTCGGTCAGGTCGGGCCGGCCACGTCACCGCGACATCGACTGGGACCGCACGATCCGGGCCGGCCTCAGGAACTACGTACCCCTCCCCGGCCGTGAAGGGGCCGGCACGGTGATACCCGAGCGCTTCATCGGGTACGGGCGCACGGACCGGTCCGTGAAGAAGGACGTCATCCTCTGCGTCGACCAGTCGGGTTCCATGGCCGCCTCCGTCGTCCACGCCTCGGTCTTCGGCGCGGTGCTCGCCTCGATGCGGACCCTGGCGACCCGGCTCGTGGTGTTCGACACGGCTGTCGTCGACCTCACCGACCAGCTCGACGATCCGGTCGACGTCCTGTTCGGCACGCAGCTCGGCGGTGGCACGGACATCAACCGCGCGCTCGCCTACTGCCAGTCCAGGATCACCCGCCCGGCGGACACCGTCGTCGTCCTCATCAGCGATCTCCACGAGGGAGGGATCCGCGACGAGATGCTGGAACGGGCCGCCGCGATGAAGGCGTCCGGTGTGCAGTTCGTGACGCTGCTCGCGCTCTCCGACGAGGGCGCTCCCTCCTACGACCACCGGCACGCCGCCGAGCTGGCGGCGCTCGGCGCCCCGGCCTTCGCCTGCACTCCGGATCTCTTCCCCGAGGTCATGGCCGCGGCGATCGAGAAACGACCCCTGCCGATACCGGACACCGGCCGGTGACCTGACGGCGCGGCCGGAGGTCCCGGCCCCGGAGGCCCAGGCCCCGAGAGCCCCGGACGCGGGCTGCCCCGCCCGGCCCGCGGCCGTGCGTTTCGTCCTTCGCACCCCGGTCACCAGCGCGGTCTGTGACCGGTATCACCGCTCAGGTGTGAGGTGCAATTTAGGGTCCGGCGCGGCGCGGGGATAACCTGCCGGATGGACATGCCGCGTACCCGGTCACCGTGTGCGCCTCCCTAGTGACTGCGCAGTCACGTTGCCCTCGCGGCACGCCCACGCAGAAAACGAACCGCGAGACCACTAAAAGGGACGGACGCGCGTGGACCTGTTCGAGTACCAGGCGAGGGACCTCTTCGCCAAGCACGGTGTACCGGTGCTGGCCGGTGAAGTGATCGACACGCCTGAGGCAGCCCGCGAGGCGACCGAGCGGCTGGGCGGCAAGTCCGTCGTCAAGGCGCAGGTGAAGGTCGGCGGCCGGGGCAAGGCCGGCGGCGTGAAGCTGGCGGCGGACCCGGATGAGGCGGTCGCCCGCGCGACCGACATTCTCGGCATGGACATCAAGGGCCACACGGTCCACAAGGTGATGATCGCCGAGCTGTCCCCGGAGATCGAGGCGGAGTACTACGTCTCGTACCTCCTCGACCGCACCAACCGCACCTTCCTCGCCATGGCGTCGGTGCAGGGCGGCATGGACATCGAGGAGGTCGCGGAGAAGACCCCCGAGGCCCTCGCGAAGGTCCCGGTCAACGCCGTCGACGGCGTGGACATCGAGAAGGCCCGTGAGATCGTGGCCCAGGCGAAGTTCCCGGCCGAGGTGGCCGAGGGTGTCGCCGAGGCCATGGTGACCCTGTGGGACACCTTCGTCGCCGAGGACGCGCTCCTCGTCGAGGTCAACCCGCTGGTGAAGACCAAGGACGGCCGCATCCTGGCGCTGGACGGGAAGGTGTCTCTCGACGAGAACGCCGACTTCCGTCAGCCTGACCACGAGGCGCTCGAGGACAAGGCCGCGGCCAACCCGCTCGAGGCCGCCGCCAAGGCCAAGAACCTCAACTACGTCAAGCTCGAGGGCGAGGTCGGCATCATCGGTAACGGTGCCGGTCTGGTCATGTCGACCCTGGACGTCGTCGCGTACGCGGGTGAGAAGCACGGCAACGTGAAGCCCGCCAACTTCCTCGACATCGGTGGTGGCGCCTCCGCGGAGGTCATGGCGAACGGCCTCGAGATCATCCTCGGCGACGCGGACGTCAAGTCCGTGTTCGTCAACGTCTTCGGTGGCATCACCGCCTGCGACGAGGTCGCCAACGGCATCGTCCAGGCCCTGGAGCTGCTCAAGTCCAAGGGCGAGGACGTCACCAAGCCGCTGGTCGTGCGCCTCGACGGCAACAACGCGGAGCTGGGTCGCAAGATCCTCTCCGACGCCAACCACCCGCTCGTACAGCGCGTGGACACCATGGACGGCGCGGCCGACAAGGCCGCCGAGCTCGCCGCGGCTGCGAAGTAAAGGACGAGGGACTCCAACACCATGGCTATCTTCCTCACCAAGGACAGCAAGGTCATCGTCCAGGGGATGACCGGCGCCACGGGCATGAAGCACACCAAGCTCATGCTGGCCGACGGCACCGACATCGTCGGTGGCGTGAACCCGCGCAAGGCGGGCACCTCCGTCGACTTCGACGGCACCGAGGTACCCGTATTCGGCTCCGTCAAGGAAGCGATGGAGAAGACGGGCGCCGACGTGTCCGTCCTCTTCGTGCCGCCGGCCTTCGCGAAGGCCGCCGTCATCGAGGCGATCGACGCCGAGATCCCGCTGGCCGTCGTGATCACCGAGGGCATCGCGGTCCACGACTCCGCAGCCTTCTGGGCGTACGCCGGTTCGAAGGGCAACAAGACCCGGATCATCGGCCCGAACTGCCCCGGCCTGATCACCCCCGGTCAGTCCAACGCCGGCATCATCCCGGGCGACATCACCAAGCCCGGCCGCATCGGTCTCGTGTCCAAGTCCGGCACGCTGACCTACCAGATGATGTACGAGCTCCGTGACATCGGCTTCTCGTCCGCCGTCGGTATCGGTGGCGACCCGGTCATCGGCACGACGCACATCGACGCCCTCGCGGCGTTCGAGGCGGACCCCGAGACCGACCTCATCGTGATGATCGGTGAGATCGGTGGTGACGCCGAGGAGCGCGCCGCCGACTACATCGCGAAGAACGTCACGAAGCCGGTCGTCGGCTATGTCGCGGGCTTCACCGCTCCGGAGGGCAAGACCATGGGCCACGCCGGCGCCATCGTCTCCGGCTCCTCCGGGACCGCCGCTGCCAAGAAGGAGGCCCTCGAGGCCGCCGGTGTGAAGGTCGGCAAGACGCCGACCGAGACCGCCGAGCTGGCGCGCGAGATCCTCGGCGGCTGACCGCCACGCGTCACTGCGAAACGGCGCGGGCCCGTATCCCTTCGACGAGGGGGTGCGGGCCCGCGCCGTTCCCGTTGCGGGTGCGGTCAGGGAATCCGCGGAACCAGGCGCTCCGGGCCGTGGGCCAACTCGCTCCGCAGCGACTTCCGCAGTTTCAGGTCCTGCGGTGCCAGCTTCTGCGGCCCGGCCGGCGGAGGGACGCCGCCGACGGGCCGGGCGGGTGCCAGCGGCTGCACGTACTGGGTGGGGGCCGTGTACAGCGTGAAGGCGGTCGCGCCGATGAGCAGCGCCCCGAAGCAGAGCACCGCCCGCGTCCAGAGTGCCGCGACGCGCTCGCCGCCCGCGCGGACAACGGGGGCCGGCGGCGGCGCGGGCACCTCTTCCGTGAGGGCGAGTGCGCAGAGCCGTTCGCGGAGCGGCGGTGCGGACCGGCCGCCGGCGTCCCCGGGGGCCGCCGGTCCGGGCAGCCGCTCGGCGACGGCGGACCGCGCGTTCACCAGTCTGCTTGCCGTGGCAGGCGTACTCGCCTCCGTCTCCGCGGCCGTCTCCGGCAGCCCCAGACCCACACCGTCGTGGAGCAGCAGTGTGCGACGGTACGAGGGCGGGAGGCCGAGCAGGGCGTCGAGCAGGGCGCCCCGGGCCGGATCCTCGGGCAGCGGGTCGGCCCGGCGGTGGTCACGGCGCAGCCGGTGCCAGGGAGACATCGCGTACTCGTACGACACCGCCCGCACCCAGCCCGCCGGGTCGCGGTCCCGGGCCACCTCGGGCCAGCGCTGCCAAGCGGTCCGGAAGGCGTGCTCCACCGCCTCCTGGGAAAGCTTTCGCCGGCCGGTCAGCAGATAGACCTGACGGGTGAGGCCGGGTGCGGTGCAGCGGTACAGGACGTCGAACGCCTCCTCGGCCGTGAATCCCTCCCGGGGCTGCGGGGAGTGACCGGTCCCCTCGGGCGCAGTCCTCTCCGGTGCGGCCGTTTCCGGCGTGGAGCCGACCGGAGGGGGAGTCTCCGGCGTGGGGGTGTGGGGGGTGTCAGGGGAAGGCCGGGCAGGCGTTTCCGGTGCGGGGGCAGGGCTCCCGGCGGCGGGACGCGGGAGGGGGCGGTGTCGGGCACAGCCGAGCAGCCTGGCGTAGGCCGCGCGCCGGCGGCCCCGCGGGCTGGTGCGCCCTCTCTCCCAGGAGCGGACGGTGGCGGCCGTGACACCCACGGCCCTCGCGACCTCTTCCTCACTCAGCGCCCTGGCCTCACGCAGTCTGCGGCGCTCCTTGGGGGAGGGCAACGGGACGGGGGGCGCCGGACCGGTGATGCTCCGTGTCATGCCAGACCTCCGTCCTCGATGGCACTGCACCGGGTGAAAAAGTACATAAACGTATATTGAGCGACACAACGGCTATTAGTCCGTTACCGGGAATGAGCGCGTGTCGTTGGCAGCATGACCGTGTGACCCAAGTGACGGAACGCAGCCCGATGTTGCCGGCCGAGCGGAGCAGGTCCGCCGCACTGGCCTCTGCCTTCGTGCGTGGGGCGTTCGCGGCGGGGCTCGGGCTCGGCGCGCTCGCCGTCCTGGTCATGGGGCTGTGGATCAGTTCTCCGTATCCCGGCGACGGGCCGGGCGGAGCCCTTCGTGCGGCGGCCGGCCTCTGGCTGCTCGCTCATGGCGCCGAACTCGTCAGAGCCGGCACCGTGGGCGGGCACCCCGCACCGGTGGCGGTCGTCCCGCTGCTGCTCGCCGTGCTGCCGATGTGGCTGGTGCACCGGGCCGCCCGGGACTCGGCCGAGGCCGGCGGGAAGGCTGCGGGGGGACATCCGGCGGCCGGGGTGTCCTGCGCGGTGAGCGCCGGCTACCTGATGGTGGTGCTGGCCGCGGCGGCGTACGCGAGGGACGGAGGACTGCCCCCCGACCGGGCCTCGATCGCCTTCCCCGTCACCCTCGTGGTGACCGCCACTGCCGCCGCGGGCGTGTGGGCGGCGCGGGGGCGGCCGTTGACCCCGCTGCTGGTCGGGGCGCCGCTGTGGTTGCAGGAGGCGGCCGCCCGCTCCGGATTCCGGTCCGGGGCCGCTGTGGCCCTGCGGTCGGCCGTCGTCGGTGTGCTCGTGCTGCTCGCCGGCGGGGCGCTCCTGGTCGCGGTGGCGCTGGTGTGGCACGCGGGGATGGCGCGGGAGTCGTTCCTGGGGCTGTCGCACGACTGGGCCGGCCGGGTCTCGGTCCTCCTCCTGGCGACGGCGCTCGTGCCGAACGCGGCGACGTGGGGTGCGGCCTACGGCCTCGGGCCGGGGTTCGCCCTCGGTACGGCGTCCATGGCCACACCGCTCGCGTTCACCGGCCCTCCCGCGCTGCCGGACTTCCCGCTGCTCGCCGCGGTGCCCTCGCACGGCCCGGGGACAGCGGCGAACTGGGCGGCGGTCGCGGTGCCGGTGACGGCCGGCCTGGCCGTCGCCCGGTGCGTGGCGCGGGGGGCGGCTCCGGTGCACGGGATGCGCGAGGAATCGTGGGGCCAGGGCCGGACGGCGCTGGTGGCGGCCTCGGCGGCCGTGGGCTGCGGGGCCGGCGCGGCCGTGCTGGCGGCGGCCTCGGGGGGCCCGCTGGGCACCGGGGCGCTGGCGGAGTTCGGCCCCGTGTGGTGGTGGGTGGGCCCGGCCGCTCTCGCGTGGACCGCGGTCATCGGCGTACCGGCGGCGTTGCTGCTCAGGGCGTGGCGGCTGAGGGACCACCGGTGGGGGTGGCGGTGGGAACCGGCCGGTGAGGAGCCGGAGCAGGCGGGGGAGGAGGGGGCGCGGGGAGCGAGCGGGGACGCGGAACCGTACGACTTCATGTCCCCCGACCCGTGGCACGAGGACGGGGCCAGGGAAGCGCGCTGGGCCAAGCTGAAGAAGTATTCGGGCGGGCTGATGGCGGACTTCCCGTCGGAGACGGACCCGAGGTCGCCGGCGCCCGGGCCGGCGCCGGCCTCCGCACCGGTTCCAGTGCCTGCCCCTGAGCCGGCGACGGCTCCGGCCCTCGCACCCGACTCCGTCCCTGCCCCCGGGGCAGCTCCTGCGAGTGCTCCGGGGGCGCCTCCCGCGACGGCCCCGGCACCAGCCCCCGGCTCCGGGCCCCTTACGCCGAGCGGCCCGGTTCCGGACGCCGGGGAGCATCCGGAACCGGGCCGGGAAGCCGGTGCCCCGTAGTGGGCGGGCCCGGCACGGGGCTTACCTCTTCACACCGCGGGCTTACTTCTTCACACCGAAGAAGGGCTCCAGCGGGCCGGGCAGCTTTTCGTTGCAGGCGAGGGCGCCGGTCTTGGTGAGTGCGTCGTTCACACAGGTGTAGTAGTCGCGGTAGACCAGCTGGACCGTGTAGCCGGTGGCCACGATCGTCAGGGCGAGCAGCGCTGTCACCAGGCCGCTGACAGCCGCCGTCGTCTGCTGCCGGCCGCTGCTCCGCGCGGCTCCGGGGGCGGCTTCGGGCACGGCCCCCGGGAGCGGGGGCGCGGTGCTCCGGTCCGTGGTGCCGGCGCCGGAGGCCGCCGCCGGCCCCGCCCCCGGCTCCTGGGGCCTGCGCGGCCCGCTCCGGAGCGCACTGATCGACCAGTACACGGCGAGGGCGCCGAGGAGCATCGCGATCTCGGGGAAGTCGAAGAGGGCGAAGAAGAACGCCCACATGCCGCCCAGCACCGCATAGCGCGCGCGTCGCTGGGCGGGGTCGGCCGGGTCCCAGCGCGGCCCGCCGGGACTGCCCTCGGGACCGCCGCCCTGGCCGCCCGGTCCACCGGCGCCGCCGGGACGGCCGCCGAAGCCGCCGCTCTGGCGGCCCGGCTGCCGGTCGCTCCACTGGCTGCCCCAGGCCGGGCGGTCGTCGGAGTGCCCTTCGCCACTGTCGCCGTTGCCGTGGTTCCCCGGTGCCTGGGACGGATGGCGGGGCTGCCAGGGCTGGTCGGGCCGGCCCTCGGGCGGTGCCGCGAACGGATTGTCGTCGGACGACCCGGACGAGGAGCCCGGGCCCGACGGGGTGCCCGAGCCCGGCGGGGAGTCCGGCGATGAGGACTGGCGTTCCCGCATCAGCGTGGATGCCCGCTCGGGCAGCGGGTGGCCAAGGGCGGTGCGGAGGCGGTCCGGCATGTGGTGAACGTCTTCCCCATCTCGTCATTTCCGCCCGGGGGCGGTTCCCTGTCCCCTGACGCTACCTCCCGGTCACGCCCCCGTCCCGTGAGGGCCGCCGGGTGTGCCGGTATCGTTGCTGACGGTCGGACCGTTCGTAGAGTTCCCCGTATCGCGGGGCGAGCTTCTTTCGTACGACCATACAAATGCACCTCCTGTACATCGCGTACCTGCTGCACCACGCGAGAAAGGGCCCTGCCGTGGCCTCCCCGCCCCCCTCCGCCGCTCCGGCCCGTGTGGTCGTGCTCGTCTCCGGCTCAGGCACGAACCTTCAGGCACTCCTCGACGCGATCGGTGACGACCCCGAGGGTTACGGCGCCCGGATCGTCGCGGTCGGCGCGGACCGCTACGGCACCCTCGGCGTCGAGCGTGCCGAGCGCGCCGGGCTCCCCACCTTCGTGTGCAAGCTCGGCGAGTACGCGAGCCGTGAGGAGTGGGACGCGGCCCTGGCCGCGGCCGTGGCGGAACACCGTCCGGACCTCGTCGTGTCCGCGGGCTTCATGAAGATCGTGGGCAAGGAGTTCCTCGCCGGGTTCGGCGGCCGGACCGTCAACACCCACCCCGCCCTGCTCCCCAGCTTTCCCGGTGCCCACGGCGTCCGCGACGCGCTCGCGTACGGCGTGAAGGTCACCGGGTGCACCGTCCACTTCGTCGACGACGGCGTCGACACCGGTCCGATCATCGCGCAGGGCGTGGTCGAGGTGACCGAAGAGGAAACGGCGGAGGGCGAAGCCGCCCTCCACGAACGCATCAAGGAAGTCGAGCGCAAGCTGCTCGTCGAGGCCGTGGGGCGGCTCGCCCGCGACGGCTATCGCATTGAGGGACGAAAGGTTCATCTCGGTCATGTCGGTGAATAACCCCACCCCGGTGAATAAGCCCATCCGCCGCGCCCTGGTCAGCGTCTACGACAAGACGGGGCTCGAAGACCTCGCCCGCGGTCTGCACGAGGCGGGTGTCGAGCTGGTGTCCACCGGCTCGACCGCCGGGAAGATCGCAGCCGCCGGGGTGCCGGTCACCAAGGTCGAGGAGCTCACCGGCTTCCCCGAGTGCCTCGACGGCCGCGTCAAGACCCTGCACCCCCGCGTGCACGCCGGCATCCTCGCGGACCTGCGCCTGGACGCCCACCGCGAGCAGCTCGCCGAGCTCGGTGTGGAGCCCTTCGACCTCGTGGTCGTCAACCTGTACCCGTTCAAGGCGACCGTCGCCTCCGGCGCGTCCGACGACGAGTGTGTGGAGCAGATCGACATCGGCGGCCCGTCGATGGTCCGAGCCGCCGCCAAGAACCACCCCTCCGTGGCGGTCGTGACCAGCCCCGAGCGCTACGCCGACGTCCTCGCGGCGGTCAAGGCGGGCGGTTTCGACCTGAGCGCCCGCAAGCGGCTCGCCGCCGAGGCCTTCCAGCACACCGCCGCCTACGACGTGGCCGTCGCCTCCTGGTTCGCCGACGGTTACGCGGCCGCCGACGACTCGGGCTTCCCCGACTTCTCCGGCGCGACCTTCGCGCGCAAGAACGTCCTGCGCTACGGCGAGAACCCGCACCAGCCCGCCGCGCTCTACACCTCGGGCGAGGGCGGACTCGCCGAGGCCGAGCAGCTGCACGGCAAGGAGATGTCCTACAACAACTACACGGACACCGACGCCGCGCGCCGCGCGGCGTACGACCACGCCGAGCCGTGCGTCGCGATCATCAAGCACGCCAACCCGTGCGGCATCGCCGTCGCCGGCGACGTCGCCACGGCGCACCGCAACGCGCATGCCTGTGACCCGCTGTCCGCGTTCGGCGGCGTCATCGCCGTCAACCGGCCGGTGACCGTCGAGATGGCCGAGCAGGTCGCGGAGATCTTCACCGAGGTCATCGTCGCCCCGGCGTACGAGGACGGCGCCCTCGCGGTGCTGGCCCGCAAGAAGAACATCCGGGTGCTGCGCTGCCCCGACGCCCCGGCCTCCGGGGTCGAGGTCAAGCCGATCGACGGCGGCGCCCTGCTCCAGGTCACCGACCGGCTCCAGGCCGGGGGCGACGACCCGGCCAACTGGACCCTGGCCACCGGTGAGGCACTCTCCGCCGATGAGCTCAAGGAGCTCGCCTTCGCGTGGAAGGCCTGCCGTGCGGTCAAGTCCAACGCGATCCTGCTCGCCAAGGACGGCGCCTCTGTCGGCGTCGGTATGGGACAGGTCAACCGCGTCGACTCCGCGAAGCTCGCGGTCGAGCGGGCGGGCGAGGAGCGGGCCCGGGGCGCGTACGCCGCGTCCGACGCCTTCTTCCCCTTCCCCGACGGCCTGGAGATCCTCACCGCCGCCGGAGTCAGGGCCGTCGCCCAGCCCGGTGGTTCGGTCCGTGACGAGCTCGTCGTCGAGGCCGCGAAGAAGGCGGGCGTGACCATGTACTTCACCGGTACGCGCCACTTCTTCCACTGACGGCACCGCGCTGACACGACCGCAGGCCGCACCCCCCGGGTGCGGCCTGCGGTGCGTCCCGGCGTACGGAAACCAGTCGCCCCTCTGTTCTAATGAATGGCCTTGCCGGGCCGTAGCGGGCGGGACCGGTGCGACCGGCAGTGACCGGCGTGGAGACCGTTACGGGGGCATCGTGCTCGACCTGAACCAGAGCGGGGCCGGCGTGCCCGGGACGCAGGCCCGGGGACCGGCCGCGCCTACACCGCACCGGGCGCCGCTGCGCCCGTACCTCATCGCCGCCGCGGTCCTGTGCGCGCTCTACTTCCTCTACGGGTACCTGCGCTTCAGTCACTTCCAGTCGCCCTCCTGGGACCTGGGCATCTTCGAGCAGGAGGTGCGCGCGTACGCCGGGTTCGACGCCCCGGTCGTCGACATCAAGGGCCCGGGCTACCTGATCCTCGGTGACCACTTCAGCCCCTTGGTGGCTCTCCTGGTCCCGCTCTACTGGATCTGGCCGTCCGCGGTCGCCCTGCTGTTCGCCCAGGCCGCCCTGTTCGCCGCCTCCGCGGTGATCGTCGGACGTACCGTCCAGCAGATGCTGGGCGGCCGCTCCGGGCTCTGCGTCACCGTCGCGTACGGGCTGTCCTGGGGACTCCAGGAAGCGGTGAAGTCCGACTTCCACGAGATAGCCCTCGCCGTCCCGCTGCTGGCCCTGGTCTGCCGTGCCCTGCTCATGGAGCGCTGGCGGGCCGTCGTCCTGTGGTCGCTGCCGCTGGTCCTGGTCAAGGAGGACCTCGGAGTCACCGTCGCTGTCGTCGGCGGGCTCCTGGCCCTGTACGGACGGCGGCTCCAGGGGTTCCTGCTCGCGGCCTTCGGCGTGTGCGCGTTCGCGCTGACCGTGCTGGTGCTCATACCGGCGGCCAGCAGCGCGGGCACGTACGACTACTGGAAGAAGATCGAGGAGAACGGCGGGCAGGAGGTCTCCCCGCTCGACTCCGCACTCGGTGTGTTCAACTCGTCCGTCAAGCTGGAGATGCTGGTCTTCCTGGTCGGCGTCACCGCTTTCATGGCGCTGCGCTCACCCCTGGTCCTGCTCGTCCTTCCCACGCTCGGCTGGCGTCTGCTCTCCCAGGACTCCAACCACTGGGGCATGGTCTGGCACTACAGCGCGGTCCTGATGCCGGTGGTCTTCCTGGCCATGGCCGACGGTGTCCGCCGCAGCCGGAGGTCCGAGCGGCCCTGGCTCGTCTCGTATGCGAACGTGACCGTCCCGGTGGCCGCGGCGATCGCCGTCACCCTCACCCAGCACCTCCCGCTCCGCGACCTGCTGCGCCCGGAGACGTACCGCGCCGACGCGCGCACCCACGCGGCGGAAGCGGCGCTGGACGCCATTCCCGTGGGCGCACGGGTGGAGACGGACATCACGCTCATGGCGCACCTGACCTCGGACCGCACGGTCCACTGGATCGGCGGGGCGCCCGGCACCGCACCCGATGTCGTGGCGATCAACCTGGACTTCAGCTGGTCGCGGCCGATCGACGATCCGGTGGAATACGCCCAGCAGCTCCACCCGGAGGCGCGCTACCGGGTCACCCGGGAAGCGGGCTCCTTCGTCGTCATGGAGCGGACCACGCCGGCGCCCCGGAACGGCTGAAGGCCGCACACCCGCGGATGAGCGGGTGCTGCGGCCTTCACACGCGGATGCGCTGGGACGTCAGTGCTGCTGCTGGCGGTTGAACCAGGCGCCGCCGTCGGACTTCGCCACGAAGACGATGACCAGGATGGCCAGGACCGTGTGGATGAGGCCGATCAGGATGAAGGGGTAGATGCCGAGGATCGCCGTGATCACGCCGAAGACGATGACGGTGACGCGGATCCCGTTGCCACCCTTGCCGAACTTGGCGGCGAGGAAGACGGCGAGGGCGCCCCACAGGATCGCGAAGACGACGATGCCCCACAGCGCGTTGCCCGAGTAGTCGGCGAGCTGCTGGAACTGGACGTCTTCCTTCAGCGTCGGGTCCTCCTTGGCCGCGTTCACGGCCGCGGCGGCGAGGGCGACGAAGATCGCCCCGATGACCTGGAGGCCGGCTATCACGAAGAGCATGACGCGGGCGGCCTTCACACCGCCCGGCATCTCGGTGGGCCCGCCCGGGTAGCCGTAACCGCCCTGGACCGGCGGTGCCTGCGGGTAGCCGTAACCCTGCTGGGGGGCGCCCTGCGGGGCCTGCTGGGGGTAGCCGTAGCCCGGCTGCCCGCCCGGCTGCGCGCCCTGCTGCTGGCCGTAGGGGTTGTTGGGGTCGCCGAAGCTCATGGCGGGGTTCCTCCGTTGCGAAGTGCTGGGGACGACGCGGCCCGAGCGGAGGAATCGTGTGCAATCTGAACGGTGGTCCCCCCGACACTGTCCGCGGTGATGCGGGCCTTATCGTCGTCGTGACATCCGCATTTTGTCCAGCTGGTTGCTGAATGTGTTGTGCAAGTGCAATCTCTTGTCCACCTGGCAAGCCAGGATTGGTATGCGGGCGGGGTCATCCGCGAGGATGGGTGTCATGACTGCCCAGATTCTCGATGGCAAGGCCACCGCAGCTGCGATCAAGTCCGATCTGACCGTCCGCGTGGCGGCCCTCAAGGCACAGGGCGTCACCCCGGGCCTGGGAACGCTGCTCGTCGGCGACGACCCGGGCAGCCGCTGGTACGTGAACGGCAAGCACCGTGACTGCGCCCAGGTCGGCATGGGCTCCATCCAGCGTGAACTCCCCGGTACCGCCACCCAGGAGGAGATCGAGGAGGTCGTACGCGAGCTCAACGCCGACCCCGACTGCACGGGCTACATCGTCCAGCTCCCCCTCCCCGAGGGCATCGACACCAACCGCGTCCTGGAGCTGATGGACCCGGCGAAGGACGCCGACGGGCTGCACCCGATGAACCTGGGCAAGCTCGTACTGAACGAGTCCGGCCCGCTGCCCTGCACCCCGCAGGGCGTCGTCACCCTGCTCCGCCGCCACGGCGTGGAGATCAAGGGTGCCCACGTGGTCGTCGTCGGCCGGGGCGTCACCATCGGCCGCCCCCTCCCGCTGCTGCTGACGCGCAGGTCCGAGAACGCGACCGTCACCCAGTGCCACACCGGCACCCGCGACCTCTCGGCGCACCTGAGGCAGGCCGACATCATCGTCGCGGCCGCCGGTGTGCCCCATCTGATCAAGCCCGAGGACGTGAAGCCGGGCGCGGCGGTGCTGGACGTAGGCGTCAGCCGGGACGAGAACGGCAAGATCGTCGGCGACGTCCACCCCGGTGTGGCCGAGGTGGCGGCGTGGGTCGCCCCGAACCCGGGCGGTGTCGGTCCCATGACGCGAGCCCAGCTCCTCGTCAACGTGGTCGAGGCGGCCGAGCGCGGTGCCGCCGGGGCTTCCGCCGTGTCCGCCGGCTGACCCGGGGCCGGAGGAACGTCATGGGTGCTGGTACGAGTCCGGCGGACGGCACGCGCACGGGCGGGCCGGCCGGGGAGCCGGGGACGTCCGCGAAGGCAGGGGAGCCCGAGGCGGCCCGGGAGGCCGGCGCGCCGGGAGGGCCCGGGGACCACGAGGAGGCCGAGGCCCTCGGAGCGCCCGTCGGCGAAGAGACGGACGGGGCTGCTGCGGCCGCCGGGGGCAGTGGCTCGGCCCGGGAGCCCTCGCGGCGCTTCTCGCTGACCCGTGACACCGCGCGTCCCGAGGGCGGCGGCCGGGCGGCACCGGGGGACGCTCCCGCCCCGGCCCGGCAGTGGCCGTTGCTCACGGTGCTCTGCACCGCCGGGCTCGGGCTGCTGATCGTGGGGACCGACCCGTTCGCCGACGCGTTCAGGATCGGCGCGATGCTGATGGGTGTCGCGCTGCTCGCCGGGGCCGTGCTGCGCTGGGCGGTTCCCTCCGTCGGCATGCTGGCCGTGCGCTCCCGCTTCACCGACCTGGTCACGTACGGCCTGATGGGCACGCTGATCGTGCTGCTCGCTCTGATGGCGCAGCCCGAACCGTGGCTGAAAGTCCCGTTCCTGCAGGACGTGGTCCGCTTCACGATCCGCTGAGGGGTGTCCGTCCCCGCCCCCGAACAGGGACGGACACCGGAACAGGGCGCCGGTGCGACGAGCGCCGTGATGCGGCGACTCGAGCGGTCTCGCCCTGCCTGGAACAAGCGTCATGGACATGAGGTGCCGGGTTCAAGGGATGCCTGGTGCCTGTGGCACGGAAGTGACCATTCCGCGGCGCGGCGGTCGTCACGCGACGTCGGGAGGCCGGTGTGGTGCGGACTACGGCGCACAACGGAGCGGGCACTCATACCGAAAGCCCCCTGTGCGCCCCTTGTCCGGCATCGCACCCCGGATCGGTGCATCCTTCCGGAGAGGCCGGAGCGCGGGTCCGCCGAGAGGGACATGGGTGCGCGCCGGGCAGGTCCGAGGGAGTCGGCTGGGGGACGCAATGCCTCGCTGGAAGGCGTTACCGGAGCAACTCGACCCGCAGACGCGGGAGTTCGTGAGCCGGCTGCGGGGGCTGGTGGACCGCGCCGGGCTGAGTCCGGCCGCGCTCGCCGACCGTACGGGCTACAGCAAGGCGTCGTGGGAGCGTTACCTCAGCGGCCGGCTGCTCGCACCCAAGGGGGCGATCGTCGCGCTCGCCGAGGTGACGGGCGCTCAGCAGGCCCCTCTGGTCACCATGTGGGAGCTGGCCGAGCGGGCCTGGAGCCGCTCCGAGATGCGCCACGACCTGACGATGGAGGCCATCAGGGCCTCCCGGGCGCGTGCGGCACCCGGCGGGGCGGGTGTGGCCGCGGCCCCCGTGGCGGGTGGCCCGCGCGACCTGCGGTACGGGAGCCTCCGCCGTCACCGGTGCCGGCGGAGAAGGGCATGACCCCCCGGCGGTCCGCCCTTCGTGACCGTCCGGGCGGCAGCGGGCGGTCCGCAGGAACGGTCGACGAGACCGCCTGAGCCCGTGTCGCCCGGGCGCTCCCGGGCGACCCCGCGCGGATCGCGTCCGGTTCGCCCGGGCAGGACGTTCATCGGGGCAGGGCAGGGCAGGGCGGTGCTCGCCGACGCCGGGGCGTACGCCCCGCCCGCGGCCGCCACGGACAGGGCCCTCCACGCCGAGGCCTGTGCGGTCCCCGTCTCCGGTGCGCCGGGCCGCACCACGCCGGGGTGTGCAAGGGGTGCGGATGCGCTGTGTGACCGACTGTGCGCGGTCCCACAGGGGGGCGGGCGGCCCGGGAGGCGAGGGTCGGATAGCCTGGCCGCTGGATATCTCTTCACGTCAAGATTCAGAGGTGTCCAGCACCAGGGGCAGGGACCCCCACCGCCAGCTGTCTAACGGAGATCGCCATGACCCGCACTCCCGTGAATGTCACCGTGACCGGCGCAGCCGGCCAGATCGGCTACGCGCTGCTCTTCCGCATCGCCTCCGGCCACCTGCTCGGCCCGGATGTGCCGGTCAACCTGCGACTCCTCGAGATCCCGCAGGGCCTGAAGGCCGCAGAGGGCACCGCCATGGAGCTCGACGACTGCGCCTTCCCGCTGCTGCGCGGCATCGAGATCACGGACGACGCCAACGTCGGCTTCGCCGGCGCCAACGTCGCCCTCCTGGTCGGCGCCCGCCCGCGCACGAAGGGCATGGAGCGCGGCGACCTGCTGTCCGCCAACGGCGGCATCTTCAAGCCGCAGGGCAAGGCCATCAACGACAATGCCGCGGACGACATCAAGGTCCTCGTCGTCGGCAACCCGGCCAACACCAACGCCCTCATCGCGCAGGCCGCCGCCCCGGACGTACCGGCTGAGCGCTTCACCGCGATGACCCGCCTGGACCACAACCGCGCGATCTCGCAGCTGGCCGCCAGGACCGGTGCCGCCGTCTCCGACATCAAGCGGCTGACGATCTGGGGCAACCACTCGGCGACCCAGTACCCGGACATCTTCCACGCGGAGATCGCCGGCAAGAACGCCGCCGAGGTCGTCGACGACGAGGCATGGCTGGCCGACACCTTCATCCCGACCGTCGCCAAGCGCGGCGCCGCGATCATCGAGGCCCGTGGCGCGTCCTCGGCCGCTTCGGCCGCCAACGCAGCCATCGACCACGTGCACACCTGGGTCAACGGCACCGCCGAGGGCGACTGGACCTCGATGGGTGTCCCGTCGGACGGCTCCTACGGCGTTCCCGAGGGCATCATCTCCTCCTTCCCGGTCACCACGAAGGACGGGAAGTACGAGATCGTCCAGGGCCTGGACATCAACGAGTTCTCCCGTGCGCGCATCGACGCGTCGGTCCAGGAGCTCTCCGAGGAGCGCGACGCGGTCCGCGAGCTCGGCCTGATCTGACCGGAGCCCGGCCCCCGGCCGGACACGGAGGCGTATGAGGGCGCCCCCGGCAGCAGCTGCTGCCGGGGGCGCCCTCATACGCCTCGGTCAGCGGCCGAGCAGGTCCTGCGCGAGGCCGCGCACGGCGTCGGCGGCCCTGCGCTGCAGCTGGGGGCCGAAGGTGACCCGTGCCGCGCCCAGTTCGCCGAGCCGGCGGACGGCGGCCGGACCGCCGGGTGTGCCGAGGGCGTTGACCGGAACCGGGACCGCGGCGGCCACACGGGGCAGGTCGTCCGCCGGTGCCATGATCGGATAGACACAGTCCGCCCCGGCTTCCGCGTAGAGCCGGGCGCGGGCGACCGTCTCCGCGACCACGTCCGTGACGGCGGGGTCCCCGTGGATGTACGTATCGACGCGGGCGTTGAGGAAGAGCCGCCCGCCTGCCGCGGCGCGCACCTCCGCGAGCCGGTCGGCCTGCCGCCGGGGGTCGACGAGGACTCCGCCGTCCGAGTCCTCCAGATTGCAGCCGGCCACGCCGGCTTCCAGGAGGCGGTCGACGAGTTCGTCCGGAGCCAGGCCGTAACCCGCTTCGACGTCCGCCGACACGGGAACCGACACCGCTCGCGCGATCCGGGCCACCGCGGCGAACATCTCGGCGGCGGGCGTTTGTCCGTCGGCGTGGCCGAGGGAGGCGGCCACGCCGGCGCTCGGTGTGGCCAGAGCCGGGAATCCGGCCTCCTCGAACACGCGGGCGCTCGCGGCGTCCCACGGCCCGGGCAGGACCAGCGGATCGCCGGGAGGGCGCCCGTGGTGCAGGGCGCGGAAGACGGACACGGGCTCGCTCATCAGGGCTCCGGTACGGGGGCGTGCGGGGTGGGCGTGGGAGCCGGAGGAACGCGGCGAGGGTGCCCGCGCCCCGCCGCTCGGCGAAGCGGGCTCAGTGTTTGACGTCGCCGGGGGTGTAGTGCCCCGGGGTCAGCCGGGCGGTGACACCGAAGCGGTTCCAGGCGTTGATCACCGTGATCGCGGCGATCAGCTGGGCGAGCTCGGTCTCCTCGAAGTGCGCGGCGGCCTGCGCGTAGACCTCGTCCGGCACGAACCCGTCGGTCAGGACCGTCACCGCCTCCGTCAGCCGGATCGCCGCCAGTTCCTTCTCCGTGTAGAAGTGCTGCGACTCCTCCCACGCGCTGAGCTGGATGATCCGCTCGACGGACTCCCCCGCCGCGAGGGCGTCCTTCGAGTGCATGTCCAGGCAGAAGGCGCAGTGGTTGAGCTGCGAAGCGCGGATCTTCACCAGTTCGAGCAGTGTCGGGTCCAGTCCCTTACGGGATGCGGCGTCCAGCCGGACCATGGCCTTGTAGACGTCGGGGGCGAGCTGCGCCCACGGGAGACGGGCGGGGTGCTCAGGGGCGTACTCGGCGGGCGTGTGGTGATGCGTGTGCGTGGTCATGGGTTCGACGTTAACGGCCGGATGGCGCACCGGTATGGTCCATTTCCATGACGGATTCCTGGGCCGCTTTCGGTACCGACCTGCACATCGAACCGGTCGGCGCGGGCCTGCGCAGCGGGCTGATGAACGCGCTGCGGGAGGCCGTGCGCACCGGGCGGCTGACGCCCGGGACCCGGCTGCCGTCCTCCCGGACGCTCGCCGCGGATCTCGGTATCGCACGCAACACCGTCGCCGACGCCTACGCCGAGCTCGTGGCCGAGGGCTGGCTCACCGCGCGGCAGGGTTCCGGGACCAGGGTCGCGCAGCGGGCCGACGCGGCCGGGCCGAAGGGCCGCCGTGCCCCGTCCCGGCAGGCGCGGAGGCGGCCGGCCCACAACCTGATGCCGGGGTCGCCGGACCTCTCGGCCTTCCCGCGCGCCGAGTGGCTCAAGGCGTCGAGGCGCGCCCTCACCGCCGCACCCGACCAGGCCCTGGGGTACGACGATCCGCAGGGCCGCGTCGAACTGCGTACCGTCCTGGCCGGCTATCTGGCGCGGGCGCGCGGGGTGTACGCGGACCCGGAACGCATCGTGATCTGCTCCGGCTACGTCCACGGTCTCGCCCTGATGGGAAAGGTGCTCCGGCGGCGTGGAGTGCGGGAGGCGGCTGTGGAGTCGTACGGGCTCGACATCCACTGGAGCATTCTGGCCCGGGCCGGTCTGGCGACCCCCTGCCTCCCGGTGGACGGGCTCGGGGCCAGGACCGGCGAACTGCGCGGTGCGCGCCGCGTGGGGGCCGCACTGCTGACACCCGCCCACCAGTTCCCCACGGGGGTGCCGCTCCATCCCGACCGGCGGGCCGCGGCGGTCGACTGGGCACGGTCCTCGGGTGGTCTGGTCCTGGAGGACGACTACGACGGCGAATTCCGCTACGACCGGCAGCCGGTGGGCGCGCTCCAAGGGCTCGACCCGGAACGGGTCGTCTACCTGGGGACGGCCAGCAAATCGCTGGCCCCGGGGCTTCGGCTGGCCTGGATGGTGCTGCCGGAGGACCTGGTGGGGGAGGTGTGCGACGCCAAGGGCGGTCCCGAGTGGATGAACGGGGCGCTGGACCAGCTGACCCTCGCGGAGTTCATGGCGTCAGGGGCGTACGACCGGCATGTGCGGGCCATGCGGCTGCGCTACCGGCGCCGCCGCGACCAGCTCGTCGAGACGCTTGCCGAGCGGGCACCGGACTTCCGGGTGAGCGGAATCGCGGCAGGGCTGCACGCCGTGCTCGAACTCCCCGAAGGGACCGAGCAGTCGGTCGTCCAGGCGGCCACCTGGCAAGGACTCGCGCTGGAGCGGCTCTCACGTTTCCGCCACCAGGACGCGGACCCCGGCCGCGACGGACTGGTCATCGGCTACGGCACACCGTCGGAGAGCGGCTGGGCCGGAGCGCTGGACGCGCTCTGCCGGGTGCTCCCGTAGACGGGGATACGGGGGCGGGGACACGGGAACGGACGGGAGGAGGGAGCGGCACCGGGTTTCAGTCGAAGGGGCCAGGCATCTAATCTGACTGAAAGTTCGCGGGCCGGCGGACACGGGTCGTGGGTACGACGGGGGAGAACAGAACATGAACAGGCGCAAGCTGAGGTCGGGCACCGTCGTGCTCGGAGGCATGGGAGTACTCGCGGCAACGCTCACCGCGTGCGGTTCGGAACCGGACGAGCGGTGCGTCGATCCGGTGACCCAGGAGATCCTGCCGAGCTACGAGTGCGAGGACAGCAACGGCAGCGGTGCGTACTACTACGGTGGCAGCAGCCACAAGAACCGGATGTCCGGCGGCAGTTTCAACAAATCCGCGGTCGAACGCGACGGATTCGGCTCCTCCGGCTCCAGCGGCGGCTGAGACCCTCATGGAACGCCGCACCACCGAACCGCGCCCCGGCTGGCAGGAGACCGTCGAGGAGCAGGGGCTCATCTACCCCCTGACCCGTTACCCGGACGGATCTCTGCGCCCGTACTGGGACGAGAGCGCCTACTACGTCTTCTCGCTGCCCGAGGTCGAGGCGCTGGAAGAGGTCGTGGAGGAACTCCACACGATGTGTCTGGCCGCCGCCGCACACATCGTCGAGCACGACCGCTTCGCCGATCTCGGCATCACCGATCCCCGGCTGGCAGGCCTGGTCGCCGAGTCCTGGCGACGCCGTGCCGAGCTGCCCTCCCTGTACGGCAGGTTCGACCTGCGGTACGACGGGACCGGTCCGGCCAAGATGCTGGAGTACAACGCGGACACCCCCACCTCGCTGGTGGAGGCCGCCAGTCCCCAGTGGTTCTGGATGGAGGACCGCTTCCCCGGAGCCGACCAGTGGAACTCCCTGCACGAGCGTCTCGTCGACGCGTGGAAGCGCCAGGCCCCGCTGCTGCCACCGGGCCCCCTGCACTTCGCCCACTCCGACGGCGACGAGCTGGGTGAGGACCTGATGACGGTGGCCTATCTGCGGGAGACCGCCGCTCAGGCCGGGATCGCCACCGAGGCGCTCTCCGTCGAACGGATCGGCTGGGACCGGCTGTCCGGCCGCTTCGTCGACGAGCGGCTCCGCTTCATCCGCAGCTGCTTCAAGCTGTACCCGTGGGAATGGCTGGCGACGGATCGCTTCGGTCCGCACGTGCTGGACACCCTCGACAACGGCGGAGGCACCGGCAGCACCTGCTGGATCGAGCCCGCCTGGAAGATGCTCCTCTCCAACAAGGCCCTGCTGGCCGTCCTCTGGGAGCTGTACCCGGGCCACCCGAATCTCCTGCCCGCCTATCTCGACGGCCCCCGCGAACTGGCCGGGGCCGATGGGGCCGGTTACGTCGCCAAGCCGCTGCTCGGCCGTGAAGGCGCCGGGGTCACCGTCCACGAACCGGGCAGCGCCCCGGTGCAGCGCGACGAGCCCTGCTGCTACCAGGAGCTGGCTCCCCTGCCCGACTTCGCGGGCAACCGCGTGGTGCTCGGCGCCTGGGTGGTCGAGGACGAGTCCGCCGGGCTCGGCATCCGGGAATCGGCGGGGCTGGTCACGGACGAATACGCCCGCTTCCTGCCCCACGTCATCCTCTGAACCCGTGACCGCGCGCCGTCGCTGACCCGGACTCAGCCGGCCAGTACGCCGCGGAGCCGGTCCAGGCCCCAGTCGAGGTCCTCCTTACCGATCACCAAGGGCGGGGCGATCCGGATCGTGGAGCCATGGGTGTCCTTGACCAGCACCCCGCGGTCCATCAGCCTCTCCGAGATCTCCCGGCCCGTCCCGAGGGCCGGTGAGATGTCGACCCCTGCCCACAACCCGCGTCCCCGAACAGCCTGCACAGCGCCCCCGCCGGTCAGCAGCCCCAGCTCGCGGTGGAGATGGTCGCCCAGCTCCGCGGCGCGCTGCTGGAACTCACCGGTACGCAGCATCGCGATCACCTCCAGCGCGACCGCGCAGGCCAGCGGATTACCACCGAACGTGGATCCGTGCTCACCCGGCCTGTGGACACCGAGCACCGCGGCGGAGGACACGACGGCCGAGACGGGCACGACACCACCGCCCAGCGCCTTGCCCAGCACATACATGTCGGGCACGACACCCTCGTGTTCACAGGCGAAGGTCCGGCCCGTGCGGCCCAGGCCCGACTGGATCTCGTCCGCGACGAACAGCACGTCCCGCTCCCGGGTCATCTCCCGCACCCCGGCGAGATAGCCCGGTGGCGGCACCAGGACTCCGGCCTCGCCCTGGATCGGCTCCATGAGAACCGCGACGGTGTTCTCCGTCATCGCCCCGGCGAGCGCGGTGAGATCCCCGTACGGCACGATCTCGAACCCCGGTGTGTACGGGCCGAAGCCGTCCCGTGCCTCATGGTCGGTGGAGAAGCTGACGATCGTGGTCGTCCTGCCGTGGAAGTTGCCGGCAGCGACGATGATCTTCGCCATGCCGTCCGGGACGCCCTTGACGCGATAGCCCCATTTGCGGGCCGTCTTCACCGCCGTCTCCACGGCCTCCGCCCCGGTGTTCATGGGGAGGACCATCTCCATGCCGCAGAGCTCGGCGAGCTGCGCACAGAACTCGGCGAACCGGTCGTGGTGGAAGGCGCGCGAGGTCAGCGTCACGCGTTCGAGCTGGGCCTTGGCCGCGTCGATCAGGCGCTGGTTGCGGTGTCCGAAGTTGAGTGCCGAGTAGCCGGCGAGCATGTCCAGATAGCGGCGCCCCTCGACATCGGTCATCCAGGCGCCCTCCGCGGAGGCGACGACGACCGGCAACGGGTGGTAGTTGTGCGCGCTGTGCGCCTCGGCGGAGGCGATGACGGTTTCCGTGGTCGACACGGGGTCTCCGTTCGTCGTGCGGCGTGGGCGGGGGTGTGCCCACTTTGTATCGTCGGTCGGATCCAGGACATGGAAACCTTCCCGGTGCGGCGCGCCCCTCGGTCTTTGCGCTTCGAGGCGGCGCCTCCGCCCGGTTCCCCTCTCGCCCCGCTGCCGCTCAGCCACCGGGGGCCCGGCCGTCGAAGAGCCCGGCCGCCGAGGGGTGCCGCACCCCGGCCCGCGCTTCTCCTGCCCGGGGGACCGTCCGACGGCCCAGGGGTCCGGTGCCCCCGGACCCCGCCGAAGCCGAACCACCCGACGCCGGCCGCCCGCACCGGAGGTGTGCGCACCCGCACCGTCAGCACGCCCGGGAAGGCGGCGGCCGGCACCCGGATGTGCCCACGGGACCACGCACGGAACCGCTTCAGGCACCCGGAGGGCCCTGGCGCCGGCGCCGCTTCCGCGACGATCCGCGCCAGGACCCGCTCAGCCATCGTCGCGCCGTCGGTGTCCGGTACGTCCAGCCCGTCGCGCAGCGCCATCAGCGCCGCCCGCAGTCGCGCCCGCTGCCCGTCCTCCGGCCGCCCGGGGCGCTCCGGGTCCTCACTGTCCACCGCCGCCGCCCTTCCGCTCGTCCTGCTCCGGCCCCAGCTGTCCGCCGAGCCGCTGCTCCAGCTTTCTCAGCGCGCGGTTCAGCCGGGACTTCACCGTCCCCCGCGGCCAGCCGAGGGCCTGTGCCGTCTCCGCCCCCCTATCTCCAGGAGATAGCGGCAGGTCACCACCTGACGCTGCTCCTCGCTCAGCTCCTCCGGCGCGGCGGTCAGCAGTGTGCTGCGTTCCCCGGCGAGCGCGGCCACCGCCGGGTCCGCCGCATCGGGTACGACCGGATCCGCGCCGCGGTAACCGGCCTCACGGCCTGCCACGGCGCGCGCACGTCCCGCCGCGCGGACCGTGTTTCTCGTCTCATTCATCACGATGCGCAGCAGCCACGGCCTGAAGGACGCCCCGTCCCGGAAACGCCCCAGGGCCTGATACGCCTTGAGGAAGGCGGACTGCACCACGTCCTCCGCGTCCGCCCCCGCCCCGAAGGCGACCGCCGCCCGCAGGGCGGCCCCCGTGCGGGCGCGCACCAGCTGCGCGTACGCCTCCGCGTCCCCGCCGCGCACACGGGTGATCACCGCGGCTTCGCCGTCTTCATGGCCTCCGGACAGGCCTCCGTCACGCCCGGCGACGCCGCTCCCGCCCACGTCCTCGACGGGGCGGCTCTCCCTCAGGCCCGGCTGTGGAGCCGCTTCCCCCGTCCTCACCTCTTTCCTGCACCGGTTGCCGGAGATCGGTTCCACACCTGAGACAATGAGTTCATGGCCTCTGACCGACCCCGCGTGCTCTCCGGAATCCAGCCCACGGCAGGCTCGTTCCACCTCGGCAACTACCTCGGCGCGGTCCGCCAGTGGGTGGCGCTGCAGGAGTCCCACGACGCCTTCTACATGGTGGTGGATCTGCACGCGATCACCGTGCCGCAGGACCCGAAGGAACTCCGGGCCAACACCCGGCTCGCCGCCGCCCAGTTGCTCGCGGCCGGGCTCGATCCGGAGCGCTGCACCCTCTTCGTCCAGAGCCATGTCCCCGAACACGCCCAGCTCGCCTGGATCATGAACTGCCTCACCGGTTTCGGCGAGGCCTCCCGCATGACGCAGTTCAAGGACAAGTCGGCCAAGCAGGGTGCCGACCGGGCGACCGTGGGCCTCTTCACCTACCCGGTCCTCCAGGTGGCCGACATCCTGCTGTACCAGGCGGACCAGGTCCCGGTCGGCGAGGACCAGCGTCAGCACATCGAGCTCACCCGGGATCTGGCCGAGCGCTTCAACGGCCGGTTCGGCCGGACGTTCACCATCCCGGCGCCGTACATCCTCAAGGAGACGGCGAAGATCTTCGACCTGCAGGATCCGGCGATCAAGATGAGCAAGTCGGCGTCCACCCCCAAGGGCCTGATCAACCTCCTCGACGACCCGAAGGTCACCGCCAAGAAGGTCAGGAGCGCGGTGACCGACACGGACACCGTGATCCGCTTCGACACGGAGAAGAAGCCCGGCGTCAGCAACCTCCTGAGCGTCTACTCCAACCTCACCGGCACCGCCGTCACGGATCTGGAACAGAAGTACGAAGGCAAGGGCTACGGAGCGCTCAAGACCGACCTCGCCGAGGTCATGGTGGAGTTCGTCACTCCGTTCCGGACCCGGACGCAGGAATACCTGGGCGACCCGGAGACCCTGGACGCCCTTCTGGCCAAGGGAGCCGAGAAGGCCAGGGCCGTCGCCGCCGAGACGCTGGCACGGACCTACGACCGGATGGGCCTTCTGCCTGCGAAGCACTGAGTCCAAGGGCCCTGGCGGGAGCACGGCCCGAGGGGCCACACTGGCGTCGGCACGACCGAACGACGAGCTTCGACGATTTGAGGAGAACGATGTGGGGACCGTAACGCTTGGCGTTTCGATCGCGGTCCCGGAGCCGTACGGCAGCCTGCTCCAGGAGCGGCGCGCGAGCTTCGGGGACCCTGCCGCGTACGGCATCCCCACCCACGTCACCCTCCTCCCGCCGACCCAGGCCGAGGCGGCCGATCTGCCCGCGATCGAGACCCACCTCTCCCGGATCGCAGCGGCCGGCCGCCCCTTCCCGATGCGGCTGTCCGGTACGGGCACCTTCCGCCCGCTGTCGCCGGTCGTGTACGTCCAGGTCGTCGAGGGCGCGTCGGCCTGCTCCTGGCTCCAGAAGCGGGTCCGGGACGCCTCCGGCCCCCTGGTGCGTGAGCTGCAGTTCCCGTACCACCCGCACGTGACCGTGGCGCACGGCATCGAGGAGGAGGCCATGGACCGCGCGTACGAGGAGCTCTCCTCGTACGAGGCGGCCTGGACCTGTGGTTCCTTCGCCCTGTACGAACAGGGCGCGGACGGCGTGTGGCGCAAGATCAACGAGTTCCCGTTCGGAGGCGGTGGCAGCGCGCCCGCCGTACCGGCCCAGGGCGGCAGCTCCATGGGCGAGCCGTCCCTGCACCCCTGAGCCGCGCAGCGGCCTGGTCCGACGCGGGGACCTACCGCACCGGCAGCCGCCGGAACAGCGGACGCGGCACGTGGCGCAGGGCCGACATCACCACCCGCAGCGCCCCGGGCACCCACACCGTCTCCGAGCGCCGCCGCAGTCCCGCCACGATCGCGTCCGCGACCGCGCCCGGTGTGGTGGCGAGCGGCGCCTCCTCGCGCCCCGCCGTCATCCGCGACCGTACGAAGCCGGGGCGCACGACCATCACGTGCACCCCCGTGCCGTGCAGGGCGTCACCGAGTCCCTGGGCGAACGCGTCCAGGCCCGCCTTGCTGGAGCCGTAGATGAAATCGGCGCGCCGGGCACGTTCACCGGCCACCGAGGAGAGCACCACGAGCGACCCATGACCCTGCGCCTGGAGCGCACCGGCGCACACGAGGCCCGCGGACACCGCCCCCGTGTAGTTGGTCTGCGCCACCCGGACCGCGGCCAGGGGCTCCTCCTCGTCGCGCGCCTGGTCGCCCAGGACGCCGAAGGCCAGCAGCACCATGTCGATGTCACCCTCGGTGAAGAGTTTCCCGAGCACCTCCTCGTGGGAGGCGGCGTCGAGCGCGTCGAAGGCGACGGTACGGACGTCGGCCCCGAGCTCGCGCAGCTCGGCGGCCGCCCGTTCCAGGCCGGGGGAGGGCCGGCCTGCCAGCCGGACCGTCCGGGTGCGGCGGGCGATCAGCCGGCGCGCGGTGGCCAGGCCGATCTCCGAGGTGCCGCCGAGGACGAGCAGGGACTGCGGAGCACCGAAGGCGTCCTTCACGGGATAACTCCTAGCGGGGTGACGGGGCGGTGGCGGGCAGAGGGATCAGGGCGACGGTGGGCGGACGGACGGGCCCGTCACAGCGGTACAGCGGCACAGGTGAGCGGAAGTCGCGGTACGGGCCGACGGAGACGGCGTCACAGCTCAGAGCGCGAGACGGCGGGACAGGCCGGACCTGAACGCCCCCGCCGGGTCCAGCTCCTCGCGCAGCGCACGGAACGCGGCCAGCCGCGGGTACACCGCCGTCAGCAGGCCGGGCCGCAGCCGCGCGCCCTTCGCCGGACAGACCCGGCCGCCCGCCGCCTCTTCGTCCAGCCCGTCGGGCAACCGCGCCAGACCGGGCAGGCGGGCGGGCAGTCCGAGGGAGAGCGTCCAGCCGGGCGCCGGGAACGAGAGCCAGCCGGGGCCGCCCTCGCCGAACCGCCCGAGCACGGCGTGGGAGGCGGGGCACCGGCGCACGGTGAGCTTCCGGACGATGCGGTGCAGGGTCTCCTCCTGACCGTGTCCGACGGTGAACTGGTACTGCACGGAGCCGCCCGGGGCGGGGAAGCGGTTCCGGTGGGGGAGGCGTCCGGAGGGTGGAGGAAGGCGGTGATCCGCTGCAGCTCCCCGGTCCGCGAGACAGGGGTGCTGCAGTGGCGGAGTTCGTTCAGGAGCGCTGCCGGGACCCGGCCGGGCCGCACTCCGGGGACCAGCGCGGACGCGGCCGGCAGCCGCCCCGGACGGAACACGAGCGGTGCGAGCCGGAGGCGTGCCGGGAGCGCCTCCAGGGGTGTGTGCTCCCCCCGGGTGACGACCCCGCGGGGCCCACGGCCCCGCACGACGGCCACGGCGTCTTCGTACGTACGAGGGCGAAACCGCAGCGCGGTCGTCGGGGCGGTGCCGCCCCAGCCGGTCAAGGACACCGTGTCGACAGACATAGTCGTGACCGTATAGCCCGGGAAAACCCCTTTGGGGTATTTATTGCAGCACTCACCGAAATGGGCGATCCAAAAGGCCGTCGGGGCCGGTTCTCCGCGTCCGGGAGGGTACGCGTACGTCATGGACCGGCTGAAGAAACTCCCCGTACTCGGGCCGCTCGTCACACGGTTGGCGAAGACGCACGCCTGGCGCTCCTACGAGACGCTGGACCGGGTCCACTGGACCAGGCTCGCCGCGGCGATCACCTTCCTCAGCTTCCTCGCGCTCTTCCCGCTGATCGCGGTCGGGGCCGCGGTCGGGGCCGCGCTGCTCTCCCCCGAGCAGCTCGACAGGATCGAGGACCAGCTCGCCGACCAGGTACCCGGCATCTCGGACCAGCTGGGCATCGACAACCTCGTGGCGCACGCGGGCACCGTGGGAGTCGTCGCCGGTGCGCTGCTGCTCCTCACCGGCATCGGCTGGGTCGGTTCCATGCGGGACTGCCTGCGTGCGGTGTGGGAGAGGGATGACGTGGACGAAGGGAATCCGATCGTCCGCAAGCTCAAGGACGCCGGTCTGCTGCTCGGCCTCGGCGGAGCGGCGCTGGTGACGCTCGCCGTGTCCACCGTCGCCTCCACGGCCATCGGCTGGTCGGCCGACCGGCTGGGCATCCCCGAGAACGGTGTGGGCGGGGTGCTGCTCCAGCTGGCCGCCGTGGCCGTGGCGGTCTTCGCCGACTTCCTGATCCTGCTCTACCTGCTGACCCTGCTGCCCGGGGTGGAGCCGCCACGCCGCCGGCTGGTCGTGGCCGGGCTGGTCGGCGCGGTCGGCTTCGAGCTGCTCAAGCTGCTGCTCGGCAGCTACATGCGGGATGTCGCGTCGAAGAGCATGTACGGCGCGTTCGGTGTGCCGATCGCACTCCTCCTGTGGATCAACCTCAGCGCGAAGCTGCTGCTGGTCTGTGCCGCATGGACGGCGACGCCGAGCAGGGACAGCGGGAAGGGCGCGGTGGACGGGGAAGACGCGGCCGTCAGCGACGGGGGAGGCGACGCACCAGGTCGGGCAGCGGCCAGCGCCGGTTGACCAGGAACACGCCGGCTGCCAGGAACACCAGCAGCCCGCCGGCGACCGACAGCGCGGTCCCGACCCCGCCGGTGCCGGCCGCTGCGGCCGCGTGTTTCCTCCCGGCCATGCCGGCGCCCGGAGCGGACTCGGAGCCCTTCGCCGCCACGGCGGACCTGGGCGGCACCAGCTCACCGACCGGGGTCACCTTGCCACTGGCGGAGAAACCCCAGTCGAGCAGGCCGGCCGCCTCCTTGTAGACGGCGTGGCTCTCCTCGGAGGACGGGTTCATGACCGTCACCAGCAGCACCTTCCCGTCGCGTTCCGCGATCCCCGTGAAGGTGCTGCCCGCGTGGGTGGTGTAGCCGTTCTTGACGCCCGCGATGCCCTTGTACGGCTCCACCCCGATGTCACCGGTGATCAGCCGGTTGGTGTTCTGGATCTCGAAGCTCTCCCGCTTCTTGCCCTTCTTCTGCTCGCCGGGGAATACCGCCGTCGCCGTCGCGGCGTACTCGCGGAAGTCCGCCTTCTGCATCCCGCTGCGGGCGAACAGCGTCAGGTCGTACGCGCTGGAGACCTGCTCCGGGGCGTCGTAACCGTCGGGTGAGACGACCCTCGTGTCCAGGGCCTGGAGTTCCTCGGCGTGACGCTGCATCGCGGCGACCGTCGCGGGCACCCCGCCGTACATCTCCGAGAGCACGTGCACGGCGTCGTTGCCCGAGCGCAGGAACACACCGAGCCACAGGTCGTGGACCGTGTAGGAGTGGTCCTCCTTGACGCCGACCAGACTGCTTCCCTCGCCGACACCGGAGAGTTCGTCCTCGGTCACCAGGTGGGTCAGGGACTTCGGCTGCAGGGCGGGCAGGACCGTGTCGGCGAAGAGCATCTTCAGGGTGGAGGCGGGCGGCAGCCGCCAGTGCGCGTTGTGGGACGCGAGCACCTGCCCGCTCTCCGCGTCGGCGACGATCCACGACCGTGCGCTGAGGTCCTTCGGCAGAACCGGGGCGCCGGGCCCCAGGACGACCTGGGTGCCCACCCGGCCCAGCCGCTCGCCGCCCACGGTCGACATCGGACCGGTCGGCTTGGGCTGTGTGTCCTCGGTCTTGTCCTTGTCGGCCGCCCCCGCAGGACTGACGACGGATACGGACAGCAACGCGGCAGAGAGGACCGTCATCACGGTCTTTTTCAGAGCAGGCACGGTCGGAAACGTACAGGGCGTTGCTGAGGAGGGGGACCCGGATGGCCTGACCCGCCGTGCGTACCGCCAGGACAGCCCACCCCGGGCGATCGGGCGGGAGGGCGGCGGCGATACTGATGGCATGAAGCTCAGCCGCCCCGTTTCCTGGTTCCTGCTCGTCTTCGGAGCGTGGAGCTGGGTCATCTGGGTCACCTTTGTCAAGAATCTGTGGAAGGACGGCAGCGGGCTCGCGTTCGACGACGCGGGTGACCCGACTGCGTACTTCTGGGTCCATCTCCTGCTCGCCGTCACTTCGTTTCTTCTGGGGACGGCTGTAGGGGTCATCGGGTTCCGTGGTGTCAGGGCTTTGCGTCACGAGGACAGATGACGGGCCGGTCACGGGTGGCCGTCCGGACAGGATCGTTTCAGCGGGGGAGCGTACGTGGTTGTGGTCTTCGTACTCGTTGCGGTGGCGGTTTTCGCGCTGCTGGCGGGTGTGCACCGGTATGTGTGGCGCCGGCTGATCGGTGACACGACGAAGAAGGGCAGCCCGGCGCGCCGCGTGGGCACCGTCGCGGCCTTCGCGCTGCCGCTGCTGTCCGTCGGGGCCTTCGTCTCCAGCCGTGCGGGGTTCCCCTTCTGGCTGCAGCAGGTGCTCGCCTGGCCGGGTTACCTCTGGCTGGCCGCCCTGCTCTACCTGACGCTGGCTCTGCTCGTGGGCGAGGCCGTCCGCCCCCTGCTGCACCGCGTCCTCGCCCGCCGGGCCGGGAACGCCGGCGCCGGACGCACGGACCGGCCCGCGGCGGCCGACGCCCGGCCCGCGGACCAGGACACCGCCTCCGGCCGCCGGCCGGCGGTCCTGGCCACCGAGGCCGGGGCCCCGCCCGCGGACCAGGGCACCGCCACGGCCACCGGACCGGGCGGCCCCGCGACGGGCAGCACCCGTACGGCCCCCGCGCCGCCCGCCGAGGCGCCCGCGCCGTCCGTCGCCGACCCCTCACGGCGGCTGTTCGTCGCCCGCGCCGTGGGCGGAGCGGCAGCCCTCGCCGGACTCGGGACCGTCGGACACGGCACCTACGGAGTGCTGCGCGGTCCTCGTACCAAGCGGGTCACCATCCCGCTCGCCGGGCTGCCGCGCTCCGCCCACGGCTTCCGGATCGCCGTCGTCAGCGACATCCACCTCGGCCCTGTCCTGGGGCGCGCCCACACCCGGCGCATCGTCGACGCGATCAACGCCACCGACTCCGACCTGGTCGCCGTCGTCGGGGACCTCGTCGACGGATCCGTCGCCGACCTCGGGACGGCGGCCGAGCCGCTCGCCGGGCTGGAGGCGCGCCACGGCAGCTACTTCGTGACCGGCAACCACGAGTACTTCTCCGGCGCCGCCGAATGGGTCGACCACGTACGCGAGCTGGGTCTGCACCCGCTGGAGAACGACCGCGTCGAGATCGCCGGCTTCGACCTCGCCGGAGTCAACGACGTCGCCGGCGAGAGCGAGGGCCAAGGGCCCGACTTCGCCCGCGCGCTCGGTGACCGGGACCGCAGCCGCGCCTCCGTCCTCCTGGCGCACCAGCCCGTCGTCATCGATGACGCCGTCGAGTACGGCGTCGGTCTCCAGCTCTCCGGCCATACCCACGGGGGCCAGCTCTGGCCCGGGAACATGCTGGCGGGGCTCGCCAACCCGACCGTCGCCGGGCTCGAACGCTACGGCGACACCCAGCTGTACGTCTCACGCGGTGCGGGTGCCTGGGGACCGCCCGTCCGCGTCGGCGCCCCCTCCGACATCACCGTGGTGGAACTCGCCTCCCCGCAGGCCTGACCTCAGCCGGCTCCGAAGCCGGCCGAGGCGTTCTGCGCGCCGGGCGAGGACGCCCCGGGCATGAACTCCACCAGCACGTCGTGGACCTGCCGCACGAGCGGTCGCAGCACCCGGAAGCGGGAGAGCGTGATCGCCCGGGCGGCGATCGGCGCGGTGCGCTCCACGAGCCGGCGGCTGCGTTCCGTGCCCTCGGACCGGTCGTAGACCCAGAACAGCACCAGGCCCATCTGCATCAGCCACATCAACTGCGGAAGCAGTCGGGACAGTTCGGGGTCGGCCTCGGCCGAGGAGCCCGACAGGCAGCGTTCGTGCACCGAGACGACCGCCTCACGGGCCGCGGCCGAGTCCTGGGAGAAGGGGGAGAGCGGGCTGTCCGGGTCCGCGGCGTTCTTGAAGAACTGGGCGGCGAAGCGGTGGTACGGGCCGGCCACGTCCAGCCAGCTCAGCAGCACTCCCCGGATGCGTACGGCGAGATCCCTGTCCCCGGCCAGCACGGGCTGCACCGCTACCTCGTGCTCGGCGGCGAGCCGGTCGTAGAACCCCTGGACCAGGTGCTCCTTCGACGAGAAGTAGTAGTACGCGTTCCCGACGGAGACCCCCGCCTCCTGGGCGATGGCCCGCATCGTCGTCCGGTCGTAGCCGCGCTCCTCGAAGAGCCGGAGCGCGGTCTCCAGGATCAGGGTTCGGGTCTGTTCGCTCTTCGGTGCCTTCGCCGGCTTCTCTTCCTTGGCCACGCTCCCAGGCTATCCGGGAGCCTCGCACGCCGGATCCTTCGTGATCACGGCCTCGGTGAACTCCGCCCGCAGTGCGCCGGGGGGCGGGAGGCCCTTGCCGAGCGCCGCGTTCCACCACGCGGCCGCCTCGTCCACTCCCGAGCGGAAGCCGCGTCGCAGGGGGATCCGGAAGAGGAGCAGCGCGAGCGCCGCGGGCGGCCGTACGAGCGCCCTGCCGCTGACCGTCAGCGTGACGCCGACCTGCCACACCCCGCCGTCGGCCGGGCGTACGGTGAGCGCCACCGCGGCCCGCCCGAGCGGGTGCCGCGCGCGGGCGGTGACCGGGGCACGGGCGGCCGGGAGCGTGCCGGCCGGGGCTTCGGCGGCAGCCCACCAGGAGGCCAGGTCGGCCCTCGCACGTCCCGCGACCCGCCGGAGGAGGCCGCCGTCGGGGCTGCGCAGTGCGAGGTCCGCCTCCAGCGCCGACGGCCGGTCGGGCGTGCGGAGCCGCAGGGCCACCCGGCCCGTGACATCGGCCGACGTCAGCTGCTGCTCCACGGCGATCCCGGTGGAGCGGCGCCACTCCCGTATCCGTACGGTCATCGTCGCCGGCGGGGCGCCGGGCGCGCGGCCCGGCGCTGTCGGGGAGGGGGCGGAGGTGACCGTGTACCGCGCTCCGGCGCGCAGGTGACGGCCTCTCACCAGCCTCACACCCGGCACCTTCTCACCGGCCTCCAGCAGGGCACCCGCCGGATCCGTCCGGGTGGCCTCGACGACGTCCAGCGCGAGCGCGGCGCACTCCTCGAACCAGGCGCGGTCCAGGGCCGTGACGGAGACGGTGTGGTGGAAGCGGGCCACTCGACCCTGCTCAGGCGCTCATCGAACGCGCGGTGTTGACCTGTGCCATGACCCACTGGAAGGTCTCGGGCCCCGTCGCCGGGATCATCGTCTGGTGGTGCCGCCCGCCGCTGGTGACGGTGATCTGCACGAAACCGGTCGTGCGCTTCTCCTTCATCAGGAGGAACAGCAGCCCGATGAGGCAGAACAGCGCGAAGACGATCGCCAGCACGATGCCGACGGTCGGGATCTTCTCCTCCGTGCGCGACATGTCGGTCGCCGTCCACACCGCGCCCTTGAGCGGCAGGGTGCCGGACGGGGTCACGACGGCGTCGTTCATCACCGTGATGTCACCGAGCGCGAGCACCGGCACTCCGCCACCACCCTGCTGCACCGGCAGGTGGAAGCCGGGCTCCGTCGGCCGGCCGTAACCGGGGCCGGGCTGGGCCGCGGAGTCGGGCAGCGGCTGCGGGTAGCCGTACGCCGGAGCGGCACCCGGCGCCGGGTAGCCGTATCCCTGGCCGTCCGGCATCGTGGGCGGATTGCCCTGCGGCTGGGGCGGGCCCCACTTGTATGAGTCGTCCGCGTACGGATTCGGATCGCTCATGACGTTCCCCGTTCTCCATCAGGCCATCTGCTCCCGTGCTGTACGCCGGGAGAGGCGAGCCGGCCAACGGCTCCGCACGACCGTACCGTCCCTGACCGCCCGATGCACCAGGAGGCCCCGCCCCCCGCACGGCCGGTGCGGGGAACGGGGCCTCCTGGCGCAACTCCCGGTTCAGAAGCGGCGGGTGATCAGCGCGCGCTTCACTTCCTGGATCGCCTTGGTGACCTCGATGCCACGCGGGCAGGCGTCCGTGCAGTTGAACGTCGTGCGGCAACGCCACACACCGTCACGGTCGTTGAGGATCTCCAGACGCTGCTCACCGGCCTCGTCACGCGAGTCGAAGATGAAGCGGTGCGCGTTGACGATCGCCGCCGGGCCGAAGTACTGGCCGTCGTTCCAGAACACCGGGCACGAGGACGTGCACGCGGCGCACAGGATGCACTTGGTGGTGTCGTCGAAGCGCTCGCGGTCCTCGGCGGACTGCAGGCGCTCACGCGTCGGCTCGTTGCCCTTGGTGACGAGGAAGGGCATGACGTCGCGGTAGGCCTGGAAGAACGGGTCCATGTCGACCACGAGGTCCTTGAGGACCGTGAGGCCCTTTATGGCCTCGACCGTGATCGGCTTCTCCGGGTTGATGTCCTTGATCAGCGTCTTGCAGGCGAGCCTGTTCTTGCCGTTGATCCGCATCGCGTCGGAGCCGCAGATGCCGTGCGCGCAGGAGCGCCGGAAGGTCAGGGTGCCGTCCTGCTCCCACTTGATCTTGTGAAGGGCGTCGAGCACCCGCTCCTTCGGGTCGATCGAGATCTGGAAGTCCTGCCACTGGACCTCGTCGGAGACCTCGGGGTTGAAGCGGCGGATCCGGAACGTGGCCGTGATGTACGGGGTGTCGGCGAAGCCCGCCTCGGCCTTGTCGGTCTTGTCCAGGGTCGGGGTAGCCATCAGTACTTACGCTCCATCGGCTGGTAGCGGGTCGTGACGACCGGCTTGTAGTCGAGCCGGATCGACTCGGTGCCGTCGTCCGCGACCTCGCGGTACGCCATGGTGTGGCGCATGAAGTTGACGTCGTCGCGGTTGGGGTAGTCCTCGCGGTAGTGACCGCCGCGGGACTCCTTGCGGGCCAGCGCGGAGGTCGCCATGACCTCGGCCAGGTCGAGCAGGTTGCCCAGCTCGATGGCCTCCAGCAGGTCGGTGTTGAACCGCTTGCCCTTGTCCTGGATGGACACGTTGAGGTAGCGCGCCCGCAGCTCGGCGATCTTCTCGACCGCCGTCTTGATGGTCTGCTCGGTGCGGAACACCATCACGTTGGCGTCCATGCACTCCTGCAGCTCCGTGCGGAGCGCGTGCACCCGCTCGGTGCCCGTCGAGTTGCGCAGCCGCTCGACCTGCTCCTGGACCAGCTGCGCCGGGTTCTCGGGAAGCTCGACGAAGTCGTTCTTCGCGGAGTACTCGGCGGCGGCGATGCCCGAACGGCGTCCGAAGACGTTGATGTCGAGCAGCGAGTTGGTGCCCAGGCGGTTGGCGCCGTGCACGGAGACGCAGGCGACCTCGCCGGCGGCGTACAGGCCCGGGACGACGGTGGTGTTGTCGGCCAGCACCTCGCCCTCGACGTTGGTCGGGATGCCGCCCATGGCGTAGTGCGCGGTCGGCTGGATCGGGATCGGGTCCGTGTAGGGCTCGATGCCGAGGTAGGTACGCGCGAACTCGGTGATGTCCGGGAGCTTCGCGTCCAGCTGCTCCGGCGGGAGGTGCGTGAGGTCGAGGTAGACGTGGTCGCCCTCGGGACCGCAGCCGCGGCCCTCACGGATCTCCGTGTAGATGGAGCGGGACACGACGTCACGGGACGCGAGGTCCTTCATGACCGGCGCGTACTTCTCCATGAAGCGCTCGCCGTCCTTGTTGCGGAGGATGCCGCCCTCACCACGGGCGCCCTCCGTCAGCAGGATGCCCATGCGCCAGATGCCCGTCGGGTGGAACTGGAAGAACTCCATGTCCTCCAGCGGCAGACCGCGGCGGTACGCGGCGGCCTGGCCGTCACCGGTCAGGGTGTGGGCGTTGGACGTCACCTTGAAGAACTTGCCGGTGCCGCCGGAGGCGAAGATGATCGACTTCGCCTGGAAGACGTGGATCTCACCGGTCGCCAGCTCGTACGCGACGACGCCCGCGGACTTCTTGACGCCGTCGACCTCCTGGAGCAGCAGGTCCAGGACGTAGAACTCGTTGAAGAACTCCACGCCCTCCTTGACGCAGTTCTGGTACAGCGTCTGGAGGATCATGTGGCCGGTGCGGTCCGAGGCGTAGCAGGAGCGGCGGACCGGGGCCTCGCCGTGGCTACGGGTGTGACCGCCGAAGCGGCGCTGGTCGATGCGGCCCTCGGGTGTGCGGTTGAACGGCAGGCCCATCTTCTCCAGGTCGAGGACCGCGTCGATGGCCTCCTTCGCGAGGATCTCGGCGGCGTCCTGGTCGACCAGGTAGTCGCCGCCCTTGATCGTGTCGAAGGTGTGCCACTCCCAGTTGTCCTCCTCCACGTTGGCCAGCGCGGCGGCCATGCCGCCCTGCGCGGCGCCCGTGTGGGAGCGGGTGGGGTAGAGCTTGGTCAGCACGGCGGTGCGGCTGCGCTTGGTCGACTCGATGGCCGCGCGCATGCCGGCGCCGCCCGCGCCGACGATGACGGTGTCGTACTTGTGGATCTGCATGGTTTTCCTCTGGTCCCTCTGTCCCGGCGCCTAGCGGATGTTCGGGTCGAAGGTGAAGATCACCAGCGTGCCCAGCAGGACGGTGAACACCGTGGCGGTGTACAGGAGCATCTTCAGCCAGAAGCGGGTCTTGTCCCGTTCGGCGTAGTCGTTGATGACCGTACGGAGGCCGTTGGCGCCGTGCAGCATGGCGAGCCACAGCATCGCCAGGTCCCAGACCTGCCAGAACGGCGAGGCCCACCGGCCGGCCACGAAGGCGAAGCCGATCTTGGAGACGCCGCCGTCGAGCACCAGCTGGATCAGCAGGTGGCCGATGACGAGGACGACCAGCACGATGCCCGACAGGCGCATGAAGAGCCAGGCGTACATCTCGAAGTTGGTGCGCGAACCCTTGGGGGTCTTGCCCGTGCGCTTGCGCGGGGGCTCGATCACCGGGGCCGGGTTGTCGACGTCGAACAGGCTTGCGCCCTCGACGTCACCGATCGCGGAAGAAGGAGTCTCGGTGGACATCGGCCTCAGCTCCCGAAGACTTCACGTACGGCGTGACCGAGGACGGGGTACAGGGCCCCGGCCATCAGCACGATCCAGATACCCAGGACGGTCCAGAGCATCTGCTTCTGGTAGCGCGGGCCCTTGGCCCAGAAGTCCACGGCGACGATGCGGAGACCGTTCAGCGCGTGGAAGAGGATTGCGGCCACCAGGCCGTATTCGAGCAGCGCGACGAGCGGGGTCTTGTAGGTGGCCACGACATCGTCGTACGCCTCGGGGGAGACACGCACGAGAGCGGTGTCCAGGACGTGTACGAACAGGAAGAAGAAAATGAGGACACCGGTGACTCGATGAGCCACCCAGGACCACATGCCTTCCCGGCCGCGGTACAGCGTTCCAGCCGGCACGGAAGAACCCTCCGGGAGCGGGGATTGGGGTCGGCCGGCTTGACTGTCGGTCTGACCCGGCCGGGTACGGTCCACCGGCCCCGGCCATCGTAGCGACGCTTTGTCGGTTCCATGGCGGCGGGGCCTGCAGGTGTGATCAAAGCGGCAGTCAAACAGGCACGGACGGGCTACCCGGGGTCATATGCCACCGGTGGGAGGGGGCCGGGTGTCAGGTCTGCCTCCGTCAGCAGCTCGATGATGCGGTCCCGGGCGAGTCGTCGCATCTCCTCCGCGGTCAGGGCGCGCTCCTCGTCCGGCTCGTGCGTCAGCCGGGTGCGGATGGCGGCCAGCACCTGGTCGACGTGCTGGGAGGGGCGCAGGCCCTCGACGCGGATCACGAAGACATGGCCGAACCGGCTCTCGTACGCGGCGTGCGCGGCGCGCAGCGCCAGGTGGGCGGCGCGCGGCGCGTCATGGTGCAGGCGGGGGGCGCTCTCCGTGGCGAGCGCCTCGGCGAGATCGGCGGGCGCGAGGTCGTACCCCGCCTCGTCGGACGCGGCGAGCAGCGTGTCCAGGTCCGGGTAGGGGCGGTGGGCGGCCACCCGCTGCGCCCAGCGGGTGCTGCCGCAGCACTCCAGCAGGGCGGCTTCGGCGAGGTCCGGCGGCCAGGCGTTGAAGCGCCCGAGGCCGCTCGAGTGGGCACTCGGGCGCGTACTCACGGACACTGGTTCCGGAACGGGGGCCTCCGCCGGAGCTTCCCGAAGGCCCGTGGTGAGGCCCCGGGTCTGGACGGGCACGGCCGTCCGCCCGGCCTGCTGCGGGGGTTTCGGCAGGTCGGCGTGGGGCTCGCTGGACCTGGACAGCGGGACTCCTCGAATGAATGACTTCTGTGACCCTGGAGAGGGACCGGAGAGCGACGAGGTTGCGCGGGAGACGGGAGTGAGAACTGATTCCTCTGTGCTGTCACGCTAACGAGACCGGGCAACGCGCAGCCGAAGGATGCGAGAAATTCACCCGGACGGGAGAGTTTCGGAGCGCTTGATGGACGTGCCGACGGGGGAAATGCCCGATTTTTTCATCTTCCTTGAACTGTTTTTCTCCCGATCCGGAGGTTTCTGACCGATGACGCCTTCACGCGCGCCCCTGGTGGCCGGCGCCGCCGTCGCGGCGGCAGCCGCCGTCACCCTCACCGTCGCCGTCTGGCCCGAGGGCTCCGGCTCCGGCTCCGGGAACGGGGCGTCGGCCTCGTCCCGCACGTCCGCCTCGCCGTCGCCCACCCGGAGCTACCCGCTGTCCACGACACCGCGGACGATACCCGCGGTCCGCGAGCACGCCGCCGCCCGAGGGCCCGGCTGGAAACCGGCCGAGGACAGCACGGTCGTCGCGGCCGACCCCGAGCTCGCCGACGAGGCGAAGCTGCTCGCGCAGGAGCTGAGGATCGGCTACCGGGGCGAGAAGCCCGCCCGGTCCGGTGACGTGGAGCTGGCGCTCACGGCCCCGGGCAAGGGCGGCCCGGAGTCGTACACCCTGAAGACGGGGGGCAACCGGGTCACGATCAGCGGCCCCGGTCAGGCAGGCGTCTTCTACGGGACCCGCACCCTCAAGCAGTCGCTGAACGCCGACAGCACCGTGCCCGAGGGCGTGGTGCGTGACACCCCCGACCGGCCGCAGCGCGGGCTCAACCTCGACATCGCGCGCAAGCACTACAGCGCGGACTGGATCGAGGACCGGCTGCGCGAGATGGCCGACCTCAAGCTCAACCAGCTCGGCCTCCACTTCTCCGACGACCAGGCCTTCCGGATCGAGTCCGGGTCGCACCCCGAGGTGGTGTCCGAGGACCACCTCACCAAGGCCGAGGTCCGCCGGATCGTGAAGCTGGCGCAGAGCCTCCACATCACCGTCGTCGGCGAGATCGACTCCCCGGGGCACCTGGGTGCCGTCATGCGCGCCCACCCCGATCTCCAGCTGCGCGACACGCAGGGCGTCGCGCGGCAGGGAGCCATCGACATCTCGAAGGCCGGATCGGCGGAGATCGTCGACGACCTGCTCCGGGAGTACGCGGAGCTCTTCCCCGGCGGCTGGTTCCACGTCGGCGCGGACGAGTACCAGGCGCTCACGGTGAGCGATCCCGCGGCCTCCTATCCGCAACTGGCCGCGGCCGCCCGGGAGAAGTACGGCGACGACGCCACCGTCCAGGACCTGACGGAGGGCTGGCTGAACGACCGCGCCGAGGTCGTCCGCAAGGCCGGGAAGATCCCCAAGGCGTGGAACGACGGCTTCTTCAGCGGGGGGACGGTCACGGCCGACAAGGGCATCGAGGTCGAGTACTGGACCGGCAAGGAGATCGGCGCCCGGCCGCCCCAGGACTATCTGGCCGAGGGCCGCAAGGTGATCAACCTCAACGACGAGTACCTCTACTACGTGCTCGGCCAGCCCAACGACTTCACGTACCCGACCGGCGAGCGGATCTACGAGCAGTGGACCCCGCTCGTCCTGCGGGGCACCGAGCCGGTGGCCGGACGGTACTCGAAGCAGATCCTGGGAGGCCGGTTCGCGGTCTGGGGCGACTTCCCGGACGCGCAGACCCAGGCGCAGGTGGCCGAGGGGATCCGGATGCCGCTCAACGCGGTCTCCCAGAAGCTGTGGGACCCGCGGGAGCCGGAGCTGACCTGGGCGCAGTTCCAGGAGCTGGCGGACGAGACCCGCTGAGCCGCGGCCGAGCGCTCCACGGCCCCGTGGGCCGCCCGGTTGACCCGTTTTCATGTCCTCCCCGTGGATCCGGGCGGGAAGAATGACGACCCGGACCGCGGGGGGAGCGCGACGTGGGTTTCTGGGGCTGTTATCTGGTGGGCCGCAGCGGTGAGCCGCTCATCGGCCACCCCGCGCTGCGGGACGCGCGCGAGCGGCTGACGCTGAGGGAGCACCGCGCGGACGGCTGGCAGGTCTGGTCCCACCCCGTGGATCCCTCGCCCGGCAGCATGACCGCGCTGGCCGGCGCCGCACGGGCGCCGGTCCTCCTCGGGTCCGTCATGGACGGCGTCTGCGTGGCCGTCGAGGCGGCGGCGCCGTACAGCGGATCCTGGTACGCCTGCTTGGGCAGGGCCCCGATGGCCGCGCTCCTCGACCGGAACGGGGCGACGGTCGAGGACCTTTTCCTGCCACCCGAGGACGCCGCGGCCCGAGCCGTGCAATGGGCGGCGGAAACCGGCCAAGGTGTCCCTGAAGGCCCGCTGCTCGAACTGCTGCGCGTGGAGCACCCGGAGTGGTCCGCCGAGGAGCTTTTCTTGGCATTCCTGGACCGTCTGGGCATCGAGAGACGGTCCGGCTGAGTCCTGCCGGGATCTTACGAGTGATCTTCCGGGTCGGGGGAGTGACGCTTTTCGGCCAACCGGCGCTGTATGCGGTAACGGGAAGCGGTGCGCTCCCGGAGACCGATGGACCGATGGGGGAAGCGCCGATGAGTCTGCTGGAGCTGATCGCTCGTGCCGATGAGCGAGGTCTCGCGGCGAGCGGGGTCGCCTGTCTGGACCGCTGTCTTCCGCCGCCGGAGGACGGTGACGACCCGGAGCCGCTGCGCACGCTCTGGGCGGGCTGTGAGAGCGGAGCGGACTGGGCCGGCCGGCTCGACGCCGCGTACGCGGCGCTGGAGGGTGCGGCGGAGCGCGATGCCACGGCCGCCCGCGTCCGTACGCTGCTCGGCGCCGCGCCCCGGGGCTTCGACGCGGTGCCTCTGCGCGCCTGGGCGGACGCCTGTTCGCTCCTCGCGCTGGACGTCCACCGGGAGTCCGACGTCCCGGCCGGCGACGGCGCGCAGACGTCGGGGGACTGCCGGACCGGCGGGTCACCGGGCTGCGGTCCGCTCGTCACGGGAGAACTCCGCCGCCAGATCCGAATTCTGGAGAGTCTCGCCGGGACCACCGGGGCGGCGGGCGGTGGAGCGGGCCTGCGCCGGGTGCTGGACCTGTCGACCGAGGGCCGGCGGGTGCTGCGCGCGGTGATGTCCCGCCGCGCTCGCGGCCGGAGCGCGCCGACGGCGTAGTCCCGGAGTGACGCCATGAGGGGGAGGGAACGACGACCGGGGCCGCCACCCCCCACAGGAGAGGCCCCGGCCGTCTTCCGCAGGGCCGCAGGGCGACCCCGTACTCATCTCAGCGCCACGGGTGCGTTTTCTGTCACACCGCACCGGGCCAGAAGACAGTTGCAAGTTGTACAAGTCATGGACGGGGCGCTGTCCGAGCACGTAGCGTGCTGAGTCGCGCAGAGTAGCGCAGTGGTGGTGACCAGCTACGATTCGGATCAGCAGGGCGGGTTGAGGGAGTGCTGGGGGACGACGCGGAGCTGACCGCCGCGGTGCTCGCGGCACAGGACGGGGACGAGGACGCCTTCCGGACTGTGTACCGCGCTGTGCACCCGCGGCTGCTGGGCTACATACGGACGCTGGTCGGTGAACCGGACGCCGAGGACGTGGCGTCCGAGTCCTGGCTGCAGATAGCGCGTGACCTCGACCGGTTCGGCGGGGACGCCGACCGGTTCCGCGGCTGGGCGGCCCGGATAGCGCGCAACCGTTCGCTCGATCACATCCGGATGCGGGGCAGGCGCCCGGCGATCGGTGGTGACGAGAGCGAGCTGGCCGGGAAGGCCGCCGAGTCCGACACGGCGGGAGAGGCGCTGGAGTCGCTGGCCACCGGGCGCACACTGTCCCTCATCGCGCAGCTGCCGCAGGACCAGGCCGAGGCGGTCGTGCTCCGTGTGGTACTCGGTCTCGACGCGAAGAGCGCGGCCCGGACGCTGGGCAAGCGGCCCGGCGCGGTACGCACCGCGGCCCACCGCGGACTGAAGCGGCTGGCAGAGCTGGTGGGGGCCGACCACGGCCCGGAGGACGAAATTCCGGCGGTGGGCGCGGAACTCGGCGCCGTACCCGCGCAACGCCCCGGCCGCCAGGGCTCGGTGGCGCCCGCCGGTGTGACGCATTCGCGTCCGTGGACGCAGAAGGACATGTGATGGCCGACGAGCAGCACGAGTGGCTTGATGCGGACGCGGCGGAGATGTTGCTTCGTGGCGAGTCCGTCGAGTCCGTCGACGATCACGCGAGAACCGGGGCCCGGCGGCTGGAGGCCGCCCTTCTCGCCCTGCGGTCCTCGGGCCCGACCGACGGCGAACTGCCCGGCGAGGCCGCCGCGCTGGCGGCCTTCCGCGAGCTGTCCGGAGGCCGGGAGCGGGCGGCCGGCGCGGCGGGTCCTGCCGCCCTCGCGGGCCGGGAAGCGCCGCACACCGTACGGATCGGGGCGGCGCAGGCGGCTCCGCGACGGCGCCCGCGCTGGACCCGCCCGGCGCGTTACGGCCTCGCCGTCTCGCTCGCCGGGTGCGCCCTCGGCGGGGTGGCGGTGGCAGGGGGCACGGGCATGCTTCCCACGCCGTTCGGCGGCCATGGCTCGCCGGTTCCGGCCACGTCCGTCTCGGCGGCCGCGACCCCCGGGGAACTGGCCGGCGAGGTGCCCGGCGCCGGTGAGCAGTCCTCGCCGCCGGCCCCCGGCACACCCGGCGTGCCGAGCGCTCCGGCACCGTCGGACGTGCCGGAGGCGCCGGACGGCGGGACGGACGGCGGGACGGCCGGGAGCGACGGACGGAGCGGACAGGACAGCGGGGACGCGCCGGACCGCGAGGGCGCGGGCCCGGACAGCGGCAGCACCGGCGGTACCCGGGACGGCACGGACGGACGCGAGGCGCCCGGCAGGTCCCCGGCCGAGGTGTACAGGAAGTCGGTCAAGGCCTGCCTCGACCACCGCGAGGACGCCCTGAGCCGGGAGGGCGAGCGCCGGCTCCTCGACCTGGCCGGCAAAGAACGCAATCTGGACCGCTTCTGCGACCGCCTCCTGGGCGAGGGCGGCCGTAACGGCGGGAGCGGGAGCGGCGAAAACGGCGAGGACGACGGCGGGAGCGACGGCGGGAGCGACGGCGGGAACGGCAAGGGCTCACTCCCCTCGTTCACCTTCCGTACGCAGCCCGCGGAGAGCGCGCAGGGCGACGCGCCGCAGGGCGGCACGACCCCCCGGCCGCCGGCCGGCCCCACGGTGGACTCACGGTCCGCGCTCTCCTCGGCACCGCGCTGACCTGCACGAACGTCTCAGCTGTAACGTTCCTGGAGGGTCCGGCGCAGTAATGAGTGCCGACTGGTCATCGGCCGCGCAACGAGCCGGGGTTCCCCCCGTACCTTCGGCTCGGCGCATCCGGCGCGGGCGGGACACGTTCCCCCGGTCCCGCCCGCGCCCTCGCACTCTCACCGGTGGACGACGACCTTGTCGCCGTCCCGCACCTGGGCGAAGAGCGACGCGATCTTCCCCTCGTCCCGGACGTTCACACAGCCGTGCGAGGCGCCGTTGTAGCCGCGCGCCGCGAAGTCCGGCGAGTAGTGCACCGCCTGGCCCCCGCTGAAGAACATGGCGTAGGGCATGGGGGTGTCGTAGAGCGTCGACACGTGGTGGCGGGACTTCCAGTACACCGAGAAGGTGCCCTCACGCGTGGGCGTGTACTGCGAGCCGAACCGCACGTCCATCGACGAGACGACCCTGCCGTCGATCATCCAGGCGAGCGTGCGGCTGTTCTTGCTGATGCACAGCACCCGGCCCGTCATGCAGCGGGCGTCGGGCTTCGCGGCGGCCGGCTCCGGGGCGGGCGGGTCGAGCTCCTCCGGCGTGGGCTCCCGCGTCATCGCGAGCAGCCGTTCCCAGGTGACGGTGTCGGTCCTCCCCGTGCGGGGCAGGCCCCGCTTGCCCTGGAAGGACTGCACGGACGCGAGGGTCGCGGTGCCGTAGTACCCGGTGGGGCTGCGGTCGAAGTGGCCGGTCTGGCGCAGCCGCGCCTGGAGTTCCCGTACCCGCTCGCTCCGGTCGCCGACGGACATCAGGGTGCTGGGCTCCGGAGAGGGCCGTGCGCCCGGCGTCCGTGTGCCCGGCGTCCGGGAGGGGGCGGCCGGGGGAGTGGCAGGGGCTGTGGCCGTGGGGCTCTCCCGGCCGCCGCCCTCGGTGGAGGACGGCGACGCCCCCACCGGGAGGGAGGTGGGTCCCGTGGCCCCCGCCGTCTCGGCCTTGCAACCCGCCGTCAATGTGGCGAGCGCGATCAGTCCGACGGCTGCCACGGCCGTCGGGCGCAGTCCGCGCGCACCGCTGTTCGTCCCTCTGCGTCCCATTTCTGCCCCCTGGCTCGTGTCCGTCGCCGGCCCGGCCGTGCAGGACCCGCCGCGTGGTACGGACCTCCCATGGGACGGATTCCCGTCCTGCCCGGTCGCTGAATCCTGAGGATGATGAAATCGCGCGTCACGGCCTTCGGGTATCTGTGGCGGGCAGGAGCCGGCGGAGGGCTCCCGCGAGCCGTGGCGCCGCCGCCGGAGGCCGTCGCGAGTTCGTTGTCGACAAGTAGCTTGAACGGGAGGCACAGCACATGACGCGTGAGTCCGAGTCAGGACTGCCCATCGAACCGGTCTACGGGCCGGAGGCGCTCGACGGCTGGCGGGCCGGGGAGGAACTGGGTGAACCGGGCGCCTTCCCCTTCACACGTGGTGTCTATCCCACGATGTACACGGGCCGGCCGTGGACGATGCGGCAGTACGCCGGATTCGGTACCGCCACCGAGTCCAACGCCCGCTACAAGCAGCTGATCGCCGACGGGACGGCGGGCCTGTCCGTCGCGTTCGACCTGCCCACCCAGATGGGGCACGACTCGGACGCCCCCATCGCCTCCGGTGAGGTCGGCAAGGTCGGCGTGGCGATCGACTCGATCGACGACATGCGCGTGCTGTTCGGCGGCATCCCGCTGGACGAGGTCTCCACGTCCATGACGATCAACGCGCCCGCCGCGCTGCTGCTGCTCATGTACCAACTGGTGGGCGAGGAACAGGGCGTACCGGCCGGCAAACTGACCGGCACGATCCAGAACGACGTGCTCAAGGAGTACATCGCCCGGGGTACGTACATCTTCCCGCCGAAGCCCTCGCTCCGGCTGATCGCGGACATCTTCAAGTACTGCCGGGCCGAGATCCCGAAGTGGAACACCATCTCGATCTCCGGCTACCACATGGCGGAGGCCGGCGCCTCGCCCGCGCAGGAGATCGCCTTCACCCTCGCGGACGGCATCGAGTACGTCCGTACCGCCGTCGCCGCGGGCATGGACGTGGACGACTTCGCGCCTCGGCTCTCCTTCTTCTTCGTCGCCCGTACGACGATCCTCGAGGAGGTCGCCAAATTCCGTGCCGCACGCAGGATCTGGGCGCGGGTGATGCGGGAGGAGTTCGGCGCGAGGAACCCCAGGTCCCTGATGCTGCGCTTCCACACCCAGACCGCCGGCGTGCAGCTCACCGCCCAGCAGCCCGAGGTCAACCTGGTCCGGGTCGCCGTGCAGGGCCTGGGCGCGGTCCTCGGCGGCACGCAGTCGCTGCACACCAATTCCTTCGACGAGGCCATCGCCCTGCCGACGGACAAGTCGGCCCGCCTGGCGCTGCGCACCCAGCAGGTCCTGGCGTACGAGACGGACGTGACGGCCACCGTGGACCCCTTCGCGGGCAGTTACGCCGTCGAGAAGATGACCGATGACGTCGAGGCCGCCGCCCTGGAGCTGATGCGCAAGGTCGAGGACATGGGAGGAGCGGTCGGCGCCATCGAACGCGGTTTCCAGAAGAGCGAGATCGAGCGCAGCGCGTACCGCATCGCCCAGGAGACGGACAGCGGCGAGCGCGTCGTCGTCGGCGTCAACCGCTTCCGCCTCGACGAGGAGGAGCCCTACGAGCCGCTCCGGGTCGACCCGGCGATCGAGGCCCAGCAGGCGGCCCGGCTGGCGAGGCTCCGCGCCGAACGCGACCAGGGAGCGGTGGACGCGGCGCTGGTGGAGCTGAAGAAGGCGGCCGAGGGCACGGAGAACGTGCTGTACCCGATGAAGGAGGCGCTCAGGGCACGGGCCACGGTGGGCGAGGTCTGCGACGCGCTGCGGGAGATCTGGGGCGCGTACGTCCCGTCCGACGCGTTCTGAGGCGCACGCGGCGTGTCCGGAGGAGTCCGGGGCCCTTTGGGCACGGCCGGGGGCCGGGGCGGAGCTGCAGGGGCGGCCGGGACCGCTGTCACGGCCGTGACGCGGAGGGAAAGGCTCCGCTGAACCCCTTCACCACGTTCGTCTCAGCAGCCCGCCTCACCTCACGGCCCCACCCGGCCGAGGAAGCGGCATGCGGCTCTCCCGTTCTTCGCGGCCCGCGAGGCCGCCTCCCTCACGGAGTCACCACATCATCGTGATCACCGTGCAGGCCGGCCTCGTGGGGCGGTCGGCGGTTCCTGACTCTTCCGTCATGTGAACCGCCCGGACGGAGTGTCGTGCCCGCGTGCGACACTCCGCCCATGCTGGGTGTCACCGACCTTCCGACCTATCTCGCCGGCCTGGTGCTGATCATTCTTCTGCCGGGGCCCAATTCGCTGTACGTGCTCTCCGTCGCCGCCAGACGCGGGGTGCGCGCCGGCTATGTGGCCGCCGCCGGTGTGTGGACCGGGGACACGATCCTGATGACGCTGTCCGCGCTGGGCGCCGCTTCCCTGCTGCAGACGACGCCCCTGCTCTTCGCCGTCGTCAAGTTCGCCGGTGCGGGCTATCTGACCTGGCTGGCGATCGGGATGATGCGGACGGCCGTGTCGATGTGGCGCGAGCGGCACCAGCGGATGGCCGATCTGGCGGACGAGGGCGGAGCGCCCGCCACGGAGGCGGAGCGGCCCTACCGTCGTGCGCTCGTGGTCAGCCTGTTCAATCCCAAGCTGATCCTGTTCCTCATCTCCTTCTTCGTGCAGTTCGTCGATCCGGGCTACGCCTATCCGGGGCTGTCCTTCCTGCTGCTGGGCACGCTGCTGCAGCTCGGCAGCTTCCTCTATCTTTCGGCGCTCATATTCGGCGGCACCCGTCTGGCCGCCGTCTTCCGCCGCCGCAAGCGGCTGTCGGCGGGGGCCACGTCGGCGGCGGGTGTGCTGTTCCTGGGGTTCGCTGCGAAGCTGTCGGTCAGCTGAGGCCCCAGGGGTCTCAGTGGTGCCAGGCCTTGCCGCCCACGTTGTGGATCATCCGCTGGAGGACCTTGAGGGCGGCGACGAACTCCTCGTCCGGGATTCCGGCGTGGATCTCCGCACTCGCCCTGCTCACCCGTTCGAACGCCTCGGTGCGCAGCGCGTGTCCCCCGGCGGTCAGCCGCAGACGGGCGGACGGGTCCTGGGTGACCAGGCCCTGGGCGACGAGGGCGTCGATCTCGGGCTCCAGCGCGTCGCCGACGTTCAGGTAGCCGCGGAGCGTCGCGACCACCTCGGCGCGCGGACGGCCGAGTTCGTCCGCGTCGACGAGCTGGTTGAGGACCCACCAGGGGGGCTGGGTCAGGCCGTGTTCGGCCAGTGCGGCCCGGATGTGGGTCACGGTCGCTTCGTGGGCCGCCCAGCTCCAGTAGCCGATGGGCTGCCGCGCCAGTCCTGCGTCGTCATGTGAGTAGTCCATGTCCTGGACCGTAGGACCTCAAGCGAAGTCGAGGTCAAGGCCCGCCGGGCCGGCGCGCTCGGCACCCGCCCGCCTCCGCTCCGCGGCCGACGCGGACTCCGGCCCCGGCACCCGCTACGGCGAGCGCTTCGAGGACGGCCCGCGGACCGCCGGGGCGGGGATCGAGGCGCGCGGTGCGGGGCACCGTGGCGCGGACTCCCCGGCGCGGGCCACCCCGATGACGCCCAGAGTTCACCCTTCGTCGGGCCGGGCGACATCCGCCCCTTCACCCGCGTCACTAGCGTGTGCGGACCATGATCGAAGGCGAGGGTCCGCGTGCCGAAACTGTCCGTTGTCGTTCCGTTCCACAATGTCGGCGCCTTCGCCGACACGACGCTGGGCAGTCTTGCCCGTAACGCGGGCCCGGACATCGAGTTCCTGCTGGTCGACGACTGCTCCACGGACGAGACACCGGCCGTCGTCGACCGCTGGGCCGACAGGCTTCCGCACGCCGAGGTCATCCGGCACGAGAAGAACGTCGGCATCGCGGCGGCCCGCAACAGCGGCATCGACGCGGCCCGGGGCGACTTCGTCACCTTCCTCGACGGCGACGACTGGTACGCCCCCGGCCACCTGGGCCGGCTGCTGCACGCCGCCACCGTCCTGGACTGCGACTTCGCCCGCACCGACCACGTCCAGGCCACGGGGACCAGCCGGGTCGTGCGGCGCGCGCCCGCCCGGCTCCGCGACACGGTGCTGGACCCGCGCGAGGGCATAGCGGCTCCCGGATGGGAGACGATGGTCGACTACCCCTTCGTGTGGGCGGGCGTCTACCACCGGCGGCTCTTCGAGGACGGCGGGCACCGCTTCACCACCCGGCTGCGCACCGCCGAGGACCGGCTGTGGATCTGGCAGCTGCACCTGAGGGCCCGTACCTACGCGGCGCTGAATCTGTACGGCGTCTTCTACCGGCGCGGTGTCACCACGTCCCTGACGCAGATCAAGGACTCGCGTCAGCTGGACTTCTTCCCCGCCTACGACACGCTGCTCGACGAGATCCGCGCGGACCCGGACGCGGACCTCCTCCTCCCCAAAGCGGTCCGCACCTACTGCGCGATGATCGCCTTCCACAACGAGAAGGCGGACGCGTACGACCCCCCGACCTTCCGGCGGCTGCGCCACGAGTCGGCAGCCGCACTGCACCGCATGCCGCAGCAGGTGCTCGACCACACCCTGACGATGATGGACACCAGGCGCAGCACCCTGCTCAACCGCCTGCGTGACAAGCAGAAGGCCGCCTGACCCATGCCCACGCGCACCCAGATCTTCCAGGTGTCGACCCTCTACGGGGCGGCCACGCTCGCGGCGGCGCTCGACGCCGGCCAGTTCGGACCGGGGCAGGACAGCCACCGCGTCCTGCTCGTCTCCAACAACGCGGCGATCCCCGAAACGGCCCTCCGGCTGGAGGAGATGCGCGGCTACGGCGGCCTCGCCGCCCGTTTCGACTCCGTCGTCGACTGGAACGACGCCATCAGCCCGCACCACCCGAGCGGCTGGGGACCGCGCGCCGAGGAGACCGAACTCTGGCAGCGCGCCTTCCGCCTCGCCTGGGGCGTCCATCCCGACGCACCCGTCGACCTCGCCGTCGAGTCCATCCAGGTCAATCCGGCCCGCGCACTGGCCGCGATCTTCTCCGAGAGCGCCGTGCACGTCTACGCGGACGGCCTGATGAGCTACGGTCCGACCCGCAACAAGGTGCCGCGGTCCATCGCCTGCCGCATCCAGCGGGTGCTCCACCTGGATCTCGTACCGGGACTGCGTCCGCTCCTCCTCGCCGAGGCCGGCGTCGAGCCCGAACTCGTGCCGAACGACGCCTTCCGCAAGGTCCTCGGCGAGATCGCCGGAGCGGCGGACGGCGACCGCCGGCTCGCGGAGGCCGAGTCCGAGGCCCCCACAGCCGTGCTCCTGGGGCAGTACCTCGCGGCGCTCGGCATCCTCACGGCCGAGGAGGAGGAGGACCTGCACCTGCGCATGCTGCGCGGCGCGGCGCGGCTCGGCCACACCTCCGTCCTCTTCAAGCCCCACCCCACCGCACCGGCCCGCTACTCCAGGGCGCTCGACGACGCAGCCGCCGCGCTGGGGGTGCGGCTGACCACACTGGACAGTCCGCTGCTCGCCGAGACCCTCTACGAGCGGTGCGCGCCCGCACTCGTCGTCGGCTGCTTCTCGACCGCGATGTTCACCGCCGCCGCGTACTACGGCGTCCCGGTCGCCCGGGTCGGCACCCGTCTCGTCCTGGACCGGATCACCCCGTACGAGAACAGCAACCGCATCCCGCTGACGATCGTCGACCATCTGGTGCCCGACCTGGAGGAGCAGCACGGCGAGACAGTGCCCGAGCTGCCGGCCACGGCCCCGGACACCCTCGGCCCGCTGGTCCGGACGGTCGGCTACTGCATGCAGTCCGGGCTCCACCCCACGCTGCGCGCCGAGGCCGAGCCCTGGCTGCGGGACCACCTCGACAGCGGTACGCAGCACTACTTCAAGCGACGCCGCCTGCAGAAACTCACCCTGCCCGGCGGCGGCCCGCGAGGAGCGGCGATCAGGCTGCGCCGCACCGTACGGCGCACCCGCAGCAGCCTGGGCCTCTGACCCGGCGCCGGGGCACGCGCCCCGGCCGGCCACTGATGACGGAACGGCGGAACGAGAATGGGCCAGACCCTCACCGGGCTGCTCAAGGCAGTGCGGGCGAGATCCGGGCAGGGCGGTGCGGCGCGTCCGGCGCCCACAACCGCCCTGCGTCTCTGCGGCGACTACCTCGCGGGCCTCGCCGCGAACGGCCCCGTGAACGACGCACGGCAGACCCGGCTCGTCTCCGCCGTCGGCGGCCTCACCGCCGCCTGCGGGACCGGCGGTGACGAGCTGTTCGACGCCCTGCTCCGCACCGGGTGGTGCGCCCTGGAGGCCGGGGGAGAGGCGGAGACGCGACTCGCGCTGGACATCGCCGTCGAGGCCACCGGGCTGCGGGCCAGGTCCAAGGGCGCGTGGCGGCTGCGCGGCAGCGCGCTGGACGCCCTGGGGCGCCGCGAGGAGGCGGTACAGGCCTATGAACGGCATCTGGCGCTCCAGCAGAACCCGGCGCCGGCCGAGGACGTCACACGCCGGATCGCCGTCCTGAAGGACCTCCGCGCCTGCCTGGACGAGGCCGCGGGACTGCTACCCGGCGAGGACGCCGCCGCCCTGCGGGCGCTGCACGACGCCCCCGCGGGACAGGTGCGCACCGCCTTCGCCGAGGCCGTACGCCGGCGGACCGCCGAAGGCGGAGGCATGGCCGACCCGGCCGTCCGCCGCCTCACCACCCTGTACGCCGCCCATCGCCGGCTGCTGGACCGGGGCAGGGCGGCCGATCCCCTGCTCGGCGGGGTGGAGCCGCTCGGGGTGCCCGGGTTGCGTCGTCTGATCACCGGCCGCTCGGTCTGCCTGGTCGCGGGCGCGGCCCGGATCGCCGACGAGGAACGGGACCCGGGCAGCACGCTCGGCGCGCTGATCGGCGGGTACGACCTGGTGGTGCGCTGCGACGCCCTTCCGTCCGGCGCCCGGCGCACCGACCTGCACGCGGTCACCCTGCGGGGGGACGCCCCGTGGACGGGCCCTGCCTGGGACCGCAGGGCGAGCACCCGGCTGGTCTTCGGCGATCCGCCCTCCCACTGGCGACGCTCGCTGCGCGCCCGCCTGGTCGCCGGGGCGCAGGACCACATCGGCGACGCCTCGCTCCGGCATCCTCTGGACGATCCCGCGCTGCTCGGCGAAGACGGCTGGGGACCGCGGCCCGGTACCGCGTTCACCGTGCTCCGGCTCCTGGACTTCCTGGACACGGCCGGCCGCCTGGACCTCATCGGCTTCGGACTGCCGGGGCAGTTGCAGCCGCGCGAGCGGGAGTGGGTCGCCGCCCGCGCGACACACGAGGACGAGACCGAGATGAGGACCGCGCTCCGATGAAGACCCCCGCCGGACCCGCCGCCGGCACACGGACCGGGCCCGCCGGCCGAGGGCCGGCCGATCCGGCCGCCGGCAGCGGGCCCGCAGACCCCGCTACCGCGCCCGGGCCGCCCGCCGTGTCCGACCGGCCCGACGCCGACGACCGGCGCGCCGTCACAGGCAGGCGGAGGATCGCCTTCGCGGCGTACGCCGACGAGGACCGGATGCCCGGTCTCCTGGTGCTGCTGCGCAGCCTCGTCCTGAACGATCCGGCCGTCTGCGAGGACTTCCTCCTCCTGCACCCCGGACTGCCCGACTCCGCTTTCGACGCCGCCCGGCGGCTGCACCCGCGCATCGTCCCGCGCACGGCGGCCGGCCGCCTCGACGCCTTCCGGACCCCCGGTTACGACACCGTCATCGTCCTCGGCCCCGGCATGGTCGTCCTCGGCTCCCTCACGCCGCTGCTCGCCCTCCGCACCGGGGTGGCCGCCGTGCCGCAGCCCGGCCCCGGCGGCGGACGGACCGTGCGGGACGACGGACTGCTCGTCATCCAGCGGCAGGACGTGACGGACACCGTGCCCGGCACGCCGGCCGAGGGGGGCGCGTCCACGGTGCACCGTGCGCTGACGGAGGCGGGCCTCCTCGAACCGCTCGGCTCCCGCTACGACTTCCCGGCCGGTCGGCTGTACGACGACGCCCCCGTACCCGCGAGCACCGTCGTCCTTCACTTCGGAGAGGACGGCGTCGGAGAGGACCAGGCCCCGTCCGCCCCGGCGCGTGAGGCGCGCGAGCGTTACGAGATGGACGACGAGGCGTTCCGCGCCGCCTATTGCGCCCTCCCGGGCCCCAAACACCCCGAACTGCTCCTGCACTGCGCCCTGCCGTTCCCCGAAGGGAGGCGTGCGCCGGTGGACCTGGTCCGCCAGGTCGCCGAGGTGCACCGGCAGCAAGGCCGCTACGACGAGGCCGTCGCCCTGCTGACCGCCGCCGTGGCGGACCGGCCCGATCTGCCGCGCTGTCACGAGACGCTCGGCATCAGCCTGATGGCCCTGTCCCGTTACGAGGAGGCCGAGGCCCATCTCCTCCTGGCCACCGTGTCCCCGGACTTCGCCGCCCGCGCCTACGGCCAGCTCGCCCGGCTCGCCTGGCTGCTGGGCCGGGACGCCGACGCCCACGCCTACGCCCGGGAGGGGCTCGACGCCGACCCCGCCGACGGCAACTGCCACGCCTGGTACGTCCGTACCCGTCCCGCCGCGGCCGGCGTCCGGGCCGCGGAACCCGTACCCGCCGGTGAACAGCTGGCCCACGTGGCCCTGTTCGCCGACGGCCAGGAGAACGCGGGAGACAAGGTCCTCCCCGAAGCCGTGCGGATGTGCTTCGGCTCCGACACCGGACCCGCCCGCTGGCACGAGCGGTCCGTGCACCGGCTGGTCGACGGGCCCGCGCTGGAGGAGCTGAACGCCCGCCGCGGCATCGTCGTCGGCGGGGGCGGGCTCTTCCTCCCGGACACCGCGCCCAACGGCAACAGCGGCTGGCAGTGGAACATCCCCGACGACGTGCTGGCCCGGATCACCGCGCCGCTCGCCGTCTTCGCGGTCGGGTACAACGTCTTCGACGGCCAGCGCTACCGCCGGGAGCGCTTCGCGGCGAGCCTGCGTGCCCTGGTCGGGCAGTCGTCCTTCTTCGGACTGCGCAACCAGGGTTCCGTGGACCGGGTCAGGGAGCTGCTGCCGCGGGAACTGCGGGACCGGGTGCGCTACCAGCCCTGTCCCACGACCGTGGCCCGTCACCTCGGCCCCGGCCCGGACGACGGCGCGGTCCGGGACGACACCGTGCTGATCAACTGCGCCTACGACCGTGCCGGTCTGCGCTTCGGCCATGACTACGGCCACTTCCTGGCCGAGACGGCAGCCGCCGTACGCTCCATCGGCGAGCGCGCCGAGGTCCGTTACGCGGCCCATATGCCGGCCGACGAGAAGTTCGTCCACGATCTGCGCCGGGCACACGGAACGACGCTCCCGGTGGAGCCGCTGTACCTGTTCTCCAACGACCGCATCCGCGAGCTCTACCGGCGTACGCGCCTGGTGATCGGCATGCGCGGGCACGCGGGGATGATCCCCTTCGGCTGTGGCACTCCGATCATCAGCCTGGTCTCCCACCCCAAGCTCGCCTACTTCCTCTCCGACATCGACCGCCCCGAGTGGGGCCTCTCCGTCCACGACCGGTCGCTGGGCACCCGTCTCGCCGAGCGGGCGGCCGGCGTGCTGGACGACCACCGGGCGGCCGTGGCCGACGTACACGGGCGGCAGGAGCACCTGTGGTCGGTCACCCGGGCCAATCTCACCGGACTCCAGAAGCTCTTCGGGCTGCCGGATCCGTTCCCCCCGGGTCCGCGTGCCGCCGGCCCGGCACGGGGCCTTCACCTGCCCGACACCCGGACGAAGTGACTGTTCACCTGACCGGAGTTCACCCGGGGCCCGCCCGTCCATAGCCTTCGAGGACCATGCCTTCCTCTGTCTCCCGGGCCGGCTCACCTGCTTCCGCGCAAGCCCCGCAGCCCGCCCCCGGACCCCGCACGCACCGCGAACACCGGTACGACATCGACCTGGTCCGGCTGCTCTGCTCCGTCGGCGTGATCCTCTGCCACACGGGCTCCGCCTTCGTGAACACGGCGGGCCGTGAGGCCGCGAACGGCCCCGGCACCTACTGGGCGGGACTGGTGGCGGACTCGGCGGGCCGGTTCGCCGTACCGCTGTTCTTCGCGATCGCCGGATGGGTCGTCCTCGTCGGCGCCCCGGTCCGCGACGGCCGGCAGCTGTGGCAGCGGATCGTCCGGATCCTGGTGCCGCTCGCGGTATGGACGGTGCTCTACGTGGCATGGGGCCGGCTGCGCGGCACCAACGACGCACCGGCCGGTGAGCTGGCGCTCGACGCCGTGTTCGCCTCGGTGCGCCCGGCCTACCACCTCTGGTACCTGTACGCCTACATCCCCGTGATCATGCTCCTGGCCTTCGCCGGCCTGGTGAAGGCGGGCAAGCGCCCCTGGGGCCTCGGCATCGCCCTGCTCGTACTGGGGGCGGCTCCGTCCCTGTCCGGCGACCTGGCCAGGGTCACGGACCTGGAACTGCCGCGTCTCGGATGGGGCTTCGGTCCGTACCAGCTGGTCTACGCGGTCCTCGGAGCCCTGCTCCTCGCCCTGCCCGCCGGTACGTTCGGCAGGCGTAGCCTGTGGTGGCTGCTCCCGGCCTGCGCCTTCCTGGCCGCGGTCATCGCGTACCAGCACGAGGTGCACTACGCGATCCCGTACGCAAGCGTCCTGGTGGCCCTGTTCAGTGCGGGTGTGCTGCTCTCCCTGCACCGCCTGCGCGTCCCGGACCGCCTGCGACCGGCCCTGACCCGGCTGGCGGGCGCCTCGTTCGGCGCGTACATGATCCATGTGCTGGTGCTGGGGGTCCTCACCGACGTACTGGCCGACGCCGATCTCGCCCTGCCCGCGGCGGCGGCCCTGGTGCTCGCCGTCACCGCCGCCACGACCGCGCTCTCCTTCGGTGCGGCCCTGCTGTGGACCCGGCTGGGCTTCACACGGCTGCTCGGCTGAGGGCCGGCGGCGGAGGTCCGCGCGGCGGGCCTGCTCCGGTGCCGTCCGCCGGTGGGCGCGTCATGTCGGCAACGTGGGCACGGTGAAGACTGCTCGGGCCGGGCAGTGAGCCGGGACCCCGCAGGGGGGACGATGCGACCGCCCGGGGAGGCGGCCGCGCCCAGGACCTGATACCGGTCCGGGAACCACGCGACGCGGCCCCGGTCTCCGGACCCGCCGACCACTCATCGACCCGAGGTGTGTTTTCCCATGAGACCGACCCGCGCGGTACTGGCCGTGACCGCAGGAGCCCTCGCTCCGGCCCTTCTGTTCGCCGCTCCCTCGTTCGCCGCGGACACGGTCCCGTCGCCCGTCACCGCGTCGGTGGCGAAGACGGCGTCCGGCTCGGACTCCCCGTACGACTCCATGACGCTGACCGAGCTCCGGGTCGAGGTCTTCACGGTCCTGGGTGACCCCGGCACGGGCCCCACCGTGCGCGAGGAGGCGGTGAAGGCGCTGGAGACCGGTACGGCGGAGGCGCTGCGCCACTTCCTGGAGACCGGACGCGGGATCGCCCAGGTGACGGACGACCGCGTGGCGGTGTTCACGGTCCTGGGTGACCCCGGCACCGGCCGGACGGTTCATGAGGCGGCCGTGAAGGCGCTCGAAGCCGGTACGGCGGAGGCGCTGCGGTACTTCCTGGAGACCGGGCGCCATGACGCGCAGGAGGTGGACGACCGCGTGGCGGTCTTCACGGTCCTGGCCGCCCCCGGGACCGGCGAAGCCCTGCGCGCGGCGGCGATCGCCGTGCTGGAGGACGGTTCCCGGGAGGCGCTGCGCCACTTCGTCGAAGTGGGACAGTACGAGGTGTGACTCCCTGGCGCCCGCGCCCCCACGCCGCCTCAGCCCCCGGCTGCCCGCTTCAGCGACCGCGCCCGCCGGGCCAGCCGGCGCAGGGTGGCGTTGCGCCGCACGAAGGCGAGACGGGCGGGGAGGACACCGGGGAGGGCCAGTGAGCCCAGGCGGCGGCGCTTGAAGTAGCGCCAGGTACGGGCGTTCAGACGGGTGGAGAGGTAGCGCTCGGCCGCCGGGCGCAGATCCGGCCGGACGCGCGGCTGCATGGCGAAGGCGACCGCCGGCAGCAGGCCGTCGAGGGCTTCGGCCACCGCGGCCCCGGTCAACGGGGGCGGGCCCGGTGCGGCGGCGGGTCCGGCGAGGTCCGGCAGCAGGGCGTCGACGATCGTGACCGGGATCCTCGCCGGGTTCTCGTACGGGGTGAGGCGCTCCAGGAGGGCCCCGGTCCCCGCCTTGGCCACCGGCAGGCCGTAGTGGACCGCCGCACCGATCAGCGCCGTCGAGGAGCAGCCGACGACGAGCGCGGGGCGCAGCCGCTCGTAGAGGACCTCGGCCGGGACCGGGGCGCCGGGCAGACCGGAGTCCGGGACCGTCAGCTCCACGCCGAGGCGTGCGGCCTCCGTCCGCAGGGCCGGGGCGGCGGGCGCGGGGTCGCGGGGGGAGGGCTGGAGGACCAGGTGGGTGTGGCCCAGGGCGGCCGTGCCGCGGATCATCCGCAGGCGGAGGTCCTCCTCCTCGGCGGCGGGGAGCACGCCCGGCTCGGGGAGGAGCAGGACCGCCGCACCCTCGGGTGCCTCGAACTCCGGTGCCGCGTCCTCCAGTTCACCGAAGACCCGCAAGAGGGCCGGAGTGGGCAGGGGGCGGGGGACGGCACCGAACTCCCCCAGCAGCAGCGGCTCCAGGCCGGGGAGCAGGTCGGGGTGGAGCACGTGCCGGACACGGGTGCCGATCAGCGGCGGGATCTTTCCCGCGGTCGGGCCGTAACCGGCCAGGCCGTCCGTGTACACGGTCACCGGTCCGCCGGTGAAGATCTGGGCCACGGCCAGGGCGGGGCCGGTGTGCGGTGATTCCAGGACGAGTTCCACCTCCTCGTCCCCGAGGCCCCATGCGCGTCGCAGGTGGCGTTCCCACAGGGGCACGTCGTCGGCGCGGGGGGCCCAGGTGCCCGGGTGCAGGGGGAAGACGGCGTCGTTCCACGAGAGCACCTCGTCGAACCGGGTGCGCAGCCGTCCGAACCCGGGCACGGCGTCGGCCGGGGCCGCCGCCTCGGGCACCGCCGCGGTGTCACAGAGCAGCAGGATGCGGCGGCCGGACTCCGCGAAGCAGCCGGAGTCGAGTGCCGCGGCGAGCACGGCCGTGCCGTGGAGGCCGGAGGCGACGAAGAGCTGAGTGGTCACGCGGCAGCCGCCCCCTGGGTGGCGGACCGGCGGCGCAGCCCGCGCAGCACGGTCGCCCGTTCGGTGTCCATGGAGTCCAGGACGTCGTCGAGCACACGCCGGGGCATGCTTCCGAGTGCTGCCGCGGCGAGCGATCTGAGGGTGCGGGCGACGGGCGGTTCGAATTTATCGATCGATCCGATGTGGTGGGAAATGACCGCGCAATACGTCCGCACCGCTTTCGGCATCAACAGGGCGGAATCACGGTCCGCAGCGGTTTCTGACATCACCTGGCCGTAGGCGCGAATGAAATCCAGCTGGCGTTCGTCACCGATCTGGGTGAGGGACGACGCGACCCCTCGCCGGTAGAAATGGCCGAGCGTTCCCAGGACCGCGAAGGAATCCGCCTCCCGGTGCAGCCGCCAGATCCACGGCCGGTCCTCGGCGGTGCGCAGTCCGTCGGTGAAATGCAGCAGCCCCCGGTCCAGCAGGCTGCGGTGGTAGAGCCCCGCCCAGGCGAACGCGTAATCGACCGAAGTCGTCCGGCCGGCGGGCAGGATCGCGTCCCGGGGGTCGCTCACCACGCCCCGCAGACCGTGCGGGACACGGCGCACCGTGCGGGAGGTGCCGGAGACCTGGACATGGTCCGTACGCACGAAAGAGCAGCCCAGGGCCTCGGTCAGGGCGAGCAGGCGGGCGTAGTGGCCGGGCGCGAGCCAGTCGTCGCCGTCCAGGAAGGCGATGTACTCGCCGCGGGCGGCGTCCAGACCGGTGTTGCGGGCCGTGGCCAGACCGGCGTTGCGCTCGTGTCTGTGGACCACCACCCCCTCGATGTCCTCCTGGGCCCGGCGCAGGAGATCCGGCGTCCCGTCGGTCGAGCAGTCGTCGACGAGGACGAACTCGAAGTCCTCACGGGTGTTGGCCCGCAGGCTTGCGAGGGTGTCGGGGGCGTATGCCTGGACGTTGTAGAACGGCACGATGACGGAGAGCTTGACCACCCGCGTCACGCTAGGGGCGGCCCCGGCATTCGCCCTGACCCCTGCCCGTACGGAAAGTGAACGACGGGCGGCGGAAAAGTGAACCCGCCCGTATCCGGAGCCGGGTTTATCCGCCGTCGGGCCGGACACCCAACCGTCGACCGGCTGTTAACCATCTGTTGCCACCGCGTTGGGCCGCGGATCGAAATGGCTTCCTAGCTTTTACGACGTGCCCCCTCGTACCGATGACACGGCCGCTCCGGCCGCCACCCACGCAGCCGACCGTGCGGCGCTCCGCATAGCCGTGCTCGCCGACTCCGACACCCGGTGGAAATGGGGCGCGCTCACCGCGCGCCGCCTCTCCGGAACCTCGGAGACCGGCGCGGCGGAGCGCCCCGTCGAGATCAGCGGGCTGCTGCTGCGCGGCCGGGCCACCCCGACACCCCGCCAGCTCGCCGAAGTCGGCGAGGTGGGGATCGGCACCGGCCGGGTGCGCGAGGTGACCACCGTCGAATTCCTGCACACGGTGCGGGACGAGGCCTACGACGTCGTGGTGCTCGCCCTCGTCGGCGGCGCCGTCCAGGCGATGATCCACGGTCTGGCCGCACTGGACCTGCCCCGCAGGCCCGTCGTCGTCACCGGCTATGTCGGGGTCGTCTACGAGAAGCTCGCCGACGGTCTCCTGCTGCGCCACGGCGCGGACGTCGTCCTCGCCAACTCCCGTCACGACGGGGAGCGCTTCCGTGCGGTCTACGAAGGTGTCGGCGCCGACACGTCCTCCGTCACGGAGGCCGCCCTGCCGTTCCTCGGCGGGGAGCCGCACCGGGCCCAGGAGGGCCGCGACACCGTCGTGTTCGCCGCCCAGCCCTCCGTGCCGGCCTCCCGCGCGGACCGCATGTACCTGCTGCGCCGGCTCGTCGAGCACGCCCGGTTGCACCCCCGCCGCGAGGTGCTGCTGAAGCTGCGCTCCAAGCCGGGCGAACACACCACGCACATCGAGGAACTGCCCTACCAGCGGCTCGCGGAGCGGGTCCCCGGGGGCCTCCCGCCCAACTTCCGCCTCGTCTACGGGCACATGGGCGAGGTCCTGGACCGCACCGACCTGCTGGTCACCGTGTCCTCGACCGCCGCGCTGGAGTCCCTGCACCGGCGGATCCCGACCGCGATCCTCTCCGACCTCGGCGTCCGTGAGGCACTCGGCAACCACCACTTCATCGGCTCCGGACTGATCACGTCCTGGGACCACCTCGACGGCGGCCTGCGCCCCGAGCCCGACGAGGAGTGGCTCGCAGGTCAGGGCGTCGCCGCCGACGGCACCTACGGGACGGCCTACGACACGGCCCGCGCCCGGGTCGCAGCGCTGCTCGCCGCCGGACCGCTCCCCCCTCCCGCTCCCTACTACACGCCCGCCACCGCACCCGGATACCTCCCCGGCATCCTCGCCCGCTACCACCTGGCCCCCGACGGCCGCCCGCTGCCGGGCGCCGTCACCTCCAGGGAGCCGGGCCGGGTCCGGGGCGCGGTCCGCGAAACCGTGCGCAACGCGGCGCGCGGTGCCTACCGCCACGGCGTCCAGCGGGTCGCCCCCGTGATCCGGCGGATGGGCGAGCTGTGACCACCGATTCAGGAGCGACCATGACCCCGCCCCCCACCGTGCTCGCCGTGATCCCCGCCCGCGGTGGATCCAAGGGCGTGCCCGCGAAGAACCTCGCGCGCGTCGGCGGCGTACCGCTCGTCGCCCGCGCCGTCCGTGCCTGCCTCGCCTCGCCCGAGGTCACGGACGTCGTCGTCACCACCGACGACCCGGCCATCGCCGCCGCGGCCAGGACCGCGGCGGAGGCACTGGGGGAGGACGACCGGCTGCTCTGCGTGCAGCGTCCCGCCGCCATCGCCGGTGACACGGCGACCAGCGAGGACGCGGTCCTGCACGCGCTGCACTCCTACGAGGCGACGGCGCACGGCCGGAAGGCCGACGTCGTGCTCCTGGTCCAGTGCACGAGCCCCTTCATCACCCGGGACGACATAGACGGCGTCGCCGCCGCGGTCGCCCGCGGTGGCGCGGACACCGCCGTCACCGTGGCCCCCTTCCACGGCTTCGTGTGGCGCGACGGCAGCGCCGTCGAGGACGGCACCTACGGCGTCAACCACGACAAGGCCGTACGCCCCCGCCGCCAGGACCGGCCCCAGGACCACCTGGAGACCGGCGCCGCGTACGCCATGGACGTCGAGGGCTTCCGCATCCACCGGCACCGCTTCTTCGGCCACACGGCGCTCGTACCGACCGATCCCGCCCGGGTCCTGGAGATCGACGACCCGCACGACCTGGCCCGCGCCCGCGCCCTCGCGCCGCTCCTGGACCCGTCCCCGCTGCCCACCCGGGCGGAGGTCGACGCCGTCGTCCTCGACTTCGACGGCACACAGACCGACGACCGCGTCCTCATCGACTCCGACGGCCGCGAGACCGTCGCCGTGCACCGCGGCGACGGCCTCGGCATCGCCGCCCTGCGCCGGGCCGGCGTACCGGTCCTGATCCTCTCCACGGAGCAGAACCCGGTCGTCGCCGCCCGCGCCCGCAAGCTCCAGGTCCCCGTCCTGCACGGCATCGACCGCAAGGACCTGGCACTCAAGCAGTGGTGCGAGGAGCAGTCCATCGCTCCCGACCGCGTGCTCTACGTCGGCAACGACGTCAACGACCTGGCCTGCTTCGGCCTGGCGGGCTGGCCCGTCGCCGTCGCGAGCGCCCACGACCCGGTACGCGCCGCCGCGCGGGCCGTGACCACCAGCCCCGGCGGCTCCGGCGCCATCCGCGAGATCGCGGCCTGGCTGCTGGGCCCCACCCTCACTCTCTCCACCGAAACCCCCGGTACCCCCACCGAGTAAGGAAGCACCACCATGAGCAACACCTCCCGCCTGCGCACCTTCGGCACCCGCACCGCCGGCCCGGGCCACCCCGTCTACGTCACCGGCGAGATCGGCATCAACCACAACGGCGACCTCGACAACGCCCTCGCGCTGATCGACGTGGCCGCGGACGCCGGCTGCGACGCGGTCAAGTTCCAGAAGCGCACCCCGGAGATCTGCACCCCGCGCGACCAGTGGGACATCGAGCGCGACACCCCCTGGGGCCGGATGACGTACATCGACTACCGCCACCGTGTCGAGTTCGGCGAGGCCGAGTACACCGCCATCGCCGAGCACTGCGCCGAGCGCGGCATCGACTGGTTCGCCTCCCCGTGGGACACCGAGGCCGTCGCCTTCCTGGAGAAGTTCGACGTCCCCGCGCACAAGGTCGCCTCCGCCTCGCTCACGGACGACGAACTGCTCCGCGCGCTGCGCGCCACCGGCCGCACCGTCATCCTCTCCACCGGCATGTCGACGCCGAAGCAGATCCGCCACGCGGTCGAGGTCCTCGGCAGCGACAACATCCTGCTCTGCCACGCCACTTCGACGTACCCGGCGAAGGCCGAGGAACTCAACCTGCGGGTCATCAACACCCTGCAGCAGGAGTACCCGAACGTCCCGATCGGCTACAGCGGCCACGAGACCGGCCTGCAGACGACCCTCGCCGCCGTCGCGCTGGGGGCCGCGTTCGTCGAGCGCCACATCACCCTGGACCGCGCCATGTGGGGCTCCGACCAGGCCGCCTCCGTCGAACCGCAGGGCCTCACGCGTCTGGTCCGCGACATCCGCACCATCGAGGCGTCGCTCGGCGACGGGGTCAAGAAGGTGTACGAGTCGGAGCTCGGCCCGATGAAGAAGCTCCGCCGGGTCGCGGGCGTCGTCGCCGAGAGCGAGAACGCACCGGCCGCCGAGCCGGTCGCGGTCTGACGGGCCGACCGGTGAACCTCGCCTTCGTCGAGAGCCCGGTCCAGCTCCTGAACGTCCTGGAGTGGACCCACACCCGGGGAGGACCCGCCACCACGGTCGTCGTCCTCCCCCCGGTCGACCCGATGTCGCGCGGACAGCTGCGCAGGATGGCGGAGCTGGCTCGCGACGAGGGCGTCACCGTTCGCTGGCAGGAGGCGCGCGGGGAGACCGGCGCGCCCCTGAAGGCCCTGCGCGCGCTGACGGGCCTGATCCGCAAGGCCGACAGGATCGTCATCGGGGACCCGTTCTCCCGGTACGTGCAACTGCTCCTCAGCCTGGTCCGTACCCGCCGGGTCACGGTCGTCGACGACGGCACCGCCACGATGGAGTTCGTCGCCCAGCTGGCCCGCGGAGAACGCCTGGTGCGCTGGCACCGCCGGGGCAGCGGGGGTCCGCGCGAGCTGCTGCTGGCCCCGGTCACCTCCGCGGCCCGCCGCAGCTTCATCCCGTCGGCGTCCCGCACGGTCGAGGTGTTCACCGCGATGCCGGTGGAGGCCCCCGCGGGCATCGAGGTCACGGCGAACACCTTCGCCTGGACCCGGGAGCGCTTCGGCCCGCCCCTCATCACCAAGGGCGCCGACCTGGTGGGCACCTCCCTGGTGGAGACGGGCGTGGTCGACCCCGTCCCGTACGAGGAGGCGGTCGCCTCGCTGGCCCGTGTCCACGGCGCGACCCGCTACTTCGCCCACCGCCGTGAATCCACCGACAAGCTCCACGCCCTGGAGTCCGCCACCGGCCTGGAGATCGTCCGCCCCGACCTCCCGCTGGAACTCGTCGCCCGCAGAGGCCCCATCGGCCACACGGTCCTCAGCTTCCCGTCCACGGTGGTCCACACCCTCCCGCTGGCCCTGGCGGGCACGGGCGTGAAGGTCGCGGTGTGCGACATAGCGCCGGAGTGGCTCCGCGACACGGCGTCCCCGCGTGCCGAGGGCTTCCTGAGCGGGGTCACGGAGACGGCCAGGGACGTGCAGCGGCTGGCACCGTGGCGGGCCACGGCGGTCGCGAAGGGCTGAGGCGGCGGGCGCCGGCGGCCCTCACACGGCGACGGAGGACCCGTATGCCGGCGCTCGGCCCACCGGCAGCCGTCTGCTCGCGTCGGCGACGCGCAGCACATCGGCGCACGCCCCACCGGACGCGGAGCACACCCTGTCCAGCGGTCAGTTGCTCAGGCTTCTGCGGGAGGGGGACGCGGGCGGCCCGAAGCGGCTGACACCGGGCGACGTCTACCGGCTGCTCGACCAGCGGCTCCAGGCCACCGCCGCCCGCCCGTGCGGCGGTGGCGCCGCACGCATGAGCGAACTGACCGTCGCCGTCAACCGACGGTACGAGCCGCTGCCGGGCCCCGGACAGCAGGTATCTGGTGGTCGGTGAGGCGGGCGGAGAGATAAGGGTGTGACCCGGCCGGCCCTGAGCGCCGGGAACAGCGGGCGGCATCCACGTCATGCCCCGGACCGGCACCGGTCCGTTCAGCGCCGACGGGAAACTGGTCATCGCGGTGACGGACTCGGACGACTCCACACGCACGGCGAAGGCGTGGGAGGTCAGCGGCCTGAAGAAGCCGAAGGTCCGGTACACCCTGCCGAGCGGGTGGGAGGCGAAGTTCTTCCTGACCCGGCGCGAGACGCCGGTCTCCCTGGCCCGGCCCTCCCGACGGCCGCCCCCGAGCCCGCGGCTCCCGCACCACCCGCCGAACGGGGCGGTGCGACGTACGCCGGCCCCTCCGGGAACCGCCCAGGACGCCTTGACCGGAGGGGCGGCACCGTGGAGACGGTGGAGGGTGCACGCTCTGCGCGCCCCGGGAGAGGAACGAGGCGGAGGTACGGCTCACACCGGCGCGGCGAATGGGGGAGCATACCCACCACGGTCGGCCGCCACACGCCGCCACGCCACTTTTTGTTCCCCTGAGCGGCTGAACTTTTCTTGATCTGTGGCTAGTTGCGGGTCTCAGGGGCCTACCCTTGACTGGGTGAACCAGTTGAAGTCCCGTGCGCCCCACGCCGAGGCCGTCCTGCCCGGCGCCCTGCCCGACGACCTGCGTGACGAGCTCATCGCCTTCCGCCGCGATCTGCACATGCACCCCGAGCTCGGGAACCAGGAGTTCCGCACCACCGCCGCCATCAAGGCCCGGCTCGAGAAGGCGGGGCTGGAGCCGCAGGTGCTGCCCGGTGGCACGGGCCTCGTCTGCGACGTGGGGGAGTGGGACGGCATGACCCCGATGCTGGCGCTGCGGGGTGACATCGACGCACTTCCCATCCCGGACACCAAGGCGGGGGTCCCCTACCGCTCCACCGTGCCCGACCGGGCGCACGCCTGCGGGCACGACGTCCACACGGCCTGTGTCCTCGGGGCCGGACTCGTGCTGAGCGAGCTGGACCGGCAGGGGCTGCTGCCCCGCCCGGTGCGGCTGCTGTTCCAGCCCGCCGAAGAGGTGCTGCCCGGCGGCGCCGCCGACGCGGTCGCGGCCGGGGTGCTGGAAGGGGTGGGGCGGATCATCGGTGTGCACTGCGACCCCAAGGTCGACGCGGGCAGGATCGGGCTCCGGATCGGGCCCATCACCTCGGCCTGCGACCGCGTGGAGATCTCCCTCGACGGCCCCGGCGGCCACACCGCCCGGCCGCACCTCACCACCGACCTGGTCACCGCGGCCGCCCGGGTGGCCACCGACGTCCCCGCGCTGCTCGCCCGGCGGGTCGACGCGCGGGCCGGCCTCGCGGTCACCTGGGGGCGTCTGCACACGGGCCACGCGCCCAACGTCATCCCGCAGCACGCCGAGCTGTCCGGGACGGTCCGCTGCCTCGACCTGGAGAGCTGGCGGCAGGCACCGGACCTGGTGCACGCGGCGATCGACGAGGTGGCCGGAATGCACCGGGCCAAGACGGTGATTGACTACATCCGCGGGGTGCCGCCCGTGGTGAACGAGGCCGAGACGATCGGTCTCCTCGACGCCGCGATGACCATCCGCCGCGGATCGTATGCGATCGAGGACACCGAACAGAGTCTCGGCGGGGAGGACTTCTCCTGGTACCTGGAGAAGATCCCGGGAGCCATGGCGCGGCTCGGCGTGCGGACACCGGGCGACACCCGTGGCCTGGACCTGCACCGGGGCAACTTCGACGTGGACGAGGAGGCGATCACCGTCGGGGTGGAGCTGTTCACCGCCGCCGCGTTGCTGGACGCCTGACCTCGGAGGACCTGGGGCCGGGCCGTGCTGATCACACGTGTCCGGCCGGGCGGAGCGGCCCCGGGCCCCCGCGTCCCCGGCAGGTCCGAGGCCGTCGCGCACACCCGGCACGGCGGGTGGCGACGCCTGCGGCGAGGAGGGGGAGGAGACGGACGGGCGTGAGCGACGGTGCCGCGGGAACGAGGGCCCGGTGGGAGAGGAAGCCCGCCCCGGGAGCCTCGCGTTCCGTACCGGTAACCGCCCGTGACCAGACAGGACACCTCCTGTTCGCGACGATCCGATAACGGCTTCCGTAGGGGCCCTTATCTGACATCTACGCGCGTTACGATCGCGGCGAAACCAGCGCCGGAAGAGGCGCTTCGGTCAGGTTTGAAGGAGCCTTCCCTTGCGCCGCGTATCCAAGATCGCTGCTGCGTGTACCGTTTCCGCGGCTCTCGCCTTCACTGCCACCGCGTGCGGTGAATCGTCCACCGAGAGCACCGGTTCCGACTCCGGCAAGATGAAGATCGGCATGGCCTACGACGTCGGCGGCCGTGGCGACAACTCGTTCAACGACTCCGCCGCCCGCGGCCTGGACAAGGCCAAGGCCGAGTTCGACGCCGAGGCCAAGGAGCTCACCGCCAAGAGCGGTGAGACCCCCGCCGACCGCGAGCAGCGCCTCGCGTCGCTCGCCGAGGGTGGCTACAACCCGGTGATCGGTGTCGGTTTCGCCTACCAGGACGCGCTCGCCAAGGTCGCCAAGTCGCACCCCGACACCACGTTCGGCCTGATCGACTCGGTTTCCGACGCCAAGAACGTGTCGTCCATCGTCTTCACCGAGGAGCAGGGGTCCTACCTCGCAGGTGTCGCGGCGGCGCTGAAGTCCAAGGACGGCCAGGTCGGCTTCATCGGCGGAGTCGACCTCCCGCTGATCAAGAAGTTCGCGGCCGGCTTCCAGCAGGGCGTCCTGGAGACGAACCCGAAGGCCAAGGTCCAGATCCAGTACCTGTCCACCGGTTCGGACCTGTCCGGCTTCGGCAGCCCGGACAAGGGCGAGGCCGCTGCCAAGGGCATGCTGGACAAGGGCGCCGACGTGATCTTCGCGGCGGCAGGCGGTTCCGGTGCCGGTGCGATCGAGGCGGTGGCCGGCAAGAAGGGTGCCTGGTCCATCGGTGTCGACTCCGACCAGGCCAAGGACCCCGCCCTGTCGAAGTACGCCGGCACGATCATGACGTCGGTCGTGAAGAACGTCGACAGCGGCGTCTACGACCTGGTCAAGTCCGTCAAGGACGGCAAGCCGATGACCGGTACGCAGACCTACTCGCTGGCCGAGGACGGTGTCAGCCTGACCACCACGGGCGACCACCTCAAGGACATCCAGGCCAAGCTCGACGAGGCGAAGAAGAAGATCGTCGACGGCACGGTCAAGGTCAAGACCACGATCTGACCCACGCACTGAACTCGGGGTCCGCAGGCGCGGTTTCCGCCGCGCCCGCGGACCCTGATTCACGTACACCTCCGGACCGGGACCCCCGGCGTGTGCCGGTATCGTGCCCATGGCCCGTCACTTGTCGCGGGGTGACCGACGATTCGGTGGCGCTACGCGCGTAGTGTCCGCCGGGCGCGGTATTTTCCCCACCGGTCCCCGCGCCGTGTCCGTACATCGCCCGCCCTCCGCTCCTGCCAAGGAGAGTGCGCCATCAAAGCGTCCAGCAGTCCTCATGCCGTAGAGCTCCGCGGCATCACCAAACGGTTCCCCGGCGTCGTGGCCAACCACGACATCGACATCACGGTGAGCCGCGGCACCGTCCATGCCCTCGTCGGTGAGAACGGCGCCGGCAAGTCCACTCTGATGAAGATCCTTTACGGGATGCAGAAGCCGGACGAGGGCACCATCTCGGTGGATGGTGAACAGGTCTCGTTCAGCAGCCCGGGTGACGCCATCAGCCGCGGTATCGGCATGGTGCACCAGCACTTCATGCTCGCCGACTACCTCACGGTCCTCGAGAACGTCGTTCTCGGTTCCGAGAAGCTGCACGGCATCGGGGACAAGGCACGGGCGAAGATCAGGGAGATCTCCGACGCGTACGGTCTCGGTATCCGGCCCGACGCCGTCGTGGAGGACCTCGGGGTCGCCGACCGTCAGCGGGTGGAGATCCTCAAGGTCCTCTACCGCGGCGCCCGCACCCTGATCCTCGACGAGCCGACGGCGGTCCTCGTGCCGCAGGAGGTCGACGCACTCTTCGACAACCTGCGTGAGCTGAAGGCGGAGGGCCTCACCGTCATCTTCATCTCCCACAAACTGGGCGAGGTGCTGTCGGTCGCGGACGAGATCACCGTGATCCGGCGCGGTACCACGGTGGGCACCGCGGACCCCGCGCACACGACCAGCAAGCAGCTCGCCGAGCTGATGGTGGGCAGCGAACTCCCCTCGCCGGAAACCCGCGAGTCGACGGTCACCGACATCCCCATGCTGGCCGTGGAAGACCTGCGGCTGACGGCCACCGACCCCGACGGCGTGGTGCGAGCCGTGCTCGACGGCATCACCTTCACGATCCACAAGGGCGAAGTCCTGGGCATCGCGGGTGTGGAAGGAAACGGCCAGTCCGAACTCGTCGACGCCATCATGGGCATGCGGACCCCGGACACCGGGGCGCTCACGCTCGACGGGGCGGACATCTCCCGCGCGGCCACCCGGAAGCGCCGCGAGGACGGCATGGGCGTCATTCCCGAGGACCGGCACCGGCACGGTCTCCTCCTGGACGCGCCGCTCTGGGAGAACCGCATGCTGGGCCACGTCACCGAGAAGCCCAACAGCAAGGGCGCCTTCCTCGACCTCAAGGCGGCGCGCACCGACACCGAGCGGATCGTGCGCGAGTACGACGTCCGCACCCCCGGCATCGAGGTCACCGCGGCCTCGCTCTCGGGCGGCAACCAGCAGAAGCTGATCGTCGGCCGTGAGATGAGCCACCACCCCAAGCTGCTGATCGCCGCGCATCCCACCCGGGGCGTGGACGTCGGCGCGCAGGCCCAGATCTGGGACCAGATCCGCGAAGCACGCCATGAGGGCCTCGCGGTCCTGCTGATCTCCGCCGACCTCGACGAGCTCATCGGGCTCTCCGACACGCTGCGCGTCATGTACCGCGGCAAGCTCGTGGCCGACGCCGACCCGGCGACCGTCACGCCCGAGGAGCTCGGCTCGGCCATGACCGGTGCTGCTGCCGGCCACCTGGAAGCACAGGGCGGCACGGGCAGCGCCGGCACCGGGGCGGACAGCTCCGACACCGACCCCCGGGACGGGGGAGAGGACCGATGAAGAAGTTCGACAAGGAGCGGCTGCTCCTGGGGCTCGCCGCCCCGCTGCTCGCGATCGTGGTCGCGTTCCTGGTCACCGCTCTGGTGCTCGCCGTCACCGGCAAGGAACCGTTCAGCGCCTTCGGCATCATGTTCGACTACGGTCTGAAGTCGGACAGCCAGGTCTACATCCTCAACAAGGGGACGACCTACTACCTCGCAGGTCTCGCGGTCGCCGTCGGCTTCCGCATGAACCTCTTCAACATCGGCGTCGACGGCCAGTACCGCCTGGCCGCCTTCTTCGCCGCCGCACTCGGCGGGGCGCTGACGCTGCCGGGCGCCCTGCAGATCCCGCTGATCATCCTCACCGCGATGATCGTCGGAGCGATGTGGGCCGGTATCGCCGGTCTCCTGAAGGTCACCCGCGGAGTCAGTGAGGTCGTCTCGACGATCATGCTGAACTCCATCGCGACGGCGATCATCGGTTACCTCCTCCAGCAGGGCCGGCTGGGCCACCTCGACGAGGCGGGCACGAAGGTGTCCACCAACCCGATCCCGGAGTCCTCGCACTTCTTCGAGTTCCCGACCACGCCGACGCCCGTCTGGGGCTTCATCGTGATCGCGGTCGCCGCCGGCTTCGCGTACTGGTTCACCCTCGGCCGCACCCGGTTCGGCTTCGATCTCCGTACGGTCGGGCAGTCCGGTTCGGCCGCGGAGGCCAGCGGTGTCGACGTCAAGAAGATGGTCGTCACCTCCATGCTGATCTCCGGCGGTATGGCCGGTCTGATCGGTATGCCGACGCTGCTCAACGACAGCTACGAATACAGCGGGGACTTCCCGGTCGGCATCGGCTTCACCGGGATCGCCATCGCGCTCCTGGGCCGTAACCACCCGGTCGGCATCGCCCTCGGCGCGCTGCTCTGGGCCTTCTTGGAGCGCGGCACGGGCAAGCTCGAATTCGAGGGTTACGACAAGGAGATCGTCGGCGTCATCCAGGGCGTCATCGTCCTGTGCGTCGTCATCGCCTACGAAGTCGTCCGCCGCTTCGGCCTCAAGCGCCAGCAGAGCAGGGTCGGCGCGGAACTCGCCGCCAAGGCCGCACGTAACTCCGACCAGCAGGAGGTGTCGGCGTGAGCGCCACGGCGACTTCCACCCCGCCGCCCGCGGCCCCCAAGGTCTCCGGCGGCAAGGGCGGCCGCACCCGTTTCACTTTCCCCGTCATCCTGCTGATCGTCGCGGGCGCCCTGCTCGCGCTGTCAGCCGTGCGGGCCGTCACCGGGGCCCAGGACGTCACCTCGGCCGGCCAGATCAGCGCTGCCCTCGCGATGGCCGTGCCGATCGGTCTCGCCGGTCTCGGCGGGCTGTGGGCCGAGCGGGCCGGCGTGGTCAACATCGGCCTCGAGGGCATGATGATCCTCGGCACCTTCTTCGGTGCCTGGGCGGGCTGGCAGACCGACCCCTGGCTCGGTGTCCTGGCCGGTGTCGTGGGCGGCATGCTCGGCGGCCTGCTGCACGCGTTCGCGACCGTCACGTTCGGCGTGGACCACATCATCTCCGGTATCGCCATCAACATCCTGGCCCTCGGCTTCACGACGTACCTGGCCAAGCTCTGGTTCAACACGGGGGAAGCGGCGGAGAAGGGCGGCAGCCCGAAGCAGTCACCGCCGGCCGACAGCATCACCACGGTCACGGTGCCCGGTCTCTCCGACTGGCTGCACTCGGTCGAGCAGCACCACTGGTTCTTCGTCTCCGACCTCGCGGGCGTCCTCGGCGGACTCGTCACCCGTGTCTCGCTGCTGACCCTGGTGGCCGTGCTGCTGTTCGCGGGCACGTTCTTCGTCCTGTGGAAGACCTCGTTCGGCCTGCGGCTGCGCTCCTGCGGAGAGAACCCCGTAGCCGCCGAGTCCCTCGGCGTGAACGTCTACCGCTACAAGTACATCGCCGTGATCGTCTCCGGAGGTCTGGCCGGTCTCGGCGGCGCCTTCCTCTCCCTGGTCACCTCGCACATCTACAACGAGGGCCAGACCGGCGGCCGCGGCTACATCGGTCTCGCCGCGATGATCTTCGGTAACTGGCGGCCCGGCGGACTCGCCATGGGCGCCGGGCTGTTCGGCTTCGCCGACGCGCTCCAGCTGCGCAACGGCGGTGAGTCCGTCCACGCGCTGCTCCTGCTGTTCGTGGTGATGCTGGCTGTCCTCGCGGCCTGGAAGCTGTACCGCAAGCGCTGGGTGCCCGGTGTCATCAGCGCGGTCGTCGCCGCCGCGGTGCTGGTCTGGTACCTCACCACCGACACCGTGCCCACCGAGTTCGTCAGCGCCACCCCGTACGTCGTCACCCTGCTCGTGCTCTCGCTCTCCGCGCAGCGCCTGCGCATGCCGAAGGCGGACGGCTTGCGCTACCGGAAGGGGCAGGGCAAGTGACGCCCCCGCGGCCCGTCGACTGGGACGTGCTGCGCGAGGCCGCCCGGGACGCGATGTCCCGGGCGTACGCCCCGTATTCGGGTTACCCGGTCGGTGTGGCGGCCCTCGTCGACGACGGCCGCATGATCACCGGGTGCAACGTCGAGAACGCCTCGTACGGCATCAGCCTGTGCGCCGAGTGCGGACTGGTCTCGCAGCTGGCCGCGACGGGCGGCGGCCGGCTGACCCACTTCACCTGCGTGGACGGCACGGGCGCGGTGCTCGTGCCGTGCGGGCGGTGCAGGCAGCTGCTGTACGAGTTCGGGGGGCCCGCGCTCGTCCTGGAGACGCCGGAAGGCCTCCGTACGCTCGACGAGATGCTCCCGCAGGCCTTCGGGCCGCAGCACCTGGGGTAGCCCCCCGCCGCCGTGCTTCCCGGGCGGGCCCGGCGGCCCGCCCGGACGGCGGGGCGGAACGTTCACCCTCTATGCGCGTAGAGTCAACGGGACTCTCGCCCATCCATCCGGCCGGAAGGACTCCCCTCGCATGGACGCCATCTCCGTCATCCGCACCAAGCGGGACCGCGGTGAACTCAGCTCCGAGCAGATCGACTGGGTCATCGACGCGTACACCCGCGGCGAGGTCGCCGACGAGCAGATGTCCGCACTGGCCATGGCGATCCTGCTGAACGGCATGAACCGCACCGAGATCGCCCGCTGGACCGCCGCGATGATCGCCTCCGGCGAGCGGATGGACTTCGGCACGCTCTCCCGCCCCACCACCGACAAGCACTCCACCGGCGGCGTCGGCGACAAGATCACCCTGCCGCTCGCCCCGCTGGTCGCCGCCTGCGGCGCCGCCGTGCCGCAGCTCAGCGGCCGGGGACTCGGCCACACCGGCGGCACCCTCGACAAGCTGGAGTCGATCCCCGGCTGGCGCGCCCGCCTCTCCAACGCGGAGATGCTGGACGTCCTGGACACCACCGGCGCCGTGATCTGCGCGGCCGGTGACGGGCTCGCCCCCGCCGACAGGAAGCTGTACGCGCTGCGCGACGTCACCGGCACCGTCGAGGCGGTCCCGCTGATCGCCAGCTCGATCATGTCCAAGAAGATCGCCGAGGGGACCGGGGCGCTCGTCCTGGACGTCAAGGTCGGCTCGGGCGCCTTCATGAAGACGATCGAGGACGCCCGCGAACTGGCCTCCACCATGGTCGCGCTGGGCACCGACAGCGGCGTACGGACCGTGGCGCTGCTCACCGACATGGCGACCCCGCTCGGCCTGACCGCCGGCAACGCCCTGGAGGTGCGCGAGTCCGTCGAGGTCCTCGCCGGCGGAGGCCCGAAGGACGTGATCGACCTGACCCTTGCCCTCGCGCGCGAGATGCTCGACGCCGCCGGACTCAAGGACGCCGACCCGGAGAAGGCCCTGGCCGACGGCTCCGCCATGGACGTCTGGCGCCGCATGATCTCCGCCCAGGGCGGTGACCCGGACGCCGCGCTCCCCGTCGCCCGCGAGCAGCACGTGATCAGCGCCCCGTCCTCGGGTGTCCTGACCCGCCTCGACGCCTACGACGTCGGCGTCGCCGCCTGGCGCCTCGGCGCGGGCCGCGCACGCAAGGAGGACCCGGTGCAGGCGGGCGCGGGCATCGAGCTGCACGCCAGGCCGGGGGACACGGTGACCGAGGGGCAGCCGCTGCTGACCCTGCACACGGACACCCCCGAGAAGTTCGAGTACGCGCTGAAGGCACTGCCCGGCTCGTACGACATCGCCCCGGCCGGCACGCCCTTCACCGCCACGCCGGTGGTGCGGGAACGTATCGCCTGACCTGCGGCTTTCCCTTTCGGGTGAACGGGACCGGTGGACCACCACCGGTCCCGTTCGGCATGCTGGGATCGGTGACGCACCGATAAGAGGAGACCGCCGTGAGCGCACTCACCGTCGATCCCGGGCCGGGCCGCGGTCAGGACTGGGACGACCTCGTCCGGATCTGGGAGGAGACGGACGCACCCGAGGGCTGCAAGGTGGAGATCATCGAGGGGATCGTCACCGTGTCGCCACCGCCGTCCAAGGACCACAACACCACTGCTGAGCTGCTCCAGCGCAGGCTGTACTCCGTCATCCCGGAGGACTGGGGTATCTACCAGACGCTCGGCGTCTCCGTACCCGGACGGGCCGGGCTGTACATCCCCGATCTCGTCGTCCTGCCGCGGGCGGTGGCGTCCGGGCCGGGCAATCGCGTACCGGCGGAGGACGTCCGGCTCGTCGTGGAGATCACCTCACCGGCCAACGCCAACCATGACCGCATCGGCAAGGCGCACGGGTACGCGAAGGCAGGCGTCGAACTGTTCCTGCTGCTCGACCCCTGGCACACCGGCCGTCCGACCGCGACCCTCCACGGGGAGCCGAGCGACGGCACCTACCGGGTCCTGGAAGCGGTCGAGTACGGCGAGACGCTGACGCTGCCGAAGCCGTTCGCCCTGGATCTGGACACCGGGATCTTCCCCGTGAGCTGAGGCGCGAGCCCCCGGCCGATGAGTTCCGGGCATCCCGCCGGTCTCCCTGGTGTGGATGCCATGACTCCGAACGCCCTCGTCCTCACCGGCCGTGTCACCCGCGCCGACGCACCGGGCCTCTGTGCCGAGCTGGAGGCGCTGCTGAGCGGCTTCCCGGAGGCCGCCGTGGTGGACGTCGACGTGGGCGGTGTGGTGCGCCCGGATCTCGCCCTGGTCGAGACGGTCGCCCGGTTGGGGCTCGTCGCACGCAGGGCCGGGGGCGTCGAGCTGCGGCTGCGCAACGTCCCGGCCGAACTCGGGGCGCTGCTCGACCTGGTGGGGCTGACCGATGTGGTGCGTACCATCCGGCCGGCCCCGGAGTGAGCGACGCTCAGCGGGCCCGGGCGCTGTCGCGCGCCGTGAGGTAGACGCAGTCGACCTGCAGATGTCCGGCCCCCACGCCTGGCACCTTGGTGAGCAGCGGCGGATCGGCGACCGCCGAGGGCGACGGTGCAGCACTCGGCGTCGGGCACGAGCCGCCCTCCGGCTGCGGCCCCGGTTCGGGGCCGGCGGCCGGAGGGCCGGACGCGGGAGCCGGGCCCGTCGTGGCGGCCGGTTCGCCCAGCCACAGCGTCGCCGCCCATCCCCCGACCGCCAGCAGGACCCAGCCGATCACCACGGGACGTCTTACCGTCACGTGTCGGCCTCCAGGTGATCCGGAAGCCCGAACAGCGGGAACCAGCGCGGGGTGTCCAGGAAGCAGTGCATCCCGGTGATGGCCCCTTCCGAGATGTCGATGACCTGCACCGCCCAGGGCACGAAGCCCGGTCCGTCCGGATTCGGCTTGTAGTGAGCGAAGGCCGGAGTCCCGTTGGCCTCCGTCGCCACCAGCCGGGAACCCGCACAGCTCGCGCCGATGCTGAGCATGAAGCCCGTGATGTCGTCGTGTCCCCGCAGCCAGAGATCGAACGGCGGCATGGTCATCACGGCGTCCTCGTGGAGCAGCGCCGTCAGCGCCGCCATGTCGTAACCCTCGAACGCCGCCACATAGCGGTCCAGCAGTTTGCGCTGCTCGTCGTCCAGCGGATTCGCGGTGTCCGGAGCCTTGCCCCCCCTCTCCGCGATGGTCGCGCGGGCCCGCTGCAGGGCGCTGTTGACCGAGGCGACCGAGGTGTCGAGCAGTTCGGCGACCTCGCTCGCCCGCCACGCCAGGACCTCGCGCAGGATCAGCACCGCACGCTGTCTGGGCGGCAGGTGCTGGAGCGCGGCGACGAACGCGAGGCGCACCGACTCACGTGCCACGGCGGCCTCCGCCGGGTCGGCCACCGAGGGCAGGACGCGTCCGTCCGGCATCGGCTCCAGCCAGGTGTTCTCCGGGCGGGGGTTCAGCGCGGCCTGGGCCAGCGGTGTCGGACCGGTCAGGTCCACCGGCCTGGCCCGCTTGTTGCCCGCGTTCAGCATGTCCAGGCAGACGTTCGTCGCGATGCGGTACAACCAGGAGCGCAACGAGGAACGGCCTTCGAACTTGTCGAAGTTGCGCCAGGCGCGCACCAGTGTGTCCTGGACGGCGTCCTCCGCCTCGAAGGCCGAGCCGAGCATCCGGTAGCAGTAACCGGTCAGCTCGACCCGGTGTCCCTCCAGACGGCTGTCGATGTCCGCCGTCGCTGTCAGATCACTCATCGCTCCACCCCTGTTGCGCTGTGACACCGCTCACTCAGCACTGTGGAAGCTACCGCAGGGCACTGACAACAGGGGCGGGAAGCGTGGAAACCCCAGCTCAGGTGCCGGGCTTGCGTCCGTGGACGAAGACGTCGTCGCCGTTCTTCAACAGGTTCCAGTATGACTTCGCGTCCGCCGGGCGCATGTTGACGCAGCCTCCCGAGCCCGGGTTGTTGTACACGGACTTGGTGACCGAGTGGAAGGCCTGCCCGCCGTCGAAGAACTGGGCGTACGGCATGCGGACGTCGTAGAGCGTCGACCAGTGGTTGATGTTGCGCCAGTAGATCTTCTTGGCACCGGTCCGTGTCTCGTCACCGTTGCGGCCCGTGCGCACCGGTACCGGGCCGAACTTCAGCTTGGCGCCGTCCTGGATCCAGCTCAGCTGCCTGGTCAGGTCCACACACGCGATGCGCCCCTTGTTCGTGGGGCACTTCTTCGCCTTGTTCGGGGTTTTGCCCGCCGCCTTCTGGGCGGTGATCGTCTTCATCGTGCGCCAGGTGACCGGTCCCGCGTACCCGCTGTTCGGGGTGATTCCCTTGGCGGTCTGGAACGAGCGGATCGCCTTGCAGTCGGCCACCGACTGCCGGCCGTCGGCCGTCCGTCCCAGGTACTTCTCCACCTGCTTCTGGTACGGGCCCTTCGACGCCGTGCAGGACGCCGCCTGGGCCGCCGTCCCCGTGCCCAGGACCAGGGCCGGAGCGGCCACCAGTCCGGCGACGGACAGCACGGCCCCGCGCCGCATCCGTAGGTCGCGCGTGTTCCCCATGATTCCCATGTGCGCCTGCTCCCCTTCGCGTTCGCCCGCGGTGTGTGACTCCGCTTGTTGGACGCGCGTCGGGGAGCTGGGGTTGTGCCGGGAAGGTCTCAGTTGTGCACCGGTGCCGGGGATGCGGCGCGGAGCCGCTCGGTCCGGGCCGCCCGGCTGCCGAACAGGGTGATGGACAGGACGCCGAGGACCGCCAGGACGCCCAGCACGACCGTGCCGGCCCAGCCCCCGGCATGGAAGGCGACGGCGCCGAGCGTACCGCCCGCGCTGGAACCCAGGTAGTAGGCGGACTGGTAGAGCGCCGATGCCTGGGCGCGGCCCGTCGTCGCCGTACGGCTCACCGACGACGAGGCGACCGCGTGCCCGGCGAAGAAGCCCGCCGTGATCAGGACGAGGCCGGCCAGGACGGCGGCCAGCTGGTCGGCGAGGGAGAGCAGCAGGCCCGCGGCCGTCGTGGAGACGGCGAGGTAGAGCGCACCCCGGCGGCCCGTCCGGGCGACCAGCCGGCCTGCTGCGGCGGAGGAGAGCGTGCCGACGAGGTAGACCAGGAAGATCGAGCCGACGACGCCCTGCGGCAGGCCGAAGGGCTCCTCGGCGAGCCGGTAGCCGATCACCGTGTAGACCGCGCCGAACACCGTCATGAACAGGGCGCCGATCGCGTACAGGCGGCGCAGCAGCGGGTCGGAGAGGTGACCGCCGACGGTCTTCACCAGGGCCTTCGGGTCGAGGGAGGCGGGGCTGAAGTGCCGGGCCTTGGGGATCATGCGGTGGAAAACCACCGCGCAGACCACGGCGAGCAGCCCGATCGTGCCGAGCGCCACCCGCCAGCCCCACAGCTGGGCGGCCCAGCCGGCGAGGATGCGGCCGCTCATGCCGCCGATGCTGTTGCCCGCCACGAACAGTCCGATCGCGGCCACCAGCGCCTTGGGCCGCACCTCCTCGGCGAGGTAGGCCATCGCGGAGGCGGGCACTCCCGCCAGTGCCGCGCCCTGGATCGCACGCAGCGCGATCAGCCAGCCGAGCGACGGGGCGAAGGGGACGAGCAGGCCTGTCACCACGGCGACCGCGAGGGAGGCCGTCATCATCTGCCGTCGCCCGAAACGCTCGGAGAGCGCGCTCAGCGGCAGCACACACAGCGCCAGCGCACCGGTCGCCGCCGAGACCGTCCAGCTCGCCTGGCCGGCCGTCGCGCCGAAGGACGCGGAGACGGCGGGCAGCAGGGCCTGCGTGGAGTAGAGGAGGGCGAAGGTCGCGATGCCCGCCGCGAAGAGCGCGAAGCTCATCCTGCGGTAGCCGGGGCCACCGGGCGTGAGGCGGTCCGGGGCGGGCGGGGAGGCGGCGGCGGGGGATGACGGAACGGCGGCGCCCAGCACGACGGTGGACGCCCCGGTACTGGCAGGAGGCATACAGCGAACGTAGAGCGCGCGGTTTCATGCGTCCAATGCATGAAACCCTCATAATCGTTCCCATGGCGCATCAATACAGCTCACAGCGGCGGCTGTCACCGGGCGGTTACGAAGAAGACATCCGAGCCGTACTCACGCCACGCCTCGCGTACTTCGAGGCGGTGGCCCGCCACGAGCACGTCACCCGCGCCGCACACGAGCTCGGCGTCCCGCAGTCCACGCTGTCACGGGCCATGGTGAGGCTGGAACAGGACCTGGGTGTCGCCCTGTTCGCCCGCCGGGGCCGCACGGTCTCGTTGACCCCCGCCGGCCGCACGTTCCTCGGCTCCGCCGAACGCGCGCTGGCGGAGGTGGAGAAGGCCGCCGACTCGGTACGCGCGGACGCCGACCCCACGGCGGGCAAGGTCGCCTTCGGCTTCCTGCACACCATGGGCTCCGAGACCGTGCCCGCCCTGATCCGCGCCTTCCGCGCCGACCACCCCCGGGTCCGCTTCCAGCTCGTCCAGAACTACGGCGAGGCGATGATCGAACGCCTGCGGGCGGGCGGCCTCGACCTCTGCCTCACCTCGCCCGTCCCCGACGCCCCGGACCTCGTCGCCATGCGCCTGGACGAACAGCGGCTGCGCCTGGTCGTCCCCGACGACCACCGGCTGGCGGGGCGCCGGCGCGTCCGCCTCGCCGAGGCCGCCGACGAAACGTTCGTCACCCTCGAACCCGGTTACGGGCTGCGGCGGATCACGGACGACCTCTGCGCCGAAGCGGGCTTCATCCCCCGGGTCGCGTTCGAGGGCGAGGAGGCGGAGACGCTGCGCGGTCTGGTCGCCGCCGGGCTCGGGGTGGCGCTGCTGCCGCCGCCCGCCGTCGCCCGGCCCGGCGTGGCCGAGCTGACGGTGACGGCGCCGCGCGCGGCCCGCGAGATCGGGGTCGCCTGGCTGGACGGACACCCCGACACACCGCCGGTGGCCGCCTTCAAACGCTTCCTGCTGTCACGCCGGGGGAGCCTCCTGCCGGACTGAGAGCGGTACGCCGCCCTCAGTGCCTCAGCGACCGCCCGAACCCCGCAGCCAGTGGCATCCGCAGCCCCAGCGGCGGGGGAGCGGCGAACGCGTCGACCACGGGGCGCGCGTACGACCGGGCGAAGAGGGAACCCCGTATGAAGTCCGAGGCCAGCGCCATCACTTCGGACCGGTGCTGACGCAGTGCGTGCCCGTCCGAGTGCACCTCGAAGCGGCAGGTGTACCGGTTGGCCTTCTTGGCCCGCTCGGCCAGCCGGTAGGAGAGCTCCGGATCCGTCCGCTCGTCGTTCGTGCCGTGCACGATCAGGATCCGGCGCCCCGCCAGGTGTTTCACCGGTTCGGGCTCCGGCTCCGTGCCCTCCGGAAGCCAGGGCGCCATCGCCAGTACGGAGTTGACGGCGGCGTGCCCGGCGCCACGCAGGGCCGCCCGGCCGCCCATGCCGTGCCCGACGAGGCACACGGGGACGTCGCCGTAGCGGCGTACGACCTCGTCGGCCGCCCAGTGGGCGTCGGCCGCCGGATCCGCGCCGGCGTTCCAGCCGCGGGTCCGGTAGCGCACGACGTGCACCGCGAGCCCGTCCGTCCGGCCGGCGCGGGCCAGGGTCCGGGCGAGCGGCAGCTGCATCGCGTACGAGAGGGCGGAAGGACGGCGTCTGGAGTCGGTCTCGCCGTCCGGGAGCAGCAGGACGACGCCGCTGACCTCGGGTGCTGCTCCGGCCGTGAGGACGGCCCGTCCCAGCCTGGCGGCAGGCAGGGGAAGTGCGCGCTGTGCCATGACAGAACAGTGTCAGAAGGAGAGGTGTATTCCAGCTGGCTTCGCGGTCACTGTTACGCATCGACACCCAGCGCTCTACGCGCGTAGGCGTTAGAGTGCCCGAATGACGAGCCAGACCCTGAACGTCCCCGGTCCCGACCAGATCCGCCGCGCGCCCAAAGTGCTGCTCCACGACCATCTCGACGGCGGCCTGCGCCCCGGCACGATCGTCGAACTGGCGCTCGCGCAGGGGTACGACGCCTTGCCCGAGACCGAGCCCGACAAGCTCGGCATCTGGTTCCGCGAGGCGGCGGACTCCGGTTCGCTGGAGCGCTACCTGGAGACGTTCGCCCACACCTGCGCCGTCATGCAGACCCGTGACGCGCTGTTCCGGGTGGCCGCGGAGTGCGCCGAGGACCTCGCCGAGGACGGTGTCGTCTACGCCGAGGTGCGGTACGCGCCCGAGCAGCACCTCACTGCGGGCCTCTCACTCGAAGAGGTCGTCGAGGCGGTCAACGAGGGTTTCCGTGAGGGGGAGCGCCGGGCCCGCGTGAACGGCCACCGCATCCGCGTCGGCGCCCTCCTCACCGCGATGCGGCACGCCGCCCGCGCACTGGAGATCGCCGAACTCGCCAACCGCTACCGCGATCTGGGCGTCGTGGGCTTCGACATCGCGGGTGCCGAGGCGGGGTACCCGCCCACCCGCCACCTGGACGCCTTCGAGTACCTCAAGCGGGAGAACAACCACTTCACGATCCACGCGGGAGAGGCCTTCGGCCTGCCGTCGATCTGGCAGGCCCTGCAGTGGTGCGGCGCGGACCGGCTCGGTCACGGTGTCCGCATCATCGACGACATCGAGATCGCCGAGGACGGCGGTGTGACGCTGGGGCGCCTCGCCTCCTACGTGCGTGACAAGCGGATCCCCCTGGAGCTCTGCCCGACCTCCAACCTCCAGACGGGGGCCGCGGACTCGTACGCCGAGCACCCCATCGGCCTGCTGCGGAAGCTGCATTTCCGCGCCACCGTGAACACGGACAACCGGCTCATGAGCGGGACGAGCATGAGCAAAGAATTCGAGCGACTGATCGATACGTTCGGATACACACTCGATGACATGCAGTGGTTCACAGTCAATGCGATGAAATCAGCGTTCATTCCTTTCGATGAACGTCTGGCGATGATCAATGACGTGGTGAAGCCTGGGTACGCGGAGCTCAAGTCGGAGTGGCTCTTCCGTCAGACCGCCGTGACCAGTGCTTCCTCGTCCGTCGCGGGCTGATCGCACTAAAATCGGAACGGCCGGGAGCGTGGAATTCAGGCCGTTCTCCGTGTGTTGGCGTGTTTGCGGGAGAAGTGCGTGGCTGACTACGTTGCAAAGCCGCTCGCATTCCTCTCCCCAAGGATGAATTTCACATGAAGCAGTCTGTTGTCAGGGCCCTCGGTGTCGTTGCTGTCGGGGCCGCTTTCGCCGCCGCCGGCGCGGGCAGTGCCTCCGCCGCCCCCGTGCCCGTGGATCCCGCTGCCGCCGCCCTGCCCGCTGCTGTCACGCTCGACTCGATGGCCCGGACGCTGCCCTTCGTGCAGGAGGTGGCGGGCGGTTTCCTCGACCGGCAGGAGCAGCAGCGCGGCAGCGGTGAGGTCTCGACGCCCGCCACCAACCTGCTCGGCGGCCTGCCCGCCGGCGGCCTGACCGGCGGCCTGCCGCTCGGCGGCTGAACCACCGCACACACATGCGGGGCGCGCACCCGGTCCGGGTGTGCGCCCCGCATGTCCTTCCCCGTGGCCCCGACGGTCACCAGGCCGTCGCGGCCGGGCTCTTCTCCGACGGCAGCAGCATCCACAGCGCCAGGTAGAGCAGGAACTGAGGGCCGGGAAGCAGGCACGACGCCAGGAAGACGACGCGCATCGTCCCTGCGGAGGTGCCGAAGCGCCGTGCCAGCGCTGCGCACACCCCACCGATCATGCGTCCCTCGCGGGGGCGGACAAGTGCGGCCATGGTGGGCTCCTTCGCGAAGCGTTTCGGGGAGCAGCTCCGTCGTGCTCCCGGTACCTCCATAGTGGCTCCGTGAAGGGGTGCAAAACATCGCTCTACGGGGCGATACCGACCCCGGTAATCGTCGGGGTCGACCCCTGAGGGGCCTCACCGCGGGACGAGCGGGTCCTGGTGCCGGTCCGGGACAGGTCGCCGGCCCCGGCCCGGTTGCCCCGGCGCAGCCGTGCCCGTGACAACGGGACGACCAGGAGGTGCGCCAGTGCGACGCCCGCGGTGTTCAGGAGCAGCGAGTCGACGTCGACGACCTGGCCGGGGACCCCCGTCTGCGCCAGCTCGATGGCCATCGAGATCAGCGCCCCGGCCGCGACCGTACGGGCCAGTGAGGCCCACGGGGAGACCAGCAGCCTGCCGCCGGCCATCGGCAGCAGTATGCCCAGGGGGGCGAGCAGCAGCAGACCCTCACCGATACGGCGCACCGCCTCGGCCGGGTTCAGGGCCAGGTCCGCCCTGATCCCGGCGAACGGCTGGAAGTTCGCGGCCGTCACCCAGGGCACGTCCAGCGGGCGCAGCGTCAGCCAGCCGACGAACAGGAGATGTGCGAGGAGGAGGAATACCCCCGCCGCGCGGAAGCGGATGACGGCCGGGCCGTCCGGACTGTGACGCACGTGCACCAAGACGCCACGACCGGCAGGATCGGTTCCGCCCCCGTTACGGGAAGCTCTGTGACGAGCAGCACGAGCAGCACGGGAGCCCCGGGCGGGCCCGGGACCTGCCGCGGGCCGGGGCGCGAGCGACGACCGCGAGGGGGCACCCGGGAGGCGGGAGGCGGGAACCTCAGGACAGCTCGACCGCGCCCAGCGTGGGCACCTCACCGGGCCGGCTCTTCGTCTCCGACGTGCACAGGTAACCCCGTGGGGCGTAGTTCCCCGGTCCACCGAGCAGCACCGGCCCTCCGGAACCGAGCGACTCGCTGTCCGCGTACGAACACACCACCTGGGCGAGCGCCTCCTCGGGCAGGTCGTCCGGCTGCTCGCTGAGGCGCAGTGTGCCCTCCGGGTCGCCCTTGTGGGCGTCGGTGACCCGCAGACCCGCCGGGACACCGGTGGAGAATCCGGCGCGCCGCTCGCCGGAGTCCGGCTCCCGCTGCAGCTCGCCGAGGAGCGCCTGCGCGATCAGGAGGGGGCCGGACCGCGACTCGTCGACCTCGACCGTGCGCTCCACCGTCACCAGCTGCGAGGCGCAGACCAGGTGGATCCGCACGGAGACACTTCCCGGCGGCGGCGTGGTCGCCTGCGCCGACGCCGTCCTGCACGGCATCCGGGACGGCGCCGCCCCGGCGTCGACCGGCACCGAGGTGCTGCGGATGCCGCAGCCCGCGGCCAGCGCCGCACAGGCCGCGACGGCGGCCAGCGCCGCAACGGCCCGGCGGGGCCGCCGCCCCGGCAGCCCTCTGTGCGGTGCGCCGTACCGCTCGCCGCGCATCACTTCGCGTCGCCCTTCTCGCCCCGGTCGGGGTCCTCGTCCCCCGGGGCGCCGGTCAGGTTCTCCGCGTCCCGGGGGAGGCGCAGCACGAACACCGCACCCTCGCCGTCGGGCAGATTCGAGGCCGTGATGTCGCCGCCGTGGATGTGCGCGTTCTCCCTCGCGATGGACAGCCCGAGGCCGCTGCCCTCGGAACGCGGACGCGAGGCACTCGCCTTGTAGAAGCGGTCGAACACATGGGGCAGCACCTCCTCGGGGATGCCCGGGCCGTGGTCGCGCACCTCGATGACCAGATCGTCCTCGTCGGTCCGCACGGACACCCGCACGGGCGAACCACCGTGCTTGAGGGCGTTGCCGATCAGATTCGCCAGGATCACGTCGAGCCGGCGCGGGTCCAGCCGCACCATGATGCCGCGCTCCGCGTCCAGGTCGACCGCGTCCAGCCAGGCACGGGCGTCGATGCAGGCGGTCACCTGGTCGGCGACGTCCACCGTGTCCAGGACGAGGCGGACCGTACCGGCATCGAAGCGGGTGACCTCCATGAGGTTCTCCACCAGGTCGTTCAGCCGCCGGGTCTCGCTCACCACCAGGTGCACGGCCGGAGCGATCATCGGGTCCAGACTGTCCGCCTCGTCCTCCAGCACCTCGGCGACCGCCGTGATCGCGGTCAGCGGGGTGCGCAGCTCGTGCGACATGTCGGCGACGAACCTGCGGCTCGACTCCTCCCGCGCGCTCATGTCCGCGACCTTCTTCTCCAGCGAGCTCGCGGCCTTGTTGAACGTATGGGAGAGGTCCGCGAGTTCGTCGGTGCCGGAGACCACCAGACGCGTGTCGAGCTTGCCCTCGCCGAGCTTGCGGGCCGCGTCGCCGAGCCGTTGCACCGGCCGCAGCACGGTCGTCGCCGCGGCCTGGGCGAGGAGCGCCGAGCCGAGGAGGGCCAGCGCGGTGGCGATTCCCAGGGACCAGGCCAGCGAGTTGAGGTCCTCGCGCTCCTGGTCGAGCGACTTCAGCATGTAACCGGTCGGCCCACCGCCGATGATCTTCGTCCCGGCCACCAGGTACGGGGTGTTCCCCAGGGTCGTGCGCTGCCAGAACAGGTGGTGCTCAAAGGTGTTCGCCGACGTCAGCGGCTGCCTCTTGTTCACCTGCTTCTGCAGCGAGACGGGCACGTCCGTCTTGGTGAAGGAGTCGAGGTCCGATGACCCGGCGACGGGTTTGCCGTCCAGGGCGCCGATCAGCAGCACGTGGTACCCGGGGCCGCTGCTCGCCATCTGCTCTGCGGCGTCCCGCAGTTCGTCCCCGGTGGGCTCCAGCGGCAGCGCCGCCGCCCGGTTCTGCATCTGGCGGCGGAAGTCACCGAGCGCCGCGTCCTGCGTACGCGTCAGGACCGCCTCACGGTTGAGCCAGTACGCGATGCCCGACGCGGACACCGCCGCCGTGAGAGCCACCAGCGCGAACACGATCAGCAGCCGCAGCCGCAGGCTGGTCCAGCGAAGGCCCGCGAGCACGGAACGTTTCGTGGAACCGCTCACTGAGGCGAGTCCAGCCGGTATCCCACGCCGCGCACGGTACGGATCAGGGTCGGCGAGGACGGCACGTCCTCCACCTTCGCCCGCAGCCGCTGCACACAGGCGTCCACCAGACGTGAGTCACCGAGATAGTCGTGCTCCCACACCAGACGCAGCAACTGCTGCCGGGACAGGGCCTGTCCCGGCCGGCGGCTCAGTTCGAGCAGGAGACGCAGCTCGGTCGGCGTGAGCTGCAGGTCCTCCCCGTTCTTCGTGACGGTCATCGCCGAACGGTCGATGACGACACTCCCGAAGGTCGCCGAGTCGGTGGCCTCCCTCTCCCCGCGGCGCAGGACCGCGCGGATGCGGGCATCGAGTACCCGGCCCTGTACGGGTTTCACCACATAGTCGTCCGCGCCGGACTCCAGTCCCACCACGACGTCGATGTCGTCGCTGCGCGCGGTCAGCAGAATGATCGGCAACTGGTCGGTGCGCCGGATCCTCCGGCAGACCTCGAAACCGTCGATCCCGGGCAGCATCACATCCAGCACAACCAGGTCAGGCCGCTGCTCCCGGAGCAGCTCCAGGCCGTCCTCTCCCGTCGCCGCAGTGGCCACACGGTGGCCCTGGCGTGACAGGGAGAGTTCGAGGGCTGTGCGGATGGCGTCGTCGTCCTCGATCAGCAACAGGAAAGGCACGGGGGTCATTCTGGCCCATGGCGGTGCCACGTTTCGACAATCCCCCCGACTTGATCCGCGGGACCGGCCTCCGGTGGCCCTGTGACAGCCCTGTGACAGTCGGGGGACAGGGCCATGAAACTGCCCCGGCAAGCTCGTTGGCACACGGAACGACCGGACTCCACCGATGGGGGGCGCCAGATGAACGCACTGCACAGCACCACCTCAAGCGCAGTAGTCACGCGCCTTCACGATGTCGGGCGGAGTCAGGAGAAGTCCGGTGCCGGAGCACGGGGGTGCGTTCGTGGCACCGGGCGTCAGCACACGTCGCACCTGGCGAAGGTCGACGTGCCCACGGGGGGAAACGGGGGAAGCGCGTACGGGGAGGTCCCGGGGGGGCGGAAGCCCCTGGACCGGGCGGAGGACGCCGAAACGGCGTTCACCGCCTACGTCCAGGAGCGCCGTGCCTCCCTGTACGCAACCGCCTACCACCTGACCGGCGACCGGTTCGAGGCCGAGGACCTGCTCCAGAGCGCCCTCTTCTCGACGTACCGGGCGTGGGACAGGATCAGCGACAAGGCGGCGGTCGGCGGATACCTCCGCCGCACCATGACCAACCTGCACATCAGCGCATGGCGCAGGCGCAAGCTCAACGAGTACCCGACCGAGGAGCTGCCGGAGACGGTGGGCGACACGGACGCGATGCGGGGCACCGAACTGCGGGCGGTGCTCTGGCAGGCGCTCGCGCGGCTGCCGGAACTCCAGCGCACGATGCTGGTGCTCCGCTATTACGAGGGCCGCACGGACCCGGAGATCGCGTCCATCCTCGACATCAGTGTCGGCACGGTGAAGTCGAGCATCTGGCGGTCGCTCCGCCGGCTGCGCGAGGACGAGGTCCTCAGCTTCGGCCGTGACGAGGAGGAGTCCTTCGGCGAGCTGGTGGCCTGAGGTCTACGGGGGACACGGGGGAACTGCACGGGGGAGGCCGCGGCTTCGGGGGAGGCCGCGGTACGGGGAACGCAGCGGGGCCGGACGGGCCGGGGGGTCTCGTCCGGCCCCGCCGCGCTTTCCGTGTGCCCGGGGCTCCGGCGGGGCTTCCCGCCGGGCTCTAGACCGGGTTCGCCGGCTCCGGCCGGTCCGGCACCCGGCCGCGCGGGGTCCGGCAGCGTCCCGCCGCGGCGGCGGCCAGCCGGCCCAGAGCTTCCTGCTTGGCGCAGGGATACGCGCCGAGGGCCGTCTGGCGGGCCACGATGCGCCGCTCGGACCGCATCAGCCGCCACCCGCGACGCAGCAGGAACGGAACCGACTTCCGCCCCTCCCGCAGATCCCGCACCAGCCGCCGGCGGAACGTCGTCGACGGCCGGCCGCGCAGGCACAGCGCGTCCGCGAGCAGGCCCAACTCCTGGCAGCGCTCCACGATGTCCGCCGCGAAGACGCCCTCGGCGATGAACAGAGGCGTGCGTTCGATGTCGAGCGTCTCGCGGCCCGTCCGCGAACTCGTGGCCAGGTCGTACAGGGGAACGGACGCGCGCCCCGTGCTGCACAGCTGCGCTATGGCGGCGACCGCGCCGTCCGCGTCCCAGGACAGGGCCGAATCCCAGTCGATGTCCGTGCTGCCGGTGACCCGCGGCAGGGTCGGATCGTTTCCCTCCTTGTAGAAGTCATCCAGGCGCAGTACCGGGAGACCGCTACGGGCCGCGAGGGAGGACTTGCCGGAGCCGGACGGACCGGCGAGCAGCACGACGCGCGTGGGGATCGGTTGGGAACTCACAGAACAGAAGTGTGAGGCATTGACCCGCGCAGGGGACCCCCGGGAGGTGCTGGTGGTATCGAGCATCACACCTCAACTACTCTGCGCGCACGGATGACTACCCGACACATCCCGATCAGGTGGGAAAACATGGCACGTCACGCACTGTCCAAGCCCCGGCACCGCGCGCTGTTGCGCGCCGGGCTGACCCTCACCGCGCTGGGCGCGGCGCTCGGCGCGGGAGGCACGGCGGCCCAGGCCGCGCCGTTGCCCGCCACGCCCGCGACCGGCGCCGACGCCGCGGACAGCACTCTGGGGGCGGTCGGCGAGGCGGCGGCACCCGCGCTGAACAGCGCGCTCGGCTACGGGCTCGCGGGGGCCGTGAAGCCCGCCACGGACCTCCAGCTCGACCCGCTGGCCGGGACCGGTGTGGACCCGCTGGACAACGCGGTGGGTACCCAGGTGGCCGATTTCAAGCCCGTGACCACGGCGCTGGTCACCGACCCGGTGACCAGCGGCGCCTCACTCGGTGATCTGCCCGTCGCCGGAGAGGTGACCGGTATGGTCACCGGCTGACCCGTCGTACGCACACGGGGTGGGGGGCCGCCTCCCGGACGGCCCCCCACCCCGCGTCCCGCGTCAGTACGAGGAGCCGGAGGCTCCCAGCGCGCCCGTCGGGTGCCAGACCGTCTTGGTCTCCAGGAAGGCCGTCAGGCGGTGTGTGCCGGGATCGGCCGACCAGTCCGCGCCGTCCACGGCCTGTGGACGGCGGACCCGCTTCAGGTTGTCCGCCGCCGCGGTCTCCAGCTCCTTCGCCAGCCCCGCGTCGGCCCCGGTCAGGTCGAGGGCGTTGACGTCCTGGTGGGATGCCAGCGGGGCCGCGAGCTCCGCCGTCCTGCCCGACAGGATGTTCACCACACCACCGGGCAGGTCCGAGGTCGCCAGGACCTCGCCCAGCGAGAGCGCGGGCAGCGGTGCGCCGGCCGAGGCGATGACGACCGCCGTGTTCCCCGTGGCGATCACCGGGGCGACGACCGACACCAGGCCCAGGAATGACGACTCCTGCGGAGCCAGGACCGCGACCACACCCGTCGGTTCGGGGGTGGACAGGTTGAGGAACGGCCCCGCGACCGGGTTCGCCCCGCCCACGACCTGGCCGATCTTGTCCGTCCAGCCCGCGTACCAGACCCAGCGGTCGACCGCCGCGTCCACGACGGCAGCCGCCTTCGACCTGGACAGTCCCTCGGCGTCCGCCACCTCCCGTACGAACTGCTCCCTGCGGCCCTCCAGCATCTCCGCGACGCGGTAGAGGATCTGGCCGCGGTTGTACGCGGTCGCGCCCGACCAGCCGCCGAACGCCTTGCGCGCGGCCACGACCGCGTCACGCGCGTCCTTGCGGGAGGACTGCGGGGCGTTCGCCAGCCACTTGCCCTTCGAGTCCGTCACCTCGTACACCCGGCCGCTCTCGGAGCGGGGGAACTTGCCCCCGACGTACAGCTTGTAGGTCTTGAAGACACTCAGTCGCCCGTCAGACATCGAGGTAGGCCTCCAGACCGTGACGGCCGCCCTCGCGGCCGAAGCCCGACTCCTTGTATCCGCCGAACGGCGAGGTCGGGTCGAACTTGTTGAACGTGTTGGCCCAGATGACACCCGCACGGAGCTTGTCCGCCACCGCGAGGATGCGGGAGCCCTTCTCCGTCCAGATGCCCGCCGAGAGGCCGTACTGGCTGTTGTTGGCCTTCGCGACGGCCTCGTCCGGCGTGCGGAAGGTCAGCACCGACAGCACCGGGCCGAAGATCTCGTCACGGGCGACGGTGTGCGCCTGGGTGACACCCGTGAAGAGGGTAGGCGCGAACCAGTAACCGGCGGACGGGAGTTCGCACGGCGCGGACCACCGCTCGGCGCCCTCCGCCTCACCCGTCTCGACGAGCGCGCTGATCCGGGAGAGCTGCTCGGCGGAGTTGATCGCGCCGATGTCGGTGTTCTTGTCCAGCGGATCGCCGAGCCTGAGCGTGGACAGCCGGCGCTTGAGGGCGTGCAGCACCTCGTCGTGCACGGACTCCTGCACGAGGAGCCGTGAGCCCGCGCAGCAGACCTGGCCCTGGTTGAAGAAGATGCCGGTGACGATGCCCTCGACGGCCTGGTCTACCGGGGCGTCGTCGAAGACGATGTTGGCGCCCTTGCCGCCCAGTTCGAGCGTGGCCCTCTTGTCCGTGCCCGCGATCTGCCGGGCGATCGCCTTGCCGACCGCGGTCGACCCGGTGAAGGCGACCTTGTTCACGTCCGGGTGCCCGACGAGGGCGGAGCCCGCGTCGCCGTACCCGGTCAGGATGTTGACGACCCCCTTGGGGAGGCCGGCCCGGCGGCAGATGTCGGCGAAGAACAGCGCGGAGAGCGGGGTCGTCTCGGCCGGCTTCAGCACCACCGTGTTGCCGGTGGCGAGCGCCGGGGCGATCTTCCAGGCCAGCATGAGGAGCGGGAAGTTCCACGGGATGATCTGGCCGGCCACGCCCAGCGGACGCGGATTCGCGCCGTACCCCGCGTGGTCCAGCTTGTCGGCCCAGCCGGCGTAGTAGAAGAAGTGCGCGGCGACGAGCGGGAGGTCCGCGTCGCGGGTCTCCTTGATCGGCTTGCCGTTGTCCAGGGTCTCCAGGACGGCGAGCTCGCGGGAGCGCTCCTGGATGATCCGGGCGATCCGGAAGAGGTACTTGGCGCGCTCGGAGCCGGGCAGCGCCGACCACTTCTCGAAGGCCCGGCGGGCCGCCTTCACGGCCCGGTCCACGTCCTCCGTGCCCGCACGCGCGACCTCGGAGAGCACTTCCTCGGTGGACGGACTGACCGTCTTGAAGACCTTGCCGTCGGCCGCGTCGGCGAACTCGCCGTCGATGAACAGGCCGTACGAGGGGGCGATGTCGACGACGGAGCGGGACTCCGGAGCCGGTGCGTAGTCGAATGCGGATGCCATGGCGTATCAGTCCACCGTCACGTAATCGGGGCCGGAGTAACGGCCGGTGCTGAGCTTCTGGCGCTGCATCAGCAGGTCGTTCAGCAGGCTGGAGGCGCCGAAGCGGAACCAGTGGTTGTCCAGCCAGTCCTCGCCCGCGGTCTCGTTCACCAGGACGAGGAACTTGATCGCGTCCTTGGAGGTGCGGATGCCGCCGGCGGGCTTCACGCCCACCTGCACGCCCGTCTGCTCCCGGAAGTCGCGCACGGCCTCCAGCATCAGCAGGGTGTTCGCCGGGGTGGCGTTGGTGCCGACCTTGCCGGTCGACGTCTTGATGAAGTCCGCTCCCGCCAGCATCCCGAGCCAGGAGGCCCGCCGGATGTTGTCGTATGTGGAGAGCTCGCCGGTCTCGAAGATCACCTTGAGCCGCGCGGAGCCGCACTCGGCCTTCACGGCGACGATCTCCTCGTACACCTTGAGGTAGCGGCCGGAGAGGAAGGCACCCCGGTCGATCACCATGTCGATCTCGTCGGCCCCGGCCGCCACGGCGTCACGGACGTCCGCGAGCTTGACGTCCAGCGCGGCACGTCCGGCGGGGAAGGCCGTCGCGACGGACGCGACCTTCACCCCGGAACCGGCCAGCGCGGCTGCGGCCGTCGCCGCCATGTCGGGATAGACGCAGACGGCCGCGGTGCGCGGGGTCGTGCGGTCGGTGGGGTCGGGGTTGACCGCCTTGGCGGCGAGAGCCCGGACCTTGCCCGGGGTGTCCGCGCCTTCCAGCGTCGTCAGGTCGATCATCGAGATGGCGAGATCGATGGCGTAGGCCTTGGCGGTCGTCTTGATCGATCGGGTACCGAGGGAGGCGGCACGCGCTTCGAGGCCGACGGTGTCGACACCGGGCAGCCCGTGCAGGAAGCGGCGCAGCGCACTGTCGGACGCCGTCACGTCGGCGATGGGGGTACCTCCCTGCTCGAACGGAGCTGAGAGCCTGGGGGATGGGGCAGTGGTGGACATGGTCACCAGATGAGCATATCTACGCGCGTAGCGACCTGTACAGGGGCCTTCCCGGTCCAGGTCTCCCACGAGCCGGGCGAGGCCGCGCCCCGGCCCTCGCGCCGCTTCAGGCAGAATCGGGACCATGACGAGCCCCACACCTCCCGCCGAGCCCTCCTACGCCGACCGGACCTTCCGGTCGGGCGCCGGGCTGGTCAGCGGCGTGCTGCTGATCCTGCTGGTCGGCTGGATCGGCGGCGACGCGGTGGTCCGGGGAGCGGGCTGGGTGCCGTGGCTGGCTCTGGCCGCGCTGCTGGCGGTGATCCCGCTGATCGTGGCCTTCACCCTGCGGCCGGCCGTCTTCGCGAACGAGGAGCGGATCCGGATCCGCAACCCGTTCCGCACCATCGTGCTGCCGTGGGCGGACGTCTCCACCGTGCGCGCCGCCTACTCGAGCGAGATCTTCACCCACGACGGCGCCAAGTACCAGCTGTGGGCGGTCCCCGTGTCGCTGCGCGAGCGCAAGCGTGCCGCCAGGAAGGCCACCCAGCAGGCGCACGACGACCCCTACGGCCGGACCTCGGTGCACGCCGACGTCCGCGACTCCCAGGCCCGCGTGGCCGCCGCAGACCGGACGGTGAGCGACCTGAGGGAGCTCGCCGAGGGCGCCGCCGCCCGCAAGGAGCAGGCCACGACCACGGCGTCGGTGCGCTGGGCCTACGAGGTGATCGCCCCGGCCGCCGTCGGTGCCGTGCTGCTCGTGGTGCTGCTCGCGATCGGCTGACACCCGCCGGACGCCCGCGGGGGGACCGCCGCACAGTGCCCGGGTGCATACCGCGCACCCAAGGGGCCGCCTCGGGACGAAAGCCGGCTGCGTGGCATTTTCCCGGTCCCGCCGCTCACCGCCGTCTCAGCAGATTGCGCTTGCCGCACCGACGTCCGGACGGGGCGGCGGGGGTGGGCGAGATGCGGGGTGCCGATGGTGCCGACGGAACGGACGCGGTCGGAGTGCGCTGCCGTACCGACCTCGATGCGCAGGGCCGGTACGGCTGGCGGACGACCCTGCGGAACGGGCGGGTGGCCGCCGTGTCCACACATGCGTTCAAGGGCGACGAAACCTGCGGGGACGCCTTCGAAGCGCTGCGCACCGGGTACGCGGAACGGGCGGGAGCGGTCCAGCACACGCCGTCCGGCAGCGGTTGGACGGGGGTGCCGAGGAGGGCGGACGGCCGCACGACGGCCGTCCCGGCTCGGGCGCACGAGCGTCACTCGCCCTGCCGGGCGGCCCGCGAACGGTTCCTCGCGCTGTCCGGCGAGTCGCGTGACGTCACCGGAAGCCGTCCGCAGGCCGCCCCTCGGCGGGGGGCTTCGCAGGATCCGCTCGGCGCTCCGCCTTCTCCCACGGCCTGACCCCGAGCTTTCCGGTGGTGCCGAGGTCGAGGTCCGGGGCCACCGTCACCGGGTCGGCGCCGGCCTTCGCCCGGATTCGCACATAGGGCACGTTCACCGGCGTGCCGGACTCGGTGGTGTTGCGCCAGACCAGGCCGGCGGTCGCCGACTCGCCGGGTCTGAGCGTGACGGGACGGGGCTGCTCGTCGGCACCGGCGCCGGTGGTGATCTCGCGGCTGCCGTCGAGGATCTCGACGCCGTCGACGGGCCTGAGGCCGTCGTCCAGGAGCTCCAGCAGGGGGTAGCCCTCGACGGTGTAGTCGCGGGTGCCGCAGTTGTCGAGATGCAGGCCCACGACGCGCAGTCCCATGGCCGCGTCGCCCTTGTCGGCGCTGACCCGGATCCCGGAGGCGGGGCACACGCCTGGCTCTGCCGCGGCCTCGCTCGCGGGGACCTTGGCCACTTCGAGCACCTCGACCTGTGTCACCCGCGGTGCGGTGGGCGGCAGTACCCCGGCCCGGACCGTGCCCCGTACGGTCTTCCCGGGGGCCACGTCGCGCACGGTCGCGGTCCGGTTCGTCACGGCCCCGCCGTCACCGCTCATGAAGGTGAGGACGACCGAGTAGGTCATGGACTCGGCGCCCTCGTTGGTGACCTCGTAGGAGGCAACGACCCCCGAGTCCGTGGCGAGGCTCTCGGCGGAGACGAGGTAGCTGCGGGTGGGCGAGGGAGAAGCCGGCGGAAGGGTCAGCGAGGTGATCCGTACGCCGTCCTCGCCCGGATCGTCGACCTGCGTACGGGCCGGGGGTTCAGTCGTGCCGGCTCCGGCACGCTCCGTCCCGCAGGCCGTGAGCAGCAGAGCGGTCGCTGCGAGAGCCGGCAGGAAGGAGGCGGCGGTGCGGGTGGGAGCAGGCCTGGGCATCCGGTCATCCGATCAGGGTGTGAACCCTGCGCATGTGGTGGAGGCCATAATTCCGGTCACAGGAGTGTCACAAGTCCGGGGGCGGCGGGCGCGGGCGGCGTCCCCGGCATGGCGGACACGACCTGAACGGACCCCGCCGGTCTGCCCCGCACACCGGCGTCCGCATCTGGTCATCACGGCGCGCCGACCCCGGAGCCCACCGCCACGGCGGCCCACGTGCGAGGTGCGGCAGGACATGCCGCCGTCGCCTGCGAGTCGCCGATGACCGAGTTCCTCGCCGGCCAGATCGGCACCCGTGTGCCGGCGGGCCGCCGCGCGGCCGGCCTGCAGCCGCTCGGCGATCTGGGTTTCGGTGAGTTCGCGTGCGGCGAGGTGCTGCACGAGCCGGCCCGGGGTGAGGCCGCGCTCGGCCGCCGGAACCGCGAGACGGCCGCGGGTTTCTCGCGGAACCTGGACCGTGGTGTCAGCCGTAGTGGAACTACAGCCATTCCATGGCACCTGTCCGGTCTGGTCGCCGGAGCAGCCCACCGCGCAGGCGGACCTCAGATCCCCGCGGCCGTCGCCAGGTCGCGCTTGAGGCCGGCCAGCAGCTCGGCTGCCCGCCGCCTCGCCGCGGGGAGCCCGGCCGCGTCGGTTACCGGGACCACGGCCTCCAGGTAGCACTTGAGCTTGGGCTCGGTACCGCTCGGGCGGACGATGACCCTGGCTCCCGTGAGGTGATAGCGCAGACCGTCGGTGGGCGGCAGGGCGCCCGTGCCCCGCGCGAGGTCCTCGGCCGAGGTGACGGGGAGGCCCGCCAGGGTGGCCGGGGGGGTCTCGCGCAGGCGCCGCATGGCGTTCGCGATGACCGTCAGGTCCTCGACCCGGACCGACAGCTGATCCGTGGCGTGCAGACCGTGCGCGAGCGCGAGGCCGTCCAGCAGGTCGAGGAGGGTGCGGCCCTTCTCCTTGAGCGCGGAGGCGAGTTCGGCGATCAGCAGCGCGGCCGTGATGCCGTCCTTGTCACGGACGCCCTCCGGGTCCACGCAGTAGCCCAGCGCTTCCTCGTAGCCGTAGCGCAGGCCCTCGACGCGGGCGATCCACTTGAAACCCGTCAGCGTCTCCTCGTAGCCGAGACCCGCCCTCTCCGCGATCCGGCCGAGGAGGGACGAGGAGACGATCGACTCGGCGAACACGCCGGTGACGCCCCGGTCCACCAAGTGGGCGGCGAGCAGCGCACCCACCTCGTCGCCGCGCAGCATCCGCCAGCCACCGTCCGCCGACGGGTCGGGCACGGCGACGGCGCAGCGGTCCGCGTCCGGGTCGTTGGCGATGACGAGGTCGGGCTGCGTCCGGCGCGCGGTCGCGAACGCGAGATCCATGGCGCCGGGCTCCTCCGGATTGGGGAAGGCGACGGTGGGGAACGCGGGGTCGGGGTCCGCCTGTTCGGCCACGAGGACGGGCTCGGGGAAGCCGGCCCGCGCGAAGGCTGCCGTCAGGACGGAGGTGCCTACGCCGTGCATCGCCGTGTAGACCGTCCGCGCGGTGCGGGGGGAGCCGGGGCTCAGGACGGCGTCCGTACGCGCGAGGTACGCGGCCAGGACCTCGTCGCCGAGGACCTCCCAGCCGGACTCAGGGCGCGGTACGCCGTCGAGCGGACCGACCGCCGCGATGGCCGCTGCGATCTCCACGTCGGCCGGGGGCACGATCTGCGAGCCGTCGCCGAGGTAGACCTTGTAGCCGTTGTCGCGCGGGGGGTTGTGGCTGGCCGTGACCTCCACGCCCGCCACGGCTCCCAGATGCCGTATGGCGTACGCGAGGACGGGGGTCGGCAGGGGGCGGGGGAGCACGGCGGCGCGCAGGCCCGCGCCGGTCATCACCGACGCGGTGTCACGGGCGAAGTCGGCGGACCTGTAGCGGGCGTCGTAGCCGATGACGACGAGCCCGCCGTCCTGCCCCTGTGCCTTCAGGTAGGCCGCGAGTCCGGCGGCCGCGCGGATGACGACGGAGCGGTTCATGCGCATCGGTCCGGCGCCGATCTCGCCGCGCAGGCCCGCCGTGCCGAACTGGAGCGTGCCGGCGAAGCGGTCCTCCAGTGCGGCGAGGTCCCCTGCGCCGATGAGCTCCGCGAGCTCGGCGCGGGTCTCGGGGTCCGGGTCCTCGGCGAGCCAGGTCCTGGCCTGCGTGATGAGGTCCTGCTGCACGGTGGCCGCCTTTCTGCGGTACGGGAGACTGGGATGGAGCCGCTGCGCGGGCTGCCGGGGATCTGGCCCCGGGGCTCCGCGCCTCGAACGCCGACGGGGCTGGATGTGGTCGCCCTGTGCCTCAGGGCCGGGCCGCCCCACACGCCGGCGGGGCTGGGATCGCGGGATGGAGACGAAAGCCGAGCCGGGCGGGATCAAGCCCCTCCGGCGTTCGAGGAGCGGGGGTGCGGGGTGGAGCCCCCGCTAGATCCGGTCCAGCACCCGCGCCAGCAGCGCGCCCATGCGGGTGGCCGAGTCGCGGCCGGCCTGGAGGACTTCCTCGTGGTTGAGGGGTTCGCCGCTCAGGCCCGCGGCGAGGTTCGTGACCAGGGAGATGCCCAGCACCTCCGCACCCGCCTCACGCGCCGCGATGGCCTCCAGGACCGTGGACATGCCGACCAGGTCGCCGCCCATGACGCGGACCATGTTGATCTCGGCCGGGGTCTCGTAGTGCGGGCCGGGGAACTGCACGTAGACACCCTCTTCGAGCGTCTCGTCGATCTCCTTGCACAGGGCGCGCAGCCGCGGCGAGTACAGGTCGGTCAGATCGACGAAGTTCGCCCCCACGATCGGCGAGGTGGCCGTGAGGTTGATGTGGTCGCTGATCAGGACCGGCTGACCCGGGCGCATGCCCTCGCGCAGACCGCCGCACCCGTTGGTCAGGACGATGGTCCCGCAGCCCGCGGAGACGGCCGTGCGGACGCCGTGCGCGACGGCGGCGACGCCGCGGCCCTCGTAGTGGTGCGTGCGGCCCAGGAAGACCAGGACCCGCTTCTCCCCGATCCGGTACGAGCGGATCGTGCCACCGTGGCCCTCCACCGCCGGGGCCGGGAATCCGGGCAGGGCGGTGACCGGGAACTCGGCCTCCGGGATGCCGAGCGCGGCGCCGGCGGGGGCCCACCCGGAGCCCATCACGAGAGCGACGTCGTGGGTCTCGGCGCCGGTCAGCTCGCGCAGGCGGGCGGCGGCGTCGGCAGCGGCGGCGTGGGGGTCGCCCTGGATGTGGTCCGGAATAAGAGATGCGTTCACGCGGACGAGGGTAACCGCTGATTCCCTACGCGCGTAGATGTGGCCGCGCAGAGACTGGCCGGTCGTATTCGTACGTTCGTACAGAAGGGTCCCGGAGGGCGTGGCTCAGCAGGGGCGTTTGCGGAGGTTCATCACGTAGTCGTGCGGCGCGCCCGCGGACTCGGCGGCGTCCGCCACCTCGCCCAGGTAGCGGGCCGAGGGCAGCCCGCCCTCGTAGCCGTTGAGGACGTACATCCAGGCCGGCTCCTCGCCGTCCAGCGTGTGCACGCGCACCCGCATGCGCCGGTAGACGTCCAGGCCGACACCCTCCCAGCGGTCCATGGAGTCCTCGTCCATCGGAGCCAGGTCGTACAGCGCGACGAACACCTGCGAGCGGGGTGCCTCCACCACCGTGGCCAGCGCACCCTCCCAGCCCATCTGTTCCCCGCCGAACGTCAGCCGCCAGCCGTTGAGCCAGCCCGTGCCGCGCAGCGGGGAGTGCGGTGCGCGGCGCGTCATCAGCCGCGCGTCGAGGTTGCCGGCGTATGCGGCGTAGAGCGACATGGGGTCGAGGGTACGGGAGGCGATGGGGGACGTGCCGGTTACCGGAGAGGAAGGGCCCGGTCGCGAACGGTCCGGCGGGGGCCGGGGGCCGTGCCCCGGCCTGGTCCGTTCCCGTATGGAGGGCCCCGGGGCGAAGCCGCTTGGCGCGTGCGGGACAATGAATTACGTACTGCATTCCCCGGGGCGATCCCCCGGACCCCCGGCCGGGGCGGCAGACGGCCGTGGGATGACACCACGCGAGGCGGACTTTTCGTGACCCGGATCGTGATCATCGGCGGCGGCCCCGGCGGCTACGAGGCGGCACTGGTCGGCGCCCAGCTCGGCGCGGAGGTGACCGTCGTCGACTGCGACGGCCTCGGCGGCGCGTCGGTCCTCACCGACTGCGTGCCCTCCAAGACCCTGATCGCGACGGCCGAGGTGATGACCACCTTCGACTCCTCCTACGAGGAACTCGGCATCATCGTCGCCGACGACACCCCGCACGTCGAGCAGGCCGCCCGGGTGGTCGGTGTCGACCTCGGCAAGGTCAACCGGCGGGTCAAGCGTCTCGCGCTCGCCCAGTCCCACGACATCACCGCCTCCGTGACCCGCACGGGCGCCCGGGTCATGCGCGGCCGGGGCCGGCTGGAGGGCCTCCAGGCCGCCGACGGGTCGCGTCAGGTCGTGGTGACCGCCGCGGACGGCACCGAGGAGCGGCTCACCGCCGACGCCGTGCTGATCGCGACCGGTGGCCACCCCCGGGAGATCCCGGACGCCCAGCCCGACGGTGAGCGCATCCTGAACTGGACCCAGGTCTACGACCTCGACGAGCTCCCCGAGGAGCTCATCGTGGTCGGCTCGGGCGTCACCGGCGCCGAGTTCGCCGGCGCCTACCAGGCCCTCGGCTCGCGCGTCACGCTCGTCTCCTCCCGTGACCGGGTGCTCCCCGGCGAGGACCCGGACGCCGCCGCCGTCCTGGAGGACGTCTTCCGGCGCCGCGGCATGAACGTCATGGCCCGCTCCCGCGCCCAGTCCGCCAAGCGCGTCGGTGACCATGTCGAGGTCACGCTGTCCGACGGCCGCGTCATCTCCGGCACGCACTGCCTGATGGCGGTCGGCGCGATCCCCAACACCGCGGGCATGGGCCTGGAGGAGTCGGGGGTCCAGCTCAAGGAGTCCGGGCACATCCGGACCGACCGGGTGTCCCGCACCAGCGCCCCCGGTGTGTACGCGGCCGGTGACGTCACCGGGGTCTTCGCCCTGGCCTCGGTCGCGGCGATGCAGGGCCGGATCGCGATGTACCACTTCCTCGGTGACGCGGTGGCGCCGCTGGACCTGAAGACGGTCTCCGCCAACGTGTTCACCGACCCCGAGATCGCCACCGTCGGTTACACCCAGGCCGATGTCGACTCCGGCAAGATCGACGCCCGCGTCGTGAAGCTGCCGCTGCTGCGCAACCCGCGCGCCAAGATGCAGGGCATCCGGGACGGGTTCGTCAAGATCTTCTGCCGGCCCGGCACCGGGATCGTGGTCGGAGGCTGTGTCGTCGCACCCAGGGCCAGCGAGCTGATCCACCCGATCTCGCTCGCCGTCGACAACAACCTGACGGTGGAACAGATCGCCAACGCGTTCACCGTGTACCCGTCGCTGTCCGGCTCGATCGCCGAAGTGGCCCGGCAGTTGCACACCCGTAAGAGCGCGGACGGGGCGTGACACCGGTCGTTCGTACACAGACGGGGCCTCTATACCACTAGGGGGTCCCGCCTGTGCGCAACTTCCCTTATTCGGCGCAAACTGCTGAAAAGCAACGCACGGCCACGTTACTGTCAGTTTCGTGTTCGCTGCAGAACGTCGTCAATTGATCCTCGAAATGGTGCGCGCCAACGGGGCGGTATCGCTCCGTGAGCTCGCCCGCGTCGTCCAGACCTCCGAAGTGACCGTACGGCGGGACGTGCGGGCACTGGAGGCAGAAGGACTCCTCGACCGCCGGCACGGCGGTGCGGTCTTGCCGGGCGGTCTCACGCGGGAGTCCGGCTTTCCGCAGAAATCCCACCTCTCCACCGCGGAGAAGACGGCCATCGCCGATCTGGCGGCCGGCCTGGTCGGTGAGGGCGAGGCCATCGTGGTCGGCGCCGGAACGACCACGCAGGAGCTGGCCCGCCGGCTCGCGCGGGTGCCCGGCCTGACCGTGGTCACCAATTCGCTGCTGGTCGCCCAGGCGCTGGCCCACGCCAACCGGGTGGAAGTGGTGATGACGGGCGGCACCCTGCGCGGGAGCAACTACGCGCTCGTCGGCAGCGGTGCCGAGCAGTCCCTCCAGGGGCTGCGGGTGAGCCGTGCCTTCCTGTCCGGGAGCGGTCTCACCGCGGAGCGCGGTCTGTCCACGTCCAACATGCTCTCGGCGAGCGTGGACCGGGCACTGGTGCAGGCCGCGACCGAGGTGGTGGTCCTGGCGGACCACACGAAGCTCGGCTCCGACACCATGTTCCAGACGGTGCCCACGGACTTGATCACCCGTCTGGTGACGGACGAGCCGACGGTCCACGACGAGCGTGCGGCCACAGAGCTGCAGGCCCTCGCCGACCAGGGCGTGGCGATCACGGTGGCCGGGCCCGGCACGGAGGCCGCGGCCGGTGACACCCCGCCTCCGGGCCGGCAGACACGGCAGGAGATGCCGCTGCCGGGCCAGCGGCGCACGCAGGGCGGTCACGGAGGGCCCGGGGTGCCCGGTGGCCCGCAGCTGCGGAGCACGGCCGCGCTGGTGGAGGGGCCGGCGGGGCGTGTCGCGGACCTACGGCGCCGGTAGGGGAGCGGGCCCCGGCGAGGGGCCGGGGTGGAAGCCGTCAGCCGATGGCCGGGCCCGACGGCGCGCCGTCGGCCGGGTCGGCCTTCACACCACGGAGCGTCAGTCGCAGCAGGCGGTCGGCCAGCGCGGGGTCGGTCGGGGTCTGCTCCGCGGCCAGCGCGATCGCGTTCGTCAGCTGCAGCAGGTCGTCGATCGACACATCCGTCCGCACCGAGCCGCTCGTCTGCGCCCGGGCCAGCAGTCGCGCCCCTGCCTGACGCAGCGGGACATGACATGACGTCAGGGCCGAGGACTCGTCCCCCGAAGCCGACATGAGTGCCCGCGCCAGGCCCCGGTACTCACCCGCATGGGTGACGATCGCGCCCAGCCACTCCACCAGCGCGGTGCACGGCTGGTCCGCCTGCGCGAGCTCGCGGGAGCGGGCGAGCAGTGCGGTCAGGGCCTCCTGGAACACCGCGTTCATCAGGGCCTGCCGGTTCGGGAAGTGCCGGTAGAGCGTGCCGATCCCGACCCCCGCCCGCCGGGCGATGTCCTCCAGTGAGGCATCGGTGCCCTGAGCGGCGAAGGACGCACGCGCCTCGCACAGCAGCCGGTCGTGGTTGCGGCGCGCGTCGGCGCGCATCGGCCGGGCCGGTGTCGGTGCCGTACTCATCGCCATCGCCGCCTCCTCCTGGTGTCCGCTCCGCGTCCCAAGGATGCCACCGGGGGCCCGGCACATGCCGGGCCCCCGGTGAGGAGAACGTGCACTCAGTCCTTGATCTCGCAGATCATGGCGCCGGAGGACACCGATGTGCCGACCTCCGCCGCCAGGCCCTTCACCGTGCCGGAGCGGTGGGCGTTGAGGGGCTGTTCCATCTTCATGGCTTCGAGGACGACGATGAGGTCGCCCTCCTTGACCTCCTGGCCCTCCTCGACGGCGATCTTGACGATCGTGCCCTGCATCGGGGAGGCCAGGGTGTCGCCGGAGGCCGCGGAACCGGCCTTCTTCGCCGCGCGGCGCTTGGGCTTCGCGCCGGCCGCCAGGCCCGTACGCGCCAGGCTCATGCCGAGCGAGGAGGGCAGGGAGACCTCCAGGCGCTTGCCGCCGACCTCGACGACGACGGTCTCACGACCGGACTCCTCGTCGGCGTCCTGTTCCGCGGGGACCGTGAACGGCTTGATCTCGTTGACGAACTCGGTCTCGATCCAGCGGGTGTGGACCTGGAAGGGGTCGGAGGTGAACGCGGGGTCGGCGACGACCGCGCGGTGGAAGGGGATGGCGGTGGCCATGCCCTCGACCTGGAACTCGGCGAGCGCGCGTGCGGCGCGCTGGAGGGCCTGTTCGCGGGTGGCGCCGGTGACGATCAGTTTGGCGAGCAGGGAGTCCCACGCGGGGCCGATGACGCTGCCGGTCTCCACGCCCGCGTCCAGGCGGACGCCGGGGCCGGTGGGCGGGGCGAACAGGGTGACGGTGCCGGGGGCGGGCAGGAAGCCGCGGCCCGGGTCCTCGCCGTTGATCCGGAACTCGAAGGAGTGCCCGCGCACGGCGGGGTCGCCGTAACCGAGCTCCTCGCCGTCGGCGATGCGGAACATCTCGCGCACGAGGTCGAGGCCGGTGACCTCCTCGGTGACCGGGTGCTCGACCTGGAGGCGGGTGTTGACCTCGAGGAAGGAGATGGTGCCGTCCAGGCCGACGAGGAACTCCACGGTGCCGGCGCCGACGTAGCCGGCTTCCTTGAGGATGGCCTTGGACGCCGCGTACAGCTCGGCGTTCTGTGCCTCGGTCAGGAAGGGGGCGGGGGCTTCCTCTACCAGCTTCTGGTGGCGGCGCTGCAGCGAGCAGTCACGGGTGGAGACGACCACGACGTTGCCGTGGGTGTCGGCCAGGCACTGGGTCTCGACGTGGCGCGGCTTGTCGAGGTAGCGCTCGACGAAGCACTCGCCGCGACCGAAGGCCGCGACGGCCTCACGGACCGCGGAGTCGTACAGCTCGGGGATCTCCTGAAGGGTGCGGGCCACCTTCAGACCGCGCCCGCCGCCGCCGAAGGCCGCCTTGATCGCGATCGGCAGGCCGTTCTTCTCGGCGAACTCCACGACCTCGGCCGAGCCGCTCACCGGGTCGGGCGTGCCGGCCACCAGCGGGGCGCCCGCACGCTGGGCGATGTGCCGGGCGGCGACCTTGTCGCCGAGGTCCCGGATCGCCTGCGGCGGCGGCCCGATCCACGTCAGACCCGCGTCCAGGACGGCCTGGGCGAACTCCGCGTTCTCCGAGAGGAAGCCGTAACCGGGGTGGATCGCGTCCGCCCCCGAGTCCTTGGCAGCCTGGAGCACCTTGGCCATGTCCAGATAGCTGGCGGCCGGGGTGTCACCGCCCAGAGCGAACGCCTCGTCTGCCGCGCGCACATGCAGAGCATCCCGGTCCGGATCGGCGTAGACGGCTACGCTCGCGATTCCGGCATCCCGGCAAGCCCGGGCCACACGGACAGCGATTTCGCCACGGTTGGCGATGAGCACCTTGCGCACGATGACTCCCTCCTTGAGAACAAGCTGAGTTTAGGGACTACCGACACGGCCGTACGACCCGTCCCCAATAGTGAACTTGCCCACACGGAGTGTGATCCGAGGCTTGCTCGGGTCGCGAAATCCCTTGTCGCACCACGGTACGCCGGGTTCCTCAACCGCACAGTAGCCACGAAGTGTGGCTCAAGTCTCTGTTCGTACGGTCAACGCGGTGCGGCGTTTCTTTGTGGACTCCCTACGAACGGGCGAAGGAATCTTTGCCGCGGTCGCGGGGCGGCGGCGCGGAGCGGGGCACGGGGCCGTGATATCGGCGCGGGGTGTGCGCGAACTCCCGTCCGGAGCGATTACCGCCTCCCGGACCCCTGACGAGCGGGGGGCGCCCCCCTGTAGGGTCCGCGCTGTACCGGTCTTACTACAGGTAACAGGGGGTGGCGCCGTGGTGCGCAGACCAGTGGCCTTCACGACCGCGATCGTTCTGTTCGTCGAAGCCGTGGGCATCGTGGTCCTCAACGGCGTCCTCGCCACGGTCGCGGGCAACCAGAGCATGTCCCTGGCCGGGATGGACCCGGACACCATGGTCACCGGGACCTGGGTGATGGGAGGCGTCTTCGGCGCGCTGCTGCTGCTCTGCGGGCTGATACCGCTCCTGGCCGGCCTGCGCGACCGCGCCCCGGGGCGCTTCGCCAGGATCGCCCTCATCGCGTGCGCGGTCGTCCACGGGGTGCTGGGCGCGCTGGCGGTGGGTCTCGTCGGCTGGGGGGCCTTCGCGTTCCTGATGGCCGTCCTCGGCCTGATCGTGCTGACCCTCGTGGCGTTCGAGCGGTCTGGGCCGGAAGCGGGCAGGGCCGGTGCGCGGGAAGCTCCGGCGGCGGTGTGACGCTGCCGCCGCTCAGACCCACAAGTCGGTGACGGAGACGCCCAGTTCCCCGAGCAGACGGCGCAGCAGCGGCAGGGAGAGGCCGATGACGTTGCCGTGACTGCCCTCGATCGCCTCGACGAAGGGCGCCGAGCGGCCGTCCAGGGTGAACGCCCCGGCGACGTGGAGGGGTTCACCCGAAGCGACGTAGGCCGCCACCTCGGCGTCCGTGGGCTCGCCGAACCTGACGACGGTGGACGCGGTCGCCGACACCGTACGGCCGGTGGCCGTGTCGATGACGCTGTGTCCCGTCTGCAGGATTCCCGACCGGCCGCGCATGGACTTCCAGCGTGCGGTGGCCTCCTCGCCGTCAGCCGGTTTGCCGAGCGCCTCGCCGTCCAGCTCCAGCACCGAGTCGCAGCCGATGACGAGGGCGCCCGCGGCCTCGGGGCGGGCCGCCACCGCGGCGGCCTTCGCCTCGGCCAGGACGAGCGCCAGCTCACCCGGGGTCGGAGCGGTGATCGCGTCCTCGTCCACACCGCTGACGATCACCTCGGGGGCGAGACCCGCCTGACGCAGGAGACCGAGACGGGCAGGGGAGGCGGAGGCGAGCACGAGGCGGCGCTGAGCAGTCATGGCCGCCATCGTAGGACAGGCCGGCGCATGGGGGCCGGGGCCTCAGCGGGTGCCCAGGACGAACATCGCCACCACCATGGCCAGCGCGAGCAGCAGCCCCGTGCGGCGCATCATGTCCTGGGCGTCGCGCAGTTCTTTCGGCGGCTTGTTCTCGGGGTCGGACCACAGCATGGTCCCGATGGTGCTCCGGACACGCCTGCGGCGCCTGAGTACGCGTACTCAGGCGCCGCTCGGCCCGCCCTCAGGAGGGCCAGTACGTCCGTGCCCAGGACCGGGGCCCCGGCCGGAGCGCGCCCCGGCGGGCGATCCGCCCCGGGTCGGACCACTGTTCGGGCGGCAGCGGGGCGCCGGACGGCACCGCGGCCACCGCCGCCGCGCGCGCCCGGACCACGGCGAGGGCCGCGGCGAGCTCCTCCGGGGTCGGATTGCCCCGTACGACCTTGATCATGGTGGCTCCTGGTGGTCAGAGGGGGATGTTGCCGTGCTTCTTCGGCGGCAGCGACTCGCGCTTCGTACGGAGCTGGCGCAGGCCCTTCACGAGGTGCGCGCGGGTGTCGGACGGCATGATCACCGCGTCGACGTAGCCGCGCTCGGCCGCGACGTACGGGTTGAGGAGCGCGTCCTCGTAGTCGGCCATCAGCTCGGCGCGCGTGGCGTCGCGCTCGCCGGGGTCCGTGACTGCGGCGATCGTGCGGCGGTGCAGGATGTTCACCGCGCCCTGCGCGCCCATCACGGCGATCTGCGCGGTCGGCCAGGCGAGGTTCAGGTCGGCGCCCAGGTGCTTGGACCCCATCACGTCGTACGCCCCGCCGAACGCCTTGCGCGTGATCACCGTGATCAGCGGGACGGTCGCCTCGGCGTAGGCGTAGATGAGCTTGGCGCCGCGGCGGATGATGCCGCCGTACTCCTGGTCGACGCCGGGCAGGAAGCCGGGGACGTCGACGAAGGTGAGGACCGGCACGTTGAACGCGTCGCAGGTACGGACGAAGCGGGCGGCCTTCTCGCTCGCGTCGATGTCCAGGCAGCCGGCGAACTGCATCGGCTGGTTGGCGACGATGCCGACCGGGTAGCCCTCGACGCGCCCGAAGCCGGTGATGATGTTCGGCGCGAACAGGGCCTGGGTCTCCAGGAATTCGCCGTCGTCGAGTACGTGCTCGATGGCGGTGTGCATGTCGTAGGGCTGGTTTGCCGAGTCCGGGATGAGGGTGTCGAGCTCGCGGTCCTCGTCCGTGGTCCCCAGGTCCGCTTCCTCCGGGAAGGCCGGGGCCTCGGAGAGGTTGTTCGACGGGAGGTAGGACAGCAGGGACTTGACGTACTCGATGGCGTCCTTCTCGTCGCCCGCCATGTGGTGGGCCACACCCGACGTGGTGTTGTGCGTGCGGGCTCCGCCCAGCTCCTCGAAGCCGACGTCCTCACCGGTGACCGTCTTGATGACGTCCGGTCCGGTGATGAACATGTGCGAGGTCTGGTCGACCATGACCGTGAAGTCGGTGATCGCGGGGGAGTAGACCGCGCCGCCCGCGCACGGCCCGACGATCAGGGAGATCTGCGGGACGACACCGGAGGCGTGCACGTTGCGGCGGAAGATCTCGGCGAACAGTCCGAGGGCGACGACACCCTCCTGGATGCGCGCGCCGCCGCCGTCGTTGATGCCGATGACCGGACAGCCCGTCTTCAGGGCGAAGTCCATGACCTTGACGATCTTCTCACCGTAGACCTCGCCGAGCGAGCCGCCGAAGATGGTGAAGTCCTGCGAGTACACGCAGACGGGACGGCCGTCGACCGTGCCGTAACCGGTGACGACCCCGTCCCCGTAAGGGCGGTTCTTCTCGATCCCGAAATTGGTGGACCGGTGCCGTGCGAACTCGTCGAGCTCCACGAAGGAACCTTCGTCGAGCAGGAGCTCGACCCGCTCGCGGGCGGTCAACTTGCCCTTGGCGTGCTGCTTCTCGACGGCACGGGCGGAACCTGCGTGTGTGGCCTCTTCGATACGGCGCTGCAGGTCCGCGATCTTGCCCGCGGTGGTGTGGATGTCGCTCTGCGGCTCGGACATCGGGTGGCGGCTCCCTGCCTGTTCACGGGGACGGCTGGTACATCCAGTCGAGGTGCTGGACCCGTACGTGCTCGACGGCGGATCGCCCGTCGGCGGATTCGGCTACTGATCCGTAGCGTATCGGCGCGCACACGGTTCGGCAGTGCGTCGTTGGCCACACCTAATGTGGGTTGCATGACACCTCCCGATGCGCCGCACAACCGCTGGTCGGACCTCGACAGGCCACCCCTGAACGTCACCGCGCTGCGCCGCGGGCTGCTGAGGCCCGGCGGCCTGTGGACCGCGCTCGACGTCGTGGACGCGACAGGCTCCACCAACACCGACCTCGCGGCACGGGCCGCCGGCGGGGGGCTGGCGGAAGGGACGGTGCTGGTCGCCGAGGAGCAGACCGCCGGCCGCGGGCGGCTCGACCGGAGCTGGACGGCCCCGCCCCGCTCGGGCCTCTTCTTTTCCGTCTACCTGACCCCCGGCGGCGTACCCGCCGAACGCTGGGGATGGCTGCCGCTGCTGGCAGGTGTCGCCGCCGCCACGGGACTCGCGCAGTCGGCAGGCGTCGACATGGCACTGAAATGGCCCAACGACCTCCTGGTGACCGTCGGTGGCACGGAGCGCAAGACCGGCGGCATCCTCGCGGAGCGCGCCGGGGACGGCGTCGTCGTCGGCCTCGGGCTCAACGTGTCGCTGCGCGCGGCCGAGCTGCCCGCTCCGCACGCCGGTTCGCTGGCACTCGCGGGAGCCGTCTCCACCGACCGCGAGACCTTGCTCCGGGCCGTCCTGCGTTCATTCGAACAGTGGTACGGGCAATGGCGCGACGCAGGCGGTGACGCCGCCGACAGCGGACTCCAGGCGGCCTACGCGGCGGGCTGCGCCACGCTCGACCGGACGGTGCGGGCCGAGCTGCCGGGCGACCGGTCCGTCGTCGGCGAGGCCGTCGCCATCGACGGCGACGGGCGGCTCGTGCTGGCCACGGGCGCCGGTCTCCAGGAGCCCGTGTCGGCCGGCGACATCGTCCACCTGCGCGGGGAGGAAGGAGGGCTCACCTGATCCGGTGCTTGTGCACATACGGGTGATGTCACGTATGACGGACCCGGCACGGTGCGACCGGGGACGTGAGCCAGGGCACACCTGCCGTATCGTTGAGGCGATCCAGCGACAGATCGGCAGGGTAGTGCGCAGGGAACGGGCAGGAGGCGGCCGGTGACCGTCGACGACACGAACTCCGACGACGGCGCGGATCCCTCGTCGGGGCAGTCGGTCCACTCGACACCGCATCACGAGGTCGACCACACGGCCGAGCCGACCGACGACCCGCTCGCCATCCGGCTGGAGGCCTTGATCCTGGGGGCCGACCGCCGCTACACGCCGTTCCAGGCGGCCAGGACCGCCGGGGTCTCCATGGATCTGGCGTCCCGCTTCTGGCGGGCGATGGGCTTCGCCGACATCGGGCAGGCCAAGGCGCTCACCGAGGCGGACGTCCTGGCGCTGCGCCGCCTCGCCGGTCTCGTGGAGGCCGGGCTGCTCAGCGAGCCGATGGCGATCCAGGTGGCCCGGTCGACCGGTCAGACCACCGCCCGGCTGGCGGAGTGGCAGATCGACTCCTTCCTGGAGGGGCTGACCGAGCCCCCCGAGGCCGGGATGACCCGGACCGAGGTCACCTACCCGCTCATCGAGCTGCTCCTGCCCGAGCTGCAGGAGTTCCTGGTGTACGTGTGGCGGCGCCAGCTGGCCGCCGCCACGGGCCGGGTCGTGCAGACCGGGGACGACGAGGAGATGGTCGACCGGCGGCTCGCGGTGGGCTTCGCCGACCTCGTCGGTTTCACCCGGCTGACCCGGCGGCTGGAGGAGGAGGAGCTCGGCGAGCTGGTGGAGGCCTTCGAGACCACCTCCGCCGACCTTGTCGCGGCGCACGGCGGGCGGCTCATCAAGACCCTGGGCGACGAGGTCCTCTTCGCCGCGGACGACGCGGGCACGGCGGGCGAGATAGCGCTCCGGCTGGTCGAGGCGATGGCCCAGGACACGACGATGCCCGCACTGCGGGTCGGCATCGCCTTCGGCACGGTCACCACGCGCATGGGCGACGTGTTCGGTACGACGGTGAACCTGGCCAGCCGGCTCACGTCGATAGCGCCGAAGGACGCGGTGCTGGTCGACGGTGCGTTCGCCGCGGAGCTGATCCGGAACGGCGACGCCCCCGCCTCGGAGGCCGAGGAGGCCGCGGCGGCGGCCGAGCGCGCCCGGCTGGCGGAGAAGGAGGGCCGCCGCCCGGACGAGGCGCCACCCCTGCCGACGTACCGCTTCGGGCTGCAGCCGATGTGGCAGCGGCCGGTGCGCGGCCTGGGCGTGGTGGAGCCGTGGCTGCTGGCCAGGCGGGGCAAGCCGTCGTCCTGACCGGGCGGAGAGGGCAACGGACCCCGTGCGCCCGGTCTGATCCGGGCGCGAGACCCTAGGATCCCGGTAACGCTCGTTAACCGGAGGGGTGCAGTCATGGGTGTGACGTCCGAGCAGAGGTTCGGGGACTTCGTCGTCGTACGGCGGCACGAGGGACAGGAGCACGTCGCCGAGCTGGTGCTCGACCGGCCCGGGGCGATGAACGCCGTGAGCACCGCGATGGCGCGCTCCATCGCCGAAGCCTGTGCCGCGCTCGGCGCCGACCGGGAGGTGCGGGCGACCGTGCTCACGTCCAGCCATGAGCGCGCCTTCTGCGTGGGCGCGGACCTCAAGGAGCGGAACTCCTTCACCGACGCCGAGCTCGTGCGGCAGCGGCCCACGGCACGCGCCGCGTACACCGGCGTACTGGAACTGCCCATGCCGGTCATCGCCGCCGTCCACGGTTTCGCCCTCGGCGGCGGCTTCGAGCTCGCGCTGGCCTGTGATGTGATCGTGGCCGACCGCACGGCTGTGGTCGGCCTGCCCGAGGTGTCCGTCGGCGTCATCCCGGGCGGCGGCGGTACGCAGCTGCTGCCCCGCCGGGTCGGCGCGGCGCGCGCCGCCGAGCTGGTGTTCACCGCTCGGCGGGTCGAGGCGGCCGAGGCGCGCGAGCTGGGCCTGGTCGACGAACTGGTCGAAGCCGGCCGGGACCGCGAGGAGGCGCTGGCCGTCGGCGGCCGGATCGCGGCGAACTCACCGGTGGGACTCAGGGCCGCCAAGCGGGCGCTCCGGCTGGGGCAGGGGCTGGACCTGCGGGCCGGGCTCGAGGTGGAGGACGCCGCCTGGCGGTCCGTGGCCTTCTCGGGGGACCGGGCCGAGGGCGTGGCCGCGTTCAACGAGAAGCGGAAGCCCGCCTGGCCCGGCGAGTGAGCCGGGAGGCGAACTGAGGATCATCAGGACCGCCGACTGATCGAATCATCACAAAACTGCCTAAGCTGGGGCGATGGGCGGTGATGATGCGCGGCTGCGCGCCGTGGTTGCGCTGGCACAGGCGATGGCGGCGGCCTGCACCCCGCGTGAGTCCTGGCGCGCCGCGGCGGCGGGGGCGTGCGAGGCGCTGGCGGGCAGCTTCGCGGCCCTCTCCGTGTGGGAGCGGGAGCAGGGCAGGCTGCGCGTGCTGGTGAACGCGGGGGAGCGGGCCGAGAGCGAGGAGGAGTTCCCCGAGGCCGAGGCCTACCCCGTGCACCAGTTCCCGGAGATCACGGAATTCCTGCACGAGCGCTGGGCTGGCGGCGGCGAGCCCGACGCCTGGGTGGAGACCGCCGACGGCGCCCCGGCGGCCGGTGCGCCGGTCGGGGGCGCCCGCCCGTACTGCCACCAGCGGGTCGCGGCGCTGCGCCGGCGGGGGCGGGGCTGCTGCGTGGTGGCGCCGATCGTGCTGCACGGGCGTGCGTGGGGGGAGCTGTACGTGGCCCGTCCTGCGGGGGCCGCGGTCTTCGGCCGGGACGACGCGGACTTCGCGACCGTGCTGGCCGCCGTCGTCGCGGCGGGGATCGCGCAGACCGAGCGGCTCGAGGAAGTCCGCAAACTGGCCTTCACGGACCCGCTCACCGGCCTCGCGAACCGCAGGGCCGTCGATCTGCGCCTCGACGAGGCGGTGGACCTGCACCGCGCGGAAGGGACCGTCGTCAGCCTCGTGGTCTGCGATCTGAACGGTCTCAAGGAGGTCAACGACACGCACGGCCACGCCATGGGCGACCGCCTGCTGGAACGTTTCGGCTCCGTGCTCTCGCTCTGCGGCGCGATGCTCCCCGGCGCACTGTCCGCGCGCCTGGGCGGGGACGAGTTCTGTCTGCTGACCGTGGGCCCCCCGGCGGACGACGTGGTCCGGGTCTCCGAGGAGCTCTGCGCGCGGGCCCTCGCCCTGGAACCCGGTGACGGGGTGGCCTGCGGAGTCGCGTCCACGGGCGACGACATCGGGCCGGTTCCGTCCGCGCGCAGGCTCTTCCGCCTGGCGGACGCCGCCCAGTACCAGGCGAAGGCCGCGCACTCCCGCAGACCGGTGGTCGCGGGGCGCGACGGCGACGTGATCAGGCTCGCCGACTCCCCGCCCAGCCCTCCTCATGACCGCCGCAGGCTGCGGGGAAGCCCGCCCGGCGGCGATCGGTAAGGGGTCAACCGCACGACCACTGATGACATCGCGGCTTTCAGTCCGTACGCTTCTGAATATGGATATGCATACAGTCGTGGTGGGGACGTCCGGTACGACCGCCGAGGACGTCATCGCCGTGGCCCGCCAGGGCGCCCGGGTCGAGCTCTCCGCCGCCGCCGTCGAGGCGCTCCGCGCCGCGCGGACGGTCGTCGACGCCCTCGCCGCCAAGCCCGAGCCGGTCTACGGCGTCTCCACCGGCTTCGGCGCCCTGGCCAGCCGCCACATCAGCCCCGGTCTGCGGGCACAGCTGCAGCGCAACATCGTCCGCTCGCATGCCGCCGGCATGGGCCCCCGCGTCGAGCGCGAGGTCGTGCGCGCGCTGATGTTCCTGCGGCTGAAGACGCTCGCCTCCGGACACACCGGAGTACGCCCCGAGGTCGCGCAGACCATGGCCGACGTGCTCAACGCGGGCATCACCCCCGTCGTCCACGAATACGGCTCGCTCGGCTGCTCCGGAGACCTCGCCCCGCTCTCGCACTGCGCCCTGACCCTGATGGGCGAAGGAGACGCGGAGGGCCCCGACGGCACCGTGAGGCCGGCCGGCGAACTCCTCGCGGCGCACGGCATCACCCCTGTCGAGCTGCGCGAGAAGGAGGGCCTCGCCCTCCTCAACGGCACCGACGGCATGCTGGGCATGCTCGTGATGGCCCTGGCCGACCTGAAGAACCTCTACACCAGCGCCGACATCACCGCCGCCCTCTCCCTGGAGGCGCTCCTCGGCACGGACCGGGTCCTCGCCCCGGAGCTGCACGCCATCCGCCCGCACCCCGGCCAGGGCGTCTCCGCCGAGAACATGCTGCGGGTGCTCGCCGGATCCGGCCTCACGGGGCGGCACTCCGAGATCACAGGCGACGCCCCCCGCGTCCAGGACGCCTACTCCGTGCGCTGCGCACCCCAGGTCAACGGCGCGGGGCGCGACACCCTCGCGCACGGCCGCCTTGTCGCCGGCCGCGAACTGGCCTCGGCGGTCGACAACCCCGTCGTCCTGCCCGGGGAGGGCCGCGTGGAGTCCAACGGCAACTTCCACGGCGCGCCCGTCGCGTACGTCCTCGACTTCCTGGCGATCGTCGCCGCCGACCTGGGGTCGATCACCGAGCGCCGCACGGACCGGCTGCTGGACAAGAACCGCTCGCACGGGCTGCCGCCGTTCCTCGCCGACGACGCCGGGGTCGACTCGGGGCTGATGATCGCCCAGTACACCCAGGCCGCACTGGTCAGCGAGCTGAAGCGGCTCGCGGTCCCGGCATCCGTCGACTCGATCCCGTCCTCCGCGATGCAGGAGGACCACGTCTCCATGGGATGGTCGGCCGCGCGGAAACTCCGTACAGCCGTCACCGGGCTCGCGCGGATCGTGGCCGTCGAGCTGTACGCCGCCACGCGCGCCGTCGAGCTGCGCACGGCGGAGGGGATGACCCCCGCCCCCGCCTCGCAGGCCGTCATCGGGGCACTGAGGGCCGCCGGTGTCCAGGGGCCGGGACCGGACCGCTTCCTCGCCCCGGACCTGGCCGCCGCCGACGCCTTCGTACGGGACGGGAAGCTGGTCGCGGCCGTGGAGGCGGTGACCGGGCCGCTGGCCTGAGCCCGTACGCGTGAGGGCTGCCGCGCCCCGGGGGACACGGCAGCCCTCACGTGCCTCAGAAGCCGGTGCCCGGCGTGCCGTCCCGGCGCACGGAATACGCGACGAACCCCGCACCGACGCACAGCGAGGCCGTGCCGCCGATCAGGTAGGGAGTCGTGTCGATGCCCGGCCCGGTGTCGGCGAGTCTGTCGTCGGAGGTGAAGTCCCCCGTGGCGGAGGCCTGCCGGACCCCGGCGGGGGAACCGGCGGACGAGCCGGTGGAACTGCTCCGCGTCTCTGTCTCGCCGGTCGCGTTGGCGGAGGGGACGAACCAGAGAGCACAGAGCAGGGTGCCTGCCGCTGTGGTGGTCAGCAGCGTGCGACGAGCGATGGACACAGAATCGATCCCCTTGCGACAACCATCAGTTAGCCCCGTGGGCCGATGCTAAGCAAAGCAGCGGGTCGGAGGAAAGCCGCAGCTTCCGGGAGCCTTACGCTCCGGCGTATGAGCACTTCGAAGACACCCTCATTTGTTCGGCTTCGCGTGGAGATGGTGCTGGAGATCAGCGACGCGGACGCCCTGACCGGTACCGCGCTGGAAAGCATCGCCGCCGATTTCACCGCCTCCGGCGCGTCCGCCGACGCGTCCGCCGAGGAGCGGACGCATGCCGAGGAGACGGTCAGGGAAGACGCAGCGGAAGCCCTCGCCTCACTGATCGACCCGTTCGATCTGGTCAGCCAGGTGCCCGGCGTCGAGCTCGCCCAGGCCTCCTGGAGCAGCGAGACGATCGACTACGACCCCGATGCCGAGGACTGGGCTGCCGGGGAGGACGGGGACGAGGGGTACTACGGGATCGAGGACAATGAGACGGACGACGAAGAAGGCGGCGGCAAAACGGAACGCTGACGCCCGCCGGGCACTCCTCACAGGCGGTGGGAACCGCCGCGGACCCGGGAGCGTCGATGAGTGGTGTTCCCCACATCCGCGGTGGATGTGGAACGGAAGACCCGGGCGCGGTGTTCTTGGGACATTGACGGGGAATCGCCGTCGGGCGACCCTGTCCGGGGATCATGGGGAATCGGCAACGATGGAGAAGCGTGTGATGACGGACAGCAAGCGGCGCAGGGGCCTCGTGGCCGCGTCCGCACTGCTCGGCGGCGTACTGGTGCTTTCCGCCTGCAGCGACGACGGCGGGTCGGGCGGCAGTGCGACGTCCGACAGCTCGAAGGCGTCGCAGGCCCAGGTGGACGAAGCGGCGGCCAAGGACACCTCCGAGGCGCAGATAACGATCGCGCCGAAGAACGGGGCGACCAACGCGAGCATCAACAACGCCGCGATGGTCACCGTCGCCAAGGGCAAGCTCACCGAGGTCACGATGACCACGGCGGCAGGCGACGCCGTCGAGGGCACCCTCGCGGCGGACGGCTCCAGCTGGAAGCCCAGCGGTCAGCTCGAGCGCTCGACGACGTACAGGATCAGTGCCACGGCGACCGACTCGGACGGCCGGGAGGCACACGCCAACAGCTCGTTCACCACGGTCTCGCCCGAGAACAGCTTCATCGGCAACTTCACCCCCGAGGACGGTTCCACCGTCGGCGTGGGCATGCCGGTCTCGATCAACTTCAACAAGGCGATCACGAACAAGAAGGCCGTCCAGGACGGCATCAAGGTGACGTCGAGCAGCGGCCAGGAGGTCGTCGGCCACTGGTTCAACAACCAGCGTCTGGACCTCCGCCCCGAGGACTACTGGCAGGGCGGCTCCACGGTCACGCTGAAGCTGGCCCTGGACGGTGTCGAGGGCGCTGACGGCGTCGTCGGCGTCCAGCAGAAGACGGTCACCTTCAAGGTCGGCCGCAACCAGGTCTCGACCGTGGACGCCAAGGCGCACACCATGACCGTCACCCGGGACGGGAAGACGGTCAAGACCATCCCGATCTCCGCCGGCTCCACGGAGAACCCGACCTACAACGGCCAGATGGTGATCTCCGAGAAGTTCAAGGAGACCCGCATGGACGGTTCGACGGTCGGCTTCACCGACGACGACGGCAAGGGCGAGTACGACATCAAGGACGTGCCGCACGCCATGCGGCTGTCCACGTCGGGCACCTTCATCCACGGCAACTACTGGGGTGCCAAGTCGATCTTCGGCAGCGCCAACACCAGCCACGGATGCATCGGCCTCGCCGACGCGAAGGGTGCCGACGACTCGAACACCCCCGGCGCCTGGTTCTACGAGAACTCGCTGATCGGCGACGTGGTCATCGTCAAGAACTCCCCGGACAAGACCATCACCCCCGACAACGGGCTCAACGGCTGGAACATGAGCTGGTCGGAGTGGACGGCGGGCTCCGAAGCCTGACCCCATCGCCCCATCCCCTCCGAAGGCGGCGGCACCCGGATCCCTCCGGGCACCGCCGCCTTCGGCGTGTGCGGGCGGGGCCCGGCGTCATCGTCTCCGGCGCCGCCCGCACGAGCGCGGGAGTCTCCACGGCGGACAGGGGTGAGGCGGCTGCCCTCGTCTGCATCCCGCCGGAGCCGGCGCAGACCGCCGCCGGCTCCGAGGACGAGGTCGCCGCGGTCTGTGTCCGTGCCACCGGCTCTGCGGAAGGAGCACGGGCGGCCTTCGTGAGGGTCACCCGGGGGCGCACCCGCCCGCAAGACACCCCGGGTGGCGACCATCCGGGAGGACGGGGCGCCGTGACGGAGAACGCGGCGGCCCGGTCCGCCCCGGCGCGCACCTCACGGCCGCCCTCCTCCGGCTGTGAGGTTCGCCACCCGCACCACCCCCGCGACCGGCTGCCGGGCGGCCCGCCCACCGCAGCGGGAGCGGGTGTACGGGGACAGAACCACCCGTACCGGCCCGGCCGATGTGGTCACTATGTGGATGTCGTCCCGGTAGGGCCGGGCCGCGCTGCGAGACTTGCCGGGTGCAACGGCCCCCCCGGGCCGGTGGCGCCTCCGGGGACAGGGAGCGCCGACGCACACGATCCCACCCACGGAAGGTCTTGATCAGATGCCGGCCAGTTCCGACTCCCTCACCCCGCACGCCGCCGAGAACCGTGTCATCGAGCCGCTCTACGCGGAGATCCTGCGGCGCAACCAGGGCGAGGGCGAATTCCACCAGGCGGTGCGCGAGGTCCTCGACACCCTGGGCCCCGTGCTGGCACAGCGCCCGGAGTTCGTCGACGCCCGCATCATCGAGCGGATCTGCGAGCCCGAGCGTCAGCTCATCTTCCGCGTGCCGTGGTCGGACGACTCCGGTGCCATCCACGTCAACCGCGGCTTCCGCGTCGAGTTCTCCAGCGCTCTCGGTCCGTACAAGGGCGGTCTGCGCTTCCACCCCTCCGTCAACCTCGGCATCGTGAAGTTCCTCGGCTTCGAGCAGATCTTCAAGAACGCCCTCACCGGCATGCCGATCGGCGGCGGCAAGGGCGGTGCGGACTTCGACCCCAAGGGGCGGTCCGACGCCGAGGTCATGCGGTTCTGCCAGTCGTTCATGACGGAACTCCACCGTCACCTGGGCGAATACACCGACGTCCCCGCCGGCGACATCGGCGTCGGCGGCCGGGAGATCGGTTACCTCTTCGGCCAGTACAAGCGGATCACCAACCGCTACGAGTCCGGCGTGCTCACCGGGAAGGGCCTCGGCTGGGGAGGCGCCCAGGCGCGCACCGAGGCCACCGGTTACGGCTGCGTCCTGTTCACCGCGGAGATGCTGCGCGTGCGCGGCGAGTCCCTCGACGGCCAGCGCATCGCCGTGTCCGGTTCCGGCAACGTGGCCATCTACGCCGTCGAGAAGGCCCAGCAGCTCGGCGCGACGGTGGTGACCTGCTCCGACTCGGGCGGTTACGTCGTGGACGAGAAGGGCATCGACCTCGCACTGCTCAAGGAGATCAAGGAGACGGGCCGCGGCAGGATCTCCGAGTACGCGGAGCGGCGCGGCGCGCACGCGCGGTACGTCGAGGGAGCGGGCGTCTGGAACGTCCCCGTGGACGTGGCCCTGCCCTGCGCCACCCAGAACGAACTCCACGAGGCCGACGCGCTCACCCTCGTACGCAACGGGGTGAAGGCGGTCGCCGAGGGCGCCAACATGCCCACCACCCCCGAGGCCGTCCAGGTCCTCCAGAAGGCCGGCGTCGCCTTCGGCCCCGGCAAGGCGGCCAACGCGGGCGGCGTGGCCACCAGTGCCCTGGAGATGCAGCAGAACGCCTCCCGAGACTCCTGGACCTTCACCCACACGGAGGAGCGTCTCGCGCAGATCATGCGCCACATCCACGACTCCTGCCACACCACGGCGGAGAAGTACGGCAGCCCGGGCAACTACGTGGTCGGCGCGAACATCGCGGGCTTCGAGATCGTCGCGGACGCGATGCTGGCGCAGGGGCTGATCTGAGCCCGGGGCTCGGGGCGTGACGCGCCCCGAGCCCGCCTCGCTGCCGGCGCGGGGCAGGGACCGCCGGACCACGCCCGGCCGAGGGGCACCACCCGCGCCGGCGGTACTCCGCGCGGCCCGTGCTCCCCGCCGGCACCACCGCCGCGTCCCCGGACCGGCAGCACCTGTGTCTCCCGCACCGGCGAGCGGCAGACCCACGGGACGGCCTTCGGACCGTCCGGCCGCTACGGCTGCGCCCTGGACCCGGCCGCGGACGCCCCCGCCCCGCTCAAGCAGTACACCGGCCCGCAAAGCGAGACCGGCGGCCGCGCCGGCACCTCACGGCCGGCCTCGTTCTGCCGACAGCAGATCCGCCCGGCGCGGAAGGCTTTCCCCTCCCGCGCCGGGCGCTTCGTTCCTACGCTGGGGCGATGAGCAGCCACGCGCCGAACCGCGCCCGCGTCATTCCCCTGCGTCCCGCTCCCGCCCCCAGGGAGCCCCTCTGGCGGGACGTGGTCGGTGACGTCCTGCGCCGCGAGCGCCTCGCCCAGGAGCGCACGCTCAAGGACGTGGCCGAGGCCGCCCGGATCTCCGTGCCGTACCTCTCCGAGATCGAGCGCGGCCGCAAGGAGGCCTCCTCGGAGGTGCTCGGCGCAGCGGCTCGCTCGCTGGGGCTCGGGCTGGCCGGCGTACTGTCCCTGGCCCAGCAGGAGCTGGCCCGCAGCACCTCCACCCGGATGCCGCCGGGCCGGGCCTCGATGGGCCAGGTGCGGCTGGCCGCCTGAGGCCCCCGCCCCGCCCGGACGACGGCGAACGACGTGGGCCCCGCCCCCGGCAGCAGCCGGGAAGCGGGGCCCACGTCACACCGCGGTGCTCCGTCTCACGCCCCGGGGGCCGGGGCGATCCCCGTCGGGCAGGCCCGGCCCCAGTTGGTCTCGGAGGGGGACTCCAGGGTGGCGCCGGTACCGCCGATGCCGCAGTAGCCGTCCGGGTTCTTGTCCAGGTACTGCTGGTGGTAGGCCTCCGCCGGCCAGAAGGTGCGGCCCTCCGCCGGGAGGATCTCCGTGGTGATCGTGCCGAACCCGGCACCCGTCAGCACCTGCTGGTACGCCTCGCGGGACGCTTCTGCGGCCTCCGCCTGCTCGGGGGAGTGGGTGTAGAGGGCCGAGCGGTACTGCGTACCCACGTCGTTGCCCTGGCGGAAGCCCTGGGTCGGGTTGTGGGACTCCCAGAAGAGCTTCAGGAGCTCCGCGTAGCTCACGGCCTTCGGGTCGAAGACGACGCGGACCGCCTCCGTGTGGCCGGTGAGGCCCGAGCAGGTTTCCTCGTACGACGGATTCTCCGTGTAACCGCCCTGGTAGCCGACGAGCGTCGTCCAGACGCCCTCCCTCTGCCAGAACGTGCGCTCGGCGCCCCAGAAACAGCCCAGCGCGAAGTCGGCGACCTCCAGACCCTGGGGGTACGGGCCGGTCAGCGGGTTGCCGAGGACCGTGTGGCGGGAGGGCACCGGGAATGCGGGGGCGGGGCGGCCGCGCAGGGCCTCCTCCGGGGCGGGGAGCTGCGGGGTGCGGTGGGTCAGGAACATGCGGGGCTCCTCCGGGGGTCGGGGTTCGGTCCGTACAACGCCGCGAGGACGCCGGGGATTCCGTGGTCTCAGGCCGCGGGGGCCGGGGGGTCGCGGCGTTCGCCGCCCTCGCCGGCCGGGTGCTCGTAGGAGGCCATGTACGCGGAGGTCTTCCTCCGCGCCCGCACCCAGAACCAGAGGGCGAGGGCTATCAGGACGATCGGGATCAGTCGTGCCATGGGTGTGCCGGTCCAATCCGGGGAGAGCGGGGTGGTGCCAGGTCAGTGGAGCAGGGTCGCGGGGCTGCCGCCGTTCGCCTCGTACCCGGCGACGGCCAGCGCCCGGTACACCGTGTACTCGGCGGCCGGGTCGGAGTTCTGGGTCCAGGGCAGCGCACCCACGTGGCCGTCGATGTGGACGAGCTGGTGCATCGCCTCCGACCAGCGCTCCATACGCACCAGGAAGAGGACCAGCAGGTGCCGGACATGGGCGAGCACCGGGTCGTCCGCGCGTGCCGCGTGCACCGCGAACATCGCACCCTCGACCGCCTTCGTCACGACGACGCCGCGGTAGAAGCCCTGCACCAGATTGACCTCGGGCAGGTGCTCGTACACCGCGAACAGCGGCAGCGCCGCGAGCAGTGAGCCCTGCGGCGCGCGGGCGGCGGCCGCCGTCGCGAAACGGTCGGCCTCCTCGCGGGAGCCGTGCCACTTCTCGCACCAGAAGTGCAGGGCCGCGATGTGCGCGCCCATGTGCGAGGGCGCACGGTCGATGATCTTCGCCCAGAGCTGGTCGAACTCCTCGTGCGAGTAACCCAGTCCACGGGCGACCGCCAGCTCCACGATGTACGGGACGGGGTCGCCCGGAGCCAGCAGGGCCGCCTCGCCGCAGACCGTACGGGCCTCCTCCAGGATGATCCGGAAGTCGTCGGTTCCCACCGTGCCCGTACGCCAGGCCTGTTGCACCAGGAACTCCGCGTGCACCGCCGCCGCGCCCGCGTCCTTCGGAGCCTCGGCCCGCCAGGCCCTCAGCCACGCCCCGCCGGTGCCCGGCCGCTGGGCCAGCTCCAGGGAGGCGGCACCGGCGAACGCCTGCACCCGCTGCCAGCGGACCTCGCTCTCCTTCGGCGTACCCGCGAGCAGCTGGGAGGCGGCCCGCCAGCTCCCGGTGCTCTGGACCACGTCGAGGACGTCGAGCAGGTCCTGGTCGGGGCCCGGCATCCGGACGTCCAGCTCCTCCTGGCGCGCGAAGCCGTAGGTGTCCGGGTCGGCGGCGTCGGGCGAACCGGGCGCGACCTGGCGGATACCGCCACGGCGCCGCAGCACGACCGGGCCCACGACGGCGACGAGCATGCACAGGGCGAGCAGGAACCACAGAATCTCCATGCGGTCCATTGTCCCCGGACCGGCAACCGGGCGGCGAGTGGCCTGTAACTCCCCGTCCGACGAACTACGCTCGGGCCCCATGAGTGACCAGCACAGCTTCGAGACCCTTGCGATCCACGCCGGCAACACGGCGGATCCCCTCACCGGCGCCGTGGTCCCGCCGATCTACCAGGTGTCCACGTACAAGCAGGACGGCGTAGGCGGACTGCGCGGCGGCTACGAGTACAGCCGCAGCGCCAACCCCACCCGCACCGCCCTGGAGGAGAACCTGGCGGCGCTGGAAGGCGGCCGCCGCGGGCTCGCCTTCGCGTCGGGCCTCGCCGCGGAGGACTGCCTCCTGCGTGCGCTGCTGACGCCCGGGGACCACGTGGTCATCCCGAACGACGCCTACGGCGGAACCTTCCGGCTGTTCGCGAAGGTCGCCTCGCGCTGGGGCGTGGAGTTCTCGGTCGCCGACACCTCCGACGTGAGCGCGGTGCGGGCGGCGCTCACCCCGCGCACCAAGGCGATCTGGGTGGAGACGCCGTCGAACCCGCTGCTCGGCATCACCGACATCGCGGCCGTCGCCCAGGTGGCCCGGCAGGCGGGCGCACGGCTCGTCGTCGACAACACCTTCGCCAGCCCCTACCTGCAGCAGCCGCTCTCGCTCGGCGCCGACGTCGTCGTGCACTCCACCACGAAGTACATGGGCGGGCACTCGGACGTCGTCGGCGGCGCGCTCGTCGTCAGCGACCCGGAACTGGCCGAGGAACTGGCGTACCACCAGAACGCGATGGGCGCCGTGGCCGGGCCCTTCGACGCCTGGCTGGTCCTGCGCGGCATCAAGACCCTCGCGGTCCGCATGGACCGCCACGACGAGAACGCGACCAAGGTCGCCGACCTGCTGACCCGCCACCCCAAGGTGACCCAGGTCCTCTACCCGGGGCTTCCGGAGCACCCCGGGCACGAGGTCGCCGCCAAGCAGATGAAGGCGTTCGGCGGGATGGTGTCGTTCCGCGTCGCGGGCGGCGAGGAGGCGGCCGTCGAGGTCTGCAACCGGGCGAAGCTCTTCACGCTCGGGGAATCCCTCGGAGGTGTCGAGTCGCTCCTGGAGCACCCGGGCCGTATGACGCACGCGTCCGCCGCCGGTTCTCCGCTGGAGGTGCCTGCCGACCTCGTCCGGCTGTCCGTCGGCATCGAGAACGCCGAAGACCTGCTGGCCGATCTCACGCAGGCGCTCGGCTGACCCGGCCGCGGTCCGTGGCCGGGACGGACTCCGTCCCGGCCACGGACCGCGCGCAGCGGTCAGACGGCGGCTTTCTCGTCCTCCAGCGTGGCCCGGATCTGCTCCCGCAGCTCCGGGCCGTCCGTGTGCTCGTGGACCGATACGGCGTGCTCGGCTGCGGCCCGGACGACCTCGTCCTCTTCACCGGAAATGGTGAGCGTGCAGTTCGAGGCGCTCGGATACCTACGGCAGTCGGCGGTCTTCCGTGTCATGACGGCCTCCTCGACTCGCGAGTGCAGGCCCTTCCAGGATAGATCCGGGCGCCGGAGGAAGAAGGCCGGTCAGCTCTCCTGCGCCGGCTGGTGCGCGGCCTGCCGGGCCGCCAGTGAGGCGTTGAACCGGGTCAGCAGGGTGCAGAAGGTGGCGCGCTCGTCCTCGGTCCACTCACCGGTCACCTGGGACATCAGCTCACGCCGCGAGGCGCGTACCTCTTCCAGACGGGACTGGCCGCGCGGCGACAGCTGCAGCACGACGGCGCGTCCGTCCTCCGGGTGCGAGGTGCGCTTGACCAGGCCGGTGTCGACCAGCGGTGCGACCTGCCGGGTCACGGTCGAGGAGTCGATCCCCATGCCCGCCGCGAGCGCCTTGACGCCCATGGGGCCTTCCACGTCGAGCCGGTTGAGCAGCAGATAGGCCGCCCGGTCCATCGAGTTGCGGACCTGGCCGACACCGCCGAGGCGGGTCTGCTCGGCACGGCGGGCGAAGACGGCCACCTGGTGCTGAAGGGCGTCGAGCAGGTGATCCGTTCCCGGATGTCCAGGGGCCGCGCCCCCGGAAGGAGACGCAGCAGTCGTCATGTCCTGAGGGGGCATGGCCGGGGGCTCTCTTCGTGCGGTGTCGGATGGGTGGGGGACAGAGTACGCGGCCACGGGGCAACGCGTACCAGCGCTGCACAAACCTGTGGACACCACCGCAGGCCGCCCTGAGATGCGACGGCCCGGACCGCTCCGAGCTGCAAGACTTGCGGTCATGAGCTTCCGTACGTCAAGCCCCTTTCCTCCGCTGATCCTCGACGACGTCCGAGGAGCGCAGAAGATGCTCTCCGGGGTCGCCAGGACGACCGGGATGGAGGGCAGCCGCCACCTCAGCTCCCTCGTCGGTGCGCCGGTCCACCTCAAGTGCGAGAACCTCCAGCGCACCGGGTCGTTCAAACTGCGTGGCGCGTACGTGCGGATCTCCGGCCTCAGCCCCGTCGAACGGGCGGCCGGAGTCGTGGCCGCGAGTGCCGGAAACCATGCGCAAGGTGTCGCACTCGCCTCTTCGCTGCTCGGCGTACGCTCCACGGTCTTCATGCCCGTCGGAGCGCCCCTGCCGAAGGTCGCCGCGACCCGGGAGTACGGGGCGGAGGTCCGGCTGCACGGGCACGTGGTGGACGAGACGCTGGCAGCCGCCCAGGAGTACGCCGAGGAGACCGGCGCCGTCTTCATCCACCCCTTCGACCACCCGGACATCATCGCGGGGCAGGGCACCGTGGGCCTGGAGATCCTCGAACAGTGCCCGGAGGTCCGCACGATCGTCGTCGGTATCGGCGGGGGCGGTCTCGCCGCGGGCATCGCGGTCGCGGTGAAGGCGCTGCGCCCCGACGTCCGGATCGTCGGCGTCCAGGCGGCGGGCGCGGCCGCCTATCCGCCCTCGCTGTCCGCAGGGCGTCCGGTGACGCTCGACCCGGTGCAGACCATGGCCGACGGGATCAAGGTGGGACGGCCCGGTGACCTCACGTTCCCGCTGGTCCGGGAGCTGGTGGACGAGGTCCGTACGGTCTCCGAGGACGAGCTGTCCAGCGCGCTGCTGCTGTGTCTGGAGCGGGCGAAGATGGTCGTCGAGCCGGCCGGGGCGAGCCCGGTCGCGGCGCTGCTGAGCGATCCGAAGGCATTCCGGGGGCCCGTCGTCGCCGTGCTGTCGGGCGGCAACGTGGACCCGCTGCTGATGCAGCGCATCCTGACGCACGGCATGGTCGCGGCGGGCCGCTACCTGAGCCTGCGGCTGCGGCTCACCGACCGGCCGGGAGCACTGGCCGCGCTGCTCGCCACGCTGACCGTCGCCGACGCCAACGTGCTCGACATCAGCCACGTACGGACCGACCCCCGGCTCGGACTCACCGAGGCGGAAGTGGAACTCCACCTGGAGACCAAGGGCCCGGAGCACTGCGAGGAGGTCACCGCGGCGCTGCGGGAGGCCGGTTACCTGGTGAGGGCCTGAGGACCGGGATCCCCGCGGTAAACCAGTTGTCGATCACGATGTATCGCGTTACCTTGCATCGCCGAACATCCCGGTGTTCACGGTCCCAGGGGGCCGGGAACCCTACGATCCGTTCAGGAATCCACGCGAAAGCAACTGGGGGAATCCCGTATGCCAGGCGCCATCTATGCCGAAGGTCTGGTGAAGACCTTCGGTGATGTACGAGCACTGGGGGGCGTCGATCTCGACGTACCCGAAGGCACCGTCCTCGGCCTGCTGGGGCCCAACGGCGCCGGCAAGACGACAGCCGTACGCGTCCTGACCACCCTGCTGCAGCCGGACAGCGGACGGGTTGTCGTGGCGGGCATCGACGTCCTGAAGGACCCCGACGCGGTCCGCCGCTCGATCGGCCTCTCCGGGCAGTTCGCGGCCGTCGACGAATACCTCACGGGCCGTGAGAACCTCCAGATGGTCGGGCAGCTCTACCAGATGAGCGCGAGGGACGCGAAGAAGCGGGCCGGGGAGCTCCTGGAGAAGTTCAACCTCGCCGACGCGGCCGACCGCACCACGAAGACGTACTCCGGAGGCATGCGCCGCCGCCTCGACCTGGCGGCGGCACTCGTCGTCTCCCCGCCGGTGATGTTCATGGACGAGCCCACCACCGGGCTCGACCCGCGCAACCGGCAGCAGCTGTGGGAGGTCATCGAGGAGCTCGTCGCGGGCGGCACGACACTGCTGCTGACCACGCAGTACCTGGAGGAGGCCGACCACCTCGCCCACGACATCTGCGTCATCGACCACGGCAAGGTCATCGCGCGCGGCACCTCCGACCAGCTCAAGGCCCGCACCGGTGGCGAGCGCATCGAGGTCGTCGTCCACCGGCCCGACCAGATCGCGCCCGCCCGCTCGGTGCTCGCCACCTACGGCAAGGGGGAGATCTCCGTCGCCGAACACACCCGCAAGCTGACCGTCCCGGTCACCGGCGGAGCCAAGCTGCTCGCCGAGGTGATCCGCGACCTGGACACCCACGGCGTGGAGATCGACGACATCGGCTTGCGCCGGCCCACCCTCGACGACGTCTTCATCTCGCTCACCGGCCATGCCGCCGAGCTGGAGAAGAACGGCGAGAACGCGACGACCGAGGCAGCACAGCGCCGGAAGGAGGGCGGGCAGTGAGCGCCGTCACGGACAGGCCGAACCGGGCACCACTGCAATCCCGCGGGGCGCTCAGCCGCTCGGTGGCCGACTCGCTGGTCATCGCCCGGCGAAACCTCATCCGCATGAGCCGGATTCCGGAGATGGTTCTCTTCGGGCTCATCCAGCCGGTCATGTTCGTCGTGCTGTTCAGCTACGTCTTCGGCGGGTCACTCGTCGTCGGCGGCTCCACCGACGCCGCCGGGTACCGCGAGTTCCTCATGGCGGGCATCTTCGCCCAGACGGTCACCTTCGCCACGGCCGGCGCGGGCGCCGGGATCGCCGACGACATGCACAAGGGACTCATCGACCGCTTCCGGTCGCTGCCCATGGCGCGCGGCGCGGTGCTCACCGGCCGCACGCTGGCCGACCTCGTGCAGACCACGCTCACCGTCGTCGTGCTCACGATCGTCGCCCTGCTCGTCGGCTGGCGCATCCACGAAGGCGTCCCGAAGGCTCTGGGGGCCTTCGCCCTGCTGCTCCTCCTCGGGTACGCCTTCTCCTGGATCGGCGCACTGATCGGCCTGTCCGTACGCACCCCGGAAGCGGCCACCTCGGGCGGTCTCATCTGGCTGTTCCCGGTCACGTTCGTCTCGAACGCCTTCGTGCCCACCGAGAACATGGCGGGCTGGCTCCAGCCGGTCGCCGAGTGGAACCCGTTCAGCGCGACCGTCCAGGCGTGCCGCGAGCTGTTCGGCAACCCCGGCGTCTCCCCGTCCGACGCCTGGCCCATGCAGCATCCTGTCTGGGCCTCGCTGATCTGGTCCGTCGTCATCATCGCGGTCTTCCGCACGCTGGCCGTCCGCAAGTACCGCCAGGCGGCCGCCTGACGGCCGGGCCGGCATGGGCCGAGTCCCCTGCCGGGGCGACCCGGCAGGGGACTCGGCCTCGTTCGCCCCGTCCGTCACCCGGAACCGAGGGCGGCTCCGCCGTGGAGGCGGTGGCAGCCGGGCAGAAGCCGTACCGCCTCGAAACCGCGTGGAAACGGGGGACAGCGCCGGCCCGGCGAAGTACGCTGAACCCGGCCCAGAAGTCGTGTAGTTCGCAGACGAGGTCCGATCGGTGCCGACAAGGCGCCCGGCAGTCGCTCTTTTCCGGATTCGGGGGAACCGGGGGAAGCGCCTCCGGTGCCTGGCCGATCACTCTCGGAAGGAGCTGCATGGAACTCGCGGGTTGGGTGGCAGTCGCCACAGGGGCGGTCGCGGGAGGGGTCACTTTCCTGGGGTTCCTCCTGGACCAGATCGCGGCACTGTCCAAGAAGGTGATCCCGGCCATCCGTTCCGTGCGTGCTGTGCGCGACGAGATCAAGCGCGGCGACAGCAGGTGAACACCGGCCGCGCCTCGCGCCCCGGCGCCTGGCGCGGCCCGGCCGCTTCTTCCGTACGCACCGGCGCCCCGGGGTCCCTTCCGGTGGATCGGGGTAACGGCCGGTGTGCCCTCCCGCCCCGCCGCCGAGGACCGCCGTGAGCCGTCCGGCGACCGGGAGCGGACCTCGTCCTCGGGCCGGTCCCGTAACCGGCCCGGGCGGTCACATCGCCGCAGCCGGCCCCTAGGCGGTCAGTTGTTCACGCGCGCTGTGACCGACCGCCGGCCCGACGCCGTGTTCGGGTCGGCTGATCTCCGCCCACACCGCGTCGAGGGAGAGGTCGAGAGTGTCGGCGATCGCCGCGATGGTCGGGAAGGCGGGGGTGGCCACGCGGCCCGACTCGATCTTCCTGAGTGTCTCCGGCGAGACGCGGGCGTCGAGCGCGATCTCGAGCATCGAGCGTTCTCCCCGGGCCCGGCGCAGGAGGGCGCCGAGACGTTGACCGCGTGCGACTTCTGCGGGAGTGAGCGGCAGCCTGACCATGGCCCCGATTCTATACCGGTATAGTTTGGCCGGTATAGTTATTGGCTGCATGGGAAGAGCGTCGCATGATCGAGATCCTGAACCACATCCGGCTGGCCCGAGCGAAGGACTCAGGCGCCCTGGTCGCGGACATCCTGCACACGCTGAAGAGCCGCACCACGGTCGGCACGAACCTGCTCGACATCGACCGGTGGGCCGAGAAGATGATCGCCGAGGCGGGAGCGCAGTCCTGCTACGTCGACTACGCACCCTCTTTCGGACGCGGCCCGTTCGGGCACTACATCTGCACGGCCGTCAACGACGCCGTGCTCCACGGGCTGCCCCACGACTACGCGCTCGCCGACGGAGACCTGCTGACGCTCGACCTCGCCGTCTCCAAGGGCGGGGTCGCCGCGGACGCCGCCATCAGCTTCATCGTCGGCGGCACCAGGCCCCCGGAGAGCGTCGCGATGATCGAAACGACCGAACGCGCGCTGGCCGCGGGGATCGCCGCCGCCGGGCCCGGGGCTCGCATCGGTGACCTCTCCCATGCCATCGGCACCGTCCTCAGCGGGGCGGGCTACCCGGTCAACACGGAGTTCGGAGGTCATGGCATCGGATCGACGATGCACCAGGACCCGCATGTCGCGAACACCGGCCGGCCCGGCCGTGGGTACAAACTGCGCCCCGGGCTGCTGCTCGCCCTGGAGCCGTGGGTCATGGCGGACACCGCGCGACTCGTCACGGATGCCGACGGGTGGACGCTCCGCAGCGCGACGGGCTGCCGGACGGCACACAGCGAGCACACGATCGCGATCACCGAGTCCGGAGCCGAGATCCTGACGTCGCCCAACTGATCATTTCGGCACGGGCCGGCTCGCGGGCCCGGGAGCCGGGCGGCGGAGTTCTGCGGTAGCCGGATCGCGGCCCCGGCCGCCGGGATCCGGGCCGAGACCCGCCACGGCCCACGCAGGCCCGTAGTGCGTAGGCACCAGGACGCTGTGCGGCTGGTCCGGTCGCACCAGGGCAGGAGGGTCGCGGGGGACGATGCCCGGCGGGACGCCGGAGGGAAGTGTGGGAGGCGCGTGAATCCCACGTGTTTCCCCTGCCCCCGTGGCGTCTGGAGTGGCCGACAGGTGATGAAAAGAACACGCACACCCGAAGTGGTGGTTCCCCCGGCCCGCATCGGGAGGCCGGCGATCGGTGCCCTCGGCATCCTGGCACTCGCCCTCGGCACCCTGCAGTCAGTGGTGGAGCCCGCGCTCCCGCTGCTGCAACGTGAGCTGCGGATCAGTCCTTCCGAGGGGGCGTTGATCGGCAACGCGTTACTCGTCACCGGCGCGGTCGTCACACCCGTCGTGGGCAAGCTCGGTGACCGCCACGGCGGGAAGCGGGTGCTGGTCCGGCTGATGGCCGTGGTCTCGGCCGGTGGCCTGCTGGCCGGCCTGGCGCCGAATCTGCCGGTGCTGTTGCTCGGCCAGGTACTGCAGGGCGCCATGGTGGGGGCGCTGCCCCTCTCCTTCATCCTGGTGCGCAAACATCTCCCGGCAGGAGAGTCACAGGTCGCGATCGGGCTGGTCGTCGCACTGTTCACGGGCGGCAGCATGATGGGGATGCTGTTCGCCGGACCGATCGCGGAGGGACTGTCCTGGCAGTGGATGTTCGCGCTGCCGACGATCGCGGTCATCGCGACGACGGCGGTCGTGATCCGGCTGATGCCGCATGATCCGCCGGTCCGGCCGGACGACAGGGTCGACTGGCCCGGCGTGGTCCTGTTGAGCGGCACGTTGCTCGCGTTCATGCTCGGGCTCGTGACGGTGGCGGGCGGCGGCCTGCCGCCGCTCGCGGTCGGTGCCGTCGCGGTGGCCGTGGCCGCCCTCGCGACCGGATGGGTCGCCGTCGAGCGCCGGGCGGTCTCGCCGATGGTCGACCTGCGCATGCTGGCCAAGCCTGCGATGTGGCATGCGTGCGTGCTCACGTTGGTCATGACCGCCAGTTCCGGGATGGTGGTCTTCCTGCTCCCGCAGTTGTTCGGGATGCCGGCCGACGGGTACGGCTTCGGATCCAGCACCACCGCCATCGGACTGTTCCTGCTGCCCGGCGCCGTCGCCGGGGCGGTGAGCGATTCGGTCGGCGGGATCGCCGCGCGGCGTTTCGGTCCGCGTGCCGTGGTCATCGCGGGCACCGGTGTCACGGTGGTCACGCTGTTCGCCCTGTCGTCGTCGCACACCGCGGAATGGCAGCTCGTCCTCGCGAAGGTGCTGACCGCGTTCGCCGCGGGCATCGGGACCACGGCGCTGCTGGCCGGCACCGCCACCGCCATCGACACCAAGGACATCGGCATCGCCACCGGCCTGCTCGTGGTGACTCGCGTGATCGGTGTCGCCCTGGGCGCCCAGGGCGCCGGCGCGATCCTCGACGCCGGGACGGAGCCGATGACGGGCCGGCCGGCCGAATCGGCCTTCGTCACCGGGTTCGTCGTCGCCGGTCTCGTCGCCGCCGTGTCACTGCTGGTCGTCCGTGTCACGAAGAAGGAGGCCCAGGCATGACACCCACCGGTCTGTCGAAGAACGTGAGTACCGCCGCGAAGCGCAAGGTCCTGATCTCCGGGGCCGGTATCTCCGGACCCGTGCTGGCGTACTGGCTGCACCGGTCCGGGTTCGCGGTCACAGTGGTGGAGAAGGCGGGCGCACCGCGCGGCGGTGGTTACCCGATCGACGTCCGCGGTACCGCGACGGAGGTGGTCCGGCGGATGGGGATACTGCCGCGACTGCGGGACGCGCACATCGACTCGCGTCGCTGCACCTTCCTCGACGCCGATGGCGGCACGGTGGCCTCGGTCACCCCGCGCGCCGTCGCCGGCGGTGCCGAGGGCCGGGATCTCGAGGTGCGTCGTGGGGATCTGGCCGACTTCCTCCACGCGAGGGTCCGCGACGACGTGGAATTCCTGTTCGACGACTCCATCGAGACCCTCGACCAGTCCGCACGAGAGGCCGACGTCACTTTTCACAGTGGGCGACGGCGCACGTTCGACCTGGTGGTCGGTGCCGACGGCATGCACTCGCACACCCGGGAGGCTCTGTTCGGCCCTGAAGAGCAGTTCCACCGCTACCTCGGCTACTGCTTCGCCGTGTTCACCATGCCGAACACCTTCGGGCTCACCCGCGAGCTCGTGCTGTGGAACACCCCGGGGAAAGCCGCGGCCCTCTACGCCGTCGGGGACGGCGACGAACTGCACGCCTTCCTGAACTTCCACCGGCCGGAGCCCCCGTTCGACGGCCCCCGGCACCCCGACGCCCAGCGGGACCTGGTGGCCACGGCCTTCGCAGGCGCGGGGTGGGAGGTCCCCGGCATGGTCGACGCCATGCGCGACGCGGATGACCTGTTCATCGACACAGCCGGCCAGATCCGCATGCCGCACTGGTCCAAGGGCCGCGTCGCGCTCGTCGGCGACGCCGCGTACGCACCCTCGTTCCTCACCGGGCAGGGCTCGAGCCTCGCCCTCGTCGGTGCCTACATGCTCGCCGGCGCCCTCGCCACGCACCGGGACCACACTGCGGCTTTCGCCGCCTACGAACGCGACGTCCGCGCGTTCGTGGACGTGAACCAGGCGCTGGTCGACAAGGGCGCGGCCACGCTCTTCCCTACCACGGCGCGGGCCCTGGAGCAGCGCAACACCATGCTGCGTGACCTCGTCACCACGCCCTCCGTGACAGCGCGACCGGCTCACTCGGCCCTCACGCTGCCCGAGTGGGGCCGGATGCCGTGACCGGGTGACCCAGCGGCACGGGCCGGGCGACCCCGGCCCCGGATCCCCACCGCCCGCCGTGGTCCGGTCCCGGGGCCGCCGAAAGGGGCCCGGGAGCGGACTACGGCCGGCGCTCGGCGCCGTCGTCGGGAGTGGCCCGGGCCAGTCCCGTCCGGTAGGCGATGACGACGAGCTGGGCCCGGTCACGGGCTTCGAGCTTCGTCATGGCGCGCTGTACGTGGGCGCGGACGGTGAAAGGGCTGAGGAACATCCGCTCGGCGATCTCCTGGTTGGACAGACCGGTCGCGACCAGGGCCACCATCTCCCGTTCGCGCGGGGTGAGCACGGCGAGCTGTTCGGGGCGGTGCGGTGGGGCGGTGTCCGGTGTGGCCAGGAAACGGGCGACCAGGGAGCGGGTCGCGGCGGGGGACAGAAGGGTCTCGCCGTCGGCGACGACACGCACGGCGTCCAGGAGGTCCTCGGCCCCGACGCCTTTGCCGATGAAGCCGCCGGCCCCCGCGCGCAGCGCCTGGGCGACGTACTCGTCGGTCTCGTACGTGGTGAGGATCAGGATGCGGCTGGCACGTAGCTCCGGGTCCGCGCAGATTTCCGACGTGGCGGTGAGACCGTCCACCCCGGGCATGCGGATGTCCATGACCACCACGTCCGGGCGCAGCTCCCGGGTGAGCCTCACAGCCTCTCCGCCGTCGGCGGCCTCGCCGACCACGGTGATGTCGTCGGCGGTGTCGAGAAGTATCCGGAAGGCGCCGCGCAGCAGGGCCTGATCGTCGGCGAGGAGCACGCGCAGTGTCACGGCGCATCCCCGGCTCCCGCGCCGTCCGTACGCTTTTCACCCGTCGTCGCGCCGGTCCCCCGCCCCTCGACGGCCGCTGTTCCGTCAGCCCTGCGCGTCGTGGTGCCGGAGGACGGGAGGGGTAACCGGGCGGAGACGACGAAGCCGCCCTCCCGGCGGCTGCCCGCCGAGAAGTGCCCCCCGACCGCGGTGGCGCGTTCACGCATCCCGATCAGGCCGTAACCGGGCGGGCGGTCCGGGGCCGTGGACGCACCCGGCCCCGAGGACGCGGCCGGCACCGTGCCGGCGGCTCCTCCGCCGTCGGTGACGGTGACGGTCACGTGATCGCGGCCCCAGGCGAGGTGGACCCGGGCGCTCCCGGTAACGGCGTGCTTGGTCACGTTGGTCAGGGCCTCCTGGACGATGCGGTAGGCGGTGAGGTCCACTCCCGGCGCCAGCGGCCCGGCCGTGCCCTCCTGGTGCACCGACACCTCCAGACCCGCGCGGCTGAAGGACTCCAGGAGCTCGGGGAGCCGGGACAGCCCGGGCGCCGGCTCGGCGGGCGCGGCGGGGTCCCCGGACTGACGCAGCAGACCGACCGTGGCCCGCAGTTCGTCGAGCGCGTCGCCGGTGGTCCCGACGAGCTCCCGCAGGCTCTTGCGGGTCTGCTCCGGGCGGATGTCGAAGAGGTGGGCGGCGACCGTGGCCTGCGCGTTGGCCAGGGTGATCTGATGGGCCACGAGGTCGTGCAGTTCCCGGGCGATGCGCACCCGTTCCTCGGCCACCCTCCGGCGCGCCTCGCTGTCCCGGCTCTCCTCGGCCCGCCTGGCCCGCTCCTCCACGGCCGCCAGGTAGGCCCGCCGGTTCCGCACCGAGTGACCGAGCACTCCGGCGATCAGCGGGGACACCGCGACCGCCCCCATCCTGCTCGCGTCCTGCCACGAGAGGCCCCCGGACAAGGGGGTGGAAGCGACCAGCAGCGCCGCGGAAGTGAGCGACACCGCGCTCGCCGCACGCCGTTCGGTGCGCGCGGTGAGCACGTGGGAGTAGGCGGTGATCACAGCGGGGGCCACGATGAGCGGGGTCAGCAGGAGACCCAGCAGCGGTACCAGCAGGCCGCACGCGGTCGTGGCCGCCAGGGCGGCCAGGGGCGCCCGGTGCCGCACCGGCAGCACGGCACAGGACACCACGGCGACGAAGCAGGCCGAGGTGGAGGGAAGCGACAGCGTGTCGTCGACCTGCACCGCGCCGCCGAGCAGACAGAACGCGAACCCCGTCGCCGTGAGCGCTCCCTCCCGCCCCCACGTGCCGCCCGGCCGCGGACCGCCACCACCCGGTTCCGTCACGGCGGGCTCAGTCCCCCCAGCCGGCGGGGAGCCGGCGTACCGCTGGTCCCGGCTCGGTCACGAAGACCGGGCCATGCCAGATCAGGGCCTCACCCTCGACATCCGCATTCGGCAGCACACGGTTCAGGATACGGGGCGACGGCCACCGTGCCCGGGGCCGAGCAGCGCCGGAACCGCGGGCCCGGCCGCCCCGCGGAGGCGACGCGACCGCCCCGTCGGGGCACGCGCGGGCGTGGGCGGAGCCGGCACGGGGCGTGCTCCGGGGTGACCCGGAGGTCCGGCTCACGAGCCACGAAGCGGGCAGGAGCCTGACCGGAGCGACGAGGCCCCCGCGCGACGACGGAGCCCCGGCCGCGCGTGCGGCCGGGGCTCTCTCTGCGTGTGGTGGGGGATCAGCCCTGGTACGGCTTCGCCGAGACGATCCTCACCGTGGCCTTCTTGCCGTTCGGCAGCTCGTACTCCGCGTCGTCTCCCACCCGCTTGCCGTTCACGCCCGTGCCGAGCGGGGACTGGGGGGAGTACGTCTCGATGTCGGTGCTCGCGTACTCACGGGAGGCGAGCAGGAAGGTCACCGTGTCGTCCGGGTCGCCGTCGAAGGCGATGGTCACGACCATGCCGGGCTCGACCACGCCGTCGTCGGCGGGCGCCTCGCCGACCTTCGCGTGCTCCAGGAGCTGGGTCAGCTGACGGACCCGGAGCTCCATCTTGCCCTGCTCCTCCTTGGCCGCGTGGTACCCGCCGTTCTCGCGGAGGTCACCCTCCTCGCGGGCCGCCGCGATCTTGACGGAGATCTCCGTGCGCGCGGGACCAGACAGGTACTCCAGCTCCGCCTTCAGCTGGTTGTACGCCTCCGGCGTGAGCCAGGTGACGTTATCGCTGGTCTGGGTCACAGGGTGCTCCTCGTCGGTGCTGGGAATACAAAGCAACGCCCTGCCCCAAGCATGCGCTGCCACGGGCGGGCGAAACAACGAGCCTAACAATTCCGCGCGAAAAGGGGGAGAAGGTAAAACATCACACGCGCATCCGTGCGGGCCGGCGCGGGAACGTGGGCCCCGGGCCGGCGCGCGCCCTCCGGTGCGGTCAGCCGTCGGCGGCGCAGCCCTTGAGCTCCACCGCCGTCGCCCTGGAGGTGGTGCGCAGGGAGACGACCTCGTCGATCCGTTCGGTGCGCCCGTCGAACCGGAAGTCCGCCCGGCCGACCTCACCGCCGTCCTCGCTCAGGGCACGGAGCGTGCAGTGCCCGTCGGTGTCCCGCTCCTTGCGGACCTCGAGGTGCGCCTCGGCGCGGCCGTCCGAGACGATCTTCGACTTGATGACTTCGGCGCTGACGTCCTGGCCGGCCACGTAGTCGTAACCGAACCAGCCGATCATGGCGAGGAAGGCCACACCCAGCACCGAACCGGTGATCTTCAGCGTGCGGTCCGCGCGCTGATCCGGCGACCGGCCGTAGCGCCCCTCGGGCAAGGCCTCGCGCACCGCTGCCATGATCGTTCCTCCCGTGACGGAGATCGAGGAATTTTCCACCCCCCGGTTCGGTCACTATAGAAGCCGACCACTGCGACCGAGCACCGAGGACCGAGTCTTGACCGAGCAGCTGCGACTGATGGCCGTTCACGCCCACCCCGACGACGAGTCGAGCAAGGGCGCGGCCACCATGGCCAAGTACGTGTCCGAGGGGGTGGACGTCCTGGTCGTCACCTGCACAGGGGGTGAGCGGGGGTCCATCCTCAATCCCAAACTCCAGGGGGACGCGTACATCGAGGCGAACATCCACGAGGTGCGCAGGAAGGAGATGGACGAGGCCCGGGAGATCCTGGGCGTCAAGCAGGAGTGGCTCGGCTTCGTCGACTCGGGTCTGCCCGAGGGGGACCCGCTGCCTCCGCTGCCCGAGGGCTGCTTCGCGCTGGAGGACGACGAGACGGCGGCGGGGCGCCTCGTCGCGAAGATCCGCGCCTTCAGGCCGCAGGTGATCACCACCTACGACGAGAACGGCGGGTACCCGCACCCCGACCACATCAAGACCCACACGATCTCGATGATCGCGTTCGACGGCGCCGCGGACACCGGGAGGTTCCCCGAGGCGGAGTTCGGCCCGGCCTGGCAGCCGCAGAAGATCTACTACAACCAGGGCTTCAACAAGCCGCGCACGGTCGCCCTGCACGAGGCGCTGCTCGCCCGCGGGCTGGAGTCCCCGTACGGCGACTGGCTGGAGCGCTGGAAGGAGTTCGAGCGCGCCGAACGCACCCTGACCACGCACATCCCGTGCGACGAGTTCTTCGAGATCCGTGACAAGGCGCTGATCGCGCACGCGACACAGATCGATCCGGACGGCGGCTGGTTCCGGGTCCCGATGGAGATCCAGCGGGAGGTCTGGCCGACCGAGGAGTACGAGCTGGCCAAGTCCCTGGTCGCTACTTCCCTCCCCGAGAGCGACCTCTTCGCGGGCATCCGCGACAATGCCTGATATGTACGCGACCCAGGCACTGACGCAGTTCGTTCCACTCGCCGCCGAAGAGCTCGACAAGAACAAGGTGACCCCCGGTGTCCTCGGCTTCCTCGTCTTCGCGGCGCTCGCCGTCGGGGTGTGGCTGCTGATGAAGTCGATGAACCGCCACATGGGCAAGGTCGACTTCGAGGAGGCCCCCGACCCGGCGGCGGAGCCCGCGGGCACCGATGGCCGGGCCGGCTCCGGCGCGGGAACGAAGGCGTCCGCTTCGGGCAAGGGCTGACCCGGCGGGGCCGCCCCGCGCCTCTCGAGGACGGGGACGGCCCGGACCGTGTCGCTCAGGCGCGCCGACGCGCGTCGTCGAGGTAGCGCAGCACGGCCGCGACCCGGCGGTCCGTGCGGTCGGCGGGTGCCAGGCCCAGCTTGGCGAAGATGCTGCGGATGTGCTTGTGGACGGCACCGTCCGTCACGACGAGGCGTTCGGCGATCGCCGCGTTGCCCAGGCCCTCCGCCATCAGGGCCAGGACGTCGCGTTCGCGCGGGCTGAGCCGGTCCAGGTGGGCGTCGGGGCGGGTGCGGGCGAAGAGCTGCGCGACCACCTCGGGGTCGATGGCGGTACCACCGTCCGCGACCCGCCGCAGGGCGGTCAGGAACTCCTCGACCCGGCCGACCCGCTCCTTGAGCAGATAGCCGAGCCGGGCGCTGCCGTCGGCGAGCAGTTCGGTGGCGAAGGCCTGCTCGACGTAGGCGGAGAGCACCAGGACCGCCAGGCCGGGCCGGCGCCTCCGTGCCTCGACGGCCGCCCTGATCCCCTCGTCGGTGTGCGTCGGGGGCATCCTGACGTCGACGATCGCGACGTCGGGCCGGTGCTCGTCCACCGCTTCGAGGAAGGCGTCCGGGGTGCCCGCGGTCGCCACCACGTCGAGCCCCTCCGCGCGCAGCAGCAGTGCGAGCCCCTCGCGCAGCAGCGGATCGTCCTCCGCGATCACCATCCGCACGGCAGTCCCGCCTCCAGTGTCGTGGGCCCGCCCGGAGGGCTGGCCACGGTGAGTGTGCCGTCGAGCGCCTCCACCCGCTTGCGGATGCCGGCGAGGCCGGATCCGCCGTGTTCGTCCGCTCCGCCACGGCCGTCGTCGGTGACCCGGAGCCACAGCCGGCCGTCGCGGTGGCGGACCGTGACGGCGGCGTGCTCCGCCCGGCTGTGCCTGGCGATGTTGGTGAGCGCCTCGGCCACCACGAAGTAGGCGGTCGCCTCGACGGACGCCGCGTAACGCCCGTCCGTCCCGGCATCGACCCGGCAGGGCACCGGGCAACTGCTCGCCAGGCCCGAGAGGGCGTCGTCGAGGCTCCGGTCGGCCAGGACCGGCGGCAGGATGCCGCGTACCACCGCGCGCAGTTCGGCGAGGGCCTGCTCGGCGGCTCCCTGTGCCTGTTCGAGCAGTGCGTCGGCGGCGTCGGCGTCGCGGGAGACCGCCCTGCGGGACGCGCCGAGCAGCACGGTGACGGCGACCAGACGGTTCTGGGTGCCGTCGTGCAGGGCCCGTTCGATCCGCCGCAGCTCGGTGGCGTGCGCGTCCAGGGCGGCGGCACGGGTCGCGGTGAGCTGGGCGACGCGCGTGACGAGGTCGGTGCCGGGCGGAGGGGCGAGCAGCCGCCGCCCCGGCCACGCCTGGAGCCACGCCATGCCGGGTGCGACGCCCAGGGTGACGGCGCACCACCCGATCCCCAGCAGGCTGACGGCGAAAGCACCCGGCCAGTCGTGCACGGTCCACAGGCTGATGGACGGGGTGGCCTCCGGGGGCGGTACGAACCGCCACCACAGCGGGAAGGTGGCGTCGGTCGCCGAGGTGAAGGGCAGCGTCAGCGCGACCAGGCCCAGCGCCGTCCCGAGGGTGGCGTGCGAGGCCACCCAGCGCACCTCGCGGCGGGTGGCCGGATCGGCGAAGGCCTGGCGCAACCGGGCCGGCGCGGACCCCGGCCCGATCACCTCGGGGCCCCACCGGGTCAGCCGCACGCGTTCGCGGTCGGCGACGGCGCGCAGCCCCCGCAGGGTGACGGGCACCAGGAGCAGGCCGATCCCGAGGAGGCAGGCGGCCGCGGTGAGCATCAGCCACAGCAGCATGATCAGGGCGAGGACCGCCGTACCGATGCCGCCGACGAGGTGCTCGAAGGCGTCCAGCGCCACCCGGGTGCGTGCGAAGACGTCCCAGGGGCGGACCGGTGCCGGGCCGGTCGCCGGTGACGCGTCGTGCGTGGCCATCCGTACCTCCTGTGCCGCGCCACTATGGCATCCCTCACCGGCCACGCGGTGAGCGGGGGAGGACGGGTACAGCCTGCTGTACCCGGGGTTTCCATCTGGCCGGATCGTTGCCGCCCCGCCGCGTCCGTAGCGTCTTGTCCGTGCCCGACTCCCCTTCGGAAAAGGACGATACGATGGCTGACCCCTACGGCGGTCCCACGGCCCCCGAGCCGCGGACGGGGAGCGCCGGCCGCCCCGCGCACGGGCCCGTGCGCCCCGTGCTGTGGCTGCTGCTCGTGCTCTGCGCCGTCTGCAACGCGGTCACCTCGGCGATGGACGGGGCCGCCGTGGCGGTGTCCCTCGGTTTCGGTCTGGCCACGCTGGCCTGCGGCGTCGGACTGTACGTCCACCACCGCCGGGCGAGGAGCGTCCCGGCCGGTGTGCCGGGTACGCCGGGCCAGGCCTTCCGGGAAGAGGGCTCCCGGTGACCACGCAGTCGTATCCCGGCACCGCTCCGCCCCCGGCGCACGGCCTGCCGGACCCGCGCGGCGGCTGGCGTGGCAGCATGCGCCGCTCCCCTCTGACCTGGTTCTTCTCGCTCGCCTTCCTGCTGAGCTGGGTGGCCTGGACGCCGTACATCCTGTCCGGGAACGGCCAGGGCGTCTGGGACTTCACCTTCCCCGGGGGAGCGGCCGGAAGCCAGCTGCTGGGGGTCCTCCCGGGGGCCTACCTCGGTCCGGTCCTGTCGGCGTTCGCCGTCACCGCCGTCGCCGACGGACGCCCCGGACTCCGCGCCTGGGTGGGCCGGATGACCGACTGGCGGGTCAGCTGGCGCTGGTGGGCCGCCGTCATCGTCTCCGTGCCCCTCGTGCTCGTCGTCACGCTGTACGGGCTGGGCGGTCAGAGCCCCGTCATGCCGAGCGCGACGGTACTGGCCGCGTACCTGCCCGGCCTGCTCCTGCAGATGGCCACCACCGGTGTCGCGGAGGAGCCCGGCTGGCGCGACTTCGCGATGCCCCGCCTGCAGAACGCGTACGGACCGGTCGTCGGCACGCTGATACTCGGCCCGCTGTGGGGCTTCTGGCACCTGCCGCTCTTCCTCACCGACTGGGGCGGTACGGACCTCCTCTGGTACACCCCGGTCGAGTTCGTGGCGACCACGATCGCCTTCAGCTTCGTCATGACGTGGGTCTTCAACCACACACGGCAGAGCCTGCTGCTCGCCATGCTGCTGCACACCAGCGTCAACAACTTCTTCTCCGTCGCCTACTCCGACGTCTTCCCGTCGCTGAGCGACTCCTACGCGGCGCACGCCTTCCTGGTCAGCTCCGCAGTCGTGGCGGCCGTCCTGCTCGTCGCCACCCGTGGCCGGCTCGGCCTGCCGAAGGCCCCCGCCGCGCACACCGAGCTGTCCCGGACCGCCTGACCGGCCAGCACACACAACGGGCGACTCCGGTAGAGCACAGCGGAGTCGCCCGTACGGCGTGTGCGGCGGACCGTCACGGCCGTACTCCCCTCGCGACCCCCGTCACCTCGCGGGCGTGCCGGGACGACGTCAGGCCGAGACGCCGGGCCTGCCGGCCGTCGTCCGGGTCCACCCGGCGGTTCAGGACCACCCGGAAGGCCTCCGCGCAGTCCTCCAGCCCGGAGTCCCGCAGCGGGCGGGCGGCCTCAGCAGGTCCGCGAGCTCCCGCTGGGCCACCGCCGCGCCCACCTCGCCGCCGCCCGGTGAGGCGTGCGGCAGCAGCGCGCACCGCAGGAACGCCGCCCGGTCACCGCCGAGGGCATCACCGTACGAGGCGAACAGCGTGAGCGCCTCGCCGCAGACTTCCAGGGCCTGCGCCACCACGGACGCGCCCTCCTTCTTGGAGGGGCGGACGGAGGCGGTCAGCACGCGCTGCTGGCCGGGGAACGGGCGGATGCCCCGTACCTCCGGGGCCGTCAGCCGTGCCAGCCGCGGCTGCCCGGGGCCGCCGCGCTGGTTCCGCCGCCCTCCCCTGCGACGTGCGGCGGGCCCGTGCGAGGCGGGCCCCCCGCGCCACCGTGGCCGTCGTCCCCGCGCCGGCCACGGCCGCGACCAGCGCGAGGCCGGTGGCGGTGCCGAGCGCCAGGTCCGCGCCGAAGGCCGCCGCTGCGGCAACTGCCGTGACCAGCAACGGGATTACGGGCGACGCCCTGCTGAAACCGCGCCGAGAGCGGCTGCCGGCCGGCTCCGGCGGCGTCCAACGCCCTGGCTCAGGCGTCGTGTTCATCGCCCGTGCCTGCCGCCGTGGTGCCGAGCGCGCCCCGGGCGCGCGCCAGCAGTCTGTCTGAGTCCGTCCGGCCTCCCGTTCGCCGTGCCCCTTCCTCCACGGCACGTACCAACAGCCGTTCGGCTTCCGCCCGGTGGCTGTCCCGCAGCCCCATGGATCCCCTTCCCTCCCGGCCCGGCCGGGCCACGGCCGGAGCCGCTGTGCGGACCGTCCAGCGCCCTTGGTCCGGAGCCCCGGCGACAGGGAGTCTGCGAGACTGCCCGCCGACAGGACGTACGGACGCGGGAGCACCGGACCATGACCGATCGGGATGACGCGGGGCGGACGCGCGGGGACGGTACCCCTGGCCGGCACCGGTCGACCGGTGCCGGGGACGAGCGGACCGACGCGCTGCTGACGGCCGCGATACGCGACTACGGCGACGCGGGGGCGACCGCCGAGCTCTACCGCCGGCACGCGCCCGCGGTGCTGACGTATGCCCGGACCTGCTGCCGTGATCCGCACACCGCGGAGGACCTCACCTCGGAGGCGTTCGCCCGCACGGTGCAGGCGGTGCGTGACGGCAAGGGGCCGGTCGACGGATGGCGGCCCTATCTGCTGGCCGTCGTGCGCCACACCGCCGCCGACTGGGCCGACCGCTCGCGGCGGGTCGATCTGGCTCCCGGGTTCGGCGCCTGGCTCGACGCCGCCGCACAGCGCGAGCGGGCCGGTCCGGTGAACGGTGAGGAGCACGTGGTCCGCGAGGAGGAGGGCAGCACCGTGGCGGAGGCCTTCCGGTCGCTGCCCGAGCGGTGGCGTGCCGTCCTGTGGCACGCGGTGGTGGAGGAGGAACCCGCGGCGGAGGTGGGGGTCCTGCTGGGTCTCACGTCCAGTGGAGTGGCCTCGCTGACCGCCCGCGCCAGGGAAGGACTCAAGGAGGCCTACCTCGCGGTCCACGCGGGTCAGGGGACCGCCGACGAGGAGTGCCGTCGGTACAGCGGCCGGCTGGCGGCCGCTGTACGACGGTCCCGTCCGCGACAGGACACCCACCTGGACCGGCATCTGGAGCGGTGCGGCCGGTGCCGGAGGGCGGCCCGGGAGCTGACCGATCTCAACCAGCGGCTGCGCACGGTGCTCCCCGTGGCGGTGCTGCTGTTCGGCGGCCCCGCCTATCTGGAGGCCCGCGCGGCGGCGGCCGGTGTGACGGCGGGCGCGTCGGGGTCCGGGGCGGGGGGCGCCGGGCAGGCCGCGGTCGGCGGGGCGGCGGGCTCGGCCGGGGTGAAGGCCGTGGTGCTGGCCGTGGGAGCTGCGGCGCTGCTGCTCGGCGGGTGGGTGCTGTGGCCCGGCGAGGGGGATTCCGGGGGGAGCCCAGGGGCCGGGGCGGGCCGTGCGGGGCCGTCCATGAGCTCCCGGGACGTGTCGGAGCCCACGGATTCCCCGGCGCCCTCGGAGTCAGTGGAGTCCACGGCGCGCCCAGGACTGACCGTGACTCCGGCCTCCGGCTCCTCCGCCGGGCCCTCCACGTCCGCGACGGCTCCCCTGCCCCTTGCCGGGGCCCCCGCCGTGGGCGGGCCCAGTACGCTGCGGTTCGTCTCGACCGAGAGCTGCATGGGGATCGGCGGGGGCGCCGGGGCCCGGCCCGTGGAGGCCGCCTGCGGCGGCGGTGCGTCACAGCGGTGGGTGCTGCTGGAGCCGTACGGGGGCGACCGCGGGAGGGCCCAGGTGCGCAACGAGGCCAGCGGGATGTGCCTCACGCGTTCGGGATCCGCGGAGGATCACGCCCCCGTGGACCAGCGGGTCTGCGACGCCGCACAGGAGAACCAGCTCTGGAACCTGTGGAGGGACGACGCGAAGGGTGAGGTCGCCCTGCGGACCACCGACGGGTCCCGGTACCTGGGCCTCGTCGAGTGGCCCCGCGCGGACAAGGGCCAGGAGCACGGGACGGCGGTCGGGACCACGCGCTACTACTACGGATCGGACTCCATGAGGTTCCTCTACGAGCCCGCCCTGTTCGGAGAGTAAAGGAATGGCAAAGTCGCGGGATGAGGTTTGAGCGGGGCCCTCTTCTCCTTCGGAAGCACTTCCGAAGGAGAAGGACCTCATGAAGACATCCGCTCTTGGCCGCATCACCCTGGCCGCCGGCATCGCCGCGCTCACCGCCGGTGTCGTCCCCGCCACGGCGTACGCGGACGACGCCACGGTCGAGAGGAAGACCCTCCCGGTCCTCGTGGAGTTCACCGACAGTGCCTTCGAGCACCCGGACCAGGTGAAGGCGGGCACGCCGGAGAGCTACTTCGGCACGGGTGACACCTCGCTCGCCCAGTACCTCTCGGACGCGTCGCGAGGCCGGTACAAGCTGGTCCCCGCCGTCGAGGAGAAGGTCATCGGCCCGATCAAGCTGCCGATGAGCGCGGCCGGCTGCAAGCACGGGGACATCAGGGCCAGGACCACGGAGGCGCTGGCCGCGCGGGGCCTGGTGCAGGGCGAGGACTACGACAGCCTGGCCATGACCTTCCCGGCGCAGGCGACCAAGTGCCCCTGGGCCGGCCTCGCCACCATGCCCGGCCCCATCACCTGGTTCAACCTCTACGGCACCGGCAGCGCGCTGTACGTGCTCGGGCACGAGTTCGGGCACAACCTGGGCTTCGGGCACCAGGGCCGCACGACGTGCACCGACGGCGACCTGGTCAACTGCAAGGACAACGGCGCGAGCGCCAAGTCACTGCTGGGCAACGGCAACGAGTCGACCGGCTTCTCGGCGCCCGAGCACATCCGCGCCGGCTGGCTGAACGACAGCGAGGCGCCCAAGATCACCGAATCGGGCACCTACACGCTGCGGTCGCTGCACGGGGAGGGCGGCGGTGTCCGCGCCCTGGACATCCCGATGGGCGAGGACCGCCTCGTCGTCGAGTACCGCCACGAAGCGGGCCGTTTCGACACGGACCTGGAGGGTGTGCACGCCTACCGGGTGCCCAAGGACTCCTACGGCTCGGCCTCGCTCATCGACATGACCGAGGCGAACAAGACCAGCGAGAACGACGCCCCGGCCGACGCCGACGCCATCACGTCCCTCACCGATGAGGCGGGCAAGGTCTCCGTCGCGGTGATGAGCTCCGGGGACGGCCGGGCCACGGTCCAGGTCGCGCTCGACGGCGACGAGCTGACCGACGCGCCCGCCGAGGAGGAGACCGCGAAGCCGGACCCCGAGCACACGGGGACGGACACCGTCGAGCACGACACGGTCAAGGACACCGGTGCCGGTGACAGCGCGGGCAGCGACGCCGAGACGCAGAGCGACGGCTCGAAGCCGGCCGCCGAGGCCGGGGGCTCCTCGGAGGACCTCGCCGCCACCGGCGGCAGCTCCGCCACCCTCCCGGTGGCCGTGGGCGGTGCCGCTCTGGTGGCCGCCGGCACGGCCGCCCTGGTCGTGATGCGACGCCGCAAGCGCGCCTGACCCGACCGTCTCCCACGTCCCGTCCGGCTGTTCTCCTCGCGGCACCCGGACGGGACTTGGGGGCATGCGCAGGAATTCGGGCATGACCGACCGTGAAGTCTTCCCGTGATCTCGGGAACGGTGCCGTTGTGCCGCGAGGGACTGGTCCTGCCGGTAGCGCAGGCGGGTCTCGTGGGCGTGAGGCAACCCCAGTGGATGTGCTTGCGCAGGCGGTGTCCGTTGTGGAAGGTCTCGCCGAAGCCGAAGCCGAAGCCGAAGCCGAAGCCGAAGCCGAAGCCGAAGCCGAAGCCGAAGCCGAAGCCGAAGCCGAAGCCGAAGCCGAAGCCGAAG